>JBMNRP010000001.1:0-220115 GCA_050944685.1 Bilifractor sp.
AAATGACTTCTCAGGCCGTCTGAATGAAGACGGCTGGAATACTTGTGCCATTAAATACCTTCCGAATTTATCTAATTTCCCTTTGTTTTCCCTTGACTTTTATTTAGCAGGCTTATATACGCAAAATATATCATGACGCATTTCTATTGTCAAGAAAACCGCCAAGTGGTATAATCCCATACTGTTCGAACTGCGCCGGTGTTTTTCGTCCGCGCGCTCTGAATTGTCCTCGAATCATTCGAAATTTTAAAGAAAGGATCCGGTTTACATGATTAGGGAAGATGTGAGAAATGTAGCGATCATCGCTCACGTAGATCACGGCAAAACCACACTGGTTGATCAGCTTCTCCGCCAGAGCGGCGTATTCCGCGCCAATCAGCAGGTACAGGAGCGCGTAATGGATTCCGGCGATATCGAAAGGGAACGCGGAATCACGATCCTTTCGAAAAATACAGCCGTCACCTATCATGGTGTCAAAATCAACATCATTGACACTCCCGGTCACGCCGATTTCGGCGGCGAGGTGGAGCGTGTTCTGAAGATGGTAAACGGCGTAATCCTTCTGGTTGACGCGTTCGAGGGGCCGATGCCGCAGACCCGCTTCGTTCTGCAGAAGGCGCTGGACCTCGACCTGAAGGTCATCGTCTGCATCAACAAGATTGACCGTCCGAACGCCCGCCCGGAGGAAGTCGTGGACGAGGTGCTCGAACTGATGATGGATCTCGGCGCGTCCGATGAACAGCTGGACGCCCCGTTCCTCTATGCCTCCGCCCGCGACGGCTACTGCACCACGGACCCGGACGAAAAAGGCAGGGACATGACGCCTCTGTTCGAGGCGATCCTGAGCGAAATTCCCGCTCCGGAGGGCGATCCGGAAATCGGGACACAGGTGCTGATCAGCACCATCGATTACAATGAATACGTCGGCCGCATCGGAATCGGAAAGATCGACAATGGAACGATCTCGGTCAATCAGGAGGTTCTTCTGATGAATCACCACGATCCGAGCCGCCGGGAAAAGGTCAAAATCAGCAAGCTCTATGAGTTTGACGGGCTGGAACGGATTCCGGTTGAGAGCGCCACGGTCGGATCCATCGTCGCCATCTCCGGTATCTCGGATCTGCACATCGGAGATACGCTGTGCGACCCGTCCAATCCGGACCCGATCCCGTTCCAGAAAATATCCGAGCCGACGATTTCCATGAATTTTCTGGTCAATGACTCTCCGTTCGCCGGTCAGGAAGGTACCTATGTCACTTCCCGTCACATCCGCGACCGCCTGTTCCGGGAGCTCAACACGGATGTAAGTCTTCGTGTCGAGGAGACGGATTCGCCCGACTGCTTTAAGGTCTCCGGCCGCGGTGAGCTTCATCTCTCCGTCCTGATCGAGAGTATGCGCCGCGAGGGATATGAATTCGCCGTCAGCCGCGCCGAAGTTATCTACAAGCATGACGAGCGCGGAAAACTGCTCGAGCCGATGGAGATCGCTTACGTCGACGTGGCGGAAGAATTTTCCGGCGCTGTCATCCAGCGCCTTTCCGAGCGCAAGGGCGAACTGCAGGGGATGAGCACCGCGAGCGACGGCACGACCCGTCTCGAGTTTTCCATTCCCTCCCGCGGGCTGATCGGATTCCGCAGTATGTTCCTCACCATGACGAAGGGAACCGGCATCATGAACACCATGTTTGACGGCTACGCTCCTTACAAAGGTGACATTGTTTACCGCAAGCAGGGCTCTCTGATCGCGTTCGAGGCGGGAGTCGCCGTTGCCTACGGACTGTTCCAGGCACAGCAGCGCGGAACGCTTTTCATTGAACCGGGCACTCGCGTGTACGGAGGAATGATCGTCGGACAGAGCGGAAAGCCCGAGGATATCGAGCTGAATGTCTGCAAGACAAAACATCTGACAAACACCCGGTCTTCCTCCGCCGACGAGGCACTGACGCTGACTCCGCCGAAAATCCTCTCCCTCGACGAGGCGATCGAATTCATCGACAGCGACGAGCTCGTGGAGGTGACGCCGAAAAGCCTGCGTCTGCGCAAGCGTCAGCTTGACTCGCGTCTGCGCAAGCGCGAAGCAATGCGCGCCGCCGCCAAATCATAAGACAGAATCAGCCGCATGCTTTTTGGCAAAGCATGCGGCTTTTGTATGAGCGGTCTGTATTTACTCCTCCTGGTCGGTTACTCTCCCGGCTGCTATGTCATCTTCGCTGAACCCGTAATAGGTGACGCCGTTTTCCAGCTTATAGCCATGTGCCGCGGCGAGCTCTTCGACCGTCACAAACTGGTACCCGTTTCCGGTCAGATCGGAGATCAGCGTATCGACTACCTGAGGCGTGACCTCGCTTCCCTCGTTCATGAGGATAATATTCCCGCCGGTCACCTTTTTTTCGATATTCGCGGCATAGGCGGAAACATCGGAGGATTGCAGGGAAGTGCAGTCCAGATCCCAGTAAATGTTCGGCTTGCCCACCTGCTGCTTCTGTTCCGAGGTAAAACTTCCGTAGGGGAACCGAACGACTTCGGATTCTGCCCCTCCGGAATATCCCGCAATCAGTTCATCCGTCTTCTGGAACTGCTCCACGCATTCCGCCGTCGACATCTTGCTCATATAGCTGTGGTCATAGGAATGATTTCCCAGCTCGCAGTTCTGACTCACCATGCGCGGAACCGTCTGGGCGCCGTACTCCTCAAGCTGGGTACCCAGCATGAAAAACGTGGCTTTTACATTGTGAGACTTCAGCGTATCCAGAAGTTCGTTCGTGTATTTGCACGGTCCGTCATCAAATGTCAGCGCCAGCAGCTTCGAATTGTCCGCATTTTCATTGCAGGTGCCGTCTGCCTCAAAAAAGTATCCTTTCCCGCCGATCGCGGTCCATCCGGTATCCATGTAGCCGCGGGAATTGATGTGATAGCGCTTGTTTTGAATCTCAATCCAGCCATTTATGTAGCACGTGAGATCGTCGCATGCATACCACCAGCCATTCTCATCACACTGCCAGCCGGGCGTCTCAAATTTCACGCTCATATTCTCGGGAATCTTCACGCGGCCGGCATTTCCGGATCCGTCCGACGCTTCCGGTTCAAAAGTCGATGCCTCTGCCGAACTGGACTCCACCTGTTCCAGCTGATTCTTCTGTGCCTTCTGCAAAAAAGGATTCAGTATCGTCCAGATCAGCGCTGTCAGTCCGGCGAAAACCAGCACAATCAGTGCTGTTTTCAGATACGGTCTGAATCGGTTCTTCTGAGAATCGTCTTTTCTCGGATACTCCCCCTCTTGATTATCATACTTCCCCATACACCAGTTCCTCGGCCATTCTCTCAGCTCATTTCCGGCAGATTCTGTGAATTCGCGGGCGGATTATTCCGTCGGATCCCTCCCGTCTGCATTTATTTTACGCTGTGCCGGGGATTTCTTCAACCGATGGTTTTCGTATCTGCCGCGCCGAAAAGAGGGCTGCCGCACAGCCTGTGCAGCAGCCCTCTTAAAAACCATCGGAATATTCTTCCGGACAAAGGATTATTCTTCAGAATCCTCATCTTCCGTCTCTTCGCCGTCTTCATCCGAATCCTCTTCGTCGGACAGCTCCTCGTCGGAGTCCTCCTCATCCTCGAATTCTTCCTCGGAGTCCTCCTCATCCTCGAATTCTTCCTCGGAGTCTCCCTCGTCCGTCAGCTCCTCGTCCATCTCGTCATCGGAGATCTCTTCGTCTTCGTCGGTCAGCGTTTCTTCCGGGGACGTCTCCTCATCGGTCAGCTCTTCTTCCTCAAACGAAAGCTCCTCGCCATCTTCGTTTTCGGGCTGCGCCGGAGCCTCATGAAGCTCCCCGGAGACATCCGCATACTGTTCCGCGCGGGAAATCATACGGCCATCCGTGTCGAGCTTCAGGTTCCGGTATTCCTTCATGCCGGTACCGGCAGGAATCAGTTTTCCGATGATGACATTCTCTTTCAGACCGACCAGATTATCGACCTTTCCCTTGATCGCGGCGTCGGTCAGAACACGGGTCGTCTCCTGGAAGGAAGCCGCGGAAAGGAAGGAATCCGTCGCCAGTGAAGCCTTGGTAATTCCGAGCAGTTCACGTTTTCCGGTTGCCGGACGTTTGCCCTCCGCTTCCGCCTTCTTATTCGTGTCCTCAAAATCGAGATAATCCATCATGGCGCCCGGAAGCAGACCGGTATCACCGGCTTCTTCCACACGCATCTTCTTCAGCATCTGGCGGACGATGACCTCGATGTGCTTGTCGCAGATATCCACGCCCTGCAGACGGTAAACTCGCTGAACCTCGCGCAGGATGTAATCCTGAACGGCCCCGACACCCTTGATCCGGAGGATATCATGCGGATTTACGGATCCTTCGGTCAGCTCGTCGCCGGCTTCCAGTGTCTGACCGTCCTCGACCTTGATGCGCGCTCCGTACGGAATCAGATACGTCTTGGAATTTCCGGACTCGTCATCCGTCACGATGATCTCGCGCTTTTTCTTCGTATCTTTGATGGTCGCGACACCCTTGATCTCCGTGATGATCGCAAGACCCTTCGGCTTACGCGCCTCGAACAGCTCCTCGACACGGGGAAGACCCTGTGTGATATCGCCTCCGGCCACGCCGCCGGTGTGGAAAGTTCTCATGGTCAGCTGCGTACCGGGCTCGCCGATCGACTGAGCGGCAATGATTCCGACCGCCTCACCGACCTGAACGACCTCGCCGTTCGCCATGTTCGCGCCGTAGCATTTCGCGCAGATTCCCTGATGGGAGCGGCAGGTAAGGATACTCCGGATTTTGACCTTCGTGATCGGATTTCCTTCCGCGTCGACGCCGTCCGAGACGATTTTCGCCGCGCGGCGGGAATTGATCATCTGGTTCGGGCGGACAATGACATTGCCCTGCGCGTCTTTGATCTCCTCACAGGAGAAACGTCCGGTCAGACGTTCCTGCAGGCTCTCGATCTCTTCTTTTCCATCCGCGAAACGTGAGACGTAGATGCCGGGGATCTCATCGAGTCCCTCGGCGCAGTCGCGCTCATTGATGATGAGCTCCTGAGATACATCAACCATCCGTCTCGTCAGGTAACCGGAATCGGCCGTACGCAGAGCCGTATCGGAAAGTCCTTTCCGGGCTCCGTGCGCCGACATGAAATATTCCAGAACGTCCAGTCCCTCACGGAAATTCGACTTGATCGGCAGCTCGATCGTATGTCCGGTCGTATCCGCCATCAGTCCCCGCATGCCCGCGAGCTGTTTGATCTGTTTATCGGAGCCTCGCGCTCCGGAATCCGCCATCATGAAGATGTTGTTGTACTGGTCCAGTCCGCCCAGAAGCGCCTTCGTCAGCTTTTCGTCGGTCTCCTTCCAGGTCGTGATAACCTCTTTATAGCGCTCTTCATCGGTAATGAATCCGCGTTTGTAGTTCCTGGTGATCTGATCGACCGTCTCCTCGGTCTCGGTGATCAGCTGTTTCTTGATCTCCGGAACCGTCATATCCGAAATCGAAACGGTGATGCCGGACAGGGTCGAATACTTGTAACCGATGGCTTTGATGTCATCGAGAACCTCTGCCGTTTTCGTCGCCCCGTGAATATCGATCAGGTTCTGAATGATTCCTTTCAGGTCGCCCTTCTTGACCATGAAATCGATTTCCGGCAGCAGCTCATTGCCCGGAACCGAGCGGTCCACATAGCCGAGATCCTGAGGCAGGATTTCATTGAACAGCAGCCGTCCCAGCGTCGTGGTGACGATCGCGGAAATCGGATTGCCCTCCTGATCCTTGCCGGAACGGCGAACCTTGATCTCGGTGTGCAGCGTGATATAACCGTTTTCATGGGCGAGAATCGCCTCATTCATATCCTTGTAGAAAGTGCCTTCTCCCGGCTCGCCCTTTCTCTTCTGGGTAATGTAATAAATACCCAGGACCATATCCTGCGTCGGCACAGTAACCGGGCCTCCGTCAGAAGGCTTCAGCAGGTTGTTCGGCGAGAGAAGCATGAAACGGCACTCCGCCTGCGCCTCAACCGAGAGCGGAAGGTGAACGGCCATCTGATCTCCGTCAAAATCTGCATTGAAAGCGGTGCAGGCAAGCGGATGCAGCTTGATCGCCTTGCCCTCGACCAGGATCGGCTCAAACGCCTGAATACCCAGACGGTGCAAGGTGGGCGCGCGGTTCAGCATAACCGGATGCTCTTTAATGACATCCTCCAGAACATCCCAGACCTCCGGCTGCAGACGCTCCACCATCTTTTTCGCGTTTTTGATATTGTGCGCGGTCTTGTTCTCCACCAGCTCCTTCATAACGAAGGGCTTGAACAGCTCGATCGCCATTTCCTTGGGGAGCCCGCACTGGTAAATCTTCAGCTCCGGACCGACGACGATAACGGAACGGCCGGAGTAGTCGACTCGTTTTCCGAGAAGATTCTGACGAAAACGGCCGGATTTTCCTTTCAGCATATCGGAAAGGGACTTCAGGGCGCGGTTTCCGGGACCGGTGACCGGCCTGCCGCGGCGTCCGTTGTCGATCAGGGCATCCACCGCCTCCTGAAGCATACGCTTCTCATTGCGGATGATGATATCCGGTGCACCCAGGTCGAGCAGTCTCTTCAGACGATTGTTCCGGTTGATAATTCTCCGGTACAGATCATTCAGATCCGACGTCGCAAAACGTCCGCCGTCCAGCTGAACCATCGGACGCAGATCCGGCGGAATGACCGGGATGCAGTCGAGAATCATCCACTCCGGTTTATTGCCGGACTCGCGGAAAGCCTCCACAACCTCCAGTCTCTTGATGATCCGGGCGCGCTTCTGCCCGCTCGACTCCTCGAGGCCCTTGCTCAGCTCCTCAAATTCCTTCTCCAGATCCACCGCCTGGAGAAGCTCCTTGACCGCTTCCGCTCCCATTCCGGCGCGAAAAGCGTTGCCATACTGTTTTCTGGCCTCATTGTATTCGCCCTCGCCCAGCACCTGCTTGTACATCAGGCGTGTGTCGCCGGGATCCAGAACAATGTAGCTCGCGAAATACAGCACCCGCTCCAGAAGACGCGGGGAGAGATCGAGGATAAGTCCCATTCTGGAGGGAATGCCTTTGAAATACCAGATATGAGAAACCGGGGCGGCCAGTTCGATGTGGCCCATACGCTCACGGCGAACGGAAGATTTTGTGACTTCAACGCCGCAGCGGTCACAGATGACTCCCTTGTAGCGGATTTTCTTATATTTTCCGCAGTGGCACTCCCAGTCCTTCGTCGGTCCGAAAATGCGTTCGCAGAAAAGGCCGTCTTTTTCCGGCTTCAGTGTCCGGTAGTTGATCGTTTCAGGCTTCTTGACCTCGCCGTGGGACCACTCGCGGATTTTTTCCGGCGATGCGAGGCCGATCCGGATTGCGTCAAATGTAAATGCATCATTGGTAACTTCTTTGTTTACGACTTCCGGCATTTAATTACCCCTTTCGTAAGGCACCATATATCCGATTCATGAATCCTGCCGAGCTTTCCGGTCAGGATTCACCATCGCCGCTGTCATCGTAGTCCTCTTCGAGCTCATCGATGAGTTCCTGCTCGTCATCGTCGGCACTCTCATCCTCTTCGACATTCTGAAGCTCCTCATTCTGGAACTCCTGTTTCGTGAACCCGTATTTTCCGAAGGAACGCTCCTCGCTGTCGCGGTTGTAGCGGTCTCCCTCGATAATGGAGCGCAGGCTCGTGTTTCCGTAGTCCACGGACTCCATGAGCTTCGCCTCCGTGCCGTCTTCCTTCAGAACGCGCACATCCAGAGCGAGAGACTGCAGCTCCTTGAGAAGAACCTTGAAGGACTCCGGAATACCGGGCTCCGGAATATTTTCTCCCTTGATGATGGCTTCATATGTCTTCACACGGCCGACGACATCGTCCGACTTCACGGTCAGGATTTCCTGCAGCGTGTAGGCGGCGCCGTACGCCTCCAGTGCCCATACCTCCATTTCTCCGAAACGCTGACCGCCGAACTGAGCCTTGCCGCCCAGCGGCTGCTGCGTGACGAGAGAGTAAGGGCCGGTAGAACGGGCGTGAATCTTATCGTCTACCAGATGATGCAGCTTCAGATAATGCATGTGGCCGATCGTCGTCTTTCCGTCGAACGGAAGACCGGTGCGGCCGTCGCGGAGCTGGACTTTTCCGTCACTGGTAATGGGGACGCCCTTCCACACTTTGCGGTGATCCCTGTGTTCGTCGAGGTACTGGTATACCTCCGGGAGCAGCAGATCCTTGTATTTGGCGGAAAAATCCTCCCACGTATCATTGACATAGGAGTTCGCCAGTTCCAGCGTCTCCTGAATATCCACCTCGTTTGCGCCGTCGAAAACAGGCGTCGACACGTTAAATCCGAGCGCCATCGCGGCGAGCGACAGATGAATCTCCAGAACCTGCCCGATGTTCATCCGGGACGGGACGCCCAGGGGGTTCAGAACGATATCCAGCGGGCGGCCGTTGGGCAGGAACGGCATATCCTCGACCGGAAGCACACGCGAGACGACACCCTTGTTTCCGTGACGTCCGGCCATCTTGTCTCCGACCGAAATCTTTCTCTTCTGGGCAATGTATATGCGGACCGCCTGATTGACGCCCGGCGACAGTTCATCCCCGTTCGCGCGGGTAAATACGCGGGCTTCCACCACGATTCCGTACTCGCCGTGCGGAACCTTCAGGGACGTGTCGCGGACCTCACGGGCCTTCTCGCCGAAGATCGCGCGCAGCAGCCGCTCCTCGGCCGTCAGTTCGGTCTCTCCCTTCGGCGTAACCTTTCCGACCAGAATATCTCCGGCGCGGACCTCTGCACCGATGCGGATAATTCCGCGGTCATCGAGATCCTTCAGCGCTTCCTCGCCGACACCGGGAACATCCTTCGTGATCTCCTCCGGTCCGAGCTTTGTGTCACGCGCTTCCGCCTCATACTCCTCGATGTGAATCGAGGTGTAAACATCGTCCTGGACAAGACGCTCGCTGATCAGAACGGCGTCCTCATAGTTATATCCTTCCCACTCCATAAATCCGATCAGCGGATTTTTTCCGAGCGCGAGCTCACCGCCGGAGGTGGAGGGGCCGTCGGCGATGACTTCGCCGGCTTCCACATGCATTCCCTTCGTCACGATCGGACGCTGGTTGTAGCAGTTGCTCTGGTTGCTTCGCATGAATTTCGTCAGATGGTACGTGCTCTTTGTCCCGTCGTCATTATCCATGCGGATCTCATTGGAAGCGGCATATATGACGGTTCCGGACTTCTCCGCCACCACACAGATGCCGGAGTCAACCGCAGCCTTATGCTCAATTCCGGTTCCCACGACAGGCGCTTCCGTAAACAGAAGCGGAACGGCCTGACGCTGCATGTTTGAACCCATCAGGGCGCGGTTTGCGTCGTCGTTCTGGAGGAACGGAATCAGGGCCGTCGCCACCGAAAAGACCATTTTCGGGGAGACGTCCATAAAATCAATCAGTCTTTTCTCGTAGGAGGAAGTCTCATCTCTGTAACGGCCGGAGACGTTTCGATGAAGGAAATGTCCCCCTTCGTCCAGCGGCTCGTTTGCCTGCGCGATGTGGTAATTATCCTCTTCGTCCGCCGTCATGTAGACAACCTCTTCCGTGACGACCGGATTGGCCGGATCACTCTTATCCACCCGGCGGTACGGCGCCTCAATAAACCCGTATTTATTGATGCGGGCGTACGATGCGAGCGAGTTGATCAGTCCGATATTCGGACCTTCAGGCGTCTCAATCGGGCACATTCTTCCGTAATGGGAGTAATGGACATCACGGACCTCAAACCCGGCGCGGTCTCTGGACAGGCCTCCCGGCCCGAGAGCAGAGAGACGTCTCTTGTGCGTCAGCTCGGAGAGCGGGTTGTTCTGATCCATAAACTGAGACAGCTGTGAGGATCCGAAGAACTCCTTCACCGCCGCCGTCACCGGTTTGATGTTGATCAGGGACTGCGGAGAAATCGTGTCGAGATCCTGCGTCGTCATGCGCTCACGCACCACCCTCTCCAGACGGGAAAGACCGATGCGGTACTGGTTCTGCAGCAGCTCACCCACGCAGCGGATACGGCGGTTGCCCAGATGGTCAATATCGTCGTCGTTTCCGATGCCATACTCCAGGTGCATATTGTAGTTAATGGAAGCGAAAATATCTTCCTTCGTAATGTGCTTCGGGATCAGATCATGAACGCTGAGCCGGATCGTCTCCTTCAGATCCTCGAAATCCGGATGCTCGGCAAGGATCTTCTCCAGAACCGGATAGTAGACCTCCTCCGTAATGCCGAGCTCCTCCGGATCGACGTCGACCCAGTGTCTGAGATCGACCATCATATTAGAAAGAACTTTGACATTTCTCTCCTCGGTCTCGATCCATACGTACGGAACGGCCGCGTACTGGATCTCATCCGCCAGCTCGCGCGTTACCTTCGTTCCTTTTTCGGCGATAATCTCGCCCGTCTCCGTATCCATGACGTCATCGGCCAGAACATGACCGGTGATGCGGCTGCGAAGGGCGAGTTTCTTATTAAATTTATACCGTCCGACCTTGGCCAGATCGTAGCGGCGCGGATCGAAGAACATGCCGTTGATCAGAGTTTCCGCACTCTCCACTGCCGGCGGCTCGCCGGGACGGATTTTTTTGTACAGCTCAATAAGACCCTCCTGATAACTGACGGCAGGGTCTTTTCCAAAACTCGCGAGAATCTTCGGCTCCTCTCCGAAATGCTCGATGATCTCCGCATTCGTGCCGAGACCGAGGGCGCGGATCAGCTGTGTGATCGGAACCTTTCTCGTGCGGTCCACACGGACATAGAAAACATCATTGGAATCGGTCTCGTACTCCAGCCAGGCACCGCGGTTCGGAATCACGGTGCAGGAATACAGCTTTTTCCCGAGTTTGTCGTGTGTAATGGCATAATAAATGCCCGGAGAGCGAACAAGCTGGGAAACGATAATGCGCTCTGCACCATTGATGACAAAGGTTCCGGTCGCGGTCATCAGCGGAAGATCTCCCATAAAGATCTCGTGCTCACTGATCTCATCTTTTTCACGGTTAAAAAGACGGACACGAACCTTTAACGGAGCGGAATAGGTCGCATCTCTCTGTTTGCACTCCTCAATAGAGTACTTTTTATCCTCTTCGCAAAGCTTGAAATCTACGAACTCGAGGCTCAGCTTTCCGCCGTAATCCTCGATGGGAGAAATATCATCGAAAGCCTCTTTCAGACCTTCCCCCAGAAACCAGGCATAGGAGTTCTTCTGAACCTCGATCAGGTTCGGCATTTCAAGAACTTCATTCTGTCTCTGGAAGGACATTCGTATATTTCTGCCACTTGCGACCGGACGTACTCTGTTTTTCTCCATTAACGCTTCACTCTCCTTGCGCAATCTGACTGGTACAGCTCATCGCAGCAAGTATTTTCAAAACTTGAACAAAAATAACCGGCCAGATATATCCGGCCAGCCTACCGAATTCGCTGTACCTCATGGTGAACAGTTCCCAGAAGGTACTGATTATGCGTACGACGCCATAATAGTGCATTTTTAAGAATAACACAAAAGACATGACGTGTCAAAGAATTTCTACACTCTCTGACGGCCATGTCTCAACCGCGGAAAAAAGGGCTTCCGCGGGCTTCTTCTTCAGTTTGCGGAATTCCGCGAGCGGATCCTGCAGGACACGCTTCCGGAAATCCCGCGCCTTTTGTCCTCGAAAAAATGCGGGAACAAAGGCGGCAAATGAGAAATCCGGCCGCCGGACAGACACCGTCCTGTCCGGGACCGAATTTCATAAATTCTGCACAGGATATTACTTGAGGGTGACTTTCGCTCCCTGCTCCTCGAGTTTTGTCTTGATCTCGTCAGCCTCTGCCTTCGCAGCGGCCTCCTTGACAACTTTCGGAGCACCATCGACGAGATCCTTCGCCTCTTTCAGGCCAAGTCCGGTGATCTCACGAACCGCTTTGATGACTTTAACCTTGTTCGGTCCGATCTCGGTCAGCTCGACATCAAACTCGGTCTTCTCTTCCTCGGCAGCACCGCCTTCTCCGCCGGGGGCCGCAACCACAACGCCCGCCGCAGCGGAAACGCCGAACTCTTCTTCACACGCTTTTACCAGATCATTCAGCTCAAGAACGGAAAGCTCTTTGATCGCAGCAATAAACTCTTCGGTAGTTAACTTTGCCATTGTATTTTCCTCCAATTTATTTTTTCTTTTTCGTGATCAGTCTGTTCTGGTGAACTTCGCGAACCGCTCTGTCCGTGCAACAGCAGGATTCGCAGCGGAACGATGCTTATTCCGCAGGTTTTTCTTCCGCAGCGGGCGTTTCCGCCGGTGCCGCTTCTTCTGCCGCCGGTGCTTCCGCGGATGCCGCTTCTTCCGAAGCCGGTGCTTCCGCAGCTGCCGCTTCTCCGCCGCCCTTTTCCGCGATCTGATTCAGAACACGGGCCAGGTTTGCAATCGGAGACTGCAGACTTCCGAGAAGTCTGGAAAGAAGTACCTCTCTCGCAGGAATCTTTGCGAGGGCTTTCAGACCCTCCACGTCGTAGTAATTGCCCTCCACGACTCCGGAAACAAACTCGATCTGGGGATTCTTCTTGGCAAACTCCCCGATCAGTCTGGCCGGCGCGGTCGCATCTTCTTTCGATACAGCGAGAGCGTTTGTGCCCTCAAGGTCCTTGCAGAGTTCCTCACACGGGGTTCCCCTGAACGCGAAATTCATCATCGTGTTCTTGTAGACCTTGTAGATGACGCCGTTCTCACGAAGGCTCTTACGAAGAGCGGTATCCTGCTCAACGGTAAGTCCGCTGTAGTTTACGAGTACGACAGAGTCCGCATCCTGGATCACTCCGGCGATCTCATCAACAACGGGTTTCTTCAGCTCTACTTTTGCCATGAATCGGTGTACCTCCTGTATTATTTTTGATCACGCAAAAGCGGATATTTCTGCGGTAAAAAAACGCCCGGACGCACTGACCCGGACGATTCACATTCCTTTTCAGAATCTCATCCTCGGCAGGCGTGTCGCCACTTACGTCTTTCGACACCTGCTGTCTTCGGCGCGATACTTGAGTATCGTAGCATCGACCATGTGGTTTGTCAAGATGATATCCTGAAAATAAAATATTTTGCCGAAAAGCAGACGAGACCGGCAAACCGGTCTCGTCTGATATAGTGGAAGTATTATGCGAATTTCGCTGTATTGACGCGGACACCCGGTCCCATCGACGGAGCAACGGTTACACTCTTGAGATACTGACCCTTGAGAGTCGCCGGACGGGCCTTCACAATGGCCTCCATCAGCGCATCAAAGTTCTGGGCAAGCTGCTCCTCCGAGAAGGAAGCCTTTCCGACCGGGACGTGAATGATGTTGCTCTTGTCGAGACGATACTCGACTTTACCTGCTTTAATATCCTGGATGGCTTTCGTGACATCCATGGTAACGGTACCGGATTTCGGGTTCGGCATCAGGCCTTTCGGTCCGAGAATACGTCCGAGACGTCCGACAATACCCATCATATCCGGAGTGGCGACGACGACATCGAAGTCAAGCCATCCCTCGTTCTGAATCTTCGGAACGAGCTCCTGGCCGCCGACAAAATCAGCACCCGCCTCTTTCGCCTCATCCGCCTTCTGATTCTTCGCAAACACGAGAACACGAACCGTTTTTCCGGTTCCGTTCGGCAGAACGACGGCTCCGCGGACCTGCTGATCGGCGTGACGTCCGTCGCAGCCCGTGCGGATATGTGCTTCGATCGTCTCATCAAATTTCGCGAAGGAAATCTTCTTTGCGAGAGCTACAGCCTCTTCCGGCTCATAAAATTTCGAGCGGTCGATTTTTTTTGCTGCTTCTGTATATTTCTTTCCGTGTTTCATTGATCCATAACCTCCTAGTGGTAATTGCGGGTATTCCCTCCCACGTGACTGTTCGTTAATTATCCGGTCGATTACTCTTCTACCGTAACTCCCATGCTGCGCGCAGTGCCGGCGATCATTCTCATGGCACTCTCGACGGACGCCGCATTCAGATCCGGCATCTTCGTCTCAGCGATCTCGCGGAGCTGGTCCTTCGTGATCGTGGCGACCTTGGTCTTGTTCGGTTCGCCGGAAGCCTTCTGAAGCTTGCAGGCTTTCTTGATCAGAACCGCGGCCGGCGGAGTCTTTGTAATAAAGCTGAAGCTATGGTCTGCGTAAACCGTGATAACGACAGGAATCAGCACGTCGCCCTTGTCAGCGGTCTTCGCGTTGAACTCCTTGGTGAACGCGACAATGTTTACACCGTGCTGGCCGAGCGCCGGTCCTACCGGCGGAGCCGGGGTGGCCTTGCCTGCCGGAATCTGTAATTTGATGTAACCTTCTACTTTTTTTGCCATCTTGGCACCTCCTAATAATGTGGTAATTGCGGGGATTTTCCCTCCCACGGTCACCCGGATTTTCGGATCGAAAAGCCGGAATGCCTTCCGGAAAAGACCGGTCCCTCGATCCGGACCTGCCTTTTCGGATCAAACGCCGGTCTCACGGAACTGCCGCTCCGAACAAACCTGCGGATCCTTCTGATAGATAATACCATCCGATCCGTCCGCACTCTCCCGGAGAGGTGTGCGGCGGCTGATGGTCAGTTGACCTTGCGGACTTCAGCAAAGTTGATCTCAACCGGGGTCTCTCTTCCAAAGAGCTCGACACTGATCGTAACCGTCTGCTTGCTCTCGTTCACGTCTGTAATCACACCGGTCGTTCCGTTCCACGCTCCGCCGATGGCGACAACCGTATCTCCCGGAACAAGGTCGATGCTGACCTTCTCCGTAGTTCCGAATCCGAACGGAAGCATCTCTTCCGGAGCAAGGGGAACCGGCTTGGACCCCGGCCCGACGAATCCGGTGACGCCTCTCGTGTTCCGGACAACATACCAGGTATCGTCGTTCATGACCATGTTGATCAGAACGTAGCCGGGAAACAGCTTTTTCTCCGTCTGTTTTTTCTGGCCGTTCTTCACTTCGATCACGCTCTCCGTGGGAACCCGGACCTCCAGAATCTGATCCTCGAGATGTCTGTTTTCGATCGTCTTTTCAATGTTCGCCTTCACCTTATTCTCATATCCGGAATAAGTGTGAACGACGTACCATTTTGCTTCTTCTGACATTTTTCTCCCGTATCTTTCGACCTGCTGTCAAAGTCTCTTACTTGGTAATCATCTCGACCAGCTGCAGGGACGCACTGTCCACCAGCGTGATCAGAAGGCAGATCACCGCTGAGATGATGACGACCGCGACAGTCTGTCTGCCCAGCGTCTTTGGATCGGTCCAGACGATTTTGCCGAACTCGGACTTCAGTCCCTTGAACCAGCTGCCCTTTTTCGACTGTTTTTCTTCCTTGGCCTGTTCTGCCATAATTTCACCCCTTACCTGAAATTACTTTGTCTCTCTGTGCAGAGTGTGCTTTTTGCAGAACGGGCAATACTTTTTAATCTCGAACCGCTCAGGCATATTTTTCTTTTCTTTCATCGTATTGTAATTTCTGTGCTTGCATTCGGTGCAGGCAAGAGTAATCCTTGTTCGCACGACTTCCACCTCCGCTTTTTTCGTTTTCAGGGCAAAAAAAAAGAACCCCTCCCTGTTTATTTACTTCACAACTATAGCATGCAGCCATTTGCCTGTCAATCTTTTTCTTCTGCGGCAGGCAGGCTTATTTTCATTCCGGGCAGGCAGACGGCCCGCCGTCTCCCTGCCCTCGCTCCGCGCCATTGATTGCGGCGCGGGAGAACGTTTTTCTCATCTTATCAGATCACATAATCCATGTAATCTTCGTCTTTTTTCCCGTGTCTGTATTCCAGCTCCGGCGCGCGGGCGCTGACCTTCATGTTGGCCGGAATGGATTTGACGATAAAGGTATTGCCGGCAATCGTGACATTTTCGCCGATGACGGTCTCGCCTCCGAGCACCGTTGCCCCCGCGTATATGGTCACATTGTCGCCGATCGTGGGATGGCGTTTCTTTCCCCGGAGCTCCTGCCCCTTCCGTGTGGACAGACCGCCGAGCGTCACGCCCTGATAAATTTTCACATTGTCCCCGATCTCTGTCGTCTCCCCGATGACAATTCCGGTTCCGTGATCGATGAAAAAGTATTTCCCGATCGTCGCACCGGGATGAATATCGATTCCGGTCTTGCTGTGCGCGTACTCCGTCATGATCCGGGGGATCAGCGGCACCTTCAGCAGATGCAGTTCATGCGCAATCCGGTAAGACGAGATCGCCATCAGACCGGGATAGCACAGAATAATCTCTTCATTATTATAGGCCGCCGGATCTCCGTTGAACGCCGCCTCAATATCCGTCTCCAGATATTCCCGGATCATGGGCAGCTTCTGAAGGAACTGTTCTACAATTTCCTCCGATTTTTTCAGGATAACGGAGCGCGAACAGCCGTCGCACATGTCCAGATTCCCGAGCACGATGGAAATCTGTTTTTTCAGATTATACTGAATATACTCGAGCCGGTCACCGATCAGATAGCGCATGTATTCCTTGCGGACCCGGTTGGTCTCGAAATAGCCGGGAAAGAGAATCTGCCTCGTCGTCTCCAGAACCCGGATCAGAATATCCCGGTTCAGAAGGCGTTCCTGATCCAGACGGGTTCCCAGAGGATTTTTTTCGTAGCTCTCCATCAGGCTGTTCACGAGTGCATCCGTCTTTCTCGCCTCATCTTCGATGCGCTGATGTTCCAGCGCGTCTCCGATGCTCTTTTCTATCTCCTGTTTTTTCATAGCATGCCTCACCCCGCCGCCTCCCGGGCGGCCTTTTGTATGGTTATGAAAATTGTTATTCCGGGGATTTCCCTTCTGCCTCGCAGGCTGCCTTTTCTGCAGTTTGTTCCGCATTTCCGCCAGCCTCATCCGAGGTCTCGTCCTCACTCACTTCCGGCTCCGCCGGGCTCCGTCTGCGGCGAATGAAGATGATCACTCCGGCGGCCGCCACAAAAATCGCGATAAACTGCGATGTGGAGAGCATTCCGATGCTTCCCCGGGCAAGATCCCCTCGGAAAAATTCAATCACGAACCTTCCCGCGCTGTACAGGATCAGATACAGTCCGGTCGCCTCTCCGGCATTCTTCTTTTTATAATCATCGTAATAGACCAGAAACAGGCAGAGCAGGAAATCAAACACGCTGGACATCAGCTGTGTCGGAAACAGCGGGATTCCGTTCGGAGCGTATTTTGAATTATGAAAGACGATTCCGATCGAGGAATCCGTCTGAACCCCGTAGCAGCATCCGGCACAGAAACAGCCGATTCTTCCGAAACCCTGTGCCAGGGCAACCGCCTCCAGGCCGATATCAAAATATTTCCACGAGGGAAGCGTTTTCCGTCTGCAGTACAGCCAGCCGCCGAAAATTCCCCCGAGAATGCCTCCATAGATCACCCATCCGTTCTGTATGGAAGTCAGAAACAGAGAGGGGTCCCGGATCAGGTCCGGGAGAATGGTCAGAAGATACAGGAGTTTGGATCCGAGATAGCCGAAAATGCAGCACCAGAGAATCAGGCCGGGAATCTTTGAATCATCGAGATGCTTCTTCACTGCCCGGTGATCGGCGAGAAAATACGCGGAAAGAATTCCGACCGCTGTCATGATGCCGTACATATACAGGGTCAGCGGACCGATATGAATTTCGTTGAACATGTCACTCCTTATGGAATGTCCGGCCTCTCCGTCCGGTCCGGAGAAGGTCCGGAGAAGGACGGTAAAGCGCCAGAAAAGCCGCCATACCGGGAGAATGGTTTTCTGAGCGGAAAATCATTCTCCCCGGAATGCGGCTGTTTTTCCTGATTACCGCGCGGCATCGCGAAAAATCGTTGCCGCGGCAAAACAATGTGTTCTGAAAAATGAATTCCCTGCAGGAATTACCCTGCGGAAGTGCTGCTGGTCGAATCCGCCGCGCTGCTGCCCGATGCGGAGCTGCTGCTCGTCGATTCCGAAGCGCTGCTGCTAGTTGCGGAGCTGCTGCTCGTCGATTCCGTCACACTGCTGCTTGTTGCAGAGCTGCTGCTCGTCGATTCCGAAGCGCTGCTGCTTGTTGAAGAACTCGACGTAGAGGAAGCCGCAAGAGCGTTGTACTGTTCCTGGTCCGTAACCTCCAGCTTATCCCATCCCTCTTCTACGGTAATGTCCGCCTCATCGACCCATTCTTGCATTACCTCATCATAATGATCGGACTCGCGCTGAGAGATGATGCTTTCCTTCTCCGTCTGTGTCTGTTCCTCATCAAACTTTTTATCCAGACGGACCACCCAGAGATATCCGCCCGCATCGATCACGCCGTCATAGAGCTGACCGTCGGAGAGAGAATTCAGCGCATTCTTCACTTCATCCGGATAGGTCGTGTCATCCTTTCCGTAGCTTCCGGTGAGAGAAGCGGCGTTCTCACTGTCTACTTCCTCGGCAATCGAGGAAATATCGCAGTTCGCCACATCGCCGGACTCCTTGATCTTGGAAATGATGCTCTCCGCCTCGCTCTGATACTGTGCCTTGGTCGCTTCATCAATTTCCGAAGTAGTTCCGGTCGTCGAATCGGTCTGTGTCTCCGAAAATCTCGCATAGGTAAAGCTCGTCTGAGCCGCCTCTTCATCCGAGACATTCTGGTCGACCTCTTCATTCAGCTTCGGACGGATCAGATATTCATAGGACATAAGCTCGATGGCATGTTCTACATCCTCCTGCGTCGTTCCCATTTTCTTGAGAGTGCTCTTGTTATTCTTATAAGTAGATGCCGCGATCTCCTGGATCTTATTTTTCTGATCGTCGGAAAGAGAGACATCGTAGTCCGACAGATGCTGCTCAGTGACCATCATATTTTCAATCAGCGGAAGAACCGTAGCATCCTTGAACTCCTCCCCATAGGTACTATAGCTCTCTTCCGAGGACGAAGAAGACGTTTCCGCGGAGGAAGCGGAAGAAGACGAACTTTCCGACACCGACTCAGACGAAGAAGCAGCAGAGCTTCCCGACACCGACTCGGACGAAGAAGCAGCAGAGCTTCCCGACACCGACTCGGATGAGGAAGAAGACGAAGAAGTGGAAACCGATTCCGACGAAGTGCTTTCCGAATCGGAATTAATCTCCGTATCCCATAGTGACTGTCCGGAGGAGACGAAGCCGTATGACACAGCCATTGAATACGTCTGCGCCTGCTGATAGCGAAGAATGAAATTCGCGGTCCCTACATTCAGCTCCTCGCCATTGACCACGATCGCCGTCGCTTTTCCATCTGTTCCGCAGCCCGCGAGCATACTTCCGGCCATCGCAACAGCCAGTGCAGCGGAAACCGCAATATTTTTTAATGTTTTCATATCATCCTCCAGAATTCGTAAGTCATTCAATACAAGATTATAATCCGTTTCCATGCACCGGGCAAGCTGTTTTCGCACCTCCGCGCCAAATTCGCACTTTTTTCACATTCAGCGGAACCCTTTCGGAGGAGCTGGGTCAGACGCGGTCTGTCACAAGCGCGGAAAGTTTCCCGACAAAATCACTGCAGACCTCGATCGTCTTCGTCCCCGTCATCCTTTTCTCCGGCTTATGCCAGACAAAGCACGGCTGTCCGTGAGGATAGAATTTCATCTCTCCCCGGTACGGTTCGAGCAGTGCGGAAAATCCCGAGATATCCAGCCGGGCGCGCTCATACAATGTGAAGCGGATCTCGAACGGGGTCTCCTTGATCTCCGTGATATAGGCACTATGCGCCGCAGACCTCAGCTTTGCGACCGAGATCAGGCTGGTGACCGAAGCGGGCAGATCTCCGTACCGGTCGAGCAGCTCGTCGGTCATATTCTCTGCGTCTTCCTCATCGCCGATCGCGGAAATTCTCCGGTAGATGTCGAGCTTCTGCGACTCATCCGGAATATAGGAATCCGGGATGAACGCATCCAGCACAAGATCCACGCCCGTCTCAAAGGATTCTTCCGGCTCGCCGCCCTTCTCCTCGCTCACCGCCTCGGAGAGCATCTTGCAGTAGAGATCGTAACCGACCGCCTCCATGTGGCCGGACTGCTCCGCGCCGAGCAGATTCCCGGCTCCGCGGATCTCGAGATCGCGCATGGCGATCCGGACGCCGCTGCCGAGTTCGGTATATTCGCGGATCGCGTGAAGCCGCTTTTCCGCTGTCTCCTTGAGCATGCGGTCCCTCCGGTACATCAGGAAAGCGTAGGCGGTGCGGTTCGACCGCCCGACGCGGCCGCGGAGCTGATACAGCTGCGAGAGGCCCATCCGGTCCGAGTCCCGGATGATAATGGTGTTGACATTGGGGATGTCCATCCCGGTCTCTATGATCGTGGTCGAGACGAGCACATCAATCTCCCCGTCGACGAAATCGACCATGATCCTCTCGAGCTCCCTCTCATTCATGCGGCCGTGCGCATACGCCACCCGCGCGTCCGGAAGCATCCTGGAAATCCGGCCTGCCTCCTCGGCGATATCGTTGATCCGGTTATATACATAATAAACCTGCCCGCCGCGCGCGAGCTCCCGGCTGATTGCCTCCCGGACGATCTCATCGTCGAACTCCATCACATAGGTCTGAATGGGAAGCCGGTCCAGCGGGGCCTCCTCGAGAACACTCATGTCCCGGATCCCCGCCAGACTCATGTGAAGCGTCCTCGGTATGGGTGTCGCGGTCAGCGAGAGCACGTCGACCGTCTCCCGCATTTTCTTGATTTTTTCCTTGTGGGTCACGCCGAATCTCTGCTCTTCGTCAATGACCAGAAGCCCCAGATCCTTGAATTTCACATCCTTCGACAGCACGCGGTGCGTTCCGATGACAATGTCGACCAGTCCTTTTTTCAGATCCTCGATCGTTTTTTTCTGCTGGGCCGCTGTCCGGAAGCGGCACAGAAGGTCGATGCGGACCGGGAAATCCTTCATCCTCTGAACGAAGGTATTGTAATGCTGCTGAGCGAGGATCGTCGTCGGCGTCAGGACAACCACCTGCTTGCTCTCCTGAACGGCCTTGAACGCGGCCCGCAGGGCGACTTCGGTCTTTCCGAATCCGACGTCCCCGCAGATCAGGCGGTCCATGATCTTCCCGCTCTCCATGTCGCGCTTCGTGTCCTCGATCGCCTGCAGCTGATCGTCGGTTTCTTCATAGGGAAAGAGCTCTTCAAACTCCCTCTGCCAGACGGTGTCCTTTTGATATTGGTATCCCTGACTCTTCTCCCGGACCGCGTAAAGCCGGACCAGGTCCTTCGCGATATCCCGCACCGCTCCGCGCACGCGGCGCTTCGTCCGGTTCCACTCCTGTCCGCCCAGCTTGTTGATCTTCGGACGGCGCCCTTCGGCGCTCCCGTATTTCTCGAGAAGATCAAGCTGCGTCGCCGGCACGTAAAGACTGCTCCCGCCGGCATACTCGATCCGGATGAAATCCCGCACGGTCTGATCCGTCTCGATTTTCTCAATTCCCCGGTAAATGCCCAGCCCGTGGCCCTCGTGGATCACGTAGTCTCCTGCCGACAGCTCCTCCAGACTGTGAATCATGTTCGCGCCGGTCTTCTTTTTCGGCTTTCTCTTTTTCCGGACCCTGCCGAAAATATCCGTCTCCGTGATCAGGACGAATCTCTGCATCGGGTACTCGAATCCCTTCCGCACATTTCCGTACATGACCATGATCTCACCCGGCAGGAGGGTTCTCTCCTCGTCCTCGCTGTAGAAAGCAGTCAGACCCTCATCGAGGAGCTCTCCGGCGAGGCGCTTCGCCCTCGTGTGCGAGGCAGACAGAAGGACAACCGTATATCCGTTCTGCTTCCATTTTTTCAGGTCTCTCACCAGCATGGGAAACTGGTTGTTGTACCCGCTGACCGAACGGGCATCGACCGAGTAATGCGCGGTGATCTCAAAATGCTCCGGGCTCACGTTCATAAGCGCCATCCCGACGCAGCATCTTCGATTCAGATTGTAAAAGAATTCCCCCGGTGTCAGCATGCGCTGCGATTCTCCCGCCGCCGCTTTTCCTTCTTCCGTCCGATGGGCGACCGCTTCCGTGTACTCGCCGGAGAGCGTCTCCGCCGTCTCGGCGATCCGGTTCGGCTCCATCAGAAAGAGGGGCGCATCCTCACCGAAGTAATCCGGAAGTGTGTCCGTCAGCTGGCGGTAATCCGGTTCTCCCGGATCGTACGGCTCCGGAGCGCGCCTTCTCTTTTTCCCGGAAGCGCGCTTTTTCTCCGGGACATCCCCGTCTTTTCCGGCGTTCTCCTCCGCCCTGTCCGGCCGGATATCCGAGAGAACAGCCGGAAACGGTCCCTCGAAAGCGGGATAGATCCGGATTTCCTCCTGATTCTCAACGGAACGCTGGCTCTCCGGATCATAGCGGCGGATCGAGTCCACCTCATCCCCCCACAGCTCAATGCGCCAGGGGAGTTCCTCCGTAAGAGAGAACACATCGATAATTCCACCCCGCACGGCGAACTGACCGGGCACGTCCGCTTCGCCCATCCGCTCATATCCGAGCTCCGAAAGTCTCCGCGAAAATTTTGTCGTGTCGATCTCATCTCCCGGTCCCACGGTAACACACGCGTTTTCAAGCACGCGAAAAGGCAGAAGCCGCTCCATGCACCCCCCTGTGGAGGTGACAACGGATACCTGCTTCCGCTCCGAAAGTTCTTTGATCACCCGCATTCTCTGCTGTGTAATCAGATTGCCCGAGAGATCCGCCTCATAAAAAACCATGTCCCGCGCGGGATACAGCAGGACATTGCTGTCATAAAGGCGGTAATCTTCAAAAAGCTCCCGCGCCCTCTGATCATCCTCCGCGACCAGAAGGACCCGGTCCGATCCTTCCGCGAGACCCGCAGCAAAATGCGCCTTCTGAGAGTCGATCGTCCCCGAGACCTCAATCACGCCACGGTTTCCTGCGAGAGACCGTTTCAGATCCGAAAACCCTGCAACAGCCTTGAAGGGCTGCATTAAAGCCTTTCTCATTTTCTTTCTTCTTTACTCCGGAACTTTCCCGTCCGTTTTCTTCCTGTCCTTTTTATGCGAGTTATACTCGGTCATCGCGCCGGGGAGGTCCCCGCCGACGATTCTCTCCACGGCGTCCGCGGCGCGGAGAATCGCCTCGTCGATCACAATTCTCGTGTCCGCGTCAAACCGCCCGAGCACATAGTCCGCCAGATCCCAGCCCGCGGGCTTCGCTCCGGTCCCGATGCGCACCCGGACGAACCGGTCCGTCCCGATCTGCCCGATGATGCTTTTCATCCCGTTGTGGCCGCCCGCGCTTCCCTTCGCGCGGATCCGGAGCTGCCCCGGATCCTGGTCAATGTCATCGTAGATGACGATGAGATCCTCCTCCGGATCCAGCCTGTAGTAATTCAGCCACGCGCTGACCGCTTCGCCGCTCAGATTCATGTACGTCACCGGCTTGATCAGAATCACCTTTTCTCCTTCGATCATGCCTTTTCCGTACTCCGCCTTCATGCGGATTCCCTCCGAAGTGATTCCGCAGCGGTCCATCAGGCGGTCAATCGTATCAAATCCCATGTTGTGACGCGTTCCCGCGTATTTTCTGCCCGGATTTCCCAGCCCGGCAATCAAAAACATCGCTGACCTCCTGTCCGGCGAAGCTTCGCGCTCTTAAAAAAATCAGGGGCCGCCGCAATGACAGCAGCAGCCCCCGGCAATCCTTCTTCAGGTAAAGTAGACAATGTCCGGATCCGGCGCAGTCGTATTTTTGATTGAGCGCGCCCTGAGCACCGGTCCCTCTTCCCCGTAGGCTTCCTCATATTTCCATCCCACATCCGCGGTGAGATCCACCCAGCTTCCCATCTTCAGCTTCGGCGCAAATGCGCTCTCACAGATAAAGCCGATAAACTGAAGGTCCGCCGCGCAGCAGGTCATCGCCTGGCGTCCGGGAACGAAGTAATCCGCATCCTTATTCTGGCTCTTCAGCACCCGTCCCTTGAAGCGAACGGTCTTTCCCCGGTAGCGGTCCGGGTTCTCACGCATATCCACATAGAAAATGCCGTAATCGACATCCTCGATGTCAATCACATCGGAATCCAGGTCGTAGGGAACGGAATCCTCGAAAATATCCGTGATATTTCCGCTCCGGTCCTCGAACATGACCTGACAGGCGGGATTGTTCACCTTGATGCTGCGCCGGAAATTCGCCAGGGGCAGATTCTGGTCGGAGCGGTTGAAAATAACAAGCTCCGCGTTTCTCGTCATATCGACGAAGAGCGATTTCATGTTATTCATATATATCTGGAACGTGCTCGCGTCGACAATGACAATTTCCTGCAGAATACCCCATCCGTCCGGAAGCTCCATCTCCTCCAGGTTTTTGACGCCCCAGAGAGGATTGTATTCCAGAAGCACGCGCTCCGGGTGGTATTTTTCTTCCAGCTTTTTCAGGGTCTCCGGAGTAAACTCCTCCTGTTCACCGATCTCAACGTAATCGGTGTTAAAGTGGCGCTTGATGTGGTCCGCATTATATCCGCGCTCTCCGTCCTCACAGTTGATGAGGAGGGTCGGCCCCTCGATCTGAAAATAATCCTGTCCGATCGTAGAGCTCAGAAACGTCGTCTTCCCGCTCTCCAGAAAACCGGTAATCAAAAACAGCGGTACTCTGATATCATCTTCATCCATAAATCTGTTCTCCTGAGATTGCGGTCTGTCACGCAGCCAGACCGAAAAGATCCGCGAGTCTGTCCTCTTTCATCTCGGATCCGATCACGCAGATACGTCCGGTGTACTCGGGGTCTCCTCCGCGCACATCCACTTCGCCCGGAACCATATCGAAATAAATCCATTTTCCGTCTTTTCCGGAAACCATGCCCTTCGCGCGAAGCACCGTTCCGAACTCGGAGGAGTCGGAAAGCTTCTCCAGAATGGAGCGGATCTCATCCGCCGAATATTTCTTTACGGTCTCGCGTCCCCAGCTCGTGAACACCTCGTCGGCATCGTGATGATGGTGGTGCTCGTGCTCCTCCCCGTGGTCATGGTGATGTCCGTGCGCTTCCTCCTCGTGGTCATGATGATGCTCTTCTTCCTCGTGGTGATGATGGTGATGCTCCTCTTCCGGAATTTTCGTCAGATCGATTTTCACGCCCTCGATCGTCTCAAGGACCTTTTTGCCCCCGAGCTCCGACACAGGGGTGGTGATGATCGTCGCGTCCGGATTCAGCGGACGAAGCAGCGAGATCGCCTCCTCAATCTTCTCCGGTGTCGCTTTTTCCGTATCCGTGCGGCTCAGGATAACCGTTCCGGCGGACTCCACCTGATTCTTGAAGAACTCGCCGAAGTTTTTCAGATACATTCTGCACTTCACGACATCGACGACCGTCGTGGCCGAGTTAATCGTCAGTCCGGCCTCGTCCTCCGCCCGCTCGATGGCATGAATCACGTCGGAGAGTTTGCCCACGCCGGAGGGCTCGATGATAATGCGGTCCGGATCATACTTCTCTGTGACCTCTTTCAGCGCCTTGCCGAAATCTCCGACCAGAGAGCAGCAGATGCATCCGGAATTCATCTCTTTGATCTGGATGCCCGCCTCCTTCAGAAAACCGCCGTCAATCCCGATTTCGCCGAATTCATTCTCAATCAGCACAACCTGCTGACCAGCCAGTGCATCCGCGAGCAGCTCTTTGATCAGCGTTGTTTTTCCCGCACCGAGGAAACCGGAGATAATATCTACTTTTGTCATTCAGGTTACCTTCTTTCTATCTATAAAATGAAATCATCCATCTATCCGCATGCGCCCCGGCCTGTCCGAAGCGCCCTCCGTCAGGTTCCGGAAAAGCCCGAAGCCCTCATCGGCTGATATGATAACCCAATCCGCAGAAATGGTCAAGCCGCCCGAATCCGAAGCTCTTTCCGAAAAACAGAGCGGGCATCTGACATGCCCGCTCCGCTTTCATTTCTATGATATATTTTCCCGGAAGATCAGCCGTTGATCATGAAGTCCATCAGCTTCTCAATGTCTTCCTTCTCAGAAGCGACGATCTCCATCTCCGGAATGTTTCCATCCGAGAAGATATTCGCCAGGGATACATACTGGGAGAGCTTTGACTTCAGGTTCAGTCTGTCGCCCTCATCGGTGACGAGCTCAACGCGGCCTTTACAGCTGTCAACTACCTTGAAAAATTTATCGATATCTTTGATATTCTGAATTTTCATCTGAAAGCCTCCATTTATTTTTTCTGTAAATCTGCCATACTTCCTGACTCAAGCCGATAATATCGTATTTTATACTGTTTGGCAAGAACTTTTTACAAGATCCTCTGTTTTTCCGCGGCATGCACGAATCAAATCGTCCGGATTCATGCAGAGTGTCAAGCCCACACGTCCTCCGCTGACGTATATTTCATCAAACTGCTCTATGGAGCGGTCGATCAGCGTCGGAAACTGTTTCTTCATACCGATCGGGCTGCACCCGCCTCTCACATATCCGGTGATTCCCGAAAGCTCTTTCACGTGGACCATCTCGAGAGATTTTTCACCCGCGCAGCGGGCGGCCTTTTTCAGATCGATCTCCTCCGCGATCGGAATCACGATCACATAATAACCCCCGCTCTTTCCCCGGGTGAGAAGCGTCTTGAAGGAAGCCTCCACCGGAGCTCCGGTCAGTTCCGCCGTATGAATCCCGTCGATAAATTCGTCGCACTCATACGTGATGGGACGGTAATGGATTTTCATCCGGTCCAGAATCCGCATCGCATTTGTCTTTGCCTCTTTTGACATGTTCTGCCTCCCGCGCCGCGTTTCATCAGTAGCCTTCCGCTTCGATCTCGGAGATGCAGGTGTCATCGTAGGAGCTGCCCTCGTAAACACTGTCGATCTGCAGGGTGAGCGAGCTGACCTTGACATCCTTGGAAAGCGTGACGCAGTACTCTTTTTTCTCGTCCGGGAAGGTCACCTGGACGCTCTCATTTCCCAGAATGAGGGTCAGGGACTGCGGACGGTTATTCTGCTGGTACGCCTTGTCCGAACGCCAGTTTCCGAGTTTCAGAAGCACGTATCTCACGCTGTACTCCCGGTCGAAATTCAGCGTGATCATGCTCCCGATCCCGTTCCCTTCCTCGCCCTCCTGCCAGGAAGTGGAGTCAATTCCATCCACCGCAGAGGAGGCAGCGTAAGCGTCAGACCCGTCATTGGCCGGCATCACGGAGGTTGCCTCCGCTCCGCTCACCGCCGCTTTCGAGTAGCCGGAGAGATCCATGATTTCCTGATCCTCGGTAAGCTCCGCCGTGAGGGGCTCATCCCCCGCGGTCGAATCCTCCGAGTGATCCTCGCCGCCGATGCTGCCCTCGACACCCGCGGAAGATGAAGCGGCCGAATCCGAAGAAACTCCGGACCCGGACGTCGACGCGGTTTCCCCGGCCTGCCCCGACGAGGAGGCCACGCTCTCGCTTTTCACCGCGGAACTGAGCATCTGGTTCCCGCTGCTGAAGGGTGATCCCTCCAGCCCGCTTGCCGCGATCGAAAACGCGATGCTTCCAACAGCCAGAATCAGGACGACCATAATGGCGCCTCTCCGTTTCAGCCGTCTCTCTTCGCGCACCACCCTCAGATTTTTCCCGCAGTAGGGGCAGCGTTTATCCTTTTTTCCTACCTCATTGCCGCAGTTCGGACACCTCATAATACTCCTCCTGAAGAATGATTTACCGA
This sequence comes from Bilifractor sp., assembly GCA_050944685.1. Lineage (GTDB taxonomy): Bacteria > Bacillota > Clostridia > Lachnospirales > Lachnospiraceae > CADBRN01. The sequence continues at coordinate 27,636 of JBMNRP010000001.1, forward strand.
CCAGATTCTCACGGAAGAAAAGAACGGATCGCCAGGCCGACCCCGTCCTCCAGATTGGAGGAGGTCAGATAATCCGCGGCCTTCAGCGCCTCGTCATCCGAATTCGCCATCGCGACCCCGATACCGGCCGTCCGGATTATTTCCGCGTCATTTTCCGTATCTCCGATCGCCATGGTCTGATCCAGGGGAACCCCGAACCGGTCGCAGAACCACGAAAGAGCGGCTCCTTTCGACACGCCCTCTCCGGTGATCTCACGGTTGCAGGTCCAGCCCGCCACCATGGTGAGTTCCGGATAATCCCTCATGATTTCGCAGACGCGGTCCAGATCATGAATCGTCCCGTCCTCTTCCTTATAAAAAGTAATCGCGATTTTCTGCACCCTGAGGTGCTTTTCGCGGATCCTTCCGGACAGATCTTCGAAAAAATCCGTATCTTTCCGGAACTTCTCCTTGAAATATTCTGTCGTCCCGAGGCGGCCGATAACCGGTTCCTGCCTGGAAACCCCGTTTCCGTGTCCGTCGATCATTACATTGGCAAAGACATCCAGTTCCGAAAGCGGTTCCAGAAGATCCGCGATCCTGCTGCTGTCCATTGTCCGCTCGAAGAGGCACTCCCGTCCCGGTATGGTATAAACGGCAGCCCCGTTCACCGTGATCGCATAGCGGATGCCGACCCGCTCCAGCTCGGAAACCGGCATGTCGTCGTAAGGCCTTCCGGTCGAAGCGACGACCATCACTCCCTGGTCCATAGCGGAACGGATCGCCGCGATATCCTTCTCAGAAGCCCTGCCGAAATCATTCAGAAGCGTCCCGTCCAGATCGACGGCGATCAGTTTTACCGGGCGGGGCGCAACGGCGCACGCCGGATCCGCCAGATTGATTTTCTTCATGTATTTACCCCGCCAATTTTCGCTGCGCGTTACCGTATCACGGCAATGGCCGATTTTCTCCCGAAGCAGCGCGGGCCGATTTCCGTCTCAGCAGCGGCGCGAACCGGTTTCCGTCACAGCAGCGGCGCGAACGGCCGCACGATGCTGATCAGAATATTTTCAAAAAGCCCGAGATATTTCGTCTGTTCCGTGATTTCCCTGCTTCTTTCCATGGCGTCCGTGAGATCCTGCCGGATTTTCGGTATTTCCCGCGAACCGTACAGATAAATGCCGTTCTCGAAGTGAAGAAACAGACTCCTGTAATCCAGGTTGATCGTCCCCACAGTGGCAATCATGTCGTCGCAGACGAACACCTTGCTGTGTACGAATCCGGGCGTATATTCGAAAATACGGACTCCGCAGGAAATCAGCGGCTTATAGTACGATCTGGTGATCCCGTACACCACCTTCTTGTCCGGAATGCCCGGGGTCACGATTCTCACGTCCACTCCACGCTGCGCCGCCAGTGTCAGCGCGTTCGTCATCTCATTGTCGATAATCAGATACGGAGTGAAAATATAAACATACCGCTGCGCCTGGTTCAGAATGTTCGTGTAGACGTACTGGCCGGTGAGATTCCGGTCGAGCGGTGTATCCGCATACGGAATGATATATCCGTCCGTCTTCTTCCCTCTGCTCCTCGCGTGCACACGGAAAATCCGGAAATCATCGTCCTCCTTCCGGACCGCATTCCACATCGTGAGGAACATCACCGTCATGCTCCAGACCGCCTCTCCCGTAACGCGGATGCAGTTGTCCTTCCACTCCCCGTACGGGTGCGTCCGGTTAAAATACTCATCGGCAATGTTAATGCCGCCCGTAAATCCGATCTTCCCGTCGATAACCAGAATTTTCCGGTGATCGCGATGATTCATGATCAGTGACAGGATCGGACTGATCCGGTTGAACGAGACGCAGCTGATCCCCTCTTTTTCGAGCTGCTTCGCGTAGCTTTTGGGGATCGAGTTGATGGATCCCATATCATCATACATGACGCGGACATCCAGTCCCTCCTTCACCTTCTGTCGCAGGATCTTCAGGATTTCTTCCCACACGGACCCCCGCTTGATGATGAAGTATTCCATAAAAATAAAATTTTCCGCCCCGGCGAGCGCCTCCAGCATATCGGAGAGGGAATCCTCCCCGAGCGGATAGTAAGAAACGCCGGTGTCCCGGTAAACCGGGAAGCCCTCAAACTGACTGAGATAGACGATCTGCCCCTGCCGGTCTCCCGCGGCCTCCGCTGCTTCCGACAGAATCTCCGGATCCTGCGTGTAACAGATTCTCGCTCTCATGGTCGATCTGCGGAGACTTTTATAAGTCCGGTTGCTGATCAGCGACCAGTTCAGAATCACATAGTAGACCGTCGCCGGAACCGGAAACAGAAGAATCAGCATGATCCACATGATGTCGGCCGAAAGATGACGGCTCGAGCGGACAATATAGAGAAACAGGACAAAAGAAATCATCCGGAGGAGTGCCTCCGCCCATCCTGCGCGCTCCCCGAAATACGTAATCAGAAGAAGGCCGATCAGAAATTCTGAGATGGCGATCACAATCATGACCGACGCGCGGCTGATTCTGGATTTGTATACCTTTTCTGAGCTCATAGTTTTCCGGTCCCCTGTTCATTAACTGTCAGTCTGCCTTTATCATACCACGACGGCCGCCGAATGCACAACTTCGGGAAATCCGGGAAAAACCGGCAGGCAGGCGAGGATTCCCCGGAAACTTTCTTCCTCCGGGATGTACAGACCGCGAAATCTGATATATGATAAAAGAAGCAGATTTATTGATCCATATATCATACAGGAGGTAACTGATTATGGCAATCGAACATCCGGACTGTGCGTACTGCGCGGAAGGCGATATTGTAGCGAAATTCGGTTATAAGGTATGCGAACTCCCGGCGAGCAAGGTGTATATCTTCAAAGAGCAGTCTCATCCGGGCAGATGCATCGTCGCCGCGAAGTGGCATGTCCCGGAGCTGATCGATCTCACAGCGGAACAGCGCTCCGCCTACTTCGAGGATGTGGCGAAGGTTTCCCAGGCGATTCATGACGTGTACCACCCGGACAAGGTAAACTACGGAGCGTACGGAGACACCGCCGGACATATGCACATGCATCTCGTACCGAAATATAAAGGTGAATTCGAGTGGGGCGGAACGTTCGAGATGGATCCGAACCGCAAGAAACTCACAACGGACGAGGAATGCGAAAAAGTCGCATCCAAACTCCGCAAGGCGATCCTTGGCTGATCCGAAAACAGCCTCAAATATTGTTTCTGACACATTGGCATTTCGAAAGAAATACAAAAACCGGGCAGCGAAAAAACTTTATTCATCCCAGAATGGCTGAATGAAGTCGATGCAAAAGCAGGTCAGGGATGAGAAACCATCCCTGACCTGCTTGATATGGCCAGCGTAAAAAAACGGAACTTTTACCTGCCGAACCTTATATTTACATAGGACTTCAGGAGTTCTACGCAGCGATCCCTCCCCATTCGGTCGCTGTTCAATACCAGGTCGTAGTTCGTCGGATTATTCCATTTCTTTCCACCGGAATAATAATTATAATATTTCGCCCGGTAAGCATCCGTATCCCGGATCAGCTGATTCGCCCGGCGCTCGGAGCAGTGCATCTTTTCCATAATAGATTTCACACAGGCGTGCCGCGGCGCTTCCACGTAAACACTGATTACATTATAATAGTCTTTCAGGACATCGTCAGCCGCTTTGCCGATTATGATACAGCTTTCTGACTTTGCCAGGCTGCGGATTATTTCTGCTACAATATTGAACAGATTCTCATCCGAAGTAAATCCATTCTCATGAGGTTCTGTTATCGTCTCCAACGGCGGAAGCCTGCGGAGGAAATTGGCAATATATTTCCCACGGATTTTCTCATCTGCATCCACGAAAAGGCTTTCATCGATGCCGCTGGCATCAGAAGCCATCGTAATCAGCTGGCGGTCGTAGCAGGGAATACCCAGCTGCTTCCCCAGTTTAATGCCGATTTCCTTCCCGCCGCTTCCAAATCCTCGGGCGATGGTGATCACATAATTACGCATGCCTTTTCCCTCTCATTCTTCGGCTTTTTGACCGATCACTCGTCCTGATCCGCCTTCAGCACGGCATTCAGCATTACGGATGCGCCTTCCGTACAGTGCTCCGGTGTGGAATATTCCTCCTCACAGTGCGAAAGTCCGTTTTTTGACTGTACAAAAATCATCGTAGACGGAAGTACGTAAGAAGCAAACTGCGCATCGTGGCCGGCGCCGGAGTGAATATTCTGATGCGATACCCCCAGCTCTTCACAGGACTCTCTGACATATCCGACCAGCTTTTCGTTCCAGTAAACAGTATCCCGGTTCCACTGTTTTTCAATCTGACAGGTACACCCTGCCCAGGTCTGCTTTTCACAGCTCTTCACGATATCCAGCACCTGGTCCAGCACCTTCGGATCTTCATGCCTGGAATCGAAGGAGAAATCGAAATAGTCCGGAACGCAGGTGTGTACGTTCGGGTGGCAGACTACTTCCCCGGTCGTATAGACAAGTTCCGGATATCCCAGCTTGTCGATTTCGTCGTGCAGATAAGTCAGGGCCTCGGCAGCCGCCAGAAAAGCGTCTTTCCGTTTGAGCATCGGAAACGTGCCGGCATGTGTCGTCTGTCCGAAGAACTTCAGTCTGTAGTTGAACATACCCAGTACACAGTCGACGACTCCGATGTCATTCCCGTTGTCTTCCAGAATCGGTCCCTGCTCAATATGGGTTTCAAAGTAATACTGATAACGTTCCGGGCTCAGACGGTATTTTTTATCGCCCTGGTAGCCGGATTTCGCCAGTGCCTCTCCGAACGTACCGGCAGGATCCAGAACGCTCCTGGAATTCATCATATCTTCATAGCGAAAACCGCTGCGGATCTCTTCCGGCAGGTAGTCATAGCAGACAATACCGGAGCACATCATGGCCGGCGGATAAAGAGATCCTTCTTCATTGGTCCAGATCATGGCCGTCAGCGGATGCCTGTGCGGAATATTTTCTTTTACAACCGTAGTCAGCACTTCCATCGCGGACATTACGCCCAGAATGCCGTCGTAATTGCCTCCGTTTTTAACAGAATCTACGTGGGATGCCATTACGATCCGTTTCGCATCCGGATCCGAGCCGGGAATGGTAGCGTACATATCTCCCACATCGTCGACTTCGATCTGCGCGCCGATCGCTTTCATCCTTTTTTCATATTCCTGTCTTGCCATGATTGCTTCCGGCGACATGGAATATCTCGTAATTCCGCCGTGTCCGGCGTCGCCGAACTTCGAAAATGTCTGAATCATATCTGTCATTCGTTCCTGACTGCATTTATACATTACTGTGCTTTCCTTTCTTTCCGGATCAGCCGGAATTTTCCTGAACTGCTTTTCTTACATTTGTCGATTTGCCGTATATACCGGAAACAGCATTCCTGCAGGTATTAAGCCGACAGGGAAATGCTGCCGGAAACGGCCTTCGAAGACACGATCCTCGGACCGGCCGAAATGGCATTCACCGGACAGACCAGCCTGCACAGATGACAGCCGACGCATTTTTTGGCATTCAGCTTCGGTCTGCGCTGCACCGGATCCATGGTGATCGCCTGATGGCCTCCGTCAAAGCAGGAGATATAACATCTGCCGCAGCCGACGCATTCGGAAGGGTGAAATTTCGGATACAGAATGCTGTCGCGGTCCAGCTGACCGGCCGGAACCAGATTGGGAACCGCCTTGCCGATCATCTCCGTCACCGACCGGAATCCTCTGTCCGACAGATAGCGGTGCAGGCCGTCCTTCAGATCGTCAATGATCCTGTATCCGTACTGCATGACTGCGGTCGTTATCTGTACGGTTTCACATCCCAATGCCAGAAATTCTGCCGCGTCTCTCCAGGTTGCGATTCCGCCCATTCCGCTGATCGGTACGCCGGCCAGCTGCGGGTCGGAAGCCATATCATAGATAAAGCGAAGTGCGATCGGCCTGACCGCCTTTCCGGAATACCCGCCGACGGAGGATTTTCCGGACACGGAAGGAGAAGAAGCGAATGAATCCAGATCGATATTCATGACGCTTTTGATCGTATTGATTGCCGCAATGCTGTCCGCACCTCCCCGGACAGCTGCACGGGCCGGCACACACATATCCGTTACATTCGGTGTCATTTTGGCCAGAATCGGAAGAGAGGTGCCCTCCCGAACGGCAAACGTATAACTTTCCACCAGAAGCGGATCAATACCGACGTCGCTTCCGAGTCCTTCGTCTGTCATCTGCGGGCAGGAAAAGTTGCATTCCACCATGTCTGCTCCGGCCTGTTCTGTCATTTCCGCCAGAGCTTTCCATTCTTCCTTCGTGCGTCCCATTATCGAGGCAATGATGATTTTCTCCGGATACGCCTTTTTCAGTTCCCGGATAAAACCCAGGTTTTCTTCCAGCGGATGATCGGAAATCTGTTCGATATTCTTAAAGCCGATAAAAGGATTCCCTTCCTCCGGCAGACTGGAAAAACGCGGTGACGTCTCTTCCGGTACGAACATTCCGATGGTCTTGAATACCACGCCGGCCCACCCCATGGAAAAGGCTTTTTTTATCATCTGTGCATTGCTTCCTACGACAGAAGAAGAGAGAAAAAACGGATTCTCACAGTGCACCCCGCAGAAATCCACGGAAAGATCCGTCTCCTTCTGCTCTTTCAGACTCCCGCTCAAAGAACGCGCATACGCGATCAGCTGTGGAATCCGTACCGGTTCTGCGGCTTTCGCTCTGTTGCATTCCTGCATGCACGGCGCCTCGCACGAAACGCATACGTCGGCTGTCCCTTTCAGTTTTTCAGCCGCGCCCATCGGATTTTCAAACCGAATCGACCGGATCAGATCCGAAACCGCAAAACCGGCCGCGCATGTCTTCGTACAGGGAGCATCTTCGCAGAGGAAACATTTCTCCGCTTCCGTTTTGATCCGCATTTTTTCGCAGGACATCCGATCGCCTCCTTTTTTTCTGATAAAATTCAGCTTCCCGGAACTCTCTTGACAAACTTTCCGTCGCCCGGCATTCCGACGTACTTGCCGTTGTCGAAGACCAGTTTGCCGCGGAGGTACGTCTGAACCGGATAGCCGTGAAGCTCTTTGCCCTCCCATATGGTATGATCGTAATCGGAGTGCATGTTTTCGACGTGTATCGTAAAATCCCTGTCCTTATCATAAATGACGATGTCCGCGTCCTTGCCGACGGCAATCGCACCCTTATCGGGGCAGCCGAAAATCCTGGCCGGGTTGGTGGAACAGACTTCAACGACTTTCTCAAACGAAATTTTTCCGGCGTTGGCCGCATCCAGCATATACGGATACAGATTCTCCACGCCTGCGCAGCCGTTCGGAATCTTTGTGAAATCGTCCCTGCCCCAGTCCTTTTCATAGCTCTGGAACGGGCAGTGGTCCGTGGCAACCGTATCGATAAAGCCGGCTTTTAATGCTTTCCACAACGCCTCCCTGCTCTCTTCTCCCTTCATCGGAGGCGAGCAGACAAAGTTTCTGCCGTCCGGACGCTTGTATACATCGCAGGTAAATTCCAGATACTGCGGACAGGTCTCCACGTAAATCTCCGCACCTTCTTCCTTTGCTTTCATGCAGGCTTCCAGACCTTCCTTATCCGCCATGTGCACCAGATATACCGGTGTGTTGAGATGCGAGGCCCAGTGAACGACGCGCTTGTCCGCTTCCGCTTCAACAAATTCCGGTCGGCTCATATAGTGATACCACGCGGATGTTTTTCCTTCTTTCAGATATTGTGCGGTTCTCAAATCGATCAGATCCGGATTTTCCGCATGCACATTGATCATGGCACCCAGTTCCTTCGCCCGAAGCAGCAAAGTGGCCAGCATGCCGTCGTCCACCATCATGCCTTCCTTTTTGTAGACCAGAAAACATTTAAAGCTGGTGATCCCCTGCTTTACGGCTTCTTCCATCTCATCCAGAATTTCACCGCCGTTCAGATCTGTAATACAGCAATGAAAGGCATAATCACTGCAGGCATCCGTCTCGCAGATCGCCTTTTTGGAATTGACCAGCCCAAGGATCGTTTCTCCTTTGTGCTGCACCGGATAATCAAAAATTGTGGTAACACCTCCGCAGACTGCTGCGCGGGACCCTGCCAGATAACTGTCGGCGGAAACAGTGCCTCCAAAAGGCATCTGCATATGCGTATGCGCATCAATGGCACCCGGAAGCACCAATTTGCCGGATGCATCTACCGTTTTTTCCGCTTTCAACGGAAGATTTCTGCCGACAGCTGTAATTTTCCCCTGATCGACCGCCACATCGGCCTCAAAAGAACCGGATGCCGTAACGACCGTTCCGTTTTTGATTAAGAGATCCATATCAATGCCTCCGTTCTTTTCTCAAGCATTCGTATTGTTATTTAAAATTTTCCGGCTTATAGACCAGAACCAGTCCGGATCTCTGAAAGATCTGGGCAACTTCCAGCAGATCCATGCCGCCCGCGTTGGCGGATGCCAGGTTCGACACCCAGGTGACGCCGAAGTCTACCGTACCATTGTTGACCGCTGTCGTCTCGGAGATATCCCCGCCCCCGGATTCGATACTGACAGTCAGTCCCACATCATTGTAATAGCCTTTTGACTGTGCCACGAAATAGCCCATGAACTGTGCCTGTGGAAGCCATTTCAGCTGAATGGAGACTTCCGTTTTCTCCGGATTGAATGTTCCGTTGGAACCCTGAACAGCATCGAAATACTGCGTATCCCTGATATCATCGAGCGTCAGGCTTTCCAGTTTTGTCTGTGCGCCGGAATCATCCAGCTGGACGTACTGCTTGGCAATATCCAGAGTCTGCTGCATGGCCTCTTCGTCCATTTTTCCGATATCGCCGCTTTCGACCGTATTTCCGTTCGTATCGGTCGTAACCAGTTTCGCGACTTCCTCTGCCATGTAATTCTGGTGTTCCTGCGAAACGGAAGAACCGGCTTCATATACGATTTCAGCCGCTTCTTCGGGATGCTCGACCGCGTACTGCCATCCCTTTAAGGATGCATAAAGAAACGCTTTTACGGTCTCCGGATTTTCCTCGGCAAATTCTCTGGTACAGAAAATGTTGTCTTCGAGCATGGCCACGCCTTCATCGTTCATATCAATAATGCCGATGCTGTCACCATAGCCGTAGCCGCCTTCATAGTCGTTCATCACCAGGCCGAGTTCGTTGTAGGTCATAGCCGAAGCCAGAAGAATCGAATCATCATCAAAACCGTCCATAGTAAAATCTTCACTCAGATAATCCGTCGGAAGATCGTATTTTGCCAGAAGGGCCTGAACTTCATATTCATTGCCGAGGCCCCAGTTTCCGACCTTGCCCTGTTCGGCTGCCTTACGGATGACCTCTTCGTTCGAAAGGCCGGAAGCGGACGAAGCACCGGAAGCGCTTGTTTGTGCTGCTTCTTCGGAAGCGGTGTCCTGGCTGCCGGCAGAAGAAGTATTCCCCTCTGTGCTTTCGGAACTGCCGCAGCCCGCGAAAATCATCGCTGCCATCGTTCCTGCCAAAAGGATGCTGACTGCTTTTTCCCATTTCCTCTTCTTCATATGTAATCCTCCTTTTCCGCCATGACTGCATGGCTGAATTTCTATATTCAGCTGAAAAGCACCGTTTCTTCAGGAAGCGTACCGGTACTTTTTCAGCAGAACAGACTGTACTATCATCAGCAGGATATAAGCAACTACACCGATAATGCAGGCCGCCGCAATATATACCCACGCAATGGAATACTGGGCAAGCACGATATTCTCCCGGATTTCCCTGCCGACGCCGATAATATATTCCGCAAAATATTCGCTGACGACCGCTGTCATGATGCTGGCGGGTACCGATACCTTCAGTGCGGTAAAAATATAGGGAACGGAATTCGGTATCCGAAGCTTGAAGAGAACTTTCCAGCGGGAAGCCGCGTAGGTTGCCAGAAGATCTTCCGAAAAAGGCTTTAATTCCGTCAATCCCCGGTAGGCATTCAGCGTCATATCCGCAGCACAGATCAGCATAACAACCAGAATCTTGGATACCATGCTCCGGACGCTCGCTTCAGTCGAAACGTCCCTGGTCCAGTTGTTCATGACCGGCGCCAGCGCCGCGATCGGAATCGAGGCAAAGGCGCCTGCGATATTAAGTCCGCCTTTCCCCATGTCCGGGAAAAACGTGGCAAGTACAGCGATACTATAACCAAGAATCGAGCCAAAGATCAGACCCAGTCCCGCTGCCTGGATCGTCGCCAGTGAATTGGTCCATACATCCGACAGGTTTTCTCCAAACAAGGCTGCAATCTTTGTCGGAAGCGGCAGCGTAAACACATCGGTGCCGAACCAAATATGAAGTACCTGTTTCTGCCACAGTACAAAAATCAGGATCCCCAGAAGCAGCGGCAGAACGACCGTCGAACTTTTCCGGACAGCTTTGTTATCCGATATGCGCCGGACCAGGCTCTTTTTCCGCCGGATTTTGCCTGCAGGTCTCTGATAAGATAGTTCTGCCATTTTTACGCTCCTTTCTCATTGCTCTCATATGCTGTTTTCTGTGCTTCTTCTCGAGCCTGCGTCCGTTCCAGGCAGAGCGCCTGGCTGGGGACGACAGAAATTCGATAAAACTGATCAGATATGTACTGAAAATACCGACGAAGGCACTGAAAAATACGATCAGCCAGAACACGTAAATACTCATCGCATGTTTCAGGGACTGGGAAAGCATGCACCCGAGTCCGCCGTCGCCCTGCAGAGTATCTACCAGAATGGATGCCGTCACGGCCAGCGGCGCTGCTATTTTCAGCCCGGTAAACAGATAGGGAACCGCTGTCGGAATCAGGACTTTTCCGTAAATCTGATATTTTTTCGCCGCATAGGTGGACATCAGATCATACCGTTCCCCGGATACGGACTTGAAGCCTGCCAGGGTATTATTGGCGACCGGATAGAAACTTAAGATCGCCGCGATGATAACCCGGCTGCGGTTGATGTCGCCGGTGATGGCCAGTACAATCGGAGCAAGACCCAGAACCGGGATCAGCTGAATCAGCATCAGATAGGGAAAAATCATTTTTTCTATCACCCGGGAAAGCTGCATCAGAAGCGCAAAAACAAAACCGAGCAGAGATCCCAGAAGAAATCCGGCAAATGCCCGAAGCAACGTCGCTCTTGCGCTGGTCAATACGATCTCCGTGGCACTCATGCCGCTCGAAACCGGTTTATTGGAAACGGCTGCTCCCAGAATCTGGTACAAATGCGGCATAACATTTTCCGGAGTCCTTTTGACCACACCGACCACGCTGGCACCGATCTCCCAGGCTGCGATAACAATCACGATCCAGAACAGTGTCTGGAACCATTTCCGCTTTGTAAGAGGTATTTTTTCTATCCGCATTAAAGACTCCCCCCTTCAAAGCTTCCGCGGACTTTCTTCACCAGTTCGTTGAATTCCGGAGATTCCTTCATATCCAGCGTTCTGGGTCTGGGAAGCGTGATGTCCACAACAGCTGAAAGTCTTCCCGGATGCGGCGAAAGCACGCATACGCGGTCGGAAAGGAAAACCGCCTCCTGAATATTATGGGTGACGAAAAGAACGGTTTTGTTCGTCTGCCGCCAGATCTGAAGCAAATCCTCGTGCAGCTTTTCCTTCGTGAATTCATCCAGAGCAGAAAACGGCTCGTCCATCAGAAGGATATCCGGACGAATGGCGAGTGCCCTGGCGATATTGACTCTCTGCTGCATTCCGCCGGAAAGCTGCCCCGGATAATGTTTGGAAAACCTGGTAAGTCCTACCATTTCCAGCATCTCGTCCGCCCGTTTGGAACGCTGTTCCTTTGTCTGATACATCATCTCCAGCGGAAGTTCCACATTCTTTTTCACCGTGCGCCAGTCAAACAGCACCGGCTGCTGGAAGACAAAACCGAATTTCTGACTCATTCTTACTTCCCTCGGCGTTTTACCGGAGACCCTGATCTCTCCGTAAGTGGGTTCCTGCAGATCCGCCACGCATCTTAAAAGCGTGGTCTTGCCACATCCGGAAGGCCCCAGGAGAGAGACGAATTCTCCCTTGCAGACATCCAGGTTGACGTCCGTCAGGGCCCGGACGTCATTGCCTTCGTTGTCCTGAAAAGTAACGCCAAGATGATCGACTTTAATTTCCACTTCTTTTTCTGCATTCAGCATCGTCATTCGGCCTCCTTCCCGATTCATCTGTCATATAAAAACAGGACATGGCTGACGTTTTTTTCTGACGTCCTTGCCATGTCCTGAATAATTTTGATTTTGAAGTTTAAAATAGATAAGCTTTTCAATCAATAAGCCAAAGCACAAAGATCTTTGTGTGCATGCACATTGTTTTTTCAAAAGTTGTGCGAAAATATACGCATTTCTGTCCGGTCACATACGGATGAGGTTTTCATAAAGTTTGGAACAGTCTTCCGCCGTAACCGCTCGGATCGAATTTCCCGGACTTCCCGAAGCAATCGCGTCCTCAGACATTTTCGGTATCACAGAACGAAACTCTTTCGGATCAATTCCGTACTCACGAAGGGTCGGTACTTCACATGCCCTGCAGCACGACCCCACCGCATTCAGGAATTTTTCTGCCGCGGCCGCGTCACTGTCACAATTCTCCGAAAAACCGGTCAGTCTCCCGAGATCCGCAAACCGGTCGAGACTCCCGCTTGACACAAACCGGAGACACGGGACAAGAATCATGGCATTGCTGATTCCGTGGGATACGTGGAAAAGTGCACCAATCGGCCGGCTCATTCCATGGACTATCGTCACACTCGAATTGCAGATGCAGACACCTGCCTCAAAGGCCGCAATAGCCATCTGCTCTCTCGCTTCCTGGTCGTAACCGTTACGGTATGACACCGGAAGGTATTTCAGAATCCTCCGGATGGCTGACACGGCGCAGGTATCCGTGAGAGGGAAAGCCTTTCTGGAAATGTACGCCTCAATGGCATGGGTCAGCGCATCCAGCCCTGTCGCAGCCGTTACACGCTTCGGCATATCCGATGAATATGTCGGATCAATGACTGCCACCTCGGGGATCAGGCAGTCACCTTTCAACAGCATTTTGAGATGATTCGACTCATCTGTCACACAGAAGAACCGTGTAGCTTCCGAACCTGTTCCGGCCGTTGTCGGAATCGCCACGACCGGTGGAGCCTCTCCACAGATCTCCCTGCCGTTAAATTCGGTGAGGCTTTCCCTGGCCAATGTCATCGCCGCAACCGCCTTCGCCGAATCCATCGGACTTCCTCCGCCGATACCGATACAGAAGGTGCATTTTTCTTTCCGGAATACTTCATAACCCCCCTCAATCATAGAGAGCGTCGGCTCACCGACAATTCCGCTGTATAAAGCATAAGGAATTTCGCTGCTATCGAGCACTTTCTTCAGATCAGCCATCATCGGTGACTTGACCACATGCCTTCCGGTAACGATCAGCGCCTTTCCTCCAAAACCCTTTATCAGGTGCCCCGCTTCCGACAGTGCGCCAGTGCCATAAAAAACATGTTCCGGTATCTTAAATTCGGGCATGAGATATGTTCTCCTTTCGTCTGGATTGTCCGGTATTATCCTAACCATGTCTAACAGTAGCCGAAAAAAATCCGTTTCGATACGGTCATTCGCCTAAATCTTGTCAGTCTGATGCACAAACAACTGGTTTCAATCCATTGCATTTTTTTTCAAATTGGAATATTGTAGATGTACAGGAGACAAAGAAGTCCGACACGGGCTTTTCTGTCTCTTTTCTTTTTTCTACATGCTGGTAATGCATCATGTCCGCACATGCAGAAAAGGAGGTAATATTCATGGCACTTGAACTTCACAGACTGATAGAAATGGTAAAACGCCTCGACATTACACTGACTGCAGGCGAAAGCGGAATGCACAACATTGTAAAATGGGTTCACATGGTAGAAACTCCTGAAGCAGCAGATTTTCTCTATGGCGGCGAGATCGTCTTTACAACGGGTGTAGGTATTCAGAATAAGCATGCTTTGATGAAACTTCTCCGCGTCATTAAGGAACACGGTGCTTCCGGGATCATCATCAATACAGGGCCGTTCATCGAAAATATTCCGCAGGAAGCGATTGACTTCGGCAATGAGAATGCCTTCCCCATTTTTACAACCCCTTGGAAGGTGCATCTGGCAGAAATCATGCGAATATTCTGCTACGCGATCACAAGAGATGATCAACGATTTTTTGAGATTTCTTCCGCGTTCAAGAACGCAATCCTCTTTCCCGATCAGGAAGAATTGTACGTCGTCACACTCTCAAACCGCAATTTTTCATCCGACTGTCCATACAAGGTCTGTGTGATCAAAACTTTCAGGAACCCGGAGCTGGATTCCGGACATTTAGAAAATTATTTGCTGAGTCTTGTAAATTACATGCAGCACCATTACTCGGATTTTGCGCTTTTCTCCTATGAGTCGCAGATCGTAGCGGTCATGTATAATTACGGTCCGGAAGAACAGCATTCCTTTGTCCGAAGTCTGCTCAAGTATGCCGGCGTTTTCCAGCCGATAAAGCAGAAGTTTTATATCGGCGTGGGAAAAACTACACGGAGTATCCGCTGCCTGTACAAGAGCTACAGGCAGGCGATCTCAATCTGCAAGCTGCAGCACGAAGGAAAAATTTCTGCTGATTCCATCTTTTATGAAAATCTCGGGCTCTACAAACTTCTCATAGGAATGGATGACACTTCCGTACTCGATGACTTTTACACCAGTCTGGTTCTGCCTCTTGTCAGCTACGATGAGAAGAATGATTCGGATCTGACGAGCTTTCTCCGCTGTTATCTGGAAAACAACTGCAGCGTCAAGAATACCGCCGAGAAGCTTTTCGTCCACCGTAATACGGTCAACTACAAAATTCACCGCTGCGAAGAAATTCTCGGACTTGATTTTTCTTCGATGGAAGTCCGGGTTGAACTCTCTTTGGCCTTTCTGATGCAGGACATCACAGTATGATCCGTCAGCATAAATAAACTGCCGGCAGATGCACAGCAGAGCCGTAATCATGTGCATCCGCCCATCACATTTTAGGCTCCCGCTCATTACAGGTATACCCTTCCGGCTTCTATAATGATCTCACCGGTGAAATTCCAGCCGGAAGAAAAATACGAAAAGCGAAAATAAATTCTGATATTCAGAGAAAGGCGGTTAGAACTATGAGCGGAAGTGAACTGGGAAGAGAGATTGCGGAAAAGCAGAAAAAATACGTGCTTCAGTCATGGAACAAGCAGAAGAACCTGCATCCGATTCCGATCAGATATGCCGAGGGAATCTACGTATATGACTATGACGGCAATCGGTATTCTGATATGTCCTCCATGCATGTTAACTCCAATGTCGGGTACGGCAATCAGGAGATTAATGAAGCCATCCGCAAAAAGCTGGAATCCTATGCTTTTATCAGTGAAGCTTATGCGGACAAAGACAGAGCGGATCTGGCGGAACTGATTATTTCGCTGATGCCGGACAATATGGGCAAGGTATTTTTTACCAACGCGGGTGCCGATGCCAATGAAAACGCGATAAAAATCGCCAGAATGTATACCGGTAAAAATAAGATCTTCGGACGCTACCGCTCCTATCACGGATCGAGCTTCGGCGCCGGAAACCTTTCCGGTGAGCCGAGACGTTTTGCCCTGGAACCGGGAATACCCGGATTTATTCACTTTCGCGATCCGTACCGCTATCGAGATCATCTTCCATTTACGGAAGAGGAATATACCAAATATTCTCTCGGCCTGCTCGAAGACCAGATCAACTTTGAGGGGCCGGACAATATCGCCGCAATTATCATGGAGACCATCACCGGCACCAACGGCATCATTATCCCGCCGAAGGGATATTTGCCGGGCGTAAGGAAGCTTTGCGACAAGTATGGTATTCTCATGGTATGTGATGAAGTCATGGCGGGCTGGTGCCGAACGGGACGAATGTTTGCCTTCCAGAATTTCGGCATCAGGCCTGACATTGTCACCTTCGCCAAGGGAGTCACCTGCGGATACGTTCCGATGGGAGGCGTAGTCGTTTCCAGAGAGATCGCATCCTACTTCGATGATCACGTGCTCTCCTGCGGACTCACCTATAACGGCCATCCGCTTGCGGCGGCAGCCGGTCTGGCATGTGTTCATTATTACCTGGATCACGATATTCCGGATCACGTCCGTGAAGCCGGAAAGGTCCTCGGAGAGATTCTCGAGGACATGAAAGAGAGACACTCATGTGTCGGCGATGTGCGTTACATCGGTCTCTTCTCCGCCATTGAACTGGTCAAAGACAAGGAGACCCGTGAACCACTCGTCCCGTTCGGCAGAGATCCCGAAGGCAGGATGAAAAAGATCCTGGATCTGCTGAAAGAGCGCAGGTTCATGACCTTCGGGCATGAAAACATGGTTCTCATCTGCCCTCCGCTTATCATTTCAGAAGACCAGATCCGCGAAGAGATGGCGAAGATGGAGGAAGTGCTGACAATCGTGGACGATACCATGCTGTAAAACAGATCGCCTGAACCGGCAGAAAAGCGAAAAATAAAAGCACCGTCCCCGGTACCTCACGTGAACCAAAAACAGTGCTTTTCGTGCGCCTTCAGGGACTCGAACCCTGGACAAATAGATTAAGAGTCTACTGCTCTACCAACTGAGCTAAAGGCGCATTTGTCGATAACAAAAACGATTATATGAGATTCATTACAAAAAATCAAGGGCTTTTTTATAAATATTTCATCAGACTTTTCCGGAATTTTACAGGGAATTCCCCTCTTCCGGAGAAGAATTCCTCCGACTTCCAAAATCCGGGAAAGAAAATCCGATCCGGAAGCCATTTATCTCATCCCACAGGGCGGAACGGCGATCATCTTGCAGATCGGATTTCCCTTTGCGGAAAACCTCTCCTCGTATTCAGTCATGATATTTCCCTCGCAGAGCTTCGCGTCATGATGGAGGTCCCGCGTCACGGCGATCAGGTCCCAGTTTTCTGCCTCCGCCTCGCTGAGTGAAAAATCAAAGAGATCCGTATTGTCCGTCTTGAACTCCACTCTTCCGCCGGGAACCAGAATACTCCGGTAGCGCCGCAGGAAAAGATGAGACGTCAGCCGCCGGTCCTCGTGCCGGGCCTTTGGCCAGGGGTCGGAGAAATTCAGATAGACGCGCGAAACCTCATGTTCCCCGAACACATCCGTGAGCTCCCGGGCATCCATGCGGATGAAGCAGAAATTTCCCGGGTTATTTTCCAGCGCCTCTGCCTTCTGAACGGCGCGGACCAGCACGCTGCTGTACATCTCGATCCCGACGAAATTCCATTCCGGGTGAGCCTGTGCCATATCCATCAGAAAGCGTCCCTTCCCCATGCCCACCTCTATCATCAGGAGGTGATCATTTCCGAAGAAAGCGCTCCATTTTCCTTTATTCTGTTCCGGATTCGAGACAACATACGGGCTTGCCGCAATTGCCTCTCGTGATCCGGGAATGTTTCTGAGACGCATAGAATATCTCCCCTGCGGAGAACCGCGTGTCGCGTGAGGGTCAGCTTCTGCTGCCGCGCTTCCTTGAGTAGCGGTCCTTTACACGCAGGCGGGAGACGGCACGGGCGAGCAGTGCCTGCGCTTCGCGGTATTCCTGCCGGCTCTTCTTCTGCAGCAGAGCCTCCTGCGCTCTCTCCTTCGCTCTTCTGGCCCGGTTCGCGTCAATTTCTTCCGGAAGTTCCGCCGTTTCCACCAGGATCAGGACCTGATTGTCTTCCACCTTGATTATGCCGTGTGAGACAGCGACTTCCACCCGCGTCCCGTCCGGCTTCTGGAATTCCAGAGTGCCGGGAATAATGGCGGCGATGGCATTGCTGTGGTTGGCCTGAACGCCGTCCTGCCCGTCCACCGTCGGAAACACGAGAGAGACACATTCCCCTGTATAAAAAACACTTTCCGCTTCCAGAAAATCCAGCTGAAATGTATTCATACCCTTCTCCTCGTATGCTGCCTGCCGCAGCTTCCGCCTTACTTCCTCGTCTGTCTGTCTTCCCCGGTCGTCTCATCCGCGGTATTTTCCGCCTGAATCCTCTCCGCATTGTTCCGAACGTCATCGAGGGTTCCTACATTATAGAAAGCCGCCTCGGGAAGATCATCGACCTCTCCGTTTATGATGGCTTCGAAGCCGTCCAGCGTGTCGGAGAGCGGAACGTATTTTCCCTTGACCCCGGTAAACTTTTCCGCCACGAAGAACGGCTGTGAGAGAAATCTCTGCGCCTTCCTCGCGCGGTAGATCGTGAGCTTATCCTCATCTCCGAGCTCTTCCATTCCGAGAATCGCGATGATATCCTGCAGCTCCTTGTACTTCTGAAGCAGTTCGGTCACCTTCCTTGCCACCCGGTAATGACGTTCCCCGACGATGTCTTTTTCCAGGATCCGCGAGGACGATTCCAGCGGATCGATCGCCGGATAAATTCCCTGCTCCGCAATGGAGCGGGAAAGGACCGTCGTGGCGTCCAGGTGTGAAAAAGTCGTGGCCGGAGCCGGGTCTGTCAGGTCATCCGCCGGCACGTAGACGGCCTGAACGGACGTGACGGATCCGCTCTTGGTCGAAGTAATCCTCTCCTGAAGAGTGCCCATTTCCTCTGCAAGCGTCGGCTGGTATCCGACAGCCGAGGGCATACGCCCGAGCAGGGTCGAAACCTCGCTGCCCGCCTGGACAAACCGGAAAATATTATCGATAAACAGCAGAATATCACGGTTTTCTACATCCCGGAAATATTCCGCCATCGTCAGACCGGAGAGAGCCACCCGCATACGGACGCCGGGGACCTCGTTCATCTGTCCGAAAACCAGAGCCGTTTTCTCAATGACGCCGGAAGAACGCATCTCATTCCAGAGCTCATTTCCCTCACGGGAACGCTCGCCGACCCCGGTAAAAATGGAATAGCCGCCGTGCTCCATGGCAACGCTGTGAATCAGCTCCTGAATCAGAACGGTCTTGCCGACGCCGGCGCCGCCGAAAAGGCCGATTTTTCCGCCCTTCGGATACGGTTCCAGAAGGTCGATCGCCTTGATCCCGGTCTCCAGAATCTCAACCGACGGATTCTGCTGGTCAAACGCCGGGGCCTTGCGGTGAATGTCCCACCGGACCGTATCCTCCGGTACCGGATCCCCTCCGTCGATCGGATTGCCGGTGACATTAAACATGCGGCCGAGTACCGCCTCGCCGACCGGAACCGTGATTCCGCTTCCGGTCGGAATGACTTCCATATCCCTCGCCAGGCCCTCGCTTTCCCCGAGCATGATGCACCGCACCGCCTGCTCGCTGATGTGCTGTTCAACCTCCATCAGTCTTTCCTGTCCGTTCACTCTGACCTTCAGCGCCTCCCGGATTTTCGGAAGCCTGTCCTTTTCAAAGCCGACGTCAATGACGGAGCCTGAAATATGTATGATTCTTCCAGCCATACTTTTCTTTACCTCTTTATTCCGGGCTGAAAACCAGTCTTCCATCGCCCGGAGTCCTGTTATCTGTCGTTCCCGTGAATCCTCTGCATCGCCTTCGCGCCCGCGGAAATCTCCGTGATCTCCCGCGTGATCGCTCCCTGGCGGATATGATTGTACTGTGAATTCAGATCCCGGATCAGATCGCCCGCGTTCTGGCTGGCGGTCTCCATGGCCGACATGCGCGCGTACTGCTCGCTGCAGAAGCTGTCTATCAGAGCGCTGTAAATATAACCGGTGACGTACGTGGGTACGATCGTATCCAGAACCGTCTCCAGGGACGGATAAAAATCAAAGGGATGATGAATCTCCCGCTCCACTGTGGGCGATTTGAAATCTGCGCGGTGAAACGGAAGAAGACGTTCGAATTTCGCCTCCTCATTCATCATGCTGGCCATATCCGTATAGACGATGTAGATCCTCTCCAGATCTTTTTCAAAACGGTCGAGCAGGATCGTCGTGATTTCCCGCGCCCGGCCGATGGTCGGATTCTGAGCCGTGTAAAGAAACGACTGCTCAACCGGAATCCCGTGCGTATCAAAAAACCGGCGTCCGAACTCTCCGACCACATAAAAATAATCGTGTCCGGATCCGTGCTTCCTTACCATCTCCCGCGTCTTCCTGATCAGATTCTGATTATAGGCGCCCGCGAGACCTTTGTCCGCGGTAATCACCAGAAAACCGCGCGGACCTCCCTGATCCGGGACGTCCTTCGGAGGATAAAAATACTTGCTCGTGATTTCCGGGTTGATGCGGAATACCCGCTTGATTTCCTTGCTGACCGCTTCAAAATAGGGACGCGTCTGATCCAGATTTTCCTTCGCCCTGCGCATCTTTTTCGACGCGATCAGATACATCGCGTTCGTGATCTTCTGTGTGTCGCTGACACTTCGGATGCGGTTCTTAATTTCTTTTGTAGTTGGCATATCCTCACCGCCTTTTTCCGGTTATCGCAAGGCCGTTTTCTGACCGTTCCGGGATTTTCCGACAGCCGTCACTGACTCTTTCCCCGCTTCTCCAGGAATTTCTTTCCGGTCTCAACGATGGACTGCATCTCGTCCTCGGAAAGCATTCCGCTGGAATCAATCTCCTCGCAGATATCCATGCAGTGTTCATGGAAATATCTCAGCATATCGGACAGCAAATCCGGTATTTCCGCTTTCGGGACTCTCTCGAAGACGTGATGAAGCATCACCACCAGCATGATCACCTGCTCGTGCTGACGCAGCGGATGATACTGCGGCTGACGCAGCATCTCCATCAGACCGGAGCCATAGTCCAGCTGTCTTTTGGTGGCTTCGTCCAGATCGCTCGAAAACTGAAGGAATACCGCCATTTCGCGAAACTGGGAAAGATCCAGTTTCAGCGTGCTGACCGCTTTCTTCATTGCCTTCGTCTGAGCATCTCCGCCGACACGGGACACAGAAAGACCGACATTGACGGCCGGGCGCTGTCCTTCGTGGAACAGATCCGCCTCCAGAAAGATCTGACCGTCCGTGATGGAAATCACGTTCGTCGGTATGTAGGCGGAAACGTCCCCCGCCTGTGTCTCAACGATCGGAAGAGCCGTCATCGAGCCGCCTCCCTTTGCTTCCGAAAGGTGCGCCGAGCGCTCCAGCAGTCTCGAGTGCAGATAGAACACGTCGCCGGGATACGCCTCACGCCCCGGCGGCCTTTCCAGAAGAAGACTCATGGAACGGTACGCGATCGCGTGCTTGGACAGATCATCGTATACGATCAGAACGTCCTCCCCGTGATCCATAAAATATTCGCCGATGGACGTCCCCGCGTACGGGGCAATATACTGCATCGGAGCGGCGTCACTCGCCGACGCGTTCACTACGATGGTGTAATCCATCGCTCCGTGTTTTTTCAGATTCCTGACCAGCTGCGCCACGGAGCTGGCCTTCTGTCCGATCGCCACATAAATGCATATGACGTCTTTTCCCTTCTGGTTGACGATCGTATCCATGGCGATGGACGTTTTTCCGGTCTGGCGGTCTCCGATGATCAGCTCACGCTGCCCCCGTCCGATGGGAAACATGGAATCGATCGCAAGAAGACCCGTCTCCATGGGTTTATTGACCGGCTGGCGGTCGATAATCCCCGGAGCGGGATGCTCGATCGGATAATAGTCGGAAGAGGGAATATTACCCTTCCCGTCAATCGGAACCCCGAGCGGATTGATCACTCTCCCCAGAAAATCCTTTCCGACCGGAACGCCGGCGGTTCTTCCGGTGCGGCGCACCTGGCTTCCCGCGCTGATATCCGAGTCGTCCTCGAACAGGATGCACCCGATCTCGTCCTCGCGGAGATCCTGAACCATTCCGCGGGTTCCGTCCTCGAAGATCAGGATCTCGCCATAGGTCGCCCGCTTCAGACCGTCAATGGTGGCGATCCCGTCATGGATCGTGAGAACGGTACCGACCTCCTTGGCCATCGGCTCGGGAACCCAGTTCTTCACGGTCTCACGGATCAGCGGGATAATATTGCCATCCCTGGCGGAAAGATTGCTCAGCTTCTCCTCCAGCTGCCTCAGTCTGCCCTTTGCCGTCCAGTCATAAATATTTTCATCGTATTTCAGGACAAACCCTTCCGTGTACTGATGACTTTCTTCCCAGACAACCTTGACCGGCTGTTCGTATTCCCTGGACAGAAACCGCTCAAATTTTTCCATCTGGTCCGCTGTAGGCGGAACAGACGAATAGAGGACGGCAGTATGTTCTGTCTCTTTATGATTCATTCGCTTGCTCTCCTTCATCGGACTCCGCCGAATTCAGGAACTGGTCGTAGCTGTCGCTGACCGATTCGTGAAGAACGATTTTCTCCGTCGCGTCCGTGACAAGCTCCGAAATTTCCTTCTGGGCGCTCCCGATGATCTGATCGTGCTCGGCCTTCGCCTTTTTCTGCGCTTTTTCGAGAATCTCGGCGGCATCCGACTCCGCCTTGGCCAGACGGGCGTTCTTTTCCTCGGAAATCTCTTTGCGGGATTTCTCCTTCATGGCGGATATTTCTTCCGACGCCGCTTCCAGCTTCCGGCGGTACTCTTCCTTTGACTGTTCCGCGTCCGCAAGATTCTTTTTCGCCTTTTCGTCTATCTCTTTATAATGCTGCTCTCGCTGATCCATGAACTTGCAGACCGGCTTGTACAGCAGGAAATAAAGAACGAAAAACAGAATCACCACATTCAGCAAATGAAGCAGAATCTGCTGAAAATCAATACCTAACATTCGAAAACCTCTTTTCAGAATACTTCTACAGGACGAATATGATCAGAATCGCGACAACCAGCGCGTAGATGATGGCCGTCTCAATGAAGACCAGACCGAGCATCAGCGTCGTCCGGATCTGCCCGCCCGCCTCGGGCTGACGGGAAATTCCCTCCGACGATTTCGAAATCGCGATGCCCATGGCGATGGCTCCGCCGAGCGCGCCCAGCCCGATCGCGATGGCAGCCGCCATGGCCTTGTCGCCGGTCGCGCTGTCCTCACTGGAATCCGCAGTCTCTTCCGTCGTGGTGGAGGATGAAGCGGATGTATCGTTTCCCGCCGCCCGGACCGTCTCCGCAGTAAACGGCGCGGCCATGATTCCGACGATCAGCAGCAGTACAAATACCGCCGAAACCTTCTTTAATACAGTGTTCATATGAAAATTACCTCCTTAAAATTACTACCGATTCCGTCTTTTTTTCTTTTCTTTTTTCGCGGGCGTAACCGTCACCTGTCCGTAATAGACCGATGTCAGCATGGTCAGAACGTACGCCTGAATCAGGGCGTGCAGGAGCGTGAACAGAACACCCACAAGCACCGGAAGACCGATGCTGAGCGTGGGCGTGGAATAGACCAGCTCCGTGACAAGCGCACCGGAAAGCAGCGCCCCGAACAATCGGAAGGACATGGAGATCGGAAGCGAATATTCTTTCAGCGTATAAAGGATCCCCTTCCCCTTGTTTCCGGCGATTCCTCCGGACATGATCACGCCGTAAGACAGACAGGCCATACAGATGGCTCCGTTCATATCCGCGAGAGGCGCGGGAAGGGAGACGGATCTGCCGGTCGTGGTGATCACCTGAAACCCGAACAGCTCAAAGAGCGTGCCGACAAAAATATAGACGCCCGCCATAAAAATGTACGCTCCGAGAAAATTATTTCTCGTCGGACTGTTATCCTCCGCCTTTTTCCGGAACAGTCCGACGGCCTGCTCGAGCATCATCTGGAATTTTCCCGGAACGTATTTGAACTTCGGGATGACCGCGATGCGGACAATCAGCGAAAACACGAAAAGGATCGCTGTCACGACGTAAGCCGAGATCAGTCCCGGATTTACATCGATCAGTCCGAACAGGCTGACCTTGTTCGACTCATGCATGACGACGTCACGCATGGATTCCTTCAGCGTCTCCCCCTTGTCCATCGGTTCCGTCAGGATAATTCCGACGAAAAGCACGGCAACCAGGACAATGAAGAGAACAATGCTTTTCTTCTTTTTCTCCCCGTTCAAATTCCTTTCACCTCCGTTTCCGCATCCTCCTGTCTGGAAGATTTACAGGAAGCTTTCCCAGAGATAAATATTACAGCAATATCCCTCACGCTCAAGTTTATCACACAAAAAAAAGATGTACATCCGTTAATTATACAAGAAATAGTAAATTCTCCATTTCTCCGGCCAAACAGTTTATTGTCAATTTGAGTTATTGTCTGAAATCAGCTTTAAATTGTGTCTTGTTCATCGAATTCGCTGCTAATGTTTTGAGAACGGTTTTGTCAAGGCGGAGGCCGGTAGATTTTTACATTTCCTTGATTTTCGGAAGATTTTCTAAAATGTTTGTTCGTCCGAAAATGGTTATGTCAAACCGATAATTTTACCCGATTTTTGTGGATAAGGTGGATAAGTTCGTGTATAAGTCCGCAATCCGCGCCGTTTCGGCATCCAAAAATGTGGATAACTCCGGACCCCGGAAAATCCGGGAATCGGGTAAACTAAACATAAAAACATCCCCCGGGGTGAGGATTCCTTCCCTTTTTGTGCAACTTTTTCCGAAAACAATTGTTGGAACAATTCGGTGAATTTATTTCGTCCAAAAGGTTTCTGAAAATCCGCAATCGTTTCCAAATCACTTGAAATCCGGAAGACACCAGCCCTCAAAGCCGGCTTTTTCAGTTCCGGTACTCCTCTGCGAGAGCCCTGAAAGCGGGCAGCGAGCGCCGGATCATGTCGGTCTTCACGCAGTACGCGATCCGCACGTATCCCGGCGTGCCGAAGCTGTCGGCCGGGACCAGAAGCAGATCGTGCTTTTTCGCTCTCTCGCTGAACGCGACGGCATCCGGCTCCATGGCTTTTACAAAGAGATAGAACGCACCGTCCGGGTAGACGCACTGATACCCGTACTTCGTCAGCTCCTTCAGCAGCAGATCACGGTTCTCGCGGTAAACGCTCAGGTCCGACACCATTCCGGTGCATTTTTCGATCACATGCTGAGAAAGACTCGGGGCACACACATAGCCGAGCGCACGTCCGGCTCCGCAGACTGCCGCGTAGACATCCGCACTGTCCTCCAGCTCGTCCGGCACGAGGACGTAGCCGATACGCTCTCCCGGCATGGAGAGCGATTTGCTGTAGGAGTAGCAGACGATCGTGTTCTTATAATATTTCGTCACGTAGGGAACGACGGTCGTGTCATCGTAAACCAGCTCCCGGTACGGCTCATCCGTAATCATATAGATCGGATGGCCGTATTCCTCCGATTTTTTCTCCAGGAGAGCGGCCAGCTTAATCACCGCGCTCTCGGGGTAGACGACACCGGAAGGATTATTCGGGGAATTCACGATAATCGCCTTCGTCTTTTCCGTCACAGCCGGCTCCAGACGGTCAAAATCTATCTGAAAAGTGGCCGGATCCGAATCCACAGCAACCAGCTTCGCACCCGCGGTCTCGACAAAGACGCGGTACTCCGGGAAAAACGGAGTCAGGACAATCATTTCATCCCCGTCGGTATGCAGGGCGGTAATGCTGATCTTCAGCGAGGCAGCCGCGCCGCAGGTCATATAGAGATTGTCCGCACCAAAATGCGTGCCGAACCGGCTGTTCAGGTTTTCTGCAATCGCCCGGCGCGTATCCGCATCTCCCTGTGCGGAGGTATAGCCGTGCAGATAGACGTCGTCCTTCCCGCTCAGAAGATCGCAGAATGTCTGATTGACGGCAGCCGGAGCGGGAACGTTCGGGTTTCCGAGGCTGAAATCAAAAACCTTGTCCTCTCCGACAATCGCCTTGCGCTTCTTCCCGTACTCAAACAGGTCGCGGATCACGGAGCGAACATTTCCCAGCTGCTTCATCGTTTCATTGATCATGACAGTTTTTCTCTCTTTCTTATTATCCAAACAGGGAATTCACCTCCGCGCGCACGCATCGGGCGGACGCGGGAAACTCCTTCCGGTTATCAGTCCCTTTTCCGGGCGGAAAAACAGCGCCCCGAATCATTCGCGACGCTGCTTTTTCCGGGAATCATCGGATTGTCAGGTAAGCGGCTCAAAATCAGAAGCCGGATGCTTGCAAATCGGGCAGATAAAATCCGGAGGAAGCACCTCTCCCTCGTAGATGTACCCGCAGATCTTGCAGATCCACCCCTTCTTTTTCTCATCCTTTTTCGGCTGCGGTTTCGGTTTAATGTGTGAGAAGTAGTACGCATACGTCGCGGAGGCAGTCTCGTTGAAGATTTCTCCGCCTGTCACATCCGCGATGAACAGCGTGTGGCTTCCGACGTCAATCGACTGAATCACCCTGCCTGAGATATAGGCGTTACAGCCGTCCTCGATATAGGCGATTCCGTTCTCCGCCCTGGAGAAAGTAATTTCCGCCATCTTGTCCACATCTCTCCCGCTCTGGAAGCCGAAATGCTGAAAAGTAGCAAATTTTGCTTCCTCGGAGAGGATGGAAACATTAAACTCTCCCGTCTTCAGAATCATGTCGTGCGTGAAATTTGCCTTGTTTACAGCGATGGAAATGCGGTTCGGATTATTGGCCACCTGAGTCACCGTATTGATAATACACCCGTTATCCTTGGCTCCGTCTTTCGCCGTCAGCACGAACAGACCGTAACTGAGCTTCTGCATTACCTTCTCGTTCATAGCTTCTCCTTTCATCACATCCTCGCATCTTTGCGTTCACTCTTCTATCCTCAGCGCCTTCCCCAGCGCAGTCGAATAAAGAATCATCTCAGAGACCGGCTCTTCCAGAATCTGTTCCAGCGCCCGCCTGTAATAAAGGAGCTGGGTTCTGTAACGGCGGATCAGGTCGCTTCCGTCTCTCTCACGGATCCGGTCTGTTTTGTAGTCTACTATAACATACTTTCCGTGATCTTTAAAATACGCATCGATCACTCCCTGCACCAGAATCGCCTCCTCCGACCCGTATTCCGGGTCAATTTCGGAGGCCGGAATGTCGATGACAAAAGGCTGCTCGCGGCGGAGCTCCTTCGCCTGCTCCGCGCGGCGCATGCGCTTCCCGATATCCGAGCGGACAAACCGCAGAATCACGGAAGGGCGGACCAGGGAGGCATCAGCCGCTGACAGAATCCCTTTTTTCACCATGGAATCCATCTGGGAACGGATCGCCTCCTCCGAATCTGCCGACTCGAAATCCAGCTCCCGCAGCACCTGGTGATAAGCGGTACCCCGCGCGGCTCCCGAACCCTTTGTGTCTTCCTCCTCTCCTTCTTCCGCCGTCTCCCGCATGAAGTCCGGAATCAGCGGAATCACGGGCTCCTCCTCAAAGAGAGCTTCTCCGGTTTCCTCCTCTGTCTCCGCGATCGCGCGCATCTTAATCTCGGACACGGAGAGCTTCGCGGGAAGCTTCGCCATCCCGGTCCAGGGATAAACAAATTTCTTTCTCTCCTGCAGAAAATCTATCGTCTCCGGATCGGCCCCGTTCCCCCCGGAGACGCTCCGCCGGATGCACTTCAGATCCTCCGATCTCATTTTCTCATCCGACACATCGCCGATTCCGATGTCCTCCGGATCTACAATGGACACACGCACTCCCGAATCCGGCGAGAGAGCTGCGACAATCCAGTCCAGGCTGGAGGAAGCACCGGCCCGCTTCGAATACGATACCGGTTCCTGAGAATTTCCGGAATAGAGTTCCCGGGCCAGCTTTTCGCCGTCAGAACAGACGCCCGTCATGATCAGCTTCTCCCTCGCCCTTGTCATGGCCACGTAGAGAATTCTCATCTCCTCCCCGAGCATATCGCAATGGATCGTCTGATGGATGGACCGGTTGATCACGGAAGTCCTGCGGGTTCTCATCTCCGGGTCGATCTCATTGAGTCCGATCCCGGAAATTGCGTGGAGAGAAATCTCGCTCCTGCTGTCAGTATCATTGAATCCGGATCCCAGTCCGGCGAGAATGACAAAGGGAAACTCAAGCCCCTTGCTCTTGTGGATCGACAGAATACGGACCGTATTACCCGCCTCGCCTTCCGGACTCGCCTCCCCGAAATCGACCGAATACTGCTGCATCCGCTCGATGTACCGGATAAACTGAAACAATCCGTGATAACTCGTCTTCTCAAACTCGACCGCCTTCTGCACCAGAAACTTCAGGTTCGCCTCCCGCTGCTCCCCGGCGGGCATGGCCGCGGCGTATACTCCGCACCCGGTCTCCTGAAGAATCCTCTCGATCAGCTCATGGACACTGACGAGGGGAACACTCCTGCGCAGCTCCGTCCAGGTATCCAGAAAACGGCGGAGTTTCCGCAGAATCTCCTGTTCCTCCGGGGGCAGATCCCGCACCCGGTCCGGGTCGAGATCTTTTTTCACATGTTTTCCATCCGGGTCCTTCCGGTCGCAGCAGAAGGAATCGTAATATCCCAGGACCGCCTCGTAGTACGGAACCTCCTGGTTTCTGCTCCGCAGAAAGGCCATCTCGCGGTCGGTCAGGCCGCAGGCCGGGGACCGCAGTACGGCAGCAAAAGGGATCTCCTGTCTGGGATTATCCAGAATCCGCAGATAATTCAGAACTGCCACTACCTCGACGGCGGAAAAATACCCTTTCGAGGTCGTTGCATGAGCCGGGATGCCGGCCGCGGTGAGCACACGCTCATAAATCTGCGCTCTTCCGGTGATGGAGCGCATCAATATGACAATATCGCGGTAAGAGGCGGGACGCATCGCGCCCGTCTCTCTGTCAAAAACTTTTCCGTCCCGGATCAGACGGCGGATTTCCCGCACGGCGAGCATCGCCTCCGCCTCGATCATCGTATCTTTGTCATGATCCTCTTTGAACGCCTCCGCACTCCGATCCAGGATCAGAAGCTCAGCCGTGTCGGAAAACGCTCCGGGAGACGTCTGCTCTGTCTCTGGGTAATCCGCTCCGGGATACAGCGCCGCCTCATCGTCGTAGAGGATGCCTCCCAGATCCGGGCGCATCAGTCTCCGGAACAGGGAATTGACCGGGTCGATCACTTCCCTCCGGCTCCGGAAATTCCGGCTGAGGCTGATGCGTACCCCTGCCCGGTCTTCTCCCGTCCCGGCGGCTTCCCCCGCGGGGCGGCAGCTTCGGTATTTCTCCATGAAAATATCCGGCCGCGCCATGCGGAAGGAGTAGATCGACTGCTTGATATCACCGACCATAAACCGGTCATTCCGTCCCTCTTCCGTCCCCGAAACCGCTTCGAGAAGAAACTCCTGAAGCAGATTGCTGTCCTGGTACTCGTCGCACATGACTTCCGCATAACGGGAAGACAGCTCTCTCGCGGCATCCGTCCTTCGCCACCCATCGTCCGTTTTTTCCAGAAGAATCTTCAGGGCATAATGCTCCATATCCGAAAAGTCGATCAGATTATTTTCTCTTTTCTTTTCCGCATAACGCTGCCCGAATTCCCGGGTGAGACGGACCAGCTCTTCCGCGAGCGGACGGATGGAGGCGAGCTGCCTGACGACCTCCTCCCCGCTGAGGGAGAAGCTTTCTTTCACAGAATTAACAGCACCCTTTACCGAATCCCGGAGCGTCTTTACCCGTTCCTTCATCTCCGGATCGACATCCGTTCCTTTTTTGCCTCTCAGGCCTGGGAAGGAGAAGCTCTGAAAAGCCTCGTAAAACTCTTCATAGGTGCGGCACCGCGAGATACGGGTCAGATTTTCAAGATCCTCTTTCAGCATCGGGAGATACTGGTCCGGACCGTCCGGAGCCGAAGCCAGACGGATCGCCTCTTCCACCGTTCTGCAGCTGTCTTTTACGAGAGCCGCGGACCTTCCGAGCAGATCGCCCATCCATGGCGCCTTCTCCAGATCCTGCCGGGTTGTCACACGGTATCCGTCCAGTGCCATATCCAGCCACTCGTCCGGATCCGGACTGGCAGAGGCAAAACGATATACCTGGATGATCTTCTCCTCCAGATTTGAGTCATCTTTTCCCCTGGAAAACGATTCCACGAATCGCACAAACTCCGGATCCGGATCCGCATAATGCTCTTCCAGCATCTCTTCCGCTACGTCCGACCGGAGCAGTTTCAGCTCGCCCTCATCCCCGACGCGGCTCTTCGGGTCCATATCGGTCTTGTGGGAATAATTCTGAATCACATACTGGCAGAAGCTGTCGATGGTACTGATCCGGGCGCCCGGAAGGAGCACGCTCTGCCGCTGCAGATGCTCATTTTCCGGATCCTCACTGAGCTTCTTTTCGATCGCCGCTCCGATCCGGTCCTTCATCTCCGCCGCCGCGGCATTGGTAAAGGTGACCACCAGCAGGCGGTCAACATCGACCGGATGTTCCCCATCGGTGATCAGCGAAAGAATGCGCTCCACCAGGACCGCCGTCTTCCCCGACCCGGCGGCCGCCGAGACCAGAAGATTTTCTCCTCTCGCGGAGATTACCTGTTTTTGTTCTTCTGTCCATTCCACGCCCATCGCGCGAATCCTCCCGTCTGATTCTTGCGGCATATGTTTCGTTTTTTCATCCGGCCCGGATGGAGTTCTCATTTCTCCTCCCGGATCTTTTCCAGAAGATCCGCGGCACTCATGCTCTTCAGCCTCCTGTGGCGGTATCCCGGTATCCGCTCGTCGAATCCGCAGACCCCGTGATAGGGGCACCAGGAGCAGGCATCTGAATCTTTTGACAGGTATGGAGAAGCGGCGGTCTCCCCTTCCTGCATGCGGCGGACAAGGTCCGCGGACTTCCGGCGTACATAAGATGAAAGCGCCCGGAAATCCTCCCCGGACAAAACGTTTGAGCCTTTTTTAAAATTCCCGTCATCATTGATCGAAATTCCGGTGATGACCGCCGACTTTCCTGTCTCGTCCAGTGAACGGTCCATCAGAGACAGGACTCTGCTGTCCGCCAGGGCAAGCCCTTTCATCCTCTGTTCCTTCAGAATTTCCTGCTCCCGGTTCCCCGCTTTCCCGGCATCGATATATGGATCGTCTACGTTATAATAAAACAGTCCGGCGGGAAGAATCTTCTTTTCCGGATGACTTCTCTGTTCCGACTCCATGGCTGCGTTCAGATATATCATCAGCTGGATCTGCAGACCGTGATACAGACGCGTGAAATCGATGGAGGTTTTCCCTGTTTTGTAATCAATGATTTTGATAAAGCGTTCGCTCCCCTGATCGCAGATGTCGACGCGGTCTATCCTTCCGGTGAGAGTGCAGTCGGTATCTTCTCCCGCCCGGATCCGCAGAGACTCCAGATCCTCACTGACAAACGACTGCTCGGCGTTCTCGGTGACGAAGCTTCCGTAACCCATCTGCTCCTGCAGGACCCAGACCGTTTTCTTCAGGATTCTTTCGATCCGGCGGATCTCATACGTGTTGCGCGCGGAGCTGTGAAGAATCGTATTTCCGTAATCGTGGACGATTTCCGAGAGCGCCTCTTCCGCATATTGGTTTCGCATCTCCTCAGTGAGCGCATTCCAGGGGACGCGCTCCTCTGCCATCCGCTCCGAAAACCGCGCCAGCGCATTGTGCATGATCGTTCCCAGATCCGCCGGCGTAAAGATGTACTCGTCCCGCTCCGAGAGGCGCAGTCCGTACTCCATATAGTGCCGGAAGGCGCAGGCGGCAAACGTCTCCAGTCTCGACGCGGAATTCCGCAGGTGATTTCCGTAGAGGGCGCGGGCCGTTTTCTTTCCGATCCCTTCTGTGGGATTGCGTGTCTGTGCCGCTGCCATCAGGTGGAAAAATGTCTCCGGATCCTCTTGCGCCGCGGCCAGGAAAACCGGATCGTCTTTCCCCGCTCCTGCCCCGCGGATTCCGGAAAGAAGAACCTGAAGCCTTCCTTCCGAAGTCTCCAGCCGGTCATACGATCCCTGGTCCATCTCCGTCTCGATTTTCATCTCCGGAAAAAGCGATCGGACCGATTCAATCAGATAAGAAGGTTCCTTCGCTTTCCCTCCCGCATCCATCCGGCTCCAGGACAGGAAAAGAAAATCGGATGCTTTCGTCAGAATCAGATACAGATAAAACCGCTGCGACGCGAGCTCCTCGCGGGTGTCCGGCGCGAGGCGGATCTCGTCCGCCGCGAGGGAGGCGCGGTCCGCCTCGGACAGAATGCCCTCCTGCTTCGCGGCCTTCGGAACGACGCCCTCATTGACCCCGACCACAAACATCACCCGGATCTTTTTCAGTCTGGTGCGGGTAATGTCGCCGATCATCACCTGGTCCTCTCCGGGAGGGATCAGGCCCACGGAGCTTTCGGACAGGCCCGCCTCAAGCATCTTCAGGTAGGCGGCATTGCCCATACGTTCATCGCCCAGAATGGAAACCATCTGGTCAAAGAGATTCATCACCAGGGAATATATCTGCCGGTACTCTCTGGCGGCAGACGCGTCCCCTCCCGCTTCAAAATCATCCGCGATATCCGAGATCTTCTGCTGCAGATCATTTTTCACCAGAAAACGGTACAGCACTTCCGTCTTCCGGCGGATGGTCCCGTTTCTCTGCCGCATTCCTTCCGTGAAATCTCCGAGCAGCAACCGGAAACGCTCCCGGAGTTCATTCAGCTCATCCAGTTCTCCCGGCGCCATGTGCGCCGGAACGCGGATCCAGCGCTCCGTGTAATTTTTCCACCCGCGGACGCCGACTCCGAGAACGTAATTCTCCATGCGGTCAATCTCGTCCGCGGTAAAATCGGTCAGAGAACACCTGAGGAAACGGAACACGCTCTCATAGGAAAAACCGCGCACGATCATACCGACCGCCGAGCGGATAAATTCGACGAGCGGATTGGCCAGAAGTGATTTTTTCTGATCCAGGAAATGAGGAATATTCTCTTCGGTCAGCTGCCGGTCAAATTCTCTCCCGTACGTATCGAGATCTCCGGTGACCACCGCAAAATCGCGCCAGCGATATCCCTGGCGGCGGACCATGCGGCAGATCGCGGAGACCGCGATCCGGACCTCCTCGCGCGGGTCGGGGCAGGAACAAAGATGTATCCGGTCCTGTTCTCCTTTCCAGGCCTCATGGTGGTAACGGAGAATATTCTGCTCCAGAAAGCGCATGGGCGGATTGTCCGAAAACCTCGCGTTCCCTTCAATTTTCCGGACCGGAAGGATCTCGCACCCTGTCTGATTCGCGAGCTGTGTCAGCTGCCGCGTCATCCGGCAGCTCATATAGAAAAGCCGGTGCTTCCCGCAGTTTCCCATCAGATCCGTCCGGCTGTCCGCAGTCACAATCACGGTCACTTTCCTGCAGATCGCGAGCATCCTCTCCACCACGAGGAGCTGCACGGGAGTAAAACCGGTAAAACCGTCCAGCACGACTGTGCTCCCGCTCACCAGTTCCGACCCGTCAATCACATCCGCCAGGCGCTGCGGCACTTCCTCGACCGTGAGATAATTCGAAGAAAGCGTATCGAGAAAACTCTCGTAAATCGTCCGCACATCCGAAATTTTCTCCGGAAGAAGCCCCGTCTCCTTCCCGTTCTTCTCCAGCCAGCGCCCGAGATCGTCCGGAGTCACGCGATACTGCAGGAGCTCCGAAATCAGAGACTTCATGTTCTCGACCGAACCCTGCCGCGAGAGAGTCCCGCGAAGAACGCCCAGGCTCTTCTCGCAGGACGAGATGGTCTTCTGCAGGACGAGCGTCTTTCCGATGTCGTCGATCACCGCTCCGTTATTCCCTCCGACCTCCCCGAACACTCTCCAGGCGAGGCGGTTAAAAGAGAGAACGTCCACGTTCAGAAGCCCCCGCCTCGGGTGCATCATCACCAGATCCTTCTGCGTCTGCATCGTAAACTGCTCCGGAACCATCACGATAAAATTCTGTTCCGGATGACGCATGGATTCCCCGATCAGCTCCCGGTATACGGTATAGGATTTTCCCGCGCCGCTGCTTCCCGCCACGATCTGAAGTGACATGGTTTTTCTCCTGTTCCCGGCACTCTTCAGGCCGGCTGCCAATATCTGCCATCTGTATTTCCTGATACTGATCTCTCTATATCACTTTTTTCAGCTCTCTGCCGACAGTCCCTCCACCTGCCTCATCCAGGCCGCGGCGCTTGCGTCGCTGGGCATCCGGAGATCACCCCTCGGCGAAACCGCGACGGAACCGACCTTCGGACCGTCGGGCAGACAGGAGCGCTTGAACTGCTGGGCGAAGAATCTCCGGTAGAAATTCTTCAGCCACTTCAGCAGTGTCTCATTGTCATATTTTCCCTGAAAGACTTGTTTCGCGATGCGGTAGATCTTCGCCGGCTCATAGCAGAGGCGGAGCATGTAATACAGATAAAAATCATGCAGCTCGTAAGGGCCGACCAGCTCCTCCGTCTTCTGGGAGATGGCTCCCTCTTCCGGCGGAAGCAGTTCCGGGCTCACCGGAGTATCCAGGATATCCAGAAGGATCCGGTTCAATTCTTCATTGCCGCAGGTATCCGCACAGTAGCGGACCAGGTGGCGCACCAGTGTCTTCGGCACCGAGCAGTTCACGGCGTACATGGACATGTGGTCTCCGTTGTAGGTGGCCCATCCGAGAGCAAGCTCGGAGAGATCTCCCGTGCCAATGACGAGACCGCCGCTCTTGTTGGCAAGATCCATCAGAACCTGCGTGCGCTCGCGCGCCTGGCAGTTCTCATAGGTCACATCATGGACCGACGGGTCCTGTCCGATGTCGCGAAAATGCTGCATCACCGACTCTTTGATATCCACCTCCTTCAGGGCAGCCCCAAGATCTTTCGCCAGTGTGCAGGCGTTGTTGTAGGTCCGGTCGGTCGTCCCGAAGCACGGCATGGTCACGGCCAGGATCTGATTTCTCGGGATGTTCAGACGGTCAAAGGCGCGCGTTGTCACCAGCAGCGCCAGAGTCGAGTCGAGGCCGCCGGAGATGCCGACCACCGCGCTCTGGCAGTGCGTGTGTTCGAGCCGTTTGACCAGCCCCATCGCCTGAATGTTCAGAATCTCGTCGCACCGATACGCGCGGTCCGCTTCGTCCGAGGGGACGAACGGGTGCGGGTCAAAGGTGCGGTCCAGCACCGTTTCTTCCATCGTCAGATTAAAGGTCACCGTCACATAATCGTCCTGAGGAGCGGTGCGGTAGGTGGTCATGCGGCGTCTCTCCGCTACAAGCCGCTGCACATCGAAATCCGCATATACAATCGAGTTGCGGAAACGCGGAGATTCCGCCATCAGTGTCCCGTACTCGGCGATCATGTTCTGGCCGCCGAATACCAGATCCGTCGTGGACTCTCCCTCGCCGCAGGCGGCATAAATATAGCCGCAGACCAGACGGGCGGACTGCTCGGTGACCAGTTTTTTCCGATAAGAATCTTTTCCGACCATCTCGTCGCTGGCGGAGAGATTGGCGATGACCGTCGCTCCCGCCTGCACGTGGTGCATACTCGGCGGAATCGGAACCCACAGATCCTCGCAGATCTCACACGCCATCACAAGCCTCGGGACCTGACGGCACCGGAAAAGAATATTCATGCCGAACGGCACTTCCTCCCCGTCAAATTCCGTCATCACCGGGGACTCGAATCCCGGCGTGAAGTGGCGTCTCTCGTAGAACTCATTGTAATTCGGCAGATGTTTTTTCGGCACAATACCCAGCAGCTCACCCCGATTCATAACGGCCGCGCAGTTGTAGAGCTTTCCCTCGTGCTCCCATGGAAGACCGACCGCAATCAGCGCGTCCACCTCTGCCGTCTCGGAAAGAATCACCTGAAGCTGCTCCTTCGCCTCGTCAATGAGCCTCTCCTGCCAGAACAGATCGCTGCAGGTATACCCGGTGATGCAGAGCTCAGGAAACACCATGATTTTCGCTTTTCTTTTCTCCATCTCCCGGATCTGTTTCAAAATCTCCGCCGTGTTCGCGGCAGGATCCGCCACCGTCACCTTCGGCGTGGCCGCAGCCGCCTTGATAAAACCATCCTTCATAATAAGAATCCTCGTCTTTAAATACGGTTAATAACTTGCAAAGATCCAATGACTGCACTCTCTGCGAAAAAACAATAACGGGCGTTCATCCGATCTTTTGGATCAGCTCCCGTACCTCGCCGGTGGAAAATTCGTAGGAGGTCCTGCAGAAATCGCAGTGAAGCGTCACCGGCTTTCCCTCGTCAGCCAGAGACTGCAGTTCCCTGCGTCCGAGGCTGATCAGTGCCTTTGCGACACGGTCCCGGCTGCAGTTGCACCGGAACTGCGCGGGAATGGTTCCGTGGAATTCGATCTCCATTCCGTCGAGCAGCTTTTCCAGAATCTGTTCCGGAGTCATACCGTCCGAGAGCAGCTTCGTCACAGAATCAACACCCTTCAGATTTTCCTCCAGCTTTGCGATTACCTCCTCCGTCGCATCCGGCATCAGCTGAATGATAAAGCCTCCCGCCTGAAGAATGGACCCGTCCGTATTCACCAGCGTTCCCAGTCCGACCGAGGACGGTACCTGCTCGCTTGCCAAAAAATAGTACGCGATATCGTCGCCGATCTCCCCGCTCACCAGATCGATCGACCCCGAATACGGCTCCTTCAGTCCCAGATCCTTGACCACGGTCAGCGACCCGTTTCCGATCGCGCCGCCGACATCCAGCTTATGTCTGGCATTGACCATCAGCGGAATGTCCGGCTGGTAGACGAAACCCTTCACGTCTCCTTTCGAATCCGCCGTCACGGTCAGGCCTCCCATCGGCCCGTCACCGCGGATGGTGACGGTGATCAGATCATCGTCGTCGTCCATCATCACGCCCATCATCACGCCGGCCGTCAGCAGGCGGCCGAGCGCCGCGCTCGCGACCGGCGTCGTATGGTGAATGCCCCTCGCATGCTCCACCAGATCATGTGTATTCGAGGCAAATGCCCGCACCAGTCCGTGCGCCGCCGTAGCCCTCACGATATAATCCATCTTTTTCTCTTGCTCCTTTGTTTTCTGCCGTAATCTGTCCGACCGGTTTTTCCCGTATCCTTTTATATTTTTATATTTCCCGGCGCTTTCCGCGCTCCCGCGCCGCGAACAGGATGCGCTCGCTCTCCCGGGACGCCGGCCGGTCCGTATAAGCCTCTGTCGCAGAGAGGAATTCCATCCCCGCCTTCTCAATTAAACTCTTTACCGTCTCAGCCGGATAGGCCCGCTGAACGTGGAGCTCCTCGTATTTCCGGAACAGCTCTCCTTCCGGAAGAAACAGCGTCAGGAGATACTCATTCATGTGTTTTTCCGGGTCATACGCATTCTCCCAGATGAAGCTTCCCTGCGGCCGGTTTTCCGCAATCGTACTGTTTCCTATTTTCTCATATTTCACTGCCATATTCAAATCGAAGAGGAAGATCCCGCCGGGGTCCAGATAATTGTTTACGAGGCGGAATGTCTCCAGCAGATCCTCCGGTTCTGTCAGGTAATTCATGCTGTCGCAGACGCTGACGACCGCGCGCACGGTTCCGTACAGCTCGAACTCCCGCATATCCTGAAGAAGATAAAGGATGTCATGTCCGCTCTTCTCCCGCTTTTCCACAGCTTCCTGCAGCATTTCCGGCGAAACGTCCACACCGATCATATCGTATCCGGAGGAGGCCAGCCGCTCCGTCATCGCGCCGGTCCCGCAGCCCAGCTCGCAGACCAGGCCGTCCCGTATCCCGTATTCCCGCAGACGGCGGACCAGATGCAGGCACCAGAGGTCGTAATCGACATTATCCATAAACAGATCGTACACTTCCGCAAATTCCGAGTAGCTTTCCAATCCGGATCCCTCTCCTGTCTCAAAAAATGAACTCATCTAATCTTACACCGAAACGCTCCTCACCGGAACCGGTTTCCTCAAGTTTCCGGAATAATTGCTCTCTGCCGGAGATGCGCAGAAACGGGCCGCCGCATCTGCGCCTCAAAAACGCAGTTGCGGCGGCCTTCTCCAAATCGGAGCTCTCATCCGATACACGATCCTGTATGATTGTTCCACGCGGATCCTCAGCGGTCAAAGAGGTATTCAAAATGCTCTCTGAGTTCGTCCTCTGTCACGCTCACGTAGCAGCTGGGATCCCGCATGCCAGCCTCGACCAGTTTGTCCAGCCACTCTTCTTTCGTGCGTCCCATCTCGCGCAGCGTCGGAATCTGGGCCTGCGCGGAGAGGGTTTCGACCGCCTGACAGAGAGCGTCGACCAGTTCTTCCTTTCGGGCCGTCTTCGGGAAATCCAGACCGGCGGCATCCGCGAGACGCCAGAAGCGCTCCTGTGTATTGCGCTCAAGCTTCGCCCCCTGGCGGATGGACGGAACCAGTCCGAGCGAGCAGCCGACTCCGTGGGGGATATGCCAGAGTGCTCCCATCGCCTGCGCCATGCCGTGTCCGAGCGTCAGCCCTCCGGCGCACATACAGATTCCCGCCACCATGGAAGCATATTTCAGATGGGAGCGCGCCTCGATGTCTTCCTGGTTTTCCAGTGCCTTCGGCAGATACGTAAAGATCATGCGGACATCTTCCAGAGCCAGCATATCCGACCATTCATTAAAGGTCATGGAAGGCTTCACTTTATTGGCGAGGCCTCCGACCAGATAGCTCTCCATTCCGTGCGCCAGCGTGTCCATGGCGGTCGCCTCCATGACGGAACGGGGAATTGTCAGATCCAGCTGCGGATCGATCAGGGCGATGTGCGGCAGAATCTGAAGACCGCCGAGAAGTGCCTTGTAGTCGATTTCATCGTCCGTGATGACGGCGCCCGTGGAGACCTCCGACCCGGTTCCGGATGTCGTCGGAATCACCATCAGAAGCGCGTTCGCGCGTTTCATCGGACGCATCTTTCCTCTGCCGCCCATGCAGAAATCCATGATATTATCGCAGTCCGGATCTCCCAGGAGCGTATAGATGCCCTTCGCCGTATCCATGGAGCTTCCTCCTCCGAGTCCGATGACGGCGTTTACTTTTTCGCGGCGGGCAATTTTTCCGCCCTCGTTGATATCCTTGTAAATCGGATCCGGAACGACTTTGGTATACTCGATCACATCAATATTGACCGACTCAAGAATCGGGATGACTCTGTCCGCGATTCCGGCGTCGCGGATTCCCTGATCAAAAACGAGCATCGCTTTCGACACACCCATCATTTTGGCAAGCACGCCTGCCTTGCCCACGGCGCCCTCCTCGAAAAATACAAGCGGCACCTGTGTCATAAATTTATTCATAAACGAACCTCCTCTAAGGCTGTCAGATTGCCTTCACCTTGTGATAACCGTCCGATACCGCTCCGCAGATCTTGCCGGGTTTGCTGCTGTCTCCGATATTGATGACCTTCCCGAAATTCTCCTCGAGAATTCCCAGCAGTTTCTGATTGGAGCGCACGCCGAGCGCGAGCACAGCCTGGTCGCAGGGAAGCACGCCGGTGAGCCCCGTGCGGAGATCTTTGAAATGAACGCCTTCCTTGTCAATGCCCGTGACAAGCGTCTTTTTCTTCATGGAGACGCCGGACTTCGCCAGAAACAGCTGTTCCTTCATGGTCGCGAGAATGAAAGAACCCATGCCGAGCATCGGAAGCATCTCACAGATCACGATACGGTTTTTCTTCTGCAAAAGGAACGCGGCCGTCTCGATACCGGTCATGCCGCCGCCGATGATGACGACGCGCTTGTTTTCAATGCTGACTTTTCCGGAAAGAACCGACTCCGCGGTAACGGCGCTCTCTGCTCCCTCGAAGGAGGGAATGATGGGCGTGCCGCCGGCCGCCAGAATGACCGCCTTTGGCCGGAGAGCCTTCATTTCAGCGATCGTCTCCTCCGAAATTTCCGTATTCAGCTTCAGCGTGATATTCGGATTTTTCTTAAGCTGCGTCTCGTAATAATGAATCAGATTGTCCATGCGGAATTTCCCCGGTGCCTTATTGGCCAGCTGCAGGGAACCGCCGATCTGATCCGATTTTTCGTAGAGCGTGACCTGATATCCCCTGGCCGCACAGGTAAGTGCCGCCTGAATGCCTCCCGGGCCCGCACCGATCACCGCGACATTGCCTTCGCCCGGTACGAGCGCATTATGGTCGATCTCCCGGCCCGCGAGCGGATTGACCGAGCAGCGGATCGGAAGATTCATGCTGGAATTGTTGATACAGTTATTACAGGAAAGGCAGGGAACGATGTCCTCTTCGCGCCCCTCGCGCGCCTTGTTCGCCCACTCGGGATCCGCGATCATCTGCCTGCCGAGCATGGCGATATCCGCGATGCCGCTCTCCAGCATCTTTTCCGCCTCCTCCGGCGTTTTCAGGACATTGACCGCCATCACGGGAACCGAAACCGCATCTTTGATGTTCTTGATAATCGCGTCGCGGGATCCTGCCCGGACCTCCGCGGATGTGATGCAGTCGAGGCCGCCGATCGAAACGTTGATCACATCCGCACCATGCGCCTCGAGAAGTTTTGCCACTTCTTTCATGTAGGCCATATCCCGCTCATTATCGCCCGGCATGAAGCCTCCCTCGATGCCGTTTATTCTGCAGGAAACCGGAAAGCTCCGCGGAACGCGCTCGCGGATCTGATCCAGCGTCTCGGTCACGATGCGGACATTGTTCTCCAGACTTCCGCCGTAGTCATCGCGACGGTCATTTTTCGCAGGGTTAATAAACTGTGAAAACAGATATCCGTGCGCACAGTGAACTTCGACTCCGTCCACGCCCGCCTGCCAGGCACCGAATGCGGCGTCCGCGAAGCATTTCTCGATTTTCCTGATTTCCGCCACCGAGAGCTCGCGGGCGGGATGCGCCAGAGGATCCTTCGCCATGGATCTCGGCATGGCCGTACAGGAGACCGGCGTACGTCCCCCGTTCAGCTGGTCCGGAAAATAAACGGATCGTCCCGGGTGATGCAGCTGGATAAAAAGCTTTGTATCATATTCGTGAATCCGCTCCGCAAAATACAGGATGGCGTTCCGGTTGTCCGGCGTGACAAGATGCGTCTGGCCGGCGCAGGCAGTTCCCACAAGCTCGTCCGGACATACTACGGTAAATCCGTTGATTATCAGTCCGACGCCACCCTTCGCACGCGCGGCATAATACTCGACCGCCCGCCTGGAGGCATCTCCTCCGGTTCCGCCAAGGCCGTCATGCATGGCCGACATCGCGATTCTGTTCTTAAGCGTGATGCCGCCGATGTTCACTTTTTCAAATAACTTTTCGTATTTCAAAGCCTTCACATCCTTTCCGTCATCGTTTTCGGTGATGTTGCTTAAAGCAACATATTGCTTAATGCAATACTACGGGATTATAATAAAAACGTCAATGGAATTTATGCAAATTTCGAAAAACTGGCATTATGACATATGAAACCATTGAAAATTGGCCAAATTGCTAATAATATACGGATATGGATTTTAATTCCCAGTCAACCGACAGTATTGAGAGAACGTGTCATTATGGCAATAAACGAAAATCTTCAGACTCTTCTGCGCGAACTGAATATTTCCCAGCGTCAGTTCGCGATGACGCTCCATCTGGATCCGGGCTATTTTTCCCGCATTATTCAGGGCAAGGCTCCGCTCGTCGCGCGCCTTCAGCTTCTGATCGAAAACACCTACAATGTGAACGGAGAATGGCTGCGGACCGGGAACGGGCCGATGTTCAAGTCCGGATCGGACAGCTCCGCGCGGCAGAGAATCGTCCTGGCGCTCAACGATCTGGACGCGGAACAGCTCAGCCTCGTGGAAGCTTATGTCCGCCGGCTTCAGAAGAAAAAAGACAGTGGAAAAACAGAAGAATAATCCGGAAGAACGGATAAAGTGAAATATGATTTGCAGAAAGGTTCCATCATGAAATATTCGCTTGCCCATATCGGGCTCAATGTCGTAAATCTGGAACGCAGCATCAAATTTTACGAGGAAGCGTTCGGGCTCCATGAAATTTTCCGCATGCGGCCGAAATCGGATCTGGATATCACCCTGTGCTTCATGGGAGACGACCGATGCGGATGTCTCATCACACTCATCCTGTACGGCCAGCACGACGAAAAAGAACCCTTTGATGTCGGCGAGGACAACATAGGGCTCAATTTTATCACCGATGATTTTGAGGCAAGTCTGAAAAAGCACCGGGAGATGGGTATCGTCACGATGGAGAGCACGAACGGGCGGATCTACTATGTCCAGGACCCGGACGGCTATGAAATCTCGGTCGTGCCGGAGAAATTTCACCCGATCCGGCTCGCCCGATGAACGGACCTGTTCCGCTTCCCCTCTTCGCCGGATCTCCGGGCAGGAACCTGCCCTGCGGAAATCCGAAGACGGGAATGCGGAACATTTTTTTGAGAGTGAACCCGGTGCCGGTTTTCATTACAGAATATCGATGTATTCTCCTGCCAGCGCCTTGTTCATGCTGCGGACGGCGCAGAATTTTCCGCACATGCTGCAGGTGTCGGAGTGATCGTCCTCCGGAAGGCGGGAATCGCGGATCGCTTTCGCGGTCTCCGGATCAATGGCGCACTCATACTGCGCGTCCCAGTCGAGATTTCTCCTGGCTTCCGCCATCTTGTCGTCAATATCACGCGCCCCGGGAACGCCTTTCGCGATGTCGGCCGCGTGGGCCGCGATCTTTGAGGCGACGATTCCGGCCCGGACATCCTCGACATTCGGCAGAGCGAGATGTTCCGCCGGGGTGACGTAGCAGAGGAAGGCGGCGCCGCTCATTGCGGCAACCGCGCCTCCGATGGCTGCGGTAATGTGATCGTATCCGGGAGCGATGTCCGTTACCAGCGGCCCCAGTACGTAAAAGGGAGCTCCCATGCAGATGCTCTGCTGTACTTTCATATTGGCCGCCACCTGATCGAGCGGAACGTGTCCCGGTCCCTCAACGAGAACCTGCACGTTGTGCTCCCATGCGCGCTTCGTCAGTTCTCCGATACGGACCAGTTCCTCGATCTGGCAGACATCCGTCGCGTCTGCGAGGCATCCCGGGCGGCAGGCGTCTCCGAGGGAGATCGTCACATCGTGCTCCTCGCAGATATCGAGAATCTCATCGAAATGTTCATAGAAAGGATTCTCCTCGCCGGTCATGCTCATCCACGCGAAGATCAGACTTCCGCCGCGGCTGACAATATTCATTTTCCGTTTGTGTCTGCGGATCTGATCAATCGTTTTTCTGGTAATGCCGCAGTGCAGCGTGACGAAATCGACGCCGTCCTCCGCGTGCAGCCGGACTACATCGACGAAATCCTGTGCGGAAAGGGTCGCCAGATCTCTCTGATAGTGAATGACGCTGTCATAGACCGGAACCGTTCCGATCATGGCCGGACACTCATGAGTCAGCTTCTGACGGAACGGCTGCGTATTGCCGTGGCTGGAAAGATCCATGATCGCCTCGGCTCCGAGGTCAACCGCTTCCATAACCTTCTGCATTTCGACATCGTAGTCCTTGCAGTCCCGGGAGATTCCCAGATTGACATTGATTTTTGTCCGGAGCATGCTTCCGATGCCCTCCGGATCCAGGCACGTATGATGTCTGTTTGCGGGAATCGCGACCTTGCCTTCCGCGACAAGTTTCATCATTTTTTCAACAGGCATCTTTTCCTTCTTTGCCACCGTCTCAATTTGCGGCGTGATGATTCCCTTTTTCGCCGCATCCATCTGTGTAGTGTAATCCATGCTTACCACCTTTCCCGGAATTTTTGCGTGCCGCCGTCTCCGACAGGGGCTTCCCGCAGAAAATCCCGATAATCCGCCGGCAAGGTGGTGACCCCAATGCAGGCGGACAGCCAACAGGAACCAAAAGAAAAAAAGTACGGGCATGCCTTCGAACAAACATACCCGCACAGAATCTGCGTTTATATCCCTACGTTGGCATTACCCAAATCAGGTTTGCGGGTCGTGCCCTGAATCCCGAATGATCCGGACACCTCTCAGCTGAAGGCTCCCCGTATATCTAACTTTTCTTTTTAATTACCTTACCATAATTTCACTGCAGAGGCAACTGCCGGTCCCGGGATTTCTCCCCTCCGGACAGATATACATCTGTTCTCTGTCATTCCACCCGGATTTTCCTGTGATATAATGGTGTACATCCGCAATCCGGAAACCCTTTCCCTCCGGGGAAGAGCTTTCCTTCTCACAAAAAATGCAGTCCGAAAGGATCCCTATGGAATACCGCTATCTGAATCTGAAATATATTCTCTGCAATATTTTTTACTATATGCTAGTCTGC
This sequence comes from Bilifractor sp., assembly GCA_050944685.1. Lineage (GTDB taxonomy): Bacteria > Bacillota > Clostridia > Lachnospirales > Lachnospiraceae > CADBRN01. The sequence continues at coordinate 71,686 of JBMNRP010000001.1, forward strand.
TGTGTGCAGATCTATACCAATAACTTTCTGCAGTTCCGTGGATTCTCGGCATCCGATGTCGGAATCGTTTTCACGGTGCTCAATGTCTGCGCTCTCCTCGGGCAGCTCATGCTGGCGCCCGTGGTGGACCGCGCAAAACATCTGAACGAAAAGACTCTTCTTCTGGCTTCTCTCGGAGTCAGTGCGATCCTTTCCGCATTTCTGACCGTTCTTCCGGACGGCTCGTTCTGGATCCCGGTCTGTGTCGTAATTATCTGCTCTCTAGCAGAGATGCTCGTTCCCTTTCTGAATTCTATCGCTCTCATCTACGAAAGAAACGGAGGAAAGATCAACTTCGGACTCGGAAGAGGAATCGGATCCGTCAGCTACGCCATTGCCGGACAGATCACGGGATGGCTGATCAGCAGGAAAGGGCCCGGTATCTATCCGTTCAGCTTTCTTTCCTTCGCCGCTGCTTCTGTTCTGACTATCGCGATGCTCCCGAAGCCGGAAAGGTCCGAAGCCGTCCTCACCGAATCCCGGAAAAGAAGCACAGGCAGCCTCTCCCTTTTTTCATTTTTCCTAAAATAAACACGACTCGTTCCGATTGTCCTCTCCATGATCCTGATATTTACGTGTCACTCCATCCTTCACACTTTTATGATTGATATCATCCGTGAGATCGGAGGAAATGAATCCTCCCAGGGAACCGCCGTGATGATTCAGGCTCTTCTGGAACTGATTCCGATGATGATGATCGGACGGATCATGAAAAAGATCCCGGTGGAAAGTCTCATGATATTTTCCGCGATCTTTTATTCCGTCAAACACCTCGTCGTTTTCCTTGCAGGAAATATGGGCGTGTTTTATTTCGGCCTCGTATTTCAGATTGTGTCCTACGGCGTCATCATACCGGCATCGGTCTATCTCGCAAATAAATACATTGCCCCGGAGGACCTCAATCAGGGGCAGGCAGTGATGACCGCGACCGTCTCGGCGGGCGGAATCCTGGCTTCTTACTCCGGCGGAGCGCTGATCAATGCGTTCAGTGCGCACACGGCTCTCCTGTTCGGAGTCATCCTCTCCGTGACCGGAACGATCCTGATGATCTTCGGAATCTCGCGCCTGAAACAGACGGCCGGCCGCCCGGTATGATCTCCCGGGACACAGACAGAAATCAGACGCTGCCCCGCTGCGGACGGCCGGAAACACTTTTTTCCGTCTTCCGAACCGCATCCGGGATTTCCGACGGAGCCTTTACCAGTTCCGCGGCGCCCTGCAGCTCCCCCCGGGAACCATAGCCGTACAGGCATCCGATAAAAGGTGCTCCCGCACTGGCCGCTCCGCCGAGGTCGCTGGCTCGGTCGCCGATGACAATAAAATGCTCCGCACTGCTCCCGGCCGGTTTCATATCGGCCTGTTTTTCCCGTGCGAAAGTTCCGGAGACGGACATTTCTCCCGCCGTCTTTCTCCGTACCGGGGTCCTTTTCACCGCCGCACCAAAATCGCGGGCGATATCCGCCATAATCTCCGTCTTCGGAGCATTGTCCCAGCACTCGCAGGGAAAGAACGCGGTAAACCAGCGATCCATTGAGAATGTGTCCCAGTGTGCCTTCGCGTAGCCGATCCCGCAGTTACTCAAGACCGCCATCGAATAGCCTTCCCCAGAGAATGTATCCAGCATCTCCGGAACGCCGGAATACCACGCGCCGCGTCCGGTGCGCAGACCCTCCAGCATAAAATCGCCGACGCGTTTTCCGGCTTTTTTCTTCAGATCCTCCGGCAGTTCCGGCATAAAGTCCTTCCACATATCGGCCGTGTTCATACCGAGCCAGCTGCTGATCCTCTGATCCGGCGGAACCTCCACGGACACGCCGCACGAATCCTTCAGCCATCGGACCACCTTCCGGATCGCCGGGGCATAGATCCGCATCGTCTCGTGAAGCGTCCCGTCATAGTCAAAAATCAGTATCGGTTTCATATCAAAATCTGACCCGGCTTTACAGCTGATCGATCACATTCACCATCTCAATCGCGGACAGAGCGCAGTCATAGCCTTTGTTCCCCATCTTGCTTCCGGCGCGCGCGATCGCCTGCTCGATGTTTTCGGTCGTGACGATTCCGAACATGGTCGGAACTCCGGTCTGGAGCGCGACCTGTGCAATCCCCTTGGAAACCTCGTTGCAGACATAGTCATAATGCGTGGTCTGGCCGCGGATGACGGTTCCCACGCAGATCACCGCATCGTACCTGCCGCTCTGCGCCATTTTCAGGGCAATCGTCGGAATCTCAAACGCTCCCGGAACCCAGACGGCGGTGATATTGTCCTCATCCACGCCGTGGCGGACCAGTCCGTCAACCGCTCCGCCCAGGAGCTTATTGACGATGATCTCATTGAAACGGGCCGCGACAATTCCCACCTTCATGCCCTTTTTGGCTATCACTTTCCCTTCGATTAAATTGATCTCTTTCATTTTTCAATCCTTTCCCGGCTTCCTCCGCCGTCTTCTTTTCTTTCTGTTTTCCCTTCCCGGCGATCCATCCTCACACCTGGATCTCGGTGAAGATATGCCCCATTTTCGTCTTTTTTGTCTTCAGATACTGGCGATCGTACTTCTGGGGAGCGATCTCGATCGGCACTCTTTCTTTGATCTCCAGACCGAAATCCGCGAGACCGTAAACCTTGTCCGGATTATTGGTCAGAAGACGCAGGCTCTTGCAGCCCAGATCGCGCAGAATCTGCGCGCCGACCCAGTACTCGCGGAGATCGGCGGCAAAGCCGAGCTTTTCATTTGCCTCCACCGTGTCAAAGCCTTTCTCCTGAAGGGCGTAGGCCTTTATCTTGTTGATCAGTCCGATGCCGCGGCCTTCCTGCCTCATGTAGAGGATGATGCCTCTGCCTTCCTTCTGAACCATCTCCATCGATTTCTGCAGCTGCAGTCCGCAGTCACAGCGCAGAGAGCCGAAGGTATCCCCGGTCAGACACTCCGAATGAACGCGGCAGAGCACATCCTCCCCGTTTCCGATTTCGCCCTTCACCAGCGCGACGTGATGCTCACCGGTAATATCGTTGATGTACCCGTAGAGGTCGAAATCGCCGAACTTCGTAGGAAGCTTCGCCTCCGCCTCCCGCACCACGTGGCTCTCGTGGACCCGGAGATAATCCTGCAGATTCTTGATCGTAATGAACGTCAGGCCGTATTTATCCGCCAGCTCCCAGAGCTCCGGCGTCCGCATCATGGTTCCGTCGTCCGACATGACCTCGCAGCAGACGCCGCACTCGGTCAGTCCGGCGAGACGGAGGAGATCCGTGGTGGCCTCTGTGTGACCGTCCCGAACCAGCACGCCTCCATAGCGTGCGACGAGCGGGAATGTGTGTCCCGGCCGCCTCAGGTCCGTCGGCTTCGTATTCGGGTCCGCGCATTTGCGGATCGTATAGCCGCGCTCCTTCGCCGAAATTCCCGTGGTCGTATCAATGTGATCGACCGATACCGTAAAAGCGGTCTCGTGGCTGTCCGTATTTTCCGACACCATCTGCGGGAGTCCCAGACGGGCGGCCACCTGACTGCTCATCGGCGTACAGATGAGGCCTTTGGCGTGAACCGCCATAAAATTGATATTCTCCTGCGTAGCGAACTGCGCCGCGCAGATCATATCGCCCTCATTTTCCCGATCCGGGTGATCCGTCACCAGGATGATTTTTCCCTGGCGAAGATCCTCCAGCGCCTTTTCAATCGTTGCATACTGATGCTTCTGTGCCATAATCTCCTCCTTATTCTTTCCGCGGATTTTCCGCGGATTCCTGCAAAAATCGTTCTTCCTGCCTATCGCCGGATTTTTCTGCGCGTCAGAATCCGTGAGACGTGAGATATTCGATCGACATGACGTTTTCGAAGCTTTCTTCTTCCTGCTCTTTTCCGGTTCCGTCGGCGCCTGCCTCTGCTCTGCCGCCTCCGTCCCGGAACCTCATCATCTTTTCGACGTACTTCCCGATGATGTCATTTTCCAGATTTACAATATCCCCGGGCGTTTTTTTCAGAAGCGTCGTCTCTTCGCCCGTATGCGGGATCACGGACACCTTAAATGAAGCTTCGTCCACATAAGCCACCGTGAGGCTGATGCCGTCGATCGCGACCGATCCCTTCTCAACAATGTATTTCAGCAGCTCCGGGGAGGCCGCAACGGTCACCCAGACCGCATTCTCCTCACGGACCATAGAGCGGATGACGCCCGTCCCGTCGATGTGACCGGAGACGATGTGGCCGCCGAATCTTCCCTCCGCCGGCATCGCCCTCTCCAGATTCACCGGATCGCCGTTCCGGCAGGACGACAGACTGCTGCGCCGGACCGTCTCGGCCATCACATCGGCGGTAAATCCGTCCGGCTGCAGGGTAGTCACCGTCAAACAGATCCCGCTGACCGCGATGCTGTCACCGATCTTCGTGCCCTCCAGCACTTTTCTGGCTCCGATCGCGATCTCACCGGACAATCCGCTGGTATTCAGATGTTTAATCGTACCGACTTCTTCCACAATTCCTGTAAACATGTATCTGTCCTTTCTTCCGTCTTTCACCCGGGACTCTGTGCGGGTCAGTCGCGGTTCAGAATATAGCGAAGCATGACGTCGTCGCCGAGGCGTTTCATTTCCCGGAAGGTCAGGCGGACCGACTCATCGGGCTTTTCGATTCCGATTCCCTGAACCGGCGAAGGCGCCGGGCCTCCGAATACCTTCGGAGCGATAAACGCGCACACTTCATTGACAATGTCGGCGCGGATCGCACTCTCATTGAGCGTGCCTCCCCCCTCCAGAAGAATGCTGTCAATCCCTTCCCTGCCGAGAAAAGCCGTGAGCTTCTTCAGGTCCACGCGGAAGATCTCTTCCTCCTGATCATTCTCCGAGTGCATGCCGGGATTCTGGCTCCCGTGAACCAGTTCCTTCCCTCTGAGGGGAACATTGACCACCCGCATCCCTTCGTCAAGCAGGTCGCGCAGCCGTGCCGCCGCAGGATCCGAGACCGGAGTCTCCCCCGCCAGAATCTCTCCCTCGGGGAGAAACGGAAGGGCACAGGCGATGATGGTCTCATACTCTCCGGCCGTTTTCGCGATCCGGCTCTTCAGCGGAATATTCAGACTGCTGTCCGCGATAATCCGCACCGGACTGCGCCCGTTCTCCATCCGGCAGTTCAACAGCGGATCGTCCGCCACTACTGTCCCGATGCCAACCATGATACCCATCAGGGCGTTCCGCATCTGATGAACATAAGAGAGCGATTCCGGTCCGGTAATCCACCGGGAGGCTCCGGTTTTCGTGGCGATCTTCCCGTCGAGCGTCATCGCGTATTTCATGACGACGTACGGCGTCCCCGTCCGGATGTAATGGAAGAACACCGGGTTCAGCTCGTCGCACTCTTCCTTCAGAAAATCCTCCACGACCTCAATACCCGCATCCCGGAGCGCCTTTACTCCGCCTCCTGCCACCTTCGGATTCGGATCGCGGGATCCGACGATCACGCGGCGGATCTTATTTTCAATAATAGCCTCGGTGCAGGGCGGCTGTTTGCCGTAATGGCAGCAGGGTTCCAGCGTCACATAGAGGTCGGCTCCCTCCGCCGGTTCCGAGAGAGAACGGATCGCGTTCCTCTCCGCGTGAAGATCGCCGAATTTCGCGTGATAGCCCTCGCCGATCACGTGACCGCCCTTCACGATCACCGCCCCGACGAGCGGATTCGGATGGCACCAGCCCTCGCCCTTTTTCGCGAGTTCGATCGCCCTTCTCATATATTTTTCTTCGATCAAATACTCACCTTCTTTTATTTCTCAAAAAAAGCCCCGCGGAAAATCCGCAGGGCTTTAAGAGCTTTCTTCATCACAAACAGCCGGAAACATGTCCGCAAACAGACATGTACGCCATTTTTTTCGACTCTTCTTCTATCCAGACTATACTGTCGGCCCCGGAATCAAACCGGGTCTGCTAAAAGCTCGCGGGCTGTACCGCCGATCGGGAATTGCACCCTGCCCTGAAGATCGTATTGATTATTTTTTAACCATAAATACCATACCTTTTCAGAAATCATTTGTCAACCGGGAATCATTATTATTTCATCCCGGGAAGACATTGCCGGTCCTGTTTTCTCCCGGACACTTCGAAAAGGCAGAAGATTTCACTGTTTTCAGATATTTTCGGCATTTTACCCATATTTCACTCTCATTTAATATTTCCGCGATGGAAAGGATACATCGATTGTCTTACGATTTTTGTATATGAATCGTATCGTTTTCCGGCAGGACGCGGCTGGGAAAACACCGGCAAACGGCTTCCCATTCACCGGAGTCCGCCGTGCAGAGAAAGGAGTGGAAATGAACAATCGCATCCGAAACCGGATTGTCAGCTGCGCGATGGCCGCGGCAGTGGCTGTTTCGACATTCAGCGTACTGCCCCGGACCGTAAAAGCGCAGGACACCTCACCGCAGAGCTTTACGTTTGAGGTACTCTCTACTACCGATATGCATGGACGCGGGACGACAGACAATGTGTCCACGCAAAAAGAAGACGTCAACAGCATGGAGCGCGTGGCGTCTGTGGTTAAGGCTGAAAAAGCCACGTACGGCGACCATACGGTAATCGTCGACAACGGCGATCTCTACCAGGGAACTCTGGTCACCCAGTATCAGATGTCCAGCCGCCCGAACGAAGAAAATCCGATGACCACCGCACTGAAGACGATCGGTTACGATGCACTTGTCATGGGCAATCATGAATTCAACTACACCGCCGAGCAGCGGAACGCCCAGTTGAGCTTCCTGAAGGATGCCGGAATTCCCGCCCTCGGCGCCAACATTGTCCTGAAAACCGCCGGAAAAAATTTTGACGGCGAGAACGTCGCCGCAGGCAGTCCGTACTACAAGCCCTACACCGTAAAGACCATTGACTTCGGCAGCGGGAAAAAAGTACGCGTGGCGGTCATCGGTCTCGGAAACGCAGCGAACGCGACCTGGGATCAGGCGGATCATTATCCGAACATGCAGTTTTCCAGCCTCGACAATCCGAATGGGATTCTGGAAAACGAAATTAACAAGTGGACGAGTTATATCAAGACCAACCATCTCGCCGACATCATCATCGTGAGCGCGCACTCCGGAAAAGGAACCGACGACGGAGTCGAATCCTCAAATTTTATGCTTGAGTCGCAGGTTCTCTCCGGAACGAAGAATTCACATAACACAGACCTTGTGATCTACGGACACGACCACCGGGAAAATAAGGAACAGGTCACAGACGCGGACGGAAAGAAGGTCTGGATCATGAACGGCGGCGGCAGCTCCGTGACGAAAAACGTCTTCACCGTGAACTTCAACAGCGACGGAACCATCAAAGACTACAGTGTGACCGATGCCGAAACTCTGGATCTGAAGAATTATACCTCTGACGCGGATCTCGGCGCCAGGACGCAGTCCTGGTACGATGAAACCTACCAATGGGCTTCCGGAACACTGGGAACCTTCTCCGGAGGATGGAATTCCATCAAGTCCGAGGTCCAGGGGAAAAACAATCCGGATCTGGTACTCTCCCAGACTCATCTGATGAATTTTATCAGCAAAGCCATGATCTGGTCCACCTGGCAGTCTTTCCAGTCTGACGGAATTCAGGGGGCGACGGTCGCGTTTGCCTCCCCGGTATTCGGCCAGAATAATGATCAGCGCCGCACCATCGCCTATGTTCCTTCGGACGGGGACAAGATCAACACCTTAAATCTTTCCCTGCTCTACCGCTTCGGAAACAACCTCTCCTGCTGCGTTGAGATGACCGGAGACCAGATTTACCAGTGGATGAGTACGGTCGCTGACCGCTACACGATCGGCAGCGACGGAAATGCCGCGATCAAGAAAAGCGAATCCGTCTACGGAATCGATACCTTCTACGGCATCGACTATGTCTTTGATCTGACGAAGCCGGAAGGCCAGCGCGTCGTCAGGGCAGATTACAACGGAAAATCTCTGAAGGGATCCTCTGAAAAAATCCGTGTGGCTCTGAACAACTACCGTCTCTCCGGAGGATACAAATTCGCGGAAGTCACGGGAATCAGCGAGGAAGACGCGGTCTGGACCGCCGACAAGTACCTCGGAGCGGACCGCAGCCCGATGCTTACCCAGATCGGTGAGTACGTCCGGGCGATGAAGACCGTCACCCCGAACGACAAGGTTTCTCACGGAAAAGACACCTCCTGGTCTCTGAAGGTAAAGGCTGACCCGGCTGTCCCTTCCGCCTCCGCAAACCCGATGTACCGTGTATATAACCCGAACAGCGGCGAGCACTTCTACACCGCATCCAAAAAGGAAAAAGACTATCTGGTATCCGTCGGCTGGAATGACGAGGGAACCGGGTGGTATGCTCCCCGGACCTCGAAGACCCCGGTCTACCGCCTCTACAATGCGGTCGCCGGAGAACATCACTATACAACCTCCGCAGCGGAAAAAGACTATCTGGTCAAAGCGGGATGGAACTATGAGAGCATCGGATGGTACAGCGATGACAGCAAGACCGTCCCGGTCTACCGCCAGTACAACCCGAACGCCTTCTCCTGCAACCACAACTTCACGACAAATGAAAAAGAGAAGAATGGGCTGATCCGCATCGGATGGCGCGACGAGGGAATCGGCTGGTACGGAGTGAAAGCGGTCTGAAAAACTCCTGCCCTCGATCAGCAAGATCCGCTCTGAAAACAAACATCCCCGTTTTTCCGAGAGAATTCCTCCCCGGAAAAACGGGGATGTTTTTTCTGTCCGCATGGTGATATGCTGATACCGTATTCCATCCGGAAGAGAGACCGCATACGTTTTGGGAAGGACGAGACGCATGGAAGGCTTCGGAGCCGGAAAAAGCAGGATCCTGACAAAATGCGAGGAGAAAAAATCATGATAAAAAACAGAGATCTGACAGACCGCTTTATCCGCTATGCAAAGATTGACACGCAGTCAGACGAGGACGCCGCAGAACAGCCGACAACGGCAAAACAGAAAAATCTGGCGGAACTTCTTGTCCGGGAGCTGGAAGAGCTCGGAGCTGAAGTGGATTACGACGAGGAGCACTGCTACGTCTACGCCGGAATTCCTGCCGCCGGGACGAAATTCCGGGACAGGAAAGCGCTCGGGCTGATCAGCCACATGGACACCTCGCCCGCCGTCTCCGGGGCAGATGTGAAACCGAGAATCATTGAAAATTACCGGGGAGAGGACCCGATCCTGAAGACGGAGGAATTTCCGGAGCTGAAAAATCACATCGGAGAGGACCTGATCGCAACAGACGGCACGACCCTCCTCGGGGCAGACGACAAGGCCGGCGTCTCGGAAATCATGAACCTGGTGCAGTATTTTCACGATCATCCGGAGGAGGAACACTGCGAAATCCGGATTGCCTTCACGCCGGACGAAGAGACGGGGAGAGGAACGGAACATTTCGACGCCGCCCGCTTCAGGGCAAAGGAAGGCTACACCGTAGACGGCGGAAAATTCGGCGTTCTGGAATATGAATGCTTTAACGCTGCCGGTGCAAAGGTCCGTTTCTCAGGAAAGAATGTACACACCGGGGACGCAAAGAACACGATGATAAATGCCTGTCTTCTGGCCATGGAGTTTGAATCCATGCTGCCTCCCGCCGAACGCCCCGAACACACGGAGGGTTACGAAGGATTCTATCATCTGGACCGGATGTCGGGAAACGTCGAAAAGGCGGTTCTCCAGTACATCATCCGCGACCACGACCGCTCTGCGTTCGAGTCCCGGAAACAGACGTTCCGCGACATTGCGGACTACATGAACCGAAAATACGCCGCAGCAGGCAGCGGTTCGGGAGAAGCCGTCACCCTCGAAATGCACGACCAGTACTTCAACATGGCGGAAATCATCCGCTGCCACATGGATCTCGTATCAAACGTCGAACGTGTTCTTCGGGATATGGGCGAGGAAGCCGTCATCCGCCCGATCCGCGGAGGAACCGACGGCTCTGTCCTCAGCTTCCGCGGAATCCCCTGCCCGAACCTCTGCACCGGCGGCTACAATTACCACAGCCGTTTCGAATACGCCAGCATCCAGGAAATGGAAAAGACCGCGGAGCTGCTGATCCGGCTTGTGAAAATGGAAGAATAGCCGGCCGATATGAAAAGCCGCTCAAGCGTGATCAAACAGAATATTCCGAATCCATCTGTAAACAGGGGAAAAAAGAGCCGGCCCGCCGCCATATGCGGTGAGTCAGCTCTTTTCGTTCCTCGAGATTCTTTCGGAGGAAACCTCCGAAGGAATCTCCTGGTCAGGGGATTTCTGCCGTATGGCCGGCAGAGGAAAATTGGTGGGGGTGTTCCTCTGTTATGCCGTCTTCCAGCCATCCGGCAGGCATATTCGATATGATCAAGGGAAAAAATGAACGCTGTGATGCGCGCAGAATCTCCCTTCTGTTTGAAAAAAAATTACAGGTCAAAAAATGTTCTTTCCAATTTCCGGAAACTCAGAATAACCGGCTGAGCCACATGACCTCCGGAAAGGGCAACCGTTGTTATTCTATTGATCTGTTGTAACTCGGGATATAGAAAAAGACGAGCTTTTTCAATTTTTAGTCCCCCGAAAATGCTCTTTTGAACCGGTTTCCGTCGGAAAGCGGCAGTCACCGGAAATATGAATGAAAAAAATCAACTTCTATGTCCAATTTAACGCAAAAGTGTAAAAAAATCAACTACAAATATATAACTTTGTAAATCCGGGACGAAAAAACGGGACCCCGGTTTCCCTCCCATTCATGGCCAGTCCGACCGGGAAGGAATCCGGAATCCCGTTTCCTTGTGTAATATTTATTTTTTCAGATAAACTGATTTGTCTTTCTGTCGTAGCGATAATCGATCTTTTCCAGCTTCTTCTCGATGGAATCCTCCGACACACTGAAGCTTCTGCAAAACTCCTCGAGGCTCGGATAGGTGTCGCGAAGCTGCTGGTTTACATAGCCGAGCAAAATAACCGGATCCTTTGGCATATTCAAACCTCCCTGCCTTTTTTATCCTTATTATAGCCCGCGCTCCCGTTTCATCAATACAATTTTCTGTACAAATGAAGAACATGATGCGCGCCGGATGCCCTTACTCTCAGGATTCCGCTCCGCTCTCTCCCTCGACTTCCGCCTTCGGCTTGATGACCGCCGCCAGGTTTCCGTTCTCGAGATCGATAAGAATCGTATCGCCCTCGCTGACATCTCCCTTCAGAATCAATTTCGCGGAGAGAGTCTCCACATTCTTCTGAATATAGCGCTTTAAGGGACGGGCACCGTAGACGGGATCGTACCCGTTGTCGACGATATACTGCTTCGCCGGTGCGCTGATCTCGATCGTCAGCTGCTGATTTTCCAGACGGCGGTTCAGGTCCTTCACCTGGAGATCGACGATCGATCCGATGTCATCCTTCGTCAGAGGCTTGAACATGATGATCTCGTCGAGACGGTTCAGAAACTCGGGACGGAAGTGGGCGCGCAGCTCCTGCCGGACTTCTTCCTGCGCACTGGCGCTGATGGTCCCGTCGCTCTGGATTCCCTCGAGCAGATACTGCGAGCCGATGTTCGAGGTCATGATCAGAATCGTGTTCTTGAAATCGACCGTCCGCCCCTGGGAGTCGGTGATGCGCCCGTCGTCGAGCACCTGCAGCAGGACGTTGAACACGTCCGGATGCGCTTTCTCGATCTCATCGAAGAGAACCACCGAGTACGGTTTTCTGCGCACTGCCTCTGTCAGCTGTCCGCCTTCCTCGTAGCCCACATATCCCGGCGGCGCTCCGATCAGGCGGGACACGGAGAACTTCTCCATGTACTCACTCATATCGATACGGACCATATTATTTTCATCGTCAAACATGCGCTCCGCCAGTGCCTTCGCCAGCTCGGTCTTGCCGACGCCGGTGGGACCCAGGAACAGGAAAGAGCCGATCGGCTTCGTCGGATCCTTGATCCCTGCCTTCGAGCGGATAATGGCGTTTGTCACGCGGGTGACCGCGTCATCCTGACCGACGACTCTCTTGTGCAGATCCGTCTCCAGCCCGAGGATTTTCGCCCGCTCGCCCTCGGTCAGCTTCGCCACCGGAATCCCGGTCCAGCGGGACACGACGCGGGAAATCTCATCCTCGGTCACACTCTCGTGCACCATGGACAGATCCTTGTTTTTCAGCTTCGCCTCCTCCGCCTCCAGCGTGGCCTTCAGCTTCGGCAGCTCGTTGTACTGCATCTCTCCGATCTTATTGTAATCGCGGTCCGGCTTTGCCATCTCGATCTCGATCTGCTTGTTGAGGGCATCGATCTGCTCGCGCAGCCTGGAAACATTGTCGACCGCACTCTTTTCATTTTCCCACTGGGCCTTCTGCGTATTGAACCGATCGCGCAGCTCGGCAATCTCTTTCTGAAGGTTGGAAAGACGCTCCTTGCTCAGATTGTCCGTCTCCTTCTTCAGAGCTGTCTCCTCGATCTCCATTTGCATGATCTTGCGGTTCATCTCGTCGAGTTCGACCGGCATGGTGTCCATCTCGGTCTTGATCTGGGCGCACGCCTCGTCGACCAGGTCAATCGCCTTGTCCGGAAGGAAACGGTCGGTAATGTACCGGTCTGACAGAACCGCCGCGGAGACCAGTGCTCCGTCGGTAATCTTTACCTTGTGATAGACCTCGTACCTCTCCTTCAGACCGCGGAGGATGGAAATCGTGTCGTCCACCGTGGGCTCATCGACCATGACATGCTGGAAACGACGCTCCAGCGCCTTGTCTTTCTCAATGTATTCGCGGTACTCGTCAAGCGTGGTGGCGCCGATGCAGTGCAGCTCGCCGCGAGCCAGCATGGGCTTGAGCATATTGCCGGCATCCATCGCACCTTCGGTTTTTCCGGCCCCCACGATCAGATGCAGTTCATCGATGAAGAGGATGATCTTGCCCTCGCTTTTTCTGACCTCCTCAAGGACCGCCTTCAGTCTTTCCTCAAACTCGCCGCGGTATTTCGCGCCGGCGACCAGAGCGCCCATATCCAGCGAAAAAATCGTCTTATCCTTCAGGGAATCCGGGACGTCGCCCCTGGCGATCCTCTGTGCAAGTCCCTCGACAACGGCCGTCTTGCCGACACCGGGTTCTCCGATCAGCACCGGGTTGTTCTTCGTCTTCCGGGACAGGATACGGATCACGTTCCGGATCTCGCTGTCACGGCCGATCACCGGATCCATCTTCTGGCTCTTTGCCTTGTCCACCAGGTCCTCGCCGTATTTGTTGAGCGTGTCGTAGGTGGCCTCCGGATTGTCCGTGGTGACCTTCTGGTTGCCGCGGACCGTGCTGAGCGCCTGCAGGAAGCGCTCCCTCGTGATCCCGTATTCATTGAAAATCTTCTTCATGGACGGGCTCGGATAACGCAGCATGGCGAGGAAAAGATGTTCGACAGAGACGTACTCGTCCCCCATCGCCTTCGCCTCATCCTCCGCACAGGTCAGAACCTTGTTCAGATACTGCCCCACGTAGGGAGTGCCTCCCTGAACCTTCACCTTCTTGTTCAGTTCGTTCTCCAGCCGTTCCGCGAAATGCTCCTTGTCAATGCCCATCCGCTCAATCATCTTCAGAATCAGGCTGTCCTCCTGCTTCAGAAGGACGTAGAGAAGATGCTCCTCCTCGATCTCCTGATTTCCGAAATCGTATGCCGTCTTCTCCAGGTTCTGTACCGCCTGAAGTGACTTCTGCGTGAATTTGCTGATATTCATATAGCCACACCTCCTTTATGCGACTGATATATCGGGGTTAACCGATTCATATCCGGATCTTTTTCCTTACAGAAAAGAGGCCGCCGAAAAAGCTTCAACGGCAGTCTCTTGTAAAGGTTCCTCATTTCGAGAACTAATATAACATGGATTGTTAGCACTGTCAATAGGTGAGTGCTAATTTTCCATTTCTTTTCTGTTTTCTTTGAAAATTTGCTCCATGGTCCCTGACCATGAGCCGGAAAAAAATCCTCCCTCCCGCAGAAAGCCTTCTGGACCTCACAGTGTTTTATAGCCCAGAGATCCCAGGCTGTCTTCGACATCCTCCCAATCCGTGACGTGAAGGATCGCGACCGGATCGGTCGAGCTTCGGATGTAACAGACGTAGAGATAATCAATATTGACGCGGATATCATGGACCGTTTTCAGAAGACTCGAGAGACTCCCGACACTTTCTGAAATACAGACGCCGAGGACCAGATTGATCTTGCACATATAGCCGGCATCCGTGAGAATCTGCGCGGCCTTCTCCGGGTCCGAGCAGATCATGCGGATGATTCCGTACTCCGCGCTGTCATTGGTGACGACGTTGTAGAAATCAATTCCCGCATCCGAAACAAGTGATGTGAGTTTTTCCATCGTGCCTATTTTATTTTCTGCGAATACCGATATCTGCTTTAACATATTTTCTGCCCCTTCTGCTGTTTCGTTCCGCCGTTTCCCGGCATGACCCGTCTCCTCTTCCGGATCCGGTTCTTAAATAATGTTGTTTTTCCGGAGATATTCGACAATGATATCCGCACATTTCTCAATTCCGACCCTGCTGGAATCGAGAATCAGATCGTAGTTGTCGAAATCGCCCCAGTATTTCCCGGTATTTTTCTCATAGTATTCCCCGCGCTCGCGGTCCACGGCCTTCACCTTTTTTTCCGCCTCCTCCAGAGAGAGATTCTCCTTTTCGGCGATCCTTTTGATACGGTCTTTCCGGTCCGCGAAAATATAGATGTTGAGAACATTCGGCTGATCCTTCAGCACTTCGGAAGCGCCGCGGCCGACAATGATGCACGGCTCCTTCGCAAGCTCTTTGATCAGGGCGTTCTGCTCATCCATATCGTCCTGGTCTTGAACATTACGGCAGATGTAATCCTTTCCGTAAACAGGAATATGAAACATCGAGGCGAGCTTGTTGACAATGACGCTCGTCCCTGATCCGTACCTTCTGCTCACTGTGATAACCGTATTCATCTTCCTCAACCTCCTGCTGCAGTGAATCTGTCAGGCCTCGTCGATCGCTTTCGCGATGTCGTGCCGGTAATACTTATTGTCAAAATCAATCCAGTCGACCGCCCGGTACGCGTTCGCCCTCGCCTCCTTCAGCGTGGAGCCGAGCGCGGTCACACCGAGAACACGGCCGCCGTTGGTCACGATTTCTCCCCGGTCATTGAATTTCGTTCCCGCGTGGAAGACGTAGTATCCGTCCTTCCCTCTGAACTTTTCCAGACCGCGGATGGGAAATCCCTTCTGGTAAGAAACGGGATAGCCCTCCGACGCCAGCACGACGCAGACGCACGCGTCATCCCGGAACTTCAGGTCAATCTGATCCAGCGTCCCGTCGATGCAGGCCTCGCAGACGTCGATCAGGTCGTTTTCCATTCTGGGAAGCACGACCTGCGCCTCGGGATCGCCGAAACGGCAGTTATACTCGAGCACCTTCGGTCCGTCATCGGTAAGCATCAGTCCGAAGAAGATGACTCCCCGGAACGGACGTCCCTCCTTCGCCATCGCGTCGACCGTCGGCTGGAAAATATTCTTCTGGCAGAACTCATCGATCTCCGGCGTGTAGAACGGAGTCGGGGAAAAATTCCCCATTCCGCCCGTATTCAGACCCTTGTCGCCGTCCTTCGCGCGCTTGTGATCCTGGGCGGAAGCCATTGTCTTCACGATCTTTCCGTCAACGAAGGAGAGCACCGAGACCTCGCGCCCGGTCAGAAACTCTTCGATGACCATCTGATTTCCGGCATCGCCGAACTTCTTGTCCTGCATGATCTCCTTCACACCGGCAACGGCCATATCGTGATTCTCACAGATCAGAACACCCTTTCCGAGAGCCAGTCCGCTGGCCTTGAGAACGATCGGATACTTTGCGGTTTCCAGATAGGCAAGGGCCGCCTCCGGATCCTCAAAGGTCTCATAGGCCGCCGTCGGAATCCCGTATTTTTTCATGAGATCCTTGGAGAATGCCTTCGATCCCTCGAGAATGGCCGCGTTCGCACGGGGTCCGAACACGCGGAGCCCCTGCTTCTCAAACACATCTACGATTCCGCCCACCAGCGGATCATCCATTCCGACGATCGTCAGATCGATCCCGTTTTCCTTCGCAAACTGTGCCAGCCGGTCAAATTCCATCGTTCCGATCGGCACACACTCCGCATACTCCGCGATGCCTGCATTGCCCGGGGCACAGTAAATCTTCTCTGCCTTCGGGCTCTGCGATACCTTCCAGGCGATCACATGCTCTCTTCCGCCGCTGCCAATGATTAATATTTTCATCTAAAGTAGAGCTCCCTTCTCTGATCTGAAAGACAGGTCCGTTTTCTCACAATATTTTCCGCAGATCCGGCATTCGCCCCGGTTCAGCGGTCCAGACGGTCATAATCGGTGATTTCCACCCGGCCGTTTTTCACTTTCACTCTGCCGTTCGCGATCAGGTTGATCGCCTCCGGCATGATCTGCCACTCTGCCTCTTCCATCACACGCCGCTGCAGTATCTCGGGCGTATCATCCTGCCGGACGCGAACCGCCTTCTGGAGAATGATCGGTCCGGAGTCCGTCCCGGTATCCACAAAATGGACGGTGGCCCCGGTCACCCGCACCCCGCGCTCGAGAACCTTTTCGTGAACATGCAGCCCGTAGCAGCCGGTTCCGCAGAACGACGGAATCAGCGACGGATGAATATTGATGATGCGGTTCTCATATGCTTTTACCATTTTTTCCGGAATGATTACGAGGCATCCGGCCAGCACAATGAGATCCGGACTGAACTCGTTGACTGTGCTCAGAAGCGCGTCGTTGAACGCTTCCGGATCGGGATAATCCGCCCGTGTAACCACCCGGGTCGGAATGCCCTGTTTCTCTGCGCGCTTCAGCGCATACGCACCCGGATTATTGCTGACCACGGCCATGATTTCCGCATTTGAAATTTCCCCGCTCTTGATCGAATCCATGATCGCCTGCAGATTCGTTCCGCCCCCTGAGACGATCACAACCATTTTCATCATAATGAAACTCCTGCCCCCTGATCAGTCCGCCAGCTCGACGCCCTTTTCTCCGGATACGATGTGTCCGATTTCATAAGGATACTCACCGGCGGATCGGATTGCGGCCATGGCTGCCTCCTTATCTCCGGGATCGACCGCCAGGACCATTCCGATTCCCATGTTAAAGGTATTATACATGACATGTTCTTCAATTTCGCCCTTTTCCTGAAGCAGATTGAAAATCCGCGGCACGGGATAGCTGCTCTTTGAGATAACCGCCCGCGTTCCGTCCTTCAGCATGCGGGGGACATTTTCATAGAATCCGCCGCCTGTGATGTGACTGCAGGCTTTGATGGGAACGCCCGCTTCGCGCACAGCGGACAAGGCCCTGACATAAATTTTCGTCGGCCGAAGAAGGACATCTCCCAGTTTTGCCTCCAGCGCATCGTAGTAGGTGCTCAGCGATTCCGGCGTCATCTCAAATACCCGGCGCACGAGAGAATATCCGTTGCTGTGAATGCCCGAGGAAGCGATGCCGATCAGCATATCGCCGTCCGTAAGATTCTCCCCGGTAATCATATCTTTCTCATCGACGATACCAACCGCGAATCCGGCGAGGTCATACTCGTCCTGCGCGTAGAACCCCGGCATCTCCGCCGTCTCGCCTCCGATCAGCGCGGCCCCGGCCTGCATGCATCCCTCTGAGACGCCCTTCACGATGTCCGCGATTTTTTCCGGCGTATTTTTCCCGCATGCGATGTAATCGAGAAAGAAAAGAGGCTCTCCTCCCGCGCACGCGATATCATTGACGCACATAGCGACACAGTCGATACCGACCGTATCGTGCGTATCCATCAGAAATGCGAGTTTCAGCTTCGTCCCGACACCGTCTGTACCGGAAACAAGGGTCGGTTTTTCCATGCTCTTATATTTTTCCAGAGAAAACGCACCGGAAAATCCGCCCAGCCCGCCGAGCATTTCTGGCCTGACCGTGCGCGCGACATACTGTTTCATCAGTTCCACCGAACGATATCCGGCCTCAATATCTACTCCAGCGCTCTTGTAATCCATCCGCAATCCTTTCTCCCGTCCGGCGGGGGTGGCTTCTTGTATCATATTTCCGTCTGATTCCGGGTTCCCGCGCCGACGCGCGGAATTCTGTCCGGACTTCTCCATCCTGTCTTCACACGCTCCTGAAGCGGAAAAATTATTTCGTGTAGTTTTTATATCCGGTTTCCTGCAGCTTCGCGTCTTTTTTCTGAACCTGTTCCTTCAGCTCCGCCGCGTAATCCTTCACCTTCTGAAGAATAGCCGGATCGGACGTGGCGAGTATCTTCGCGGCCAGAATGGCCGCGTTCGCGCCCCCGTTGATAGCGACCGTCGCAACCGGAATTCCCGTCGGCATCTGAACAATCGAATAGAGAGAATCCCGTCCGCCCAGAGAAGTCGTGTGCATGGGAATTCCGATAACAGGCATCGGGAATATCGCCGCGCACATGCCCGGCAGATGCGCCGCCATGCCGGCCCCCGCAATAATTACTTTAAAGCCCTTTTCCTCGGCTGTCCTGGCATACTCAAAGAAAACATCAGGCTCCCTGTGTGCCGAGATAATCGTCATTTCATAGTCGATGCCGAATTTTTCAAGCATATCCGCTGCTTTCGCCATGACCGGCATATCCGAATCGCTGCCCATTACAATACCTACTTTTGCCATTGCCGATTCTCCTTTTCTGTGTGCGATCCGCCATTTCGGCTGTTCATCAGACAAAAATTTCATTTCAGAATGTTCCGCCCGGATGATTCTGCTGCGGGGAAAATTCTGTCTTCATCATACACGGATTGCGATTTAATGGCAAGTTTTGCGAGGGGCACCGCATCAGATTCCCTCAAGCGGCCGGTTCAGTTCTTCCGTGCCGGGGAGCACAAAGCGTCCTCTCTCAAGCAGCTTCGTCTCACTGCCGTCGGGCCGGACCACCGCGACAGATCCCAGCTCATCATATGGAATCGTGACATCCGTGTGACACCCGAAATACGCCTTTTCCGGCTCTGTCTTCCGCAGGAGCGTGCGCTCATTGTCCCGGGCGATAATCTCCTTTCCGTCCGGATTGTAGACGGCAAGATCCTCCTGAAAACTGTAGCAGGTGTCACCGAACGCGAAATGCGGCCCCATTTTTTCCGCAATCAGGATCGGCAGCTTTGCGGCAATATCGTAGTCGTGCGCCATCCGGTACGCCGTCGTGTTGGTTCCGATCGCAAACTCGCCGATCGGAACCGTCTCGTGCCGGAACAGAATATTCTCCCGGATATACCGGCGGTTCTCCTCCTCCGAATCAAAATTCGCACAGGAATAATCCGCCACCATCCCGTCCTGCAGGCGGATCCTCAGATCGCGGTATTCGAACTCCTCCAGACAGACCTTTTTTACATGAAGCAGTCCGCTGGTTCCGGTCAGAACCGGGGAGGTGAAAACTTCGCCCACCGGAATATTGACGTCCGCCACGCAGTTCTCGAAATTCGTCTGATGCGCCGGATCGTCGAGATGATGCAGACGGATCGTGAGGTCTGTCTCATTGCCGTTCATGCCCAGAACGTGTACCGCCTCTCCCTCATCGAGCGCATCGATCAGCTTCTGCTGAATCGTCTGGTACGTCTTGTAATCCAGATTATTGATGTGGACGGTTTCGCGGAAGATATCCTCGAAATCCGGTCCGATCTCCGGAACCGGATAGGCGATGATCGTAAAGCTCCGCTCTTCCCCTTTGATGTAACGGTTCGTGATACGGCCGGTTTCGGTCTGCAGGCGGGCCGCGAGACGCTGCTGCTCTCTCGAGAGCGCGGGGGCATCCGCACAGGCGGAAGGGGTAAAGGGGATCTCCCCGAACACGTCCATACAGGCGGGACCGCCGTGCACCGACGCCAGATCCGCGAATTCTTCAAACGCGATCCGCTTCGCCGCGAGCATTTTGGTCACAAATGAATCGTCCAGCCAGAGGGCACTGTCATTTTTGTGATCAAATTCATACTGGCGGTTCGGAACCGCACCGTAAAATCCGATGCGCCCGTGTGCGCTCTTGTCCTGAAGATGAGAAGCGCTGCGGTAAATCACGCTCTCGAGTCCCATCTCGCGGAACTGAAGAACAGCTTCGCGGACGACCCGCTCAAACCCCAGGCGATACCGGATATTGACCGTCTTCTTTCCGGAGAGATCTTTTTTTTCGACCAGAAATCCCATCCGGTAGCCATTCGTCCATGTGCGGGCAATATCGCGGATCTCCTCCCCGCTCATTGAAGCGAGAAACTCCGCCGTCTTTCTCTCATTGTCCGTGACATATTCGCCGAACCGGTAGAGATAGCGCGGGTCAGAGAGATCCTCGCTCATGATCCGGTCCCGGATAAAGGAAAACGAAGGATCCAGTGTCTCCTGCAGACGCTGACAGGTCATTTCCGGGCCATAGTCGCAGAGATACCAGTAGAGCATCCGGCGCACCTCGGGGCGCCCCGGAGCGGAGGGATTCCGCCCGCGGTCCGATGCTTCCGCCGCTTCCTCAAACAGGCTGAAGCAGGAAAGGAAAAGCTCCATGAGAATCAGCATGTCGTACGGCCGGTTTTCGCAGGCGTAGATAACGGCGCCGCGCAGTTCCTCATAGATCGCGCTCATGACATCGCCGCACTCCCCGAATACGGACTTCGCGTAAGCAGGGTTCCCGTAGCAGACCGGATAATTTTCCGGAAGCAGCTCCGCGTACAGCGCGCGGTTCTCTGCCTGAAGCGCTTCGAGGGAATCATCCCTGTGCTCTCCTTTTTCCAGAGACTCCCGGAGTTCCTCCATCTTTGCCAGAAATTCCGCTTCGGTCCGGAAAAAATCCGGCGCCGAAATGAAAATGTCCCTCGAGCCGGCGATTTCCCGGATCCGGCCGAGGGCAAGGTCAAAACGTTCCTGTTCAAAATCCGTCAGTTTTCTGTAACTCAACTTTGTTGTTTCACCTCTGATCTGTCTTGTTTTCCTCACGCATCCTTCAGGCTCCCGCGCGCGACATTGCGGTCCAGGATGGTCTTCATATATTCCCAGATCTCACGCGATCCCTCCGGCGTTTTTTCATTGCGCTTCTCGGGCTGGGAGCGCCGGATTCCGTGCTCCTTCCAGTCTCCGCCGTTATTGGAGTCGTTGAGAAGCAGAGGCTGAAAATTATCCATCACGTGGGCGAACTTCGCCTCCGGCGTCTCGTACGCGTCAAACTCCTCCCAGATGGAACGAAGCTTCTTTCCCTGATCCTCGGGAAGCAGGCCGAAGATATGGTCCGCCGCGGCCGTCTCCCGGGCTTTCTCCGTCTGCTTCCCCGCCTCGTCGTAGGCGTACGTGTCGCCGGCGTCGATCTCGACGATGTCGTGAATCAGCGTCATCAGCATGGTCTTCGCGACGTCGATCTCCTGATTCGAATACTCCGAAAGAAGGTACGTCATGACCGCCAGATGCCAGGCGTGCTCCGCGTCATTTTCCCGCCTTCCGCCGTTCGAAAGATGCGTCTGACGGAGCACATTTTTCTCCCGGTCAATCTCCATAATAAAATTCAGCTGTTTTTGAAATCGTTCCTGGTCCATTTTCTGATCCAATCTGCCGCCTCCCGGGCGGATAATCCCTGCCTTATGCGCCGAACCGGAAATAAACCGCCGGCGCGCGTTTTTCCGGCTTACAGTCCCAGGAAAAACACGGAAAGCCAGATAATACTCATGATGCCGGCAAAGATCGTTCCCAGAGCCGTGATCCGGTAATTGGTCCCGCGCTTCGAGATCGCCCGTATGCCGAGATAAAATCCGTACATCGCCACAAGCATCGCAAACAGGCCGATCGCCCCCAGAAAGGCTCCCCCTTTCCCGGAAAACGCGCAGGATAAAATGATGTCCAGCACGAACAGGCCAAGCGAAATCGTCGACATGATCAGCGATTCCTTCGCGGCCGGCGCGACCTTTTTCACAAACGTATACTTATTTTTCGCCATCGGTCCATTGCTCCCCTTGTCAATCCGATATTACGCAAACAGCTTCGCATAAATATCCGCGTATTCTTCCGCCCCGTACTGCTCATAGTAGGACTTCAGGGCGTCTTTCAGCGAATCATCCAGAACCATTTTCCCGTTGTACGGATGATTTCCAAGATGTTCGATGACGTCCGCCATCGATACGATGGCATTCGCCGGGAAGCCGTACATCTCCTGAATCTCGGAAAGCGCGCTGTGCGTTCCTTTCCCCTGCTCCATGCGGTTGAGCGAGACGATCAGACCCCTGATGGTGATATCGCCCTGCGCGCGGAGAATGGGGACGGTCTCCTCCATCGACTTCCCCGATGTCGTGACGTCCTCGATGATGACAACACGGTCACCGTCCCTGATCCTGCTGCCGAGAAGAATACCGGCGTCCCCGTGATCCTTGACTTCCTTGCGGTTTGAACAGTAGCGGACGTCCGCTCCGTACAGATGGCTGATCGCCATCGCGGTCGCAACCGAGAGGGGAATGCCCTTGTAAGCCGGCCCGAACAGCACGTCAAAATCCAGCCCGTAATGATCATGAATCGCTCTCGCGTAGTATTCGCCGAGCTTCATCAGCTCCGATCCCTTCACGTACGCCCCGGCGTTCATAAAAAACGGGGACTTCCGCCCGCTCTTCAGGGTAAACTCCCCGAACTTCAGAGCACGGCAGTCCAGCATAAACTCGATAAATTCCTTCTTATAGTCTTCCATTTTCTCCGGCCCTTTCTCTTCCGGTCCGTTTGTCCGGGCAATGCCATATTATTCCGCTTTACTCTTCTACCGCTCCGATCAGCTCCCGGACATCTTCGATGCCGTTCCGCCCGAGGTAATCGCGAATCTCGTCCACGATCCGCAAGGTCGAGCGCGGGTCGATAAAGTTTGCCGTGCCCACCGCGACGGCCGTCGCCCCGGCGAGCATAAATTCGATCGCGTCGTCCCCGCTCATGATGCCGCCCATGCCGATCACCGGGATCCGGACCGCACGCGAAGCCTCATACACCATCCGGACCGCCACCGGCTTGATCGCCGGGCCGGACATCCCGCCCGTCTTGTTGGCGAGCACAAATTTCCTCCGATTGACGTCGATCTTCATTCCGGTGATGGTATTGATCAGAGAGATTCCGTCCGCGCCGCCGGCCTCCGCCGCCCGCGCCATATCGGCGATGCTCGTGACATTGGGGCTCAGCTTCATGATAACCGGCTGCCTCGCGTATTTCCGGACCGCGCGCGTGATGGATTCCACCGCCTTCGGATCCGTTCCGAAGGCAATACCGCCCTCTTTCACATTGGGACAGGAAATATTGATCTCCAGAAGATCCACCGGCTCGTCCGCGAGACGCTCCACGACCTCGCAGTATTCCTCCTCCGTGTGACCGCAGACATTGACCATGATCTTTGTGTCATACTGTTTTAAAAAGGGAATGTCCCTCTTGCAGAAAAGATCGACGCCCGGATTCTGAAGACCGACCGCATTCAGCATCCCGCCGTAAACCTCGGCGACCCGGGGAGTGGGATTGCCCTCCCACGGCACGTTCGCGACTCCTTTCGTCACGACGGCGCCGATCCCGGAAAGATCCACATATTCACTGTATTCCGCTCCGGAGCCGAACGTTCCGGAAGCGGTCATCACAGGATTCGCGAGCGTCACTCCCGCAATTTCCACTTTCATATTCATAACGGTTCCCCCTCCTTGTCCCTTTGGTAATGGCCGCTTTCAGTCGAGGAGGATCTCATCCGCGCGAAACACCGGCCCGTCCTTGCACACGCGCCGGTTATGGACATTGGAATGTCTGTCAACTCCCGTCGTACGGCAGACGCACGCGAGACATGCGCCGATTCCGCAGGCCATGCGCTCTTCCATCGAAATCCAGCATTCCGTCTTTGTCTCAGCGGAATAATTCTTGACCGCGGAGAGCATCGGTCTGGGACCGCAGGCAAAAATCACATCGGCGGACAGATTCTTTTCGCGGATCGCATCGAGAACTGTCCCGCGCGCCCCCACGCTTCCGTCCTCCGTGGCGATGACGACATTTCCGTAGGGCCGGAACGCGTCCGCCAGAAAACAGTTCTGATCCCGGTAGCCGAGAATAATCTGGACCGGTTCGCAGAACAGGCGGAGATTCCACAGCTGCCGCGCGGTCTCCAGCATCGGGGGAATTCCGATTCCGCCCCCGATGAGAAAGACGCGGCCATCCGCGGCCTCTTCCAGCGGAAATCCGTTTCCGTGCGGGCCGAACAGACTCAGCTGCTCTCCCTTTTTCATGCGGGACATTTCCTCGGTCCCCGTCCTCTGTCCGGAGACCCTGTATACCAGCCGGAGCAGACCCTCCTCCCGGTTCGCCTCGCAGATGCTGATCGGCCTCGGCAGCAGCTTCGATGAATCGTTTAAATAAACATTGACAAACTGACCGGGCATCGATTCACCCGTGATGTAAGGCGCTTTGATCCAGAGATCAAAAATGCCGGGACAGATCTCCTTCTGTGAAACTATGATGCCTGCTTCCTTATTAGCCATTTCCTCCTCCACATATGATTGATCTGCATTTTCTGTCTTTCTTCCGGGTCGTGCTGTCCAAAAACCGGATAACCTCTCCCCGCCGGAAATATCACTTCGCGTCAAGCGCCTGCCGGATGTCCTCTTTCATGGCCAGCACCGCCGCCCGGGACGCATCCGCGAAATTGTTCTCGCCGTACTTCGAATATTCTTCCTTTTTCCACGCGGCAATGATTCCCCGTGAAGAATTTACGATGGCTCCCAGCCCGTCCTCATTGAAGAACGGAACCAGATCCTTTCCTTTTCCGCCCTGCGCGCCGTAGCCGGGGACCAGAATATAGCTCTTCGGCATGATCCTGCGCAGGACCCGTCCCATCTCCGGGTACGTCGCCCCGACGACGGCACCGACGTAACTGTACCCGTCTCCCATGAAATCGGACCCCCACTCGGCGACTTTTTCGCCGACCAGCTCATAGAGCGGGCGGCCGTCGATCTCCCGGTCCTGAAACTCGCCGCTGGAAGGATTGGACGTTTTGACCAGAACAAAGATTCCCTTTTTCTCCTCCCGGCACACGTCGATAAACGGCTTCACTCCGTCGCTTCCGAGGTAGGGATTGACCGTCGCAAAATCTTCATGAAAAGGAGCATACGTACGGTTTCCCACCTTCACATGGCCGAGATGGCCGAGGGCGTAGGACTGTGAAGTCGATCCGATATCGCCGCGCTTGATATCTCCGATCACCACGAGGCCCTTCTCCTGGCAGTACTCGATCGTCTTCTCATAGGCGATGAGTCCCGGAACGCCGTACTGCTCGTACATCGCGATCTGCGGCTTCACCGCGGGCACCAGGTCCGCGATCGCGTCCACAATCGCCTCATTGAAATCAATGATCGATTTCGCGGCGGCCTCCAGCGTCTCGCCGAAATCCTCAAAGGCCTTTTCCTGAAGATATCGGGGAATAAAATCCAGCTTCGGATCGAGTCCGACCACAATCGGCGCCTCCGTTTTCCTGATTCTCTCCACCAGCTTATTAATCATACCGGGCTCCTTTCCGTCCCCGGGGGATCAGCGGATCTCGCTGACAACCTTTCCCCCGCAGATCGTATACATGACTCTTCCGAATACCTCACGTCCGTCGAACGGCGTATTTTTCCCCTTTGAGACAAATTTCTTGGAATTGATCCGGTACTTCGCGTACGGATCGATGATGGTGATGTCCGCGGTCTTTCCCTCCGCCAGGGATCCGCGGTCTGTCAGATGCAGGATTCTGGCCGGATTGGCGCTCATCTTCGCCGCCATCTGCATGGGCGTGATCACGCCCGGACGCACCAGTCCGGTAATGGTCAGGGCAACGGACGTCTCCAGCCCGGAAATGCCGAATGCCGCATCTTTCATGGATTTATTTTTATCTTCCGGGGTGTGCGGGGCATGGTCGGTCGAAATCACCTCAAATACATCCGTGGCAAGCCCCTCCAGCAGCGCCTCCCGGTCGCGCTTCGTCCGAAGCGGCGGATTCATCTTGAAATTCGTATCTCCGGGAACGCGGTCCTCGCTGCAAAGCATGAAATGGTGCGGGCAGACCTCACCGGAAACATCGATGCCCTTTCTCTTCGCCAGCTTCAGCATCTCATAGCTTCCGCGCGTCGAGCAGTGGCACAGATGCAGATGAACCCCCGTTTCCGCCGCCAGAATAATATCTCTGGCGACAATCACATCCTCCACGTCATTTCCGATCCCGGGGAGCCCCTCCTTCCGGGAAATTTCATCCTCGTTGACACAGCCACCATTCACCAGATCCCGGTCCTCGCAGTGATCCAGAAACGGAATTCCGGATTTCGCCGCGATCTTCATGGCTTCCTTGCAGAGACGGGCGTTCATGACCGACTTCCCGTCCTCGCTGATGGCCGGAATGCCGTGCTGTACCATCTCCTCGATATTCGACAGCTTTTCGCCCTTCTGGCCTTCCGTCACGGCTCCTGCCTGAAGAACATGAACCGGAGCAGATGCAGCTTTTTTGACGACATAGTCGACCCTCTCACCGGAATCAATGACCGGCTTCGTATTCGGCATCGCGATAACGGTCGTGATGCCTCCTCTCGCGGCGGCCTCCGCTCCGCTTGCGATATCCTCTTTTTCTGTCAGTCCCGGGTCTCTCAGATGTACATGCATATCGATCAGTCCCGGCATCACAAAGCATCCCGAGGCGTTAATCACGCGGTCCGCCTTTATCCCGATGGATTTCATCCCCAGAACGATTTTTCCGTCGCGGATCAGCAGATCCAGAACTCCGTCCCGGCCGGTATCCGGGTCGATCACACGTCCTCCGCGAATCAATAACGTGCCACTCATATCGTTCGCCTCATTTCTCCGTAATATATGGCCATCCGGCGTCTTTTCCGGTCCTCTTCCGGAACTCTGTTCCGGAGAGGGCGTTCCCGCCGGAAAATCTCACGAGCTTCTGAAACCCAGTATACATGATCGCCTGATTGATTTCAATTCTGCGAACCGGCGGTACATCTGCCTTCCCGCCGCAGAGAATCCGCCCGCTGCCTCCGTGCGTCAGGAAGAAAGCCGCTCAAAAGGATCCGCAGGTCATGACGTTCAACGGAAATTCATCCATAATGATATTTTCTTTTCTTCGCCTTCATAAAAAAGGCGGTCAGGCAGGCCGCCATCAGCTCCGCTGCAACGAGAGCCGCCCAGATCCCCTTGATTCCGAATAACTGCGGCAGCAGCATCACAGCCGCTGCTTCAAAGACAAGTGTCCGAAGAAAGGCGATCAGGGCCGAGGTAAGTCCGTCTCCAAGAGCGGTAAAAAAACCGGAGCCGTAGATTCCGAAGCCCATAAAGAGGAAAGAAACGGCAAAAATCCGCAGGCCGGATATTGTCATCTGACACAGCTGTTTATCGTAACCGACAAACAGCCTGGCGATCGGATTGGCCAGCAGTTCCCCGGAAAGCAGCATGGCGACTCCGAATCCGAAAATAATCCGCAGGCTCTTCTTTCGAAGACTGCGAAGCTCCGCTGAGTTGTTATTTCCGTAATGGTATCCGACAACCGGAGCCGTTCCCACGGAATAGCCGATAAATATCGCGGAAAAGACGAAGCTCACATACATCATCACGCCGTATGCGGCTACACCGTTCTCCCCCGCATAGCGCAGCAGCTGGATATTGAACAGCATACTGACAATGCTCATCGATATATTGTTCATAAATTCGGAAGAGCCGTTTGCCGCCGCTTTCCCGATAACCCGCCAGTCCATATGCGTCCGTCCCAGCCGAAGCAGACTTGTGTTTTTGCGGGCGAAATAGAAAAGCGGAACGGTCCCGCCGACATATTCACTCAAAACCGTGGCAATCGCCGCCCCGGCCAGCTTATACTCCTGAGGCAGCAGACTGACTAAAACGGCATCCATCACCATATTGGTCACACCGGCCAATACCGTTACCAGAAAGCCGAGCCGCGGTTTTTCAGCCGTCGGAAAGAAATTCTGAAACAGCAGCTGAAGCGTATAAACCGGCATGGAAATCATACTGATCCTCCCATAGAGGATACTGTCACGGAGCAATTTCCCCTCTGCACCAAGCAGAGCAGCAATCTGCGGCATGAGGATAAATCCGAGCAGAGCGGCTGCAATACCAAGCGCCAGAGAAAAATAAACGATCAGAGAAAAGTTCTCGTTGGCACTTTCTTTTTTCCCCTCTCCCAGCTGCATCGCGACAATCGCCGTCCCGCCTGCTCCAAACATAAATCCAACCGTCGCGATTATGTAAATCGCAGGCAATATTAAATTCACCGCGGCAAATGCCGTCTTTCCTGCAAAGTTGGACACAAAAAAGCCATCCACAATACCGTAGATGGAGGTAAAGATCATCATCGCGATCGACGGAAACGCAAATTTCAACAGCCGGCTGTAGGTAAAATGATCGGAAAGATGAATTTTCATGACAAATTTTCTTCTGACTTCTCCTTTCCTGAACCATTGTACAGGATAACCGTCGTTTCAGCAAGGAACCGGCCCTTTTCGACGATATAAACAAAATGGCCGGGCGGTAACAGAAACGTGCGCCGCCGGGCGCACGGCATTTTATGATACCATCATTTTATGTGGATTTATAAAAATCAGACATTTTTTTCTCGTTGTGGTATGATGTGGGTAATTTTACGGGATTTCCGATAAATTTCAAGATACATGATTCAACCGAGGAGAGCAGATAAAAATGAGTCGACACAGACAAACAGGAAATAAGCAGCGCGCCCTGAGCCGGCTGTTCTTTATGATCTGTTTGCTCGCAGTCATGATCATCATCGTACTGGTATGCAACCGCTGGATTGTCAGGCTCACTCTGAACGGAGGAGCTTCAGAGACAATCGAAGTCGGAGACACATTTCGGGATCCCGGAGCGTCCGCGAGGGGATACGGAAGTGTTTTCCGCTTTATCAGCAGCGATCATCTGACTGTCGACACATCCGGAACCGTCGATACGGATAATACCGGAAGTTATCAGATCGTCTACACCGCGTCCTGGAACGGAACTTCCGTGAAAAAGACGCGGACCGTAAACGTAGTCGATACAGAACCGCCGACGATCAGCCTGAGAAGCATCCCGGACTACTATACGCTGTACGGCCACGAGTACAAGGAGGAGGGCTATACGGCGAATGACAATTACGACGGGGATCTCACGGATAAGGTAAAAAGCGAAGAAAAAGAAGGAGTCGTCTATTACACGGTGACCGATTCCTCGGGCAACGTCGGACGGGCGGAGCGGAAGATCGTCTACGATGACCGGACCGCGCCGGAGCTCGTGCTGACCGGCGGCGATACGGCGATTGAACAGGACTCCGCGTTCACGGATGAATACACCGCGACGGACGACGCGGACGGAGACGTGACAAAAAACGTTCATGTGGACGGCGCTGTCGATACTTCAAAACCCGGACGCTACAAACTCCACTATACGGTATCCGACAGCCACGGAAACAAGACCGAGGCGGACCGCATCGTCACCGTCTGGGAAAAAAGTCCGGACCGCGTCGTCTATCTGACCTTTGACGACGGTCCGGGCAAGTATACACAGCAACTTCTGGATATTCTCGCAAAGTACAACGCGCACGCGACCTTCTTCGTGACGAACCAGTTCCCGGATTATCAGGGACTCATCGCCCAGGAAGCGGCGGCCGGACACGCGATCGGCGTTCACACATACAGCCACGACTACGCCTCCATCTACACAAATACTGACGCGTACTGGAACGATTTCAGCCGGATGGAGGATGTAATCCGGGCGCAGACCGGCAGCACCACGAATCTGATGCGGTTCCCGGGAGGGAGCTCCAACGCGGTCAGCAGGAAGTACTCGTCCGGTATCATGACTGCGCTCGTCAGCCAGGCGAACGAAAAAGGATACACCTATTTTGACTGGAATGTCGAGAGCGGAGACGCCGAAGGCAATCCGCAGACCGAAACGATCGCGCAGAAAATAATCCAGGGAATTCAGTCCCGCAGGACGCCGGTCATTCTCTGTCACGACATCCATCCGGAGACGGTACAGGCGATGGAGACCGTTCTGCAATGGGGCACGCAGAACGGCTACACGTTCGCCGCGCTCAATGCGAACAGCTACCCGGCGCATCACAGCGTAAACAACTGATTATGCGGAGCGGGTACGGGAGCGCTGACCGGCCCCTGTATTACAGGCACTTGCTCCAGCCGCAGTTTTTGCAAATGTTGCATCCGCCCTCAAATACCAGAGGCGTTCCGCACTCCGGGCAGATCAGCGCGGATCTCTCGATCTTCGGCGCCGCGGCAGGCTTGTCATCCGGTCCCGCGAGCTTCTGCATCGTCCCGAGGTCCTTCTGCATCGTATTGTACATATCAAGCAGGGCATTGCCGACCGCCATCGGGCAGCAGCTTCCGCGGCTCGTATCCTTCTTCGTCGCGGAACGTACCGCATAGCTCGGGCAGGAGCCAGTGGAATTCAGCTGATCCACGATGGTATAAATGTCGATTCCGCCTCTGGCGGCGATGGAAATCATGCGCGAGAGACCGATCATAAAGTTGTTGCACCCGCCCGTGCTTCCCTTGCTGAGAAATACCTCCAGCAGAGATCCGGTCGCCGGATCGAAAAGCGCCAGGCAGTGGAGCGATCCGCATCCCGTCATCAGTTTCCTCTTCATTCCGACAACGTGATCGTTCACCTGAATGATATCCCCGCGCTTCAATCCCCCGTCAACCGAAGCGCTCTTTGATTTCTCGGGAGTCAGAATTCCGAGACGTTTGCAGCCGTCGCGGAACAGGGTAATCCCCTTCAGTCCCTTATCGTACGCGTACATGTACAGGTTCTCGACTTCCTCGACGGTAAATTCGTTCGGTACGTTGCAGGTGGAGCTGATCGACGCGTCGATGTGCTTCTGCCACGCCGCCTGCATATCGACCCGCTGATGGTAATCCAGATTCATCGCGGTGACGAAAAAGTCCGGCAGATCCGCCTCGTCCGCGATCTTAAACCGCTTCATGTACTGCTCCACGATCTTTGTGAATACCTTATAGCTCACGTCCTCACCGTGGAGCGAAACCGTGCGCCGTTCGTACGAATTTGCGTAGACGGGTTCGATCCCGCCCGAAATACCGAGCATTGTTGAAATGGTTCCCGTCGGCGTGATCGTCAGGATCTGCGAATTCCGCAGCCCGTATTTCTTCACCAGCGCCGCCGTCTTTTCCGTCGTATTTGCCTTAAAAAACGGAGTGGACATGATCTCGTCCCGATTGCATTTCGGAAACGCCCCCTGCTCCTTTGCCAGAAGCGCGGACGCAGCGATGCCCGTATCCGCCATCAGAAAGCCGATCTTATCGCAGAGCGCGACCGCCTCTTCGCTGCCATACGAAATTCCCAGCTTGATCATCATATCGGCAAGCCCCATAATGCCGAGGCCGATCTGCCGCCACGCGGCGACACTCTCCCGCTGCTCCTCCAGCGGATGCAGCGGCAGCCCTTCCTCGAGAACCTCGTTCAGGGCGCGGACGCAGCTGGAAACACATTTCTTGAAGCCCTCGTAGTCAAACGACGCGTTCTCCGTGAACGGATTCTGCACGAACGCGCTCAGATTGATGCTTCCGAGCAGACAGCTTCCACCCGCGGGCAGCGGCTCCTCCGCGCACGGGTTGACGCCGCCGTAGGAAAATTCCTCTGTGTTCGCCAGCAGGCTTCCGTTCTGAATATGATCCCAGAAGAGCGCGCCGGGCTCCGCGTAATCCCAGTTGATCGCCGCCATCTCGTGAAACAGTTTTTTTGCGCTGATCTCCTTCTCAATTTTCTGACCAGTCGCCTCCCGCGTGTAATGAAGACGGAACGGTTTATTCTTCTTTACGCAATCCATGAACTCATCGCTCAGCCGGACGGAAATATTCGCCTTTGTCACCTTGTTCAGGTCTGATTTCAGATGAATGAATTCCTCGACGTCCGGATGCGTGCAGTCGATGGAAATCATCAGCGCGCCACGGCGCCCGTTCTGTCCGATCAGATCCGTCACGAGAGAATAGAGATCCATGAATGAAACCGCGCCGCTCGTCTCCTTCGCCGCGTTGTTGATTCTGGCTCCGCGAGGAGCGAGCTTCGAGATGTCCACGCCGCACCCGCCGCCGTAGCTGTACGTACGGGCAAGCTTTTTCGCACAGTCAAAAATGCTCTCTATATTGTCCTCAGGAGGAGTGACGACATAGCAGTTGCTGAGCGTGACCTTGCGGCCGATATTCTCAAGTCCGCGGTTCGCCAGGATTCTGCCCCCGAACAGAAATTTCTTTTCGCGGATCATCCCGGCGATCTCGTCGTTCCCGCCTGAGACGCGGGTGAGCCACTCCTCGAAATCCTCGCTGTCATTTCTGTATTTTTTATTCCAGATATCGATTCCGAGCTGATTATCCTCACTCAGCCACTCTTCTATCGTCATAACGGCCCCCTTTAAACACACTGTTGTCTATATATTGTACAAATTTCGAAAGTTTATCTACATGTTGTGTTCTATTAGAATATAACAAGCGGACCGCTGTGTCAATCCGGTTCTTCAGAAAAAAGGGCTGTTGCACTAAGAACTAATGCAACAGCCCCTTTTCAATTCGCAATCTGATTTTTTCAGGCGCTCTCCCGTTTTCCCTCCGGGACCGGATTTCCGTCAGCCTGCACTGGATGAGGATGTGCTTTCCGATGATGAGGAGGAGACACTTTCTGAAGCGGTGCTTCCGGAGGTGACGCTCTCATCCGAACCGGAACTCGCTTCCGTGCTGTCCGAACTGGTTTCCTCGGAAGCCTCCGAGCTCAGATCCGTCAGAAAATTCTGAATGTCATTCAGATCCAGATCGATCGTCGTGGCGGAAGCGGTGGCCTCGTTATCCGCCTTCGTCTGCTTATATACAGCAACCGAGAACCAGGTGATCAGGCCGCCCAGAACAACCACGATCAGCGTGATCTCAAGCCTGCGGGCCCACTTCTCACGACGCATGATTTTCTTCCGGTTTCGCTTTTCCTTTTTATATCTGTCAACTTTTTTCTGACTCATCGCAAAGAGCACTCCTTGTTTCTTTATCTTACAGGTGCAGCCTTCCATCTGTCACTTGAAAGTGCACGCTAAAACACATTATAATAAATCACGCAGGAAATTTCTACGGTTTTTCTCAATTAATTGTGATAATCCTGTGACCGGATCCCTTCGCGGCGTCTCACAGGCCGCGGCTGGAACCGGCGCAGAAGCGGATAATTCAATGATTGCGCTGGAAATAAACCAAATCAAAAAATTCATGTACGATCTGCTGCTCACTGACGCGTTCGATTCTTTCCGCGTCCTGGAGGTCAGCATCGTGACCTTCGCGGAATTCCATATTGACGGGACGCTTCACCCGGAATTTTACGGAGACGTCACAAAAAGCGCGGAAGCAGAAGACCGCCCGGACGGATCCTCTCCGGTTCCGGACGGAAAAGACGAAGGGACGGAAAAACCATCCGAAGACGCGGCCGGAGGAGGCGAGACCCTCGTCCCGTGGAAATCCCTCCGGGAACACTGTCTCGCTCTGATTCGCGGGAAGCGGACCCCCGTCTCCTTTCAGATCATTTTCCAGCTTCCGAAAAGTGACATTGCCGCTCTGATTCAGAAGAGCGGAGCAAGCCTGTCGGAGGAGGAGGTCCACAGTCTCTCCCTCAACTGTCTGTATCGGGACGGCCGTCTTCAGATCACCACCGGCTCTTCTCTGGCTGTCTTCATCGGCGGCCGGACCCTCGAACAGGCCTGGGAAGAGTCCGTGAAGGAGTTCTTCCGGAAGCTCGGCCTCGACTGAAAAGCCCCCGTCTTACTTCGCGAGCTGCATCATCATATCATTGGAACGTCTGACAAACTCGGTCATCTCATCCGGAGAAAGCGGGCGGTTGGCCAGCATTGCCAGATCATAGAGATGATGACAGAACGGTTTCACTTTTTCCTCGTCATCCCTGTTCTCAAAGACATATTTCGTAAGAGGGTGCTTCGCGTTCAGCGTCAGCGTGGATTCCGTCATATCCCCCATTTCATCCATTTTCATGCCGTACATTTTCATCATTTCCGCCATGCGGCGCCCCTCTTCCGAGAGAGTGATCACAGAAGAGATATTTTCGTCGCGGAGATTCTCCACTTTCACGTTCAGCTTGTCATTGGACAGAACCTTGCGGAACAGTTCCTGCAGATCCTTCGATTCCTCTTCCAGGGACTCGCCGTCTTCCTTCATATCGCTGCCGATCTCCGCGTCGATTCTCTGGAAACGAACCGTCTCATTCGAGCGCTCTACAAAAGAGATATAATTATTGTCAATGGTATGGCGCAGGATGACCGCGTCCTTCCCCTGTGCGCGGAACATGTTGATGTACTGGCTCTGCTGCACCGGATCGGTCACATAGTAGATCGTCGTCTTCTCCGGCTCCTTGTCCTCTCCGGACGCTCCCTCTTTGGCCTTTTCGCCCTCTTCGCCGGACTTTGTCTCATCGGATGCTTCCGCCTTCTCGCCGGTCTCTTCCGCATTTGCATCGGTCTCTTCCGCATTTTCATCGGACCCGGCCTCTGCGGTATTTTCTGAATCGCCCGTCTCCTCCTCTTTCTGATTTTCTTTGAGGCAGTCTTCCAGGGTCAGATACTTGTCGTCCAGATTCTTGTACAGTACGTAATCCTTCATCCTCTCATTGAATTTTTCGTCGCGGATACATCCGTACTTGATGAAGGGACTGATATCCTCCCAGTATTTCTCGTAGGTCTCCCGGTCGGTCTTGCACATGCCGGAGAGCTTGTCGGAAAACTTCTTCGAGATATAATCCGAAATTTTTTTGACAAATCCGTCGTTCTGAAGCGCGCTCCGGGATACGTTCAGCGGGAAGTCCGGGCAGTCGATGACGCCCTTCAGAAGCATCAGGTATTCCGGAATAACCTCTTTGACATTATCCGCGACAAAGACCTGGTTATTGTACAGCTTGATTTTCCCCTCAATCGAGTCGTACTCGCTGTTGATGCGCGGGAAATAGATGATTCCCTTCAGGCGGAACGGATAGTCCATGTTCAGATGAACCCAGAACAGCGGCTCCTTGTAATCGAGGAATACGTGCCGGTAAAATTCCCTGTACTCGTCCTCCGTGCACTCGCTCGGCTGCTTCTGCCACAGAGGATTCGTGTCATTGACCGGAACCGGACGCTTTTTGATCTTGACCTGCTTTTTCTCCGGCTCGGTCTCCACTACTTCCTTTTTCCCGTTTTCATCCTCGTGCTCTTCGGTCTTCGCCGGAACCGTGATATGTTCAATGACCTCGTCGTCATCGCGCAGATCCGACTCGTCGATGGTCTCGTATTCCGGCTCCGCGCCTTCTTTTTCGAGATAAATCGGAACCGGCATAAACGAGCAGTACTTATCGAGCGTCTCACGCACCTTGTATTCATTCGCATACTGAACGGAATCATCGTTCAGATGCAGGGTAACGGTCGTCCCGACTTCCTTCCGGTCTCCGTCTCCCATCGCGTAATCCGTGCTTCCGTCGCACTCCCAGTGAACGGGCTCGGCCCCCTCCTGATAGGAAAGGGTATCGATGTCGACCTGGTCCGCGACCATGAATGCCGAGTAAAAGCCCAGACCGAAATGACCGATGATCTGGTCGTCATCCGTCTTGTCCTTGTATTTCTCCAGAAATTCCGCCGCGCCGGAGAAGGCGATCTCCGTGATATCCTTCTTCACCTCGTCGGCGGTCATGCCGATGCCGTTGTCGATGAACTTCAGCGTTTTTTCCTTGTCATTGACAATGACGTGGATCTCCGCCTTGTAATCGTCCGGCAGCTGAGCCTCGCCGACCGCATCCAACTTTTTGCGCTTGGTAATCGCGTCGGTCGCATTGGACACCATCTCACGGACAAAAATGTCCTGATCCGAATACATCCATTTTTTGATAATCGGGAAAATATTTTCACTGTTGATCGAAAGATTTCCGCGCTCCATTTCCATTATTGACCACACTCCTTTGAAATGAAAATAATGTGAATCCGTGCGGTCTCTCGGTTCCGGCGCCGGCCGGCCAAAAAGCCGTCTCCGGCTGTCACTTCCCGGAACCGGTGTTCCGCACAGCAGAGTTCCATTAGAAAACATGGTAATTCAGAACCGGACGAAAGTCAAGGAAAAATTAGCACTCGTTATAAATGAGTGCTAACAAATTGTGTAAAGTGTTACTTTCTTGTCATCAATTTTCTCAGTTCCTTGAAAAAAGCACGCAATTAGATTAATCTGATGTTATGTACCGGCCTTCCGGACGCTCCGGAGCACACCGGCGTATCTTATGAATGCTACAGACGGGAGATGCATATGAACTTACACGAGATGAAACCCGGGCAGACAGCCATTATCCGCAAAGTAGGCGGCAGCGGCGCCCTGCGCCAGCACTTCCTGGATATGGGAGTGATCCCCGGCGGAAAAATCCGGCTGATCAAATTTGCCCCGATGGGCGATCCGATGGAGTTCCAGATCCATGAATACGAACTGACACTGCGGGTAGATGACGCCCGGAAGATCGAGGGAGACCTGATTCCGGATGAAGAAAACACGGAAGAAAAAGAATTGCCGGATGATATTCCGGCCTACCGGGACTCTCACGACACGAATATCGCTGACCCGAATTTCCACGCGAACCACTTTGAACATCCCGGATTCGGCGAGGGCGGCCATTACCACACAAAGGCCGATGAGCATCCGCTGCCCGACGACGCCGTTCTCACCTTTGCTCTCGCGGGCAATCAGAACAGCGGAAAGACGACGCTCTTTAACCAGCTGACCGGTTCCAACCAGCACGTAGGAAACTTTCCCGGAGTCACGGTCGACCGGAAAACCGGAGTGATCCGCGGCTATCCGAAGACCGAGATCACGGATCTGCCCGGCATCTACTCGATGTCCCCCTATTCCGCGGAGGAAATCGTCACCCGGCAGTTTATCATTGATTCAAAGCCAAAGGCTATCATCAATATCGTGGATGCGACCAATATCGAGCGCAATCTGTATCTGACCATGCAGCTGATGGAGCTCAACACTCCGATGGTGCTTGCTCTGA
Organism: Bilifractor sp.; assembly: GCA_050944685.1. GTDB lineage: Bacteria > Bacillota > Clostridia > Lachnospirales > Lachnospiraceae > CADBRN01. Next base: position 108,789 of record JBMNRP010000001.1, read on the forward strand.
ATATGATGGATGAGCTGACCGGAAACGGCGGTTCCATCCGTGTCAACATGATGGAGGATATGCTGGGAATCCCGGTCGTTCCGATCTCGGCGGCAAAGGGCGAGGGCATCGACGAGCTGATCAAGCATGCCGTCCATATCGCCCACTATCAGGAGCGGCCGGGACGCCTGGATTTCTGTGACGAAAATGACCACGGCGGAGCGGTTCACCGCTGTCTGCACGCCATCATGCATCTGATCGAGGATCACGTGGAAGAGGCCGGAATTCCTCTGCGTTTCGCCGCGACGAAGATCGTAGAGGGCGACCACCTCGTGGAAGAAGCGCTGAAGCTCACGGATAACGAAAAACAGACGATCGAGCATATCATTCTTCAGATGGAGTCGGAGCGCGGGCTCGACCGCTCCGCCGCTATCGCGGATATGCGCTTTGCCTTTATCGAAAAGCTGGTCTCACAGACGGTCGTCAAGCCGCACGAAAGCAAAGAGCACGCGCGCAGCCAGGGAATCGACCGGATCCTCACCGGAAAATATACGGCTATCCCGGCCTTCATCGGTATCATGGCGGTCGTCTTCTGGCTGACCTTCAACGTGATCGGGGCCACGCTGCAGGACCTGATGGCAAGAGGCATCGGCGCCTTGCAGACGACGGTGGACAATGCCTTCACGGCGTGGAACGTCAATGAGGCCATTCACTCCCTGGTCATCGACGGAATATTCAACGGCGTCGGAACCGTCCTGAGTTTTCTTCCGATCATTGTCACCCTGTTTTTCTTCCTCTCTCTTCTGGAAGATACGGGTTACATGGCCCGGATCGCCTTCGTGATGGACAAGCAGCTTCGGAAAATCGGTCTGTCGGGCCGAAGCATCGTCCCCATGCTGATCGGTTTCGGATGCTCGGTTCCGGCGGTCATGTCCAGCCGGACCCTTCCGTCCGAGCGCGACCGGAAAATGACCATTCTGATGACTCCGTTCATCAGCTGCTCGGCGAAACTTCCGATCTACGCCTTCTTCACTTCGGCCTTTTTCCCGGGACACGGCGCCATCATCATGGTTGCGCTCTATTTCATCGGCATTCTGCTCGGAATCATCGCGGCGCTGGTATTCAAAAACACTCTGTTTAAGGGCGAAGCGGTTCCGTTCGTCATGGAACTGCCGAACTACCGGATGCCGAGCCCGAAAAACGTTGCTCTGCTTCTCTGGGAAAAAGCGGCGGACTTCCTGCAGCGCGCCTTTACGGTTATCTTCATCGCCACCATCGTCGTCTGGTTCCTTCAGACCTTTGACGTGCGGTTCCAGATGGTCTCCAACTCCAAAGACAGCATGCTTGCGATTATCGCCGGTTTCATCACGCCGATCTTCAAACCGCTCGGATTCGGTGACTGGAGAATCTCCACCTCCCTGATCACCGGTTTTATGGCAAAGGAAAGCGTCGTATCCACCCTGAACGTCCTTTTTGGAGGAGTGAAAAATGTACAGGCGGCACTCACACTGGGAAGCGTCCTTCCGCTTCTGATCTTCTGCCTGCTCTACACGCCCTGCGTCGCTGCCATCGCATCCATCCGCCGGGAGCTCGGCGGCAAATGGGCCGCCGCCGTCATTGTCAACCAGTGCGTTATCGCCTGGATCTGCGCCTTCGTGGTCCGGCTCATCTGCCTCGCGGCGGGCGTCGCTTAAGAGGATTTCCCGAAAACAAACGGAGCTTTGTTGAGAATACCTCTTGATAGGTACCCTCTTTACCGGACATCCGGTAAGGAGGGGTTTTTTGGCGTTATTCGTATGAATTAAGACAAAATACATCGGAGATGATCTATTTGGGATCTTTTCCTGCAAATGAACTCATTGTCCGTTTACATAACTGGCCGAGTTGATAACTACGTAGAAATTGAGCCTTATCTTCTTCATCAAATGCGCAGTATTTTCCGCATCTGATTCATCTCCTTTTTCAGATCCTGAAACTATACTTCAATCAGGAAAGTTTTTTATTGATTCGTTCCAGCATGTCATGAAATGATTCTCTTTCCTCTTCCTTCAGCGCACTGAGGATCAATTTTTCCTCGTTTCCGCGCTCTGTTCCGGATTCATCGATCAGCTTCCTTCCCTTCTCCGTCAGTCTGGCGTTTTTGGCACGTCCAAAAGAAGCCGCTTCGATCACGATCAGATTTTTTTCGGCAAGTCGTTTCATTATTCCGGAGACGGTTGGCTGTGATGTCTGAAAGTGTTTTTCCACATCCTTGAACGAAACAGGATCGCTGCTCTGATTAAGATATTCCAGATATCGAAACTGTGATGCTGTAAGATTTATTTTATTCAGCAACCTGTTGGAATGACTCTGAATATGATCAGAAATCAGTTTAATAAGCATACCGCAGTCCATGTACTCTTCATTGTCTTTCATAGGTTACTTCTCCTGCTGCATTGTCGTTTGACGCAGCCATCAGCTTTTCAGGTCTTGACACCACCATTCTGTAGATGATGATTTCCAGGATCAAGGACAGAACGTCCGCCACAGGCTGTGCCCAGGCGAGGCCGGTCAACCCGACCAGCGCTTCCAGGATGAAAACAGAGGGAATATATATCAACCCCTGTCTGCATAAGGAAGTCAGAAGCGACGGTCCGGCGGCTCCGATCGCCTGCAGCGCGTTCATCAATACATAAAATATACCAAAAAGCCATGCTGTAGTAAGCATTATCCTGGAAAACTGAGTGCCGAGTGACAGTGCTTCATTATCTGTTAAAAATGCAGTTACGATCTGAGGGGCAAACATATAGCAGAGAACTGTAAGTACTGTACAGAGAATAAAAGCAAAGAAAATGGAGAAGTGAAGGGACTTCTGAAATCTTTCCTTATTCCGTGCACCGAAGCAGTAGCCAAGAAGCGGCTGTATTCCCTGTCCGATGCCGATTCCCACCAGTGAAACGATCATCAGAACCTTCGCGGAAACACCGTATGCCGCAACAGCCATATCACCATACCCGGACATACGGCTGTTTGTAATGATCTGTGAGATGCTCATCAGAATGTTTCCGAGAGCCGCAGGAATTCCGATGGATAACACGCCGCTGCAGATCTTGTCCTTCATACTGAAGTCCGATAAACGAATGCTGAGGATCGAATTGCCCCGCCAGAAATAGATCAGGTAATAGAGAGCTCCGACGACGTTACCGATCACTGTTGCAATGGCCGCACCGGCAACACCCCAATTAAGTCCAAGAATCATGATCGGATCAAGAATCACATTCAGAAGATTACCGATCAGGGTTCCCATCATAGCCGTTGTTGATTTGCCCTCGGCCCGAATGATATTAGTATAGCAATTTGAAATAATGGAAAAAATTCCGCTCAGGGATACAATGCTCAGATAGGTCTTTGTATAGTCCAGGGTTTCTGTACTGGCACCAAGCATAATGGACAAAGGTTCTGCAAAAACAAGCAACAGGACGGAACAGACAGCACCAACGAAAACACCCGCCCACATGCAGAAGGACGATACTTTTTTGGCATAGTCCATTTTTCCCGCTCCCAGCGCCCGGGAAATCAACGAGGTACCGCCCATCCCAAAAAGCGTTCCAAGTGACATGAACAGAAGAAATACCGGAGTGGCAAGATTTACCGCCGCAACCATATAGTCATTGTTTGTCTGCCCTATAAAAAATGTGTCCGCCAGATTGTAAATCAGTACCATAATCATGGCAGCGATCGCAGGCACGACATTTCTCAGAACCGCGGAACTCACAGAACCCGTTACAAAATTATCCAGTGATGATTGTTCTTTTTTCATATCGATAATGCCCTTTCTTTTCAAACAAGATAATGAATATGATTCAAGCAGTAATAGCATACTATCATAGCGCGCTATTATAGTAGCATACTTGTTTTACGATGTAAAGCATAAATATTATGAAATATATTTTGCTCTGCAAAAAAAACAGTATCGATCTGAAATTCGATGAATGGATTGAGTACACTTGAAGAATATTTCTGATGTTTCGAACAGCTCAGATACGACTGTCTGATGTCAGCCTGTTCGTCATTTGTTGTCAGATTTTGTGTTGCAACCGGAAACGAATGAATGTGCAGGAGAAGCAGCCCTGATACAGTTTCGTCCGGAGTAACGGATTCTTTCGAAAAAAAGGGCCCCGCACACAGTTGTGCAGAGCCATTCTTCAGGTGAGCAGATATCAGTGGTTGTAGACCATCTTGTCGAAACGCTTCATGGAAACTGCTGCGAAAATCACATTCCAGACAACAATACCGATAAGCGTAATGGCCAGCGGAATGCTCTCGATCTGCGGCGTCATGACGAACCGAATGGCTTCATTGATCCAGGTCAGGGGATCGATGAGCGTCACAACCTGCATGACAGGGAGTGGGGCGAGCTGGTTCCAGGTATAGAAGATGCTGCCGAGGAACACGACAGGCATCAGGAAGCCCGGGAACATTGCGGCAATCTGGGAGGGCATCACGATCGTGCCGACGAGAAGGCCGAGGGTTGCGGACGTGAAGGCCGTCAGAATCAGTACAAGAATCAGGAGCGGGATATCCCCTGCGGTCATCTGAATCGAGATGCTGCCGCCCATGAAGATCAGAGAGATCGGGAGTACGATCAGACCGCCGATGAACGATTCCATAATGCCGACCGTCATCTTTGCGAAGGCAACGGTTCTTGTGGAGACCGGCGCGAGGAGACGATCCTCGATCTCACGCAGGTTGTGGAAGTCCATGGAAACCGGGACTGCCGTGCCGTGGATACCGGTGATCAGCATGGACATGCCGATCATACCGCAGAACATGTGGGTCGGAAAGCTCTCCGGCAGAATGCCGACGGTGGGAAGCATCCAGCCGTAGACCAGAATCAGAATGAATGGAAGCATGGCCACACGGAAGACGAACTCCCACTTGTCACGCCACTGTACGAGAAGATCTCTTCTCACCATTGCCCAGAATGCTTTTCTTGTCAGTGTTTTATCGTTCATTTGTTTACTCCTCCACATTTGCGCTCTGTCTGTCATCCACGCCGTCCCGGTTTGTGAGAACCAGGAACACGTCGTTGAGCGATTTCGTATTCGTCCTCTCTTCGAGCTCCTTCACCGTTCCATAGGCAAGCATATCGCCCTTCTTCATGATGGCCACGTGCCGGCAGAAGTTTTCGACCTCCTCCATATAGTGGGTTGTGAGGAAGATTGTCGTGCCCTCACGGTTCATCTTCAGCATCTGGTCCCAGAGAATATTCCGGTAGTTGGGATCAAGGCCCGTCGTCGGCTCATCGAGAAAAAGGATCTCGGGGCTGTGCAGCATTGCTCTTGCGATCTTGAGACGCTGTGCCATACCCCCGGAGTAGCTCTTCACGAAATCCTTTCTGCGGTCCCAGAGTCCGAATTTGTTCAGAAGCTCCTCAGACTTCTCCCTGATTTCGTTCTTGTCCATGCCAAAGTACAGGCCGTGGAAGTACAGGTTCTCCTCAGCGGTGAGGCTTCGCTCCAGGTTGTTGTGCTGAGCGACTACACCGATCTTTTTGCGGATCGCGGCGGTGTTTCCGGTCAGATCCTGACCGTCGATGATAATCTGGCCGCCGGAGGGCAGCAGCTGCGTCGTGACCATGTTGATGGTGGTGGACTTCCCTGCGCCGTTGGCCCCGAGGAATCCGAACACCTCGCCCTTTTCCACGTGGAAGGAAATTCCTTTCACGGCATCCACGGTTCCGTTTTTTGTACGGTATGTTTTTTTCAGATTATTCACTTCCAGAATCGGTTCACCCATTTCTATCTCCTTTCATACCCCTATGGGGTATTTCATTCTTACAGCAGGCATTATATACCCTGTGGGGGTATATGTAAAGAGGAAATGCAAAAAAAATTTTTTTATCTTAGCGAAACACCTTACTGGCATGAAAAAGAGTGCCCGGCTTACATGAAAAATACCCTCTTTGCTGGACATCCAGCAAGGAGGGTATTATTACGTTGTTCATATTAATTCAAAAGAAAATGTGTGAATCTTTTTCTTTCAGCCTTCTTCCCGGCTTTTCCGGATAACCGGAATCACTTCTCTCAGATTTCTGCAGACGTATGTGCAGAGACTGCGGATTTCGGCGTCGGGCTCGTCCAGATCCGGGATCATGAAGGTGACGCAGCCCGCGGCGGCGCCGGAGCGGATTCCGTTCGGGCTGTCTTCCAGCACCGCACAGTTTTCCGGCCTTTCCCCCGCGCACCGCGCGGCATTCAGGAAAATATCCGGAGCCGGTTTGCCCTCTCCCGCTTCCTTCCCGCAGATGGAAAAATCCAGATATTTCCGGACATCCGTCCGGTCCCAGTAATCCTCGGCGGTCTCCCTGGCGGTTCCGGTAGCCACGCCGGTCCTGATGCCTGCTTTCTTCAGAAAATCCAGAAGATCATAGAGACCGTCCTTGACGGGAATCCCATGGGCTCTGAAATAGCGCTGCATATATTCGGTCCGGATCGCCCGCATTTCAAAATAATCCGCGCCGTTCCGTCCGCGGAACTTCTCAAAGGCCCGGCTGTTTATTTCCACCGGACGCCCGCGAAAGCTCAGAAAATCCTCCTGTGAAATGGTGCATCCGAATTTTTCGGCAGCATCCAGCCATCCCGCGAGAGACAGCCGCTCCGTATCGTACATGGTCCCGTCCATATCTAAAATAACCGCTCGGATCATAAACATCTCTCCGTTTCATTGATGACCGGAAGCAGAGCAGAATCGCCTTTTTACCAGGCGCCTCCGCCTCCGCCGCCGGCACCTCCGCCGGAGAAGCCGCCTCCGCTTCCGGAGAAACCGCCTCCGCCGCCTCCGCCGCCGGAATCCGGCGCGGTCGTATTCCGAGAAAAGGAATGACTCATGGAATGCATCATGGAGCCGTACCAGACAGGCGAATAATTGAAACTCCGGGTAGTGTCGTAGGTCGAATACCACTCAGGCTCCTGAAGCGGAATATCCGAGAATTTCTTCGAGAGCGCCGTAGACATGCCCAGGACTTCCGCGTAGGGCATGATTTTGTAAAAATATTCCGGATCCTCGTCCGAGAGGAGCTTCATCCGTTCATACTCCGCGTCGCGGATAAAATCATGAAATCCTGTCAGCTTTCCAAAGAGTACCTTTCCATCGTCCGTCAGGCGCGGCATAAACACCGTGAAGATAAGAACGCCGAAAGAAACCACGTACAGCAGAACCTGAAGCGGATGTATGCCGGAAAGGAATAACACCATTATTTCCGGCTGGGAAAAAGAGCGGATCAGGGACCGGAAAAATCCGAAACCGTAGTAAGCGAAAAAGGCCGTGTAATGGACCGACCACCAGAAAAACAGGAGGCCGAACACCAGCCGGATGACAATGCCCGCCTTCGAGAGGGTGACCCTCCGGTCCCACGCATCGACGATCCATTTTCTTCCCAACATCTGGAAAATCAGAGAAAAAATCAAAAGCGCAAGGAACCGCCAGAGTTCTCCTGAGATCTGATAAATCATGAAGTCCGTAAAACAAATCATCAGCACCTGCATGGCGGTCAGAATGCCCCTCGAAGTCCGGGATTTTTTCGTATAAACCGGATTCGCCTCATAATAATCTTTCAGGCTCGAAACGGCCGCCTGATAATTCTGATAAAAATTTGCGGGAAGCGAATCGAGATAAACGTGGCGGGTTCCGTCCTTTCTCTGCTTCTTCCCCTTAAACAATCCCTTGAACAGCGTGATGGCAAAAGGCTTTTCTTCCGGGTCGATCGGACGGACCTGAATCAGCTCATATTGATTCTTCTTGTACTCATGAATCTTCAGATAGCCGCGGCCGGCGAAGTAGAGGATCAGTGAAAAAATATCCTCCCTGTCCACCCTTCCGTCGATGATGTAACCGGTTTCCGCCGGAGTGATGCCCTCCGGCGGATAAAATTCCACCGTCTTCACCACTTCTCCCATACGTCCGTTCCGGATGAAGAGGACAGCGGACAGGGCCAGAACCGCTGCGGCAATAATTGCCCAGAGAATGTACAGCGGCTTATAGGTGACCGTCCAGTACCCGTTTTCCAGCTCTGCGAGCACCGTCACTCCGGACCATTCAGGGTTATCCGAAACGTGGAGGGAGACCTTCCGCCCGTCGCTGCTGATCGTCTTGTCCGCCAGTTCATCGACTGAATCCGTGCTCCCGTACAACCCCGCCGTAAAGGAATAACTGTCCGGATCGACGTCCTTCGGCATCGTCAGATTTATGTCCGCCTCGCGGATCGAAGTTTCCCATCCGGTCGGAAGCAGGTCGATATAAAGCTCATCCGCCGACTCATCGCGATCCGGCCGGAAGACGAGATCATAAGAGATCTCATACTCCTGCTCTCCCTTAAGAAGAGTATCCGCATCTCCGATCCGTATCGAAACGGTATCGGTATCATACGAGATATCTTTTTCCCCTCCCCTGACCTTGATATGACGGATCGAATACTGCGAGTTATCCTTCGGGATATAGCGGGTGATGCCGTGATGGGACTGGATAAAATCCACCGTGATGGACTCCTTGTAGTGGACCACATGTTTTTCCGTCACGCTGATATCCACATTGAACTCTTCCGTGATGTAATCATCCGGATCGGAATCGTTGTACTGCTTCTCCGCATGCGCGGGCGATGCGAAAAGCAGGAGGGCAAGCAGCAAAGCGAAAACCGGGATAAGCAGTCTGGCTTTTCTTGTTTCACTCATCTTTTTCCCAACCTTACATATATTTTACTTGTTTGAAGCCACAGATACCCGGGCGCATCTTCAGCACCCGGGTACCGAAACAGCTTATGCTCCAAAATCAACTTTTACATTCTGACGTTCCTCTTCATTCGTCACCTCAAACATCGGCCGGCGCTCAAAGTGGAAGATTCCCGCAACCAGATTGCTTGGAAACAGTTCGCAGAGATTGTTATATTTCTTGACCACAGCATTGTAATATTTTCTCGAGTTTGCGATATCCTGCTCGACCGATGTGAGCTGACCCTGCAGATCCAGGAAGTTCTGGTTGGCCTTCAGCTCCGGATAGGACTCGGCTACGGCAAACAGGGTTTTCAGGCACTGGGAAAGCTGGCTCTCACTCCGTGCCCTCTCCTCGATATTTCCCGCATTCATAGCGGAAGACCGCGCCGAGATTACACTCTGCAGTGTCTCTTTTTCGTGCCGGGCATAGCCTTTTACCGTCTCAACCAGGTTCGGAATCAGATCATACCGTTTTTTCAGATATACATCCATGGTCGAGTATCCCTCTTCCACATTGTTTCTCGCTCGGACGAATGAATTGTATGTTGAGAGGAACCAGATCACGATAACAGCGACGACGATCAGAATAATAATCAGTACCATTGATACCCTCCGTTAATTCTAATGCTGCGCCGATCAGAGATCCACCTTCGGAATCTTCGCGAAACTCGCCTCAAGCTCCTCATCGGTCGGAATGTAGTCAGTCATGGTTCCATTGTTGTATGCCTCGTATGCGGTCATATCGAAGTACCCTGTGCCGGTAAGTCCGAAGATAATGGTCTTCTCCTCGCCGGTCTCTTTGCATTTCAGGGCCTCGTCGACCGCGGTGCGAATCGCGTGGCTGGATTCCGGAGCCGGCAGAATCCCCTCAGTCCGTGCGAACAGCTCCGCCGCCTGGAATACCGAGGTCTGCTCAACGGAAACCGCCTCCATATATCCGTCGTCGTACAGCTTCGAGAGAATCGGACTCATGCCGTGGAAACGGAGACCTCCCGCGTGGTTCGGCGACGGAATGAAGTCATGTCCGAGCGTGTACATCTTTGCCAGCGGGGTCACCTTTCCTGTGTCGCAGAAATCATATACGTATCTGCCTCTGGTAAAGCTCGGACAGGATTTCGGTTCCACGGCGATGATGCGGTAATCCGCCTCGCCTCTCAGTTTTTCTCCCATGAACGGAGCGATCAGCCCGCCGAGATTGGAGCCGCCGCCAGCGCATCCGATGATGATATCCGGCCGGATGCCATACTTCTCGCAGGCTTTCTTTGTCTCCAGACCGATCACGCTCTGGTGCAGAAGGACCTGATTCAGAACACTTCCCAGAACATAGCGGTATCCGTCATTGGCCGTGGCCACTTCGACCGCCTCGGAAATCGCGCACCCGAGGGAACCGGTCGTTCCCGGATGCTCCGCGTTGATTTTCCGTCCGACCTCTGTATCCATCGACGGAGACGGTGTGACAGAAGCACCGTAGGTGCGCATCACTTCGCGGCGGAACGGCTTCTGCTCGTAGGAAACCTTAACCATGTAGACTTTGCAGTCAAGACCGAAAAACGCACAGGCCATCGAAAGCGCCGTGCCCCACTGACCGGCACCTGTCTCTGTGGTGACTCCTTTCAGGCCCTGCTTCTTTGCGTAATACGCCTGGGCGATCGCGGAATTCAGCTTGTGACTTCCGGACGTGTTATTGCCCTCGAACTTATAAAAAATATGAGCCGGAGTTCCCAGCGCTTTCTCCAGAAAAACCGCGTGCGTCAGAGGTGACGGGCGGTACATCCGGTAAAAATCCTGGATCTCGGTCGGGATCTCAAAATAAGCCGTGTCATCGTCAAGTTCCTGTTTTGCGAGCTCTTCGCAGAAAATCGGGGTCAGATCGCTGACCTTCATCTTCTCGAGCGTCGCCGGATTGAGAAGCGGTGGATTTTTCTCCTTCATATCCGCTCGCATGTTATACCATTTATCCGGAATCTCTGATTCATCCAGATATATTTTATAAGGAACATTCAGTTTGCTCATTAGTGTCCTCCTGTATTTTCTTCCATAAGATTTTTCTGAATTTTGCCTTTTTAATAATACGACAAGCAGCGGTTTTTGGCAAGCAGTGTGCTAAAGCGCGGATAGGCGCATCGAAGCAATCCCTCCCGCGAAAGCTCTGCCACCGCACCGAAAAAAACGCCTCTCCTCCGCCCTCCGGAAAAATGCGCAGAAAAGTAAAAATTTCTTGACACAGCAGACTCCCTTTGATAGAATTTCATCTGTTGACGAACTCCGTTGACAGGCTGCTATAGCACAGGTGGTAGTGCGCATCCTTGGTAAGGATGAGGTCACCAGTTCGAGTCTGGTTAGCAGCTTGCGATTTCCAGCTTTCGAGGGTCAGCCATTGCGCACAAGGCATGGCAGGCCATCGCAGGCTGGATTTTTTTGTGTGCAAATGGCTGAATTTCCGGGGAAATCGCTGTTATTCTTCCGGCTTTCGAGAATCCGATGAAACGATTTTCGGAATCACGCCCCGGACCAGCATCCCGAATGCCCGGGACGCCCGGCCGGCGCTCTCCCGGACTTCCCGGTGCGAGAGCGGTCTGTCCGAAAGTCCGCTTGCGGGATTTGTGATGCAGGAGATTCCCATGACCCGGAAACCGCAGTGGCGGGCGGCAATCGCCTCGCAGGCAGTGCTCATGCCAACCGCATCCGCCCCGAGCATCCGGCACATCCTGACCTCCGCGGGCGTCTCGTAATTCGGACCCGAAAGCTGGATATAAATGCCCTCATGCAGAGGGATTCCGCATCGAACAGCTTCCTCCCTGAGGAGATCCATAAACGTTTCATCGTAGATATGCGTCATGTCCGGGAAGCGGGTTCCCAGCGAATCCAGATTCGGCCCGATCAAAGGCGACGGCACAAACGACGCGATCTGATCCTTTATCATCATCAGCGATCCCGGCTCAAAATCAGGATTCAGGCCTCCGGCCGCGTTGGTCAGAATCAGCGCGTCCGCTCCCATTCTTCTCATCAGCCGGACGGGAAGCACGACGTCTTCCATCGAGTAGCCCTCGTAATAGTGGACACGGCCATCCATCATGACCGTGCGGACTCCGTCAATTTCGGCAAAGACGAAACGACCCCGGTGCCCTTCCACCGTAGAGCGGGGAAAATCCGGGATCGCGCTGTACGGAATCACCTTATCCGGATGAAACTGCTCCGCGAAGTCTCCCAGACCGGACCCCAGCACCAGAGCCACCCGGGGAATATAGGGAATCCGTCCCCCGATATCTGCCATACACTGAACAATTCTTTCTTCCGCATTTGTCATTTCCGACACCCCTTTCTCATTCTTTCCCGAATCCGTTCCGCCGAGTCTGCGACAGACCCGCGCCGAGATCTCTTCTCATCAGCAGGGCGTCCTCCGTCGGCTTCTGATAGTAGTCCTTCCGGATTCCGACCTGCCGGAATCCTGCCGCCTCGTAAAGCCGGATCGCACGCTCATTGCTCTCTCTCACTTCCAGAAAAACGCGGGCTATGCCCCTTCCATCCGTCTCATGAAGAAGACATCTGACCAGGGCGGTCCCCAGTCCGGCTCCCATCCGGTCCGGGCGGACAGAGACATTGACGATATCGCCCTCCTCGTCCGTCACAATCGCTCCGATGTAGCCCGCCACTTTTCCGTCCTCCTCCGCCGTAAGGAAAATCGCGTAAGCAAAATCGATGTATCCGGAAAAATCCTCTTTTTTCCATGGGACCGAGAAATTCTCTTTTTCAATCTCCGCAACCTCGTCCAGGTCACTTTCCCGCATCGGACGAATCTGCATAGCACAAACTCTCCTTTCGCCGGAAGCTTTTTCCGCCGCTTCCGGCACAATCCACTCCGGCGTCAATTTTCACTTCCGGAACATTTCCGCCTGATCCGGATGCTTTTCCGCGTATTCCCGCTCCGCCTGGGAGACCCGGAGATAATCCGGCGAATGCTCCATGGCGGTCTGAACCTTTCCCTCACGGAAATAAATCGCACCCAGTGCGGCGACCGCCCCTGCTCTCTGACGGGAAAGATGCGGCGGAGCGATTCGCCAGGAAACCGAAAGCCGTTCCTTTAACTGACTGAGATACACCGGAACTCCGTCTCCCAGAAGCGTGACCGCCTGTCCGAGCTCATTGATCCGTCCGGCAATCTCATCCACCGCCATCGGGGTCTGCTTCAGATCCGTCACCATCCGGTCATTCTCAAAGTGGTAAAGACCCGTATAGACCTGATTCCGGCGGGCGTCCATCATCGGGCATACCACACCCTCCGCCCCGAAAAGATTGTAGGCGAGAGCATCCACCGTGGGAACACTGATGATAGGCTTGTCGAGGGCGAGACCGATGCCTTTCGCCGTCGCCGATCCGATGCGGAGGCCGGTAAAAGATCCCGGACCGCCCGCAACGGCGATCGCGTCGACCGAGTCCAGATCCAGGTCCACCATCTTCGAGAGCGCGTCAAGCATGGGAAGAAGCGTCTGCGAGTGCGTCTTCCTGTAATTCACGGTATATTCGCCGGTCAGTGTATCATCCGTGAGAACCGCCACGGAAGCGGGCATCCCGGAGCTGTCAATCGCAAGCAATTTCATATTTTTCTCCTTCTGTCTGTGTCCTGTCTTCCACCCTCACCCGGGCAGGTTTTTTTCATTTTCCAGGGAGATGATCCGGTAATCGTTCCCCTTCTCCGGCTTCTTTTCGATGCGCACATGAACCGCTTCCGGCGGAATCAGTTCCGCGATCTGGTCCGCCCACTCCACAAGACAGACGCCCTCGCCGGAAAAATACTCCTCATATCCGATCTCTTCCATTTCCTCCGGCTCTTCGATCCGATAAACATCGAAATGATAAAGAGGAAGTCTCCCTCCCTCGTAGATCTGGAGAATGGTAAAGGTAGGGCTGTTCACAATCTCCTCAATGCCCAGCCCTTCGGCGAACCCTTTCGCGAACACCGTTTTCCCGGTTCCCAGCTCTCCGTCGAGCGTAATGAGACTTCCCGCCTCCGCCCGTCTGCCCAGTTCTCTACCCAGATCCATCGTCTCCTCCGGGCTGTGAGATTCGATTATTTTCATTCGGACATCCTTCCTTCTCATTCCTGCCGGTTGTTTCCTCCGCGGACTTTGCGTATAATAATCCGTAGATCTGGAATACACAAAAAGGAGAAAAACTATGGCAAATCCTATTGTAACGATCACGATGGAAAATGGCGACGTCATGAAAGCGGAACTCTATCCCGATGTCGCGCCTAATACAGTCAACAACTTTATCAGCCTGATTCAGAAAAATTTCTATGACGGGCTGACCTTCCACCGCATCATCAAAGGCTTTATGCTTCAGGGCGGGGATCCGAACGGAAACGGCATGGGCGGTCCGGGATACTCAATCGCCGGAGAATTTACTTCCAACGGGTTTCAGAACGATCTCAGGCACACCGCCGGAGTACTTTCCATGGCCCGCACGATGGAGCCGGACTCCGCGGGAAGCCAGTTCTTTATCATGCATAAAGACGCGCCGTATCTGGACGGACAGTACGCAGCATTCGGAAAAATCACCGAGGGGATGGATATCGTCGACAAACTCGCGCAGTCCGAAACCGACTACTCCGACCGTCCGGTCACGCCTGTCGTCATCCGCACCATGACCGTCGATACGCAGGGAGTCGATTATCCGGAACCGGAAAAAATGTAATCCGGCTTCTTTTTACCGAGAAATCCGTTCATATCGAAACTGATTTCCGTCCGGCGAATAAAAAACCGTGCCCTCTTCCTCGCAGGCGGCGCGTCCTCCCGTCGACTCCGCAATCTTTTTCAGAAAAGCATCCGCGGATTCATCCGGGAGGATAATCCGGTAGGTGACATCTGCCTCATATTCGGTCTCCAGCACCGGGATGCCGTTCTCCGAGAGGAGATACGCCGCCCTCCCGGAATCCGAATAATTCGTCTTCAGGCGGGCGAGCACTCCCGGCCTTTTTTCTACCAGAGTGCTGCCTTCGAGCGCCTCCCTCGCCGCGGCGCCGTAGCACCGGACGAGTCCTCCCGTTCCCAGCAGCGTTCCGCCAAAATAACGCGTGACCACAATCGCCGCATTGGTCAGCTCTTCTCCCTGCAGCACGGCGAGGATCGGGCGCCCCGCCGTCCCCTGAGGCTCTCCGTCGTCCGAGGACCTGATCAGGCTCTGATCCCGCCCGATGATCCAGGCGAAACAGTGATGCCTCGCATCATAATACTTTTTCCGGACTTCCTCGACAAAAGCAAGCGCATCCTCCTCGGTCTCCACGTGACGGCTCTCGCCGAGGAATCTCGACTTCTTCTCGACCACCTCGGAAAGACCGCCCTCTTCAATTGTCCTGTACGCTTTTCTTCCGGTCATCCGCTTCACCTCTCACGCGCGGAAATAACCGGAAAGCTGTCCGCACCGCCCTTCCGCGCTTATCTTTCAGTCAGTTCAGTGTAGCACATCACACTTTATTTTGCCATGTCCTTCTGTTATAATGTAACGTGTATTTTTATGTGACTTCAGGAGGCAAATGTATGAATTTTGGCCCATCCGGTGTAATGGATGAGAGGGACGAACTGAATTCGACCGGCGCAATGGCCGGAAACCGCGCCGGGGTCATCGCCCTGCGCATCTTTCTCATTGCCCTCATCGCATTTTTCACCGCGGTGATCTGCCTGCTCTCCGGCGCCTATCACGGCGTAATCGACGGCGCTCCGGATATTTCGGACGTCAATATCATGTCGGCCGGTTATGCTACCTTCGTGTATGATTCGGACAATCAGGAGATCCAGAAGCTGAGTTCCGCCTCGGGAAACCGTGTTTCCGTATCCATCTCCGATATTCCGGAGGACATGCAGCACGCCATCGTGGCGATCGAGGATTCCCGGTTTTACCAGCACAACGGCGTTGACCCCCGCGGTATGATGCGCGCGTTGATAGTGGCCATCCAGAGTGGTTTCGAGAGAACGGAGGGAGCGAGTACCATCACGCAGCAGCTCCTGAAAAATAACGTTTTCACCGATTTCACAAAAGAGACGCGGACAGAACGGATCAAACGGAAACTGCAGGAGCAGTATCTGGCGGTCGAGCTGGAGAAATCGCTGAATGAGAAGGGCGAAAACGCAAAGGAAGTGATTCTGGAAAATTACCTGAACACGGTCAACTTCGGCGCGGGCTCCTACGGCGTTCAGACCGCCGCGCGGACGTATCTGAACAAGGACTGCAAGGATCTGACTCTCTCGGAGTGCGCCGTTCTCGCGGCGATTCCCCAGAACCCGAGCAAATACAACCCGAAGACCCATCCGGAGAACAATGCGACCCGCGCGCACACGGTTCTGAAATACATGCTCGACCAGAAATACATCACAAAAAGCGAGTATGACGAGGCTCTCACGGACGATGTATATTCACGAATCGCCCAGAATTACAGCGATTCGTCCGACACGGAAAATGTTTATTCCTATTTCGTCGATGAGCTGATCAGTCAGGTCAAAACGGACCTGATGAACCAGAAGGGCTATACGGAAGTTCAGGCAAACAATGCCATCTACAGCGGCGGTCTGAAGATCTACTCGACCCAGGACAGCCGCATTCAGGCCATCATGGACGAAGAGTTCACAAATGACGAGAACTTCCCGCAGCGAAGTACGATCGCCCTGGACTGGGCACTGACCGTCGACCATGAAGACGGAACGCGGCAGAACTACAGCCGCGAGATGCTTCAGCAGTATTTCCGCGAAAGCGATTCTTCCTTCGATCTCCTGTTTGACACGCAGGAGGAGGCGCAGCAGGCAGTCGACCAGTACAAGGCGGCGATCCTGCAGGAGGGCGACACGATCGTCGCGGAGCGGACCAGCTTCATCCCGCAGCCTCAGGCGGCGATGACGGTCATTGATCAGAAGACCGGGCAGGTGAAAGGAATCGAGGGCGGACGCGGAACGAAAACCGCCTCCCTTACCATGAACCGGGCGACGGATACCTACCGGCAGCCGGGTTCCACCTTCAAGATCCTCTCGACCTACGGTCCGGCTCTCAACGAAGGCGAAATCACGCTGGCGACGACGGTAGAGGACGAGCCCTACAACTATTCCAACGGTCAGCCGGTGAAAAACGCGGACGGAAAATACCACGGCACCGTGACGATCCGCAAGGCGATTCAGAATTCCTACAATATCGTCGCGGTTAAAATTCTTACCCAGATCACGCCCCAGAAGGGATTTGATTATCTGGAAAAAATGGGCTTCTCGAAGCTGATCAACAGTACCGACTGGGATGTGATCCAGCCTCTTGCCCTCGGTGGAATCACGAACGGTGTCAGCAATCTGGAACTGACGGCCGCATACGCCTCGATCGCGAACAACGGCGTCTACATCGAGCCGATGTTCTACACGAAGGTCGTTGACCACGACGGAAACGTTCTGCTGGAGAACTCGCCCGTAACCACAAAAGTCTTCAAAGACAGCACCGCTTATCTTCTGACGAGCGCCATGGAAGACGTCGTCTCGGACGGAACCGGACAGCAGTTTGCCTTCAGCAACATGCACATCGCCGGAAAGACCGGAACTACCAACACATATCGCGACCTGGTATTTGCCGGATTCACCCCGTATTACACGGCGGCCATCTGGGCGGGCTGCGATGTCACCACTGAGCTCCCGCAGGACTACCGGAACTTCCACCAGAAACTCTGGCGGGACATCATGGAAAAGATACATGAGGGTCTGCCGGATCAGGATTTCACGATGCCATCATCGGTCGAGGAGGTCAAGATCTGCACAAAGACAGGACTTCTGGCGCGTTCCGGATGTCCCTCGACAACAGAATATTTCGCGACGGGAACCGCTCCCACCAAAAAGTGCAAGGGACACAGTTCATCCACAACGTACAGTTCGAACAGCGGAAACTCCGGATCGTCAGACAGCAGTCAGAACAATAATACGACAAACGCCGATGCAAACACTGAAAACAGTAATACAGGCGAAAACACAGAAGAAAGCACCGGAGATGACACAAGCACCGGAAACACCGGTGACGGAAATACGGAAGAAAGCGGAACCACCGAAAACACCGAAGGCGAAACAACAACCGACGGGAATACCGGGGACACAGCAGCCACCGGCGGATAGTTTTCCTTTTCAGCAGACAAAAATAAGGGGCTGCCGCATTATCCATTCAGATTAGTAACACTCACTGAATGTGGATAATGCGGCAGCCCCTTCTGATTATCCCCTGACGTCCGGATTACTCCTTGTGTTTCTTCCCCAGGCTTTCCTGCACCCTGCGGTAGAGCTCCTGCGCGGCGTTGTAGCCCATCTTTTTCTGACGGCGGTTAACCGCTGCGGTCTCTACGATGACGGCCAGATTTCGTCCGGGGCGAATCGGAAGCGAATGGCTCACGATCTTATTGCCGAGGATCTCTGTGTACTCCTCGCTCATGCCCAGCCGGTCGTAAACCTTGTCTTTGTCGTATTCCTCCAGCTTGATAATCAGATCAATCGACTTCGTGTCCTCAACGCTCTGAATGCCGAACAGGGTCTTTACATCGATGATTCCGATTCCACGCAGCTCGATAAAATGCCTCGTGATATCCGGAGCCGATCCGACCAGAGTAATATCACTCACGCGGCGGATTTCCACGACGTCGTCGCTGACCAGACGGTGCCCTCTTTTGACCAGCTCCAGAGCCGCCTCACTCTTTCCGATGCCGCTTTCACCCATGATGAGGACTCCCTCACCGAAAACGTCTACCAGAACGCCGTGAATGGAAATCATGGGCGCCAGCTGGACATTCAGCCATCTGGTGATCTCCGCGGTAAAGGGCGAGGTCTCGCGGTCCGTAGCGAAAATCGGCACATCGTATTTCAGGGCCAGCGAAAGAAGATCCTCATCCGGAATCTGCTGTGTGGTAAAAACGATACACGGAATTCCTCTCGAGATAAAATCCTCAAACCGGTGGATTCTCACCTCCCGGGATAGCTGCTGCAGATACGTGTACTCGACGTACCCGATGATCTGCACACGCTGGCTCATAAAATGCTCGAAATATCCCGTCAGCTGAAGTGCAGGACGGTTAATCTCAGGAACCGGAATCGCTTTCCCGTCCAGACTGATCTCCGGAGTGAGGTTTTTTAAGTTCATTTCTTCCTGCAGCTTCGTCAGCGGTACTACCTGACCCTTCATTCTTCTCCTCCTCTGCATTCCTCCGCTCTTCCTTCGGATGGAAAAAGCGGTATATACTCTTCGCCGCCTTCTCATTCATCGACGGCAGGGCTTTCAGTGTCTCAATATCCGCCCCGCGGATTTCTTCCAGATTTTCAAAATTCCGGATCAGCTCACGTTTTCTCGCCGGCCCGACATCCGGAATGTCATCCAGCACAGAGCGGACCTGCTCCCTGCTCCTCAGAGACTTATGATACTCGATCGCAAAACGGTGAGCCTCATCCTGAATGCGGGTAATCAGATGAAATCCCTCCGAGCGTGTGTCGACCGGTACCTCCTGTTTATTATAATACAGACCGCGCGTCCTGTGGCGGTCATCTTTCACCATTCCGCAGACCGGTATCTCCAGGCCGAGCTCATCGAGCACTTCCAGCGCGACTCCCACCTGTCCTTTTCCTCCGTCCATCATGATCAGGTCCGGGAGACGGTCAAATCCGTTTTCCTTGCGGATTCCGCGCTCGAAACGTCTGGTCAGCACTTCCTTCAGGCTGGCGTAATCGTTCGGTCCCTCAACCGACCGGATCCGAAATTTCCGGTAATCCGCTTTTTTCGGCCTTCCCTTCTCGTAAACGACCATTGAGCCGACCGACTGATATCCGCTGATATTGGAAATATCGTATGCCTCGATGCGCTCCGGTGCCTCCAGACCGAGCCAGGAGCCAATCTCCTTCGCGGCCCCGATCGTCCGCGCGGCCTCGTTCCGGATCCTCTCGCGGTCCTGCCGCAGCAGAATATCCGCGTTCCGCATGGCCAGATCCGCCAGTTTCTCCTTTGTCCCCTTCTGCGGGGTCGTCACATAAACCTTCTTTCCGCGTTTTTCGGAGAGCCACTCGGAGATAACGTCTCCCTCCGGAATTTCCGCGGAAAGAATCAGCTCTCTCGGAATAAAGGGTGTCCCGGAATAATACTGCTTGACAAAGCTCTGCAGAACATCGCTGTCCGTCTCCGAATCGCCCGCCCGCAGGTAAAAATGGTCCCGTCCGATCAGTTTTCCGCTGCGAATGAAAAACACCTGGGCGATCGCGTCCGCCCCGTCCCGCGCAACGGCGATCACATCCTGGTCATCCCCGTTGCTTTTTGTAATCTTCTGATTCTCGCTGACCCGCTTCACGCTGGACAGCAGATCCCGGTACGCGGCGGCCTGCTCGAAATTCAGTTCCTCCGAAGCCGCCTCCATCTGAGCGGTCAGCTTTCGGATCTCCTCCTGCGTATTCCCGTTCAGAAACTCCACCGCCTTATCCAGCTGGGCGCGATACGCCTCTTCGCTGACCCCGCCCTGACAGGGCGCGTCACACTGATGCATATAATAATAAAGACACGGCCGCTCTTTTCCGATGTCCCTCGGCAGCTTCCTGCCGCAGGCGCGCAGATGGTAGAGACGCCGCATCAGATCAATCGTCTCGCGCACCGCCCCGGCATTCGGATACGGGCCGAAGTAACGCGCCTTGTCCTTCTTCATATGGTGTGCGAACAGAATTCTGGGGTAATGGTCCTGCACCGTGATTTTTATGAACGGGTAGGCCTTGTCGTCCATCAGCATCGTATTGTACCGGGGACGGTACTCCTTGATCAGATTGCATTCCAGGACCAGTGCCTCGACCTCGGAATCCGTCACGATGTACTCGAAGTGCTCAACCTGGGGGACCATGCTGTAGATCTTCAGCCGTTTGGTCCGGCTGTTCTGGAAATACTGCCTCACCCGGTTCCGAAGGCTGACGGCCTTTCCCACATACATGACCGTGCCGTTTTTGTCATACATCAGATAGACGCCCGGCTTCGGCGGCAGCTTTTTCAGCTCCGCCTCAATGTCAAAGCGCACTTCCTGCCCGCTCTGCTGATCCGGCTTCTCTGTCTCCGCCGCTTTCTTTTTCGCATTCTCTTCCGTCAAATCTCTCACTTTCCGATATTTTGCCGGCGGCAAATGACCGCGCATGCAAGAACATTCTCTAAAGAACAGAAACGGAACCGGGAGAGCCGGTCATCACACGCGGCTCTGCTGCACGCGGTGAAGAATATCCATAAACTCCGATCCGGTGATCGTCTCTTTCTGAATCAGATACCGGGCGATTTCATCGAGCGCATCCCGGTTTTCGCTGAGAATCTCCTTCGCTCTGGCGTAGGACGACTGCAGCATCTTCATCACCTCGTGGTCCACTTCGTTCGCGAGCGCGTCGCTGCAGTCCATCGTAACGGACTCGCTGTTCAGATAGCGGCTCTCGTGACGCGCCAGTCCCATCAGTCCGAAATGATCCGACATACCGTATTCGGTCACCATGGCGCGGCAGATCTGAGTCGCGCGCTCAATGTCATTGGAGGCGCCGGTACTGACGTTGCCGAACACCAGCTCCTCGGCGGCGCGGCCCGCCAGAAGGCCGACCACCATTGCCTGAAGCTCGGTTTTGGTATTGAGATATTTTTCCTCCTCCGGAACCTGCATCACGTAGCCGAGCGCTCCCATCGTCCGCGGAATAATCGTGATTTTCTGAACCGGCTCCGAATCCTTCTCCAGCGCGGAAACCAGGGCATGCCCCACCTCGTGGTACGAGACGATCCGTCTCTCCTCTTTGCTGAGAATGCTGTTTTTCTTTTCTTTTCCGACCAGGACAACCTCCACGGCGTCCATCAGGTCTTTCTGTGAAACGGCTTTTCTTCCGTTCCGGACGGCGAGAATCGCCGCCTCATTAATGATATTGGCAAGCTCGGATCCGACTGCACCGGACGTCGCAAGGGCTACCGCGTTGAAATCCACGGAATCGTCCATCAGCACATCTTTCGCGTGCACCCTCAGAACCTCGATTCGCCCGTTCAGATCGGGGCGGTCCACGATAATGCGGCGGTCAAATCTTCCGGGACGCAGCAGCGCCGGGTCCAGCACCTCCGGCCGGTTCGTCGCGGCCAGAATCAGCAGCCCGGCCTCGCTGTCAAAGCCGTCCATCTCGGCGAGCAGCTGATTGAGCGTCTGTTCCCGCTCGTCATTGCCTCCGTACCCGTTCTCCCGGCTCTTTCCGATCGCGTCTATCTCATCGATGAAAATAATGCAGGGGGCGTTTTTCTTCGCTTCCTCAAACAGGTCGCGCACTCTGGACGCACCGACTCCTACAAACATCTCCACAAATTCCGAGCCGGAAAGAGAATAAAAGGGAACCTGTGCCTCGCCTGCAACGGCTTTTGCCAGCAGCGTCTTTCCGGTTCCGGGAGGTCCCACCAGGAGAGCTCCCTTCGGCAGAACCGCTCCGATATCCCTGAATTTATCCGGATTATGCAGAAAATCCACGACCTCCTGCAGGGATTCCTTGGCCTCATCCTCTCCGGCCACGTCCTTGAACGTGACGCCCGTTTTCGTCTCGACGTACGCGCGCGCCCGGCTCTTTCCGACGCCCAGGATACCGCCCTTTCCGCGCATCATGATATAAAAGAACACTACCACAATGGCGATCGGAAGTACCACGGTCAGCAGGACGGAAACGATTTCCTCCCCCGCTCCCGGGTTCTTTTTCTGATAGCGGATATTCTTCTCCTCCAGAAGATCCTTCAGCGAATTTTCATCCCCGACGAGAATGACACTGTATTTTTTTTCTTTTCCATTTTCCTCTGCGGTTACGGTCAGCTTTCCGGACTGAAGCTCAACCTCTTTGACCTCATTCTGGTCCACCATCTCAACAAACCGGTCATAGGAAATTTCTTTGGATGAAGAATCCTCCCGCTCGAAAAAAAGGCTGAAAATCAGAAGGGCGGCTGCCACGCAGATAACGACCGCGCAAAAGATCAGCCTCCCCTTCTTTTTCGGATCTCTTTTATGGTCCATCCCCCTGTGATCTGACTCCATAAGATTCTGTTCCCTTCACGCTGACCACCGGATTCCGCTCAGCCGTTTTTCTGGAGTACCTTCTCCATAAATTCATCGCGGATATCCGGGAATTTCTCACACAGCATCGCGGTCGCCGCCTCAGTGAAAAGCCGGAAATTCTTCTTGACGCCCAGCTGCTCCGGGACGGTATAGGCAATATTGTAGACATCCGCCGCAATCTTTGAGACCAGGGAATCGTGATTCATCTTTCCTATGCCCAGAAGAACCGAGCCGTAAGCCTTGTCCTCCAGACAGAGATCAATATAGGCAAGCGTCAGGTTACAGAACTCCTCGTACAGGACCTTATCCCCGATTCCGCCGTACCGAGAAGCCAGTTCAAACTTCCAGTCGTCCATGACGCTCTTGATATCTCTCTCTCTCCGCCTCATGCTTCTGCTTCCCTGCGGAATCATAGACAGATTCATCCATCCGCGGATGAAATAATCAACATTCCGGTCTTTGCCGATGGCAGCTCCGTACCGCGCATCAAGCAGCTTCAAGCGCAGTTCATTTTCGGGAGACATCCCTTCCTCCGCGACCGCACGGTCCAGAATCTCTCTGCGCTTTTTCATTGATTTTTCATGGTAATATTCCTCTTCCCACGGTTTCTCCATCATTCGTATCCCTCTCTGTTCTGGTGTGATTTATCACTGCACGGAAACAATCGGTTTCATTCAGAAAAACGCATCAGATGCAGCAGAAAATCGGCACCCCGCCTGATCCGCAGCACGAGCAGCAGATCAGCAGGGCACAGATCGACATGCACGTTCTGGATACCGTGCTTCCCTGCCCGCAGTCCTCATATCCGAATCCCCGGCCGGACGCCTGATACCAGTCTCCCATACCGGACAGCTGCTGCTGAAGCTGACGGAACTGGGCGTTGTCCGGCTCCATGCTGCATGCGGTCTCCGCGTCCTGACGGGCCGCTACATTGTTTCCGAGCCCCGCATTCGCGATGGCATGAAGAAAATACCACGTGCCATTCCGGTTGGAAATATTGTTCAGTACGTTCATCGCTTCCCGGTAATGCTGGGTATTGATGAAATTCGCGGCCGCCTGCAATTCCGGATCATCCGTGCCGGAGGTGTAGCCCCTGTAGCCCCCGTAGGAACTGCCGCCGTATCCGTAAGAGCCGGATGTACCGCTCTCACGCTCCTTCACGATCTGATCATAGGCTTCCTGTACCTGCTTGAACTTTTCCTCCGCCTCTTCCTTGTGCGGATTATTGATATTGGCGTCCGGATGATATTTCCGGCTCAGCTTTCTGTATGCTTTTTTGATCTCATCCATGCTCGCATCATGTGAGACTCCGAGCACTTCATAAGGATCCTGTATCATTGATTCGCCTCCGAATCATTTCTTCTCGCTCCGCTGCGGATTTTCTTCTTTATTGCCGCGGCGGCGCTTCTTTTCGGGCTTTCGGACCCAGATTCCAGAATATAATATATTGCGCAAAATGTCCAGATATTCGACGATCGGAAGCCGCTCGAACGCACGCGCGGCGGATCCCGCCATCATGCGGAGAACCTCCTTCGCGCGCTCATCGAAATCCTCTTGTTCCGACATCGAAGCAAAGGGATTATAATTTCCCTTTTCCAGATCGTCCCGGATATCGTCATAGGCATCTCTGAGGTAGATGTATTTGCCCATATAAAAGCCGACTTCGCCGAGATCCCGGCTCCAGTGGTCTTCACGAATCACGTAGATCTCGCGCATCAGCTTCCCGGTGAGACCGGAAGCCAGATCCAGATCCGACGAGCCGCTCTGCTCCACCTCATGGAGATTCTTCAGGTAATCCTCAATCGCCCGGATCTTTTCCGGATAACGCTCCGCGGTTCTGTCACAGGCTTTCCGGAGGATTCCCGCCGCCGCCCGGCTTTTTACGCTCCGGTCGTCAATCCAGTCGTCCATCAGATTGTGGTAGACGAGCAGCACATTCATCTCTGCGGCGTAGGCGGTATACTCATTCCGCAGACAGGTCCTCTTCGCCCCTCCGTGCATTCCACACCGGTGCACTTCCTCGGTCGGCTCCTTCTCATAGAGTGCCGTAAGAAGAATCGCGAGAAACGTCATGTCGTAGGTGAGCGTCGCCCGGGCAAACTGCCCGCAGGACGTCTTCAGATCCTGGCAGAGGCCGCAGTAGAAATGATTGTACGTATCGAGATCCTTCCCTTTCAGTTCATCCCGGTTAATCGTGACATTGCCGAACAAATTCTCTCACCTCTCAAAAAGAATAATCCGGGCGCCCTCAGGTTCGGCGGATAAATTCCGCTCCGCACTTGGGACAGCGGATCTGGATATTTCCCTTCCCTTTCGGGACGCGCACCGTCTGATGACAGTTCGGGCACCGGAAGTAGCGGTGATCCGGATCCTTTGCCTGTTTTTTCCCGCTGCGGAAAGCGGCCCCGATCCCGCGGAAGAACCCGAGCACTTTTTCATTTTCCGCGCTCCGCGCCCCGATATTCCGGGACATCAGGCGGAAATAGGAATAGAGAATCAGCCCAGCGCTGACCAGTGAGAGAATGCCGGCTCCCGAAAACGACGCCGCGACCAGCAGTACGGCGGCGACGCAGAGGATCATCAGATTCAGCTGATCCACCCCGTATCGGCCTTCAAAAAAATTTCTTAATCTGTCCCTGAAACGATTCATAGTACGATCCCTTCTTTTCTGCGGACCGCGGCACACTCCGCCGGTCCCGCCCTGCATGTCCGATAAACATAATGGTATCGTACACTGTTCTATCCCCGAATTCAATTCAAGGTGTCTAAACTTTTTGTGAAATCTGCACAACACGGCTGGCCCACGGCCGGATCATATCTCCTGCGGCCGATGCGCCGCACCTGGTTTTCAGCAAAAAGCTCTCCCGCGCATCTCCATCAGACGGTCGAGCAGCAGATGCGCCGCGTCCCATTTGCTGAGAAGCGGAAGCGCCTCCTCGCGGTCCCTCGTAATCAGCGTCAGCAGATTTGTCTCCGTCCCGAAGCCGGCTCCCTCGTCCCGGACATTATTGGCGGCAATCATATCCACATGCTTTTTTTCCAGCTTTTTCCGCGAATTCGCGATCAGATCGCGCGTCTCCATGGAAAAGCCGCAGATCAGCTGCCCGTCTTTTTTATGCGAACCCAGAAAAGCCAGGATGTCGTCCGTCCGCTCGAGCGCGATACTCATATCGCCCTCTTTTTTCTTGATTTTTTCTCCCGCCACCTGCGCCGGGCGGTAATCCGCGACCGCTGCGGCTTTGACGATAATATCCTGATCGCCGCTGACGGCGGTAATCGCTTCATACATATCCCTCGCAGAGACGATATCGATGACATTCACCCCGACCGGCCTGGCAAGGGAAGACGGACCCGTAACCAGCGTCACATCCGCACCGCGGGACGACGCCGCGGCAGCGACCGCATAACCCATCTTCCCGGTCGAGTGATTGGTAATATAACGAACCGGATCGATCGCCTCACGCGTCGGTCCTGCACTCACCAGAACCTTCAGACCTTTCATATCCTTTTCGTGGGCAATCTCACGGACGGCCCAGTCCAGAATAACCGCCGGGTCGGGAAGCTTTCCCTTCCCGCTGGTGCCGCAGGCAAGATGGCCGGAATCCGGCTCGATCAGCTTCCACCCGTACCGGCGGAGTACGCTGAGATTATCCTGTGTGACCGGATTCTCGTACATATGCGTGTTCATCGCAGGAGCCGCCATCTTCGGACAGGTACACGCGAGAACCGTCGTCGTCAGCATATCATCCGCAATTCCGTGGGCGAGTTTTGCCAGTACATTCGCCGTCGCCGGCGCGATCAGCACCAGGTCCGCCATTTCAGCGAGGGCAATGTGACCCACCTGGAATTCATGCTCTCTGTCAAAGGTATCCGTGACCGTCCGGTTTCCCGTGAGACTCTCAAACACGCGGGGCGAAATGAACTCCGTCGCGTTGTGCGTCATGACAACGCGCACATCGGCGCGCTGCTTCACCATCCTGGAACACAGATCCGCCGCCTTGTACGCGGCAATCCCACCGGTCACGCCCAGCAATACCGTTTTCCCCTTCAGCATATCATCTCTCCTTTATTCTGAGGCGGTCCCGGATATTCCGGGGCCGCGCGATCTTCCGCCTGCGAATTCAATTTTATCACGGAACCCACGCCCGGTGAAAGGCTTGCAGGGAACTCTTTCCTTGTGTTATCTTATAGTTAGTTATGTGAAAAAAGGTAATTTTTGTAAAATTGGAAAGGATTCGTTGTTTCAACGCAGCAGAAATGAAAAAAATTCTGGCAATTGACATTGGAAATTCAAATATTGTAATCGGATGCTTTTCGGAAGAAACGCTTCTTTTTACGTTCCGCTTTCCAACCGCGTACAGCGAAGACTCAAGAACTCTTTATTCCAAAATGCAATCCGTCCTGACAAATCGCCTGACCGATTCTGACGAGCTGGAGGGATCCATCATCTCCTCCGTTGTTCCGAAAGCCGCGCGGACCATGAAACAGGTCCTTGAACAGCTGACCGGCCGGATGCCGCTGGTCGCGGGGATCAACCTGGAGACCGGAATATCTCTGGACCGCTATGACAAAAACACGCTGGGAATCGACCGGGTGATCGACGTCGTGGCGGCCAAGCGCCTGTACGGCGCTCCGGTTGCGGTTTTCGACCTCGGCACCGCGACGACGCTCTCCGTCGTCGACCGGAAGGGAAATTTTCTGGGAGGCATGATCGCCTCCGGCGTACAGCTCTCGATAAACGCCCTGAGCGAACACACCGCCAACCTTCCTCAGATGAAGGTTTCCACCCCCAACCGCATGCTCGGCACGGATACCCCGTCCAATATGAACAGCGGAGCGGTGATCGGAACCGCCTGCATGATCGACGAAGTGATCAGCCGGCTCCCGGCGGAGATCGGCACAAAAGATGTCCCGATCGTCATCACCGGAGGCCTCTCGCGCACCGTGATCCCCTGGTGCCGCCACCGGATCAATTTTGAGCCCGACCTGCTTCTGATCGGCCTCCAGATCGTTTACGAACTCAACATCGCTGAAAAGCCGCGGAGAAAAGAAAAATGAAAAAGCCGACAAAACGTCAGATATTCGCCTGGATCGGCATCGTCATTCTCGTGGCGATGTACGCATCCACAATGGTCTTCGCGCTGATAAAGAGTCCGAACGCGAAAGCACTTCTGATGGCTTCCATCTACTGCACCATCGCCGTTCCGGTCATTCTCTACGGAATCATCCTCATCACCCGCAATATCGAATCGCGGAGGCGCGAGGAGGAAGAAAACGTATCCGGATCCGGCAACAGCAAGCCGGAGGAAAGCCACGAAGACACTCCTTCCGACAGCGGCGACGGCCGCACCTCCGGCAGCGGAGACAATTCCTGACGGCCGGATCCGTCCCCTTCCTTTCACATATGGATTCCGAAATCACCGCGACATTCTCTCTGCCGTCTCTTCATCGATGTAGGGAAGATATTTCCCGAGCGACATATACGTAAACGTTCCGGTACAGAGCACGCGCCCGGTCTGATCCGCAATTTTCGTCTCAAGGACAATGATTCTCTTCCCGTGTTTCACTACATCCGCCGTCCCGTAAAGGACTTCGGTTTTTTCAAGACCAGCCCGGAGATAATGAAAACTGCTGTCCAGAGTGGTGACCTGAAATCCGTAGGAGCTGGCCGCCGCGCCGCAGACAACATCGGCAAGTGTATAAAGACATCCGCCGTGCACCGACCCGATCGGATTTTTCAGCTTTTTCGTGACCTCAAGTCTTCCCCTCGCAAATCCCCTTTTCATCTCAATAATGGAAATGCCGATCAGCTGCGCGAAAAAATTATCGCGGTTTCTCGCGTACATGATCTGTTCGTAATTCAGCTGCTTCTCTTTCTTTTTTCCGCCCCCGGATTCCGGATCTGCCCCGCTTCGAAATTCCGGTCTCATTGTATCATTCTGATCTTCTTTCATCCCAAACCTGCTTATTGATTGCGATTCTCAATGATAATACGGCCGCTGCCCCGGAACACTTCCCGGCAGCAGCGGCCATCTGAAAAATCGATTCTCTTCGGGTGTAATTATTTCGCCGGATTCGGATTCTCCCTGACCATAACCGTGCCGTCCGATTTCCCGACAATAATTCTCCGGCTCATATTCAGGAACAGGCCATGCTCCAGAACCCCGACGATTCCGTCAATCTTTTCTCTTACGTCCTGAATATCAAAACCGGCACCCAGATGCAGGTCGATAATGTAGTTTCCGTTATCCGTCACAAAACGCTTCCCGTCGCGGATGCGAATCTCGGGATGAAAGCCGAAGGCCTCCATCTTTTCAAAAGCCTGTTTCGACCCATACTGAGCTACCTCAACCGGAAGATGGAATGCGCCGATATGATCAACGAGCTTGCTCTCATCCATGATCCAGATCACTTCCTTCGCAAGCGATGCCACCACCTTCTCACGGTAAAGCGCTCCGCCGCCTCCCTTGATCGCATTAAACTCCGGATCAATCTCATCCACCCCGTCGATATCGAGATCAATATGATCCACCTCATCGATGGTCAGAAGCGGAATCCCCAGTTCGCGCGCCTGCTTTTCGGTCGCCTTCGAAGTAGGAACCGCCTGGATCTTATATCCCTTCTCATTTACCAGTCTTCCGACCGCATTCACCATATGATAGGCAGTAGAACCGGTTCCCAGTCCGAGAACCATACCGTCCTTAACATACTCCGCCGCCTTGTCTCCGGCCAGTTTCTTCATATCCGCCATAACAAAACACCTCCGGTTTATTGAATCAATAACAGCCCCGGCCGCTGCCCGGGCTCACCCTCTCGATTGTATCATAACACTTGTAATAATACCATATTTCAATTCCAGCTTCCGGAGCGGACCCGGTGGATTCCACCGGTTCCATTTTTTTCTCCGATCGTATATAATCTTTACGACAGCGACACCGGCCGGAGGCTAACCGAATGGGAAATATTGAGACATACATCCTCACAGAAGGCAAAAAAACACTGACGGAAATGGCATTCAACGATGTTGACAACGTCGTCCTCTCTTACCTCGCCTACTATGATTTCCGGAACATCGTCCCCTCTTCCGAGCACGGCGGCCGGATCACCGTAGCAGAGGCGGCCGTCCGATACGCAAAAATTAAAGAGACCGCCCAGAAGGACGTTACCCCCTCGATTCTGAAGGCAGCGGGAGAATCGAAGCGCTTCGGAAACGCCTGGCTCTCCGATTACGCCGACGTATTTCTGGAAGGCTCCTGCCAGTTCGCCGCCATCCGGGTCACCTTCGAAACCGGGACCGAGTACCTCGCATTCCGGGGCGTTGAAGAAACAGAGCTGACTGCCTGGACAGAGGCATTCCGCATCTGCTACATGATCACACCCGCACAGCGCCTGGCAGCAGCCTGGGTCAGCCGCCTGCTCCGGCCGGAGTCAGAAAGCGTCCTCCCGGGAAGCACAAAAAACCCCGAAATCTTCATCGGCGGTCACTCAAAAGGCGGAAACCTCGCTCTTTACGCAGCATGCGAGTGTGAACCCTCCGCGCAGAATAACATCACACGGGTCTATATTAACGACGGTCCCGGCCTCACCCCGTTTCTCTACGGAAGCGCCAATTACATGCGCCTCGAGGGAAAAATCCGCCGGATCGTCCCCGGATACTCCATCGTCGGCTGCCTTTTCTGGCACGGCGCCCCCGACCGCATCGTAAACTCCTCCGGAAAAGGAATCGGCCAGCACAATTGCGACCGCTGGGAAGTAAAAGGGCAGGAATTCGAAGATCTGCCCCGCATGGATTCCAAAAGCCGGAAGCTCGCCCTCGTGCTGAATCGCTGGATCACCAGCGCCAGCTTTGAAGAGCGCCAGAGCTTCACAGAAGATCTGTTCTCAGCCCTTCGCCAAAAACAGAACACCGGTCTCTCCGATCCGGGGGCACTGTTTTCCTTCCTGCTGCGCTCCTATTTCAACGCCGCCCGTCCGTCCAGAAAAGCGGTGAAAAAATTTTTCGGGGCAGCCTATGTCACGAAAGTACATGCCCTTCTCAAGCGGCGCCGCCGCAGGAAATTCTGACGGCCGATGGAGGAAACAATTCCAAAAAAGAGATGCCTGCGCACAGCAGACATCTCTTTTCAGATTCAAAAACCAGATTCCAGGATCACCAGTTCACGGCGATATCGAGCTGGGTTTTATTGTGCAGGGCAAATCCTCCCGTGTCACAGACGATCGCCATTCCCAGGCTGCACGGAAGCACCGTGCCGCGCGGCCGCACATTCAGATTGGCCGCAACCATAACATAATCGCCGAGCATCTTCACTCCGTCCGACCGGACCCAGTACTTTCCGGTGTAACCCATATTGCGCATGATCTGGACGACCCCGGACATATCCATATTGTAATACGTCTCTTTTCCGCTCGGTCCCATTATCGTGCCGGCGGCTTTGGTCAGAACCGTTCCGTTATAGGAGTAGGATCCGGATGAAGAACCGCCGGACTTCGAGGAACTGCTGCTTCCGGCGGAAGAAGACGATTTGCTGCTCCCGGACCCGGAAGAACTGCTGGTCTTCGACGCCTGCGCTGACGCGGCTTGCTGTGTCGCTGCCTGTTTCGCCGCTGCCTGTTTCGCAGCCGCGGCTTTCGCGGCGGCATCCGCGGCGGCTACTTCTTCCTCAGCCTGCTTCGTAAGGGACTGAACCTGACTGTTCTGCTGCTGAAGCTTCGCGGCCAGCTGCGCTGCCGTGCTCTGCTGATCGGCGATTCCGGCGGCAAAGGTATTCACCTGAGCCGACGTCTGATTCAGAAGCTGCTGAAGCTCTGTCTTTTTCTTCTCGGTGTCGGTCTTCAGACTGCTGATCTCTTCCTCTTCTTTTTTTACCTGCGCTTCCTTTTTCTGTACGGTCTGGACCGCATCCGCATACTTGTTCAGCATCTTGCGGTCGTAGGAAGTCATCATCTCGATTTCGTGCGGGCGGTTCAGCAGATCCGCGAAATCCTCCGCGGAGAGAACGGCCTCCAGCATGCTGTCGCTCGTGGAGTTTTCGTACATGTACTTGATGCGAAGCTTCATGCTGTCACGCTGCTTCTGCTCATCCTCTTTGGCCTCTTCGAGCTCCAGGCTGACGTCATCGAGCTCTTTCTGCTTATCCGCATACTTTTTCTCCAGGTCTGAAATCTGGTCGTTAATTTCCCCGACCTGTGAATTCAGATCGGAGAGGTACGCCTCTGCCTCACTCTTTTTCGATTCAAGCTCGCTGATCCGGTCCTGAACCGTAGACAGCTGAGACTGAGATTCACTCGCCTGCTTTTTGGCATTCTGCAGCTTCTGCTGAGTCGTCTCAGCAGACACGGAAACACCCGAGCACAGGAGAACCGCGCACAAAACTGCCGCCATAAATCCTTTTTTCATTCCAATAAACCTTTTTGTGCCGTCAAATGTCTTCTGCTGATACACACGAGACCATTTTAGCATAAAACATTGCAAAAATAAATCATTTTTTAATTATTCGTAACATTTTTGCAATCTGTGCCAGGTTTACTGTAATATTTTCCCGGCCGGAATCCGCTGTTTCAGCGGAAAAAAGACCGGCCGGGACGAATATTTGAAATATGAACTTAATAAATACATATCGCGTTTAATAATGCATTCTCCGGAAATCGGAGGGGGTAACGTCAATCTCCTTTTTGAACGCGCGGGCAAAATGGGACGTGCTGTTGAATCCGCACTGAACAGAAATCTCTTCGATCGACCTCTCACTGCCCCGGAGCATTTCCATCGCCTTCTGCAGGCGATAATTCAGCAGATACTCATGCGGAGTACTCCCGGTCTCCTTTTTAAACGCGCGGATCAGGTAGGACTTCGAGAGTCCGCAGAACGCGGCGAGCTGGTCCAGGGTCAGGTTCTCCTGATAATGGCTCCGCATGTAATTCATGATTCCTTCAAAATCAATCTCGGATTCTTCCGCGGTCCTGCACTCGGAAAGCTGTTCATAAATATCGGAAATCAGAAGTGAAATCTTATGTTCATTCCGGTTCAGCTCACTCACCTGCGCGATGATCGCATCCACGGTATCTCGGAATTTTCCGGCATCCGCCGGGTGAAAAATCGCTCCGCCGTTTTTTTTCTGCAAAAACTGTCCATAGGAGTGAAGCGTCGCTCCTCCCATCTGAATCCAGAGAATTTCGGATTTTTCTCTGCATTCAAAGGCAAATCTTTCTCCTCCTGTAACCAGAATAACCTGTCCTTTACTCGCATAACGGCTCACTCCCGACACGCGCACTTTCATTCTTCCATCCAGTACGCAGATCAGGCACTGAAATTCAGGCCGCAAATATTTGAAATCCAGTTCACCGCTGCAGAAAAATCTGCCCCATCCTGTCAGATAATTCAGTGACTCCCTTGCAAGCGATGACGGAAGAACAAACTCCACCTGCGAAACCGAAAACATCCCCTTCTCTCTTACTTCCATAAATACTGCCTCCGGGAACAAAACAAAAACGGTCTGAAAATTGCGGACCGGAGCCGCCCTCACGGCAATCCGCCGGGCGTATACGCACCGTCTGACGGATACCGGAATGCTGCCTCTCCAAAATCTGCCAAAAATAATCTTGGTTCATATTATCATCAAACTGTGAAGAATCTTTGAAATAATTTTCGATTGTAAAATTTATTTAATATTCCGTACACCCGGTCCGGTCACACGGCAGGCATCCACCCCCCCCGTAATAGTTCCGGATCTCATCGACGCTAAGGGTAATAAAATACTTCTCTTACTTTCCTGAACAAGCCAAAAAAGGTCAAAAAGGCCGGCTCAAATCTGAGCCGGCCCCCTTATCGCTCGTTTTATTTCAATAGTACCTGAATTGATTACAGCTGCGGTCCTGCCGGTACCAGAGCCTTGCCTGCGGCATTGCCCTCGTACTTCTTAAAGTTCTTCTGGAATCTCGCGGCCAGATCCTTCGCTTTTTCATCCCACTCAGAAGCATTCGCGTAGGTGTCGCGCGGATCGAGAATGGCCGGATCTACGCCCGGAAGCTCGGTCGGCACTTCAAAGTTGAAGTACGGGATTTTCTTGGTCGGAGCCTTGTCTACTTCCCCGGTCTGGATCGCGGTGATAATGCCGCGCGTATCCTTGATGGAAATTCTCTTGCCGGTTCCATTCCATCCCGTATTGACAAGATAGGCCTTCGCGCCGTTCTTCTCCATTCTCTTAACCAGCTCCTCCGCGTACTTGGTCGGATGAAGCTCCAGGAATGCCTGTCCGAAGCATGCGGAGAAAGTCGGAGTCGGCTCGGTGATGCCGCGCTCGGTTCCGGCAAGCTTTGCGGTGAATCCGGACAGGAAGTAGTACTTCGTCTGCTCCGGTGTCAGGATGGAAACCGGCGGCAGAACACCGAACGCGTCAGCGGAAAGGAAGATGACATTGTCCGCTGCCGGGCCGGAAGAAACCGGATTTACATTCTTCACGATCTTCTCGATGTGATCGATCGGATAGGAAACACGGGTATTCTCGGTGACGCTCTTGTCTGAAAAATCCAGCTTTCCGTCATCGGAGATCGTGACGTTCTCCAGGAGAGCGTCTCTCTTGATGGCATTGTAAATGTCAGGTTCCGCGTCCTTATCCAGGTTGATGACCTTCGCGTAGCATCCGCCCTCGAAATTGAAGACACCGTTGTCATCCCATCCGTGCTCATCGTCACCGATCAGCAGACGCTTCGGGTCGGTGGAAAGGGTGGTCTTTCCGGTTCCGGACAGACCGAAGAAGATGGAAGTGTGCTTTCCTTCCATATCGGTGTTGGCGGAGCAGTGCATGGAAGCGATGCCCTTCAGCGGGAGATAGTAGTTCATCATAGAGAACATACCCTTCTTCATCTCGCCGCCGTACCAGGTGTTGATGATGACCTGTTCGCGTGAGGTGATATTGAAGACAACCGCCGTCTCGGAATTCAGACCGAGCTCTTTGTAATTCTCAACCTTCGCCTTGGACGCGTTGTAGACGGTGAAGTCCGGCTCGAAATTCTTCAGCTCGTCTTCCGTCGGCTGGATGAACATATTCTTTACGAAATGGGCCTGCCACGCCACTTCCATGATGAAGCGGATCGCCATGCGGGTATCCTTGTTCGCTCCGCAGAAGCAGTCAACGACATACAGCTTCTTATTGGAGAGCTCCTTTCTCGCGATCTCCTTGACCGCCGCCCAGGTTTCTTCCGAAGCCGGATGGTTGTCGTTCGGATAATCCGGCGTCGTCCACCATACGGTATCTTTGGAATTCTCATCCATGACGATGAATTTATCTTTGGGGGAACGTCCGGTGTAGATTCCCGTGAAGACATCGACCGCACCGAGCTCGCTGACCTTTCCGACCTCGTAGCCTTTCAGGCCCGGCTTCGTCTCTTCTTCAAAGAGCTGCTCGTAAGACGGGTTGTAGACGACTTCCGTAGTTCCGGTGATACCATACTTGCTCAAGTTGAGTTCTGACATTTGCATTTACCTCGCTAAATTGACAATAGGGATTGACAATGAAATTGTACTGGAAAAAATACTTCCAACTAAAAACCCATTATACATGATTCCGGCGAGAAGTCACGAAAAATATTTGCCAAATCCGATGTTTTTTCCAGATTACCCGGCCACGGCGCCGTTTATTGTGTCTGAAATATGAAATTTTAGGGAAAAAACGGGGGAAGCCCTTTGCAGACGCGAAAAAATGCACTACGATAAAGGACGGCAGGCGCAGGCTGCGCCAGTCTGTCCACCGGAAACCGAGAGGGTATCCCGCCGTGCCGCCCTTTGAAACCGGCGGGCACACAGGACAAGATAAAGTAAATATGTGTATATAAAATAGAGGGGAATCAAATAATGGATCCATCCAGACAGACAGAAGAAACCGGCTCCGTCACACCGTCCGGAAGCATTTACGGCGACCAGCTCCCCGTTCTGGAGCGCGATATGAAAAAACTTGAAGATGAAATTGACAAGATCCGGAAGGACATGAAGGCCGAGCTGGGAATGGACCCGGTCGAGCACTGTCTGGCACGGATCAAGACAGAAGAGAGTATGCGCGAAAAATGCCGGAGAAACCACCTCGAGGAAACGCCGGAAAACGCCATGTACACGATTCACGACGCCATCGGACTGCGAATCGTCTGCTCCTTTATTGACGATGTCTACACAATCCGGGACCGGCTGAAAAATCTTCCCGGCGTAGAGATTGTGAACGAGAAGGATTACATCCGCCACTCAAAACCGAACGGCTACCGCAGCTACCACATGATTCTGCTTCTCTCCGACGGCCACTACGCGGAGATCCAGCTGCGGACGATTTCCATGGATACGTGGGCGGCGCTTGAACACCATCTGAAATACAAAAGGGAGATGGGTCCGCAGACAGAGCTTATCATTCAGGAACTGAAACGCTGCGCCGACGAGCTCGCCTCCACGGATCTCTCCATGCAGACAATCCGCGACATGATCGTTCAGACCACTGAGAAAACCGGGAAGTAAACGATCTCTCAGCAGATTAACCGGAAAACCGTATATTCACCGGCATCCTGTGCCGGCCTTTCAACAGTTAAAAGGGGAAAAAGATGAAAATTCTTCTGGCAGAAGATACGAAGGACATGAACCGGGCGCTGACCGCGATCCTGGAGCACGAGGGGTACGCTGTCGATCCGGTTTTTGAAGGACATGAACCGGGCGCTGACCGCGATCCTGGAGCACGAGGGGTACGCTGTCGATCCGGTTTTTGACGGAAATACGGCGTTTGAACACATTCAGAATGACAGCTTCGACGTCATGATTCTCGATATCATGATGCCCGGCATGAGCGGAATCGAGGTCCTGAAAAACACGAGGAAGCTGAATATCACCACACCGGTTCTCCTTCTGACCGCAAAGGCGGAGATAGACGACCGGGTGGACGGGCTGGACGCCGGAGCGGATGATTATCTGACCAAGCCGTTTTCCATGAAAGAGCTGCTGGCGAGAGTCCGCGCACTCGTCCGAAGAAACAGCTCCTACAATCCGGACGATATTTCTTATCAGGATATAGCGCTGCGCTCGGAAAGCTTCGAGCTGGTCTGTGAAAACACCGTCCGCCTGTCGGTCAAGGAGTTCGAGCTTCTCCACACATTTCTGCTCAATCCGGGGAAAAAGATCGACACCGCTTTCCTGATTGACCATGTCTGGGGAAATGAACCGGAAACCGGTTCGGATACCGTCCGCCTCTACATCTCTTTCCTCAACCGGAAGCTGGAGGCAGTCGTCTCAAAAACCCGCATCAGCGGAGACTCCGAAGCCGGTTATACGCTCATGTAAAACACCGGCGGAATTTTCCCCTGACGGCCGGCAGGGACGAATAAATACACAGCGCGTCGGAAAGGCAGTGATGATATGGATAAACGGGCAATCAACAAACTCAGAAAAAAATTTATTCTGGTCTCATTTCTGTCCTTCCTGGGCGTAATGGTTCTGATCGGGGGACTGATCTATGCCCTCAACGTAATCATCACCCGGCGCGACGCATATGACACGCTCACGGTGATTCTGAAAAACGACGGGGAAATTCCGGATGATTCCGACGGGGACGAATCGTCCTCCTCACCGGACAATTCCCTGACCCCGACTCCATCCGGATCAGACGGAAATTCCTCGTCTTCTGACGGATCGGGAAGCACCGGTCTTTCCTCCCTGGGAACTGACGAAAACCCGATCCGGCAGTATTTCTACTCATCCGAGCGCTATCAGAATTCTCCCGAATTCTCCTATCAGACACGGTATTTTTATGTTGTCTTTGATAAGAACGGGGATCTTTCCGGCGTAATTACCAGCCACATCGCGGCAGTAACAAAAGAAGAGGCGGTTGAGCTGGCGCAGCAGACCATTCAGTCGGGAAAAACTTTCGATCGTGTGGGCGATTATTATTACCGCATCGAAAAGGAAGACGACGGTACCACAAAAGCAGCGTTTCTGGACTGCCGGGTCCAGAGATACCTGAATTCCAGAATTCTCCTGATTTCACTGGTTCTGACGGTCTGCGGCGCCCTGGCCTCCTATGTGGTGCTCCGGATTTTCTCCTACCGCATCGTGCGTCCGGAGATCCGAAACATCGAGAGACAGAAGCAGTTTATCACAAATGCCAGTCATGAACTGAAGACACCACTGGCCGTGATCCGTGCCAATACCGAGCTGGATATGATGATGAACGGGGAAAATGAATGGAATCAGTCAACCATGCGTCAGGTCGATCATATGACCGAACTGATCCAGAACCTGGTGATGATCGCGAAGTCCAATGAAAACCATACGGGTGTTCTGGTGGATCTAGATATGTCCAAAACCGTCTCCGATACGGCAGATACGTTCAAATCCGTCGCGGAGAGCGAGGGCAAGAAAATCGAAAAAGACATTCCGGACGGAATTCACATGAAGGCCGACAAGAACCAGATCACGCAGCTCTCTACGCTGCTGCTGGACAATGCGGCAAAATACTGCGATGAAAAAGGCGAGATTCTGGTCTCTCTCTCCCAGAAGGGAAAATACACGCGTCTCGCGATATCGAACTCGTACGCGGCGGGCGAACACCAGAACTACAGCCGTTTCTTTGACCGGTTCTACCGCGAAGACGAGGCCCACACGCAGGGCAAGGGAGGATACGGCATCGGCCTCTCCATCGCGGAGAGCCTCATGGAGCAGTACGGAGGAACCATCGACGTCTCCTGGAAAGACGGGATGATTACCTTCACCTGCACCTTTAAATCCTGAGCACAGGCTTCAGGATCAGATATTATATTTTGTCTTGATCACGATATCCGTATACTGAAACTCTTTTTCCGGCTTCTTTCCGTCCATGAACAGGCGGAACAGCGTCATGACCGGGTCGTATCCCTGGATCCAGGCATTCTGGCCGATCAGAAAATTGATCGTCCCCCGCTTCAGCCAGTAGATATTCCCTTCGACGAGGTCGTTTGCGATCACCCGCACCTGATTCTGCTTGCTGTATTTTTCCAGAACGCGGCAGACGCCGTTTACGCCGGAGGCGGAGAGATATATTCCGGAGAGATTGGGATGAGAATCCAGAATCTCGTCCGTAATTTTTTCCGCCACCCAGTCATCCTCGTAGCAGTAGCGCACTCCGATGATATCTACTCCGGGATAATCTGTGCGTAGCTCCTTAATAAAACCGCTGACACGATTGCTGACCGTCGGGGCGCTCTTGAACGCCGAAATGACGGCGACCTGACCTTTTCCGGACAGGAGATCCCCCATCAGGCCGGCGGCCGTTTTCCCGCTCTGGATCGCGTTCTGTCCGATGTAGCACAGACGCCGGGTTCCCTCCAGATCCGAGTTAAAGGTAACGATCGGAATCCCGTTTTTTTCCGAGAATTCATCAATCAGGCCCCTCAGTACCAGATCCTCGGCAGGAACCATGGCAATACCGGAATACTGCTCGTTCCTGAGACGGTACATGATTTCAATTTCCTTCTGCGCGTCCGTTCCATCGATGGTAAAAATATCAACGGTCCCTTCCAGGCTCTCGACTTCCTTTTTTGCGGCTTCGACTCCTTTTAGCATCTCACGGATAAATTCGGTCTGGGAAGGCTCTATGATAACGCCTATTTTGATATTCCGCTTCGCCATGGCGAGAGCTCTGCCCGCCCGGCTCGGGATGTATCCCATCTCTTCCGCGAGCTTTTTTACTCTTTCTGCTGTTTCCGGTTTGATCCGGCCCTTGTTTTTCAGCGCCCGGTCAACCGTCCCTCTTGAAACGCCGGCGGCATCCGCAATCTGCTGTAATGTAACCGCCATGATGCTGACTCCTTTCCTCATTTGATCGAAAGCGCGCTTCACCTGACTTCCCACCCGGGAAGATATCTGTTCCGGAGAAGCAAACCGCTGCAAGATCCTGTTTTCGTCCGAAATCCCGAAAAAAAGCAAAATTGTAAAACCAAACCTCTCAATCAGAAAAAAATCTATACGATCCGAACAAAAAACCTGACAAAAAACAGAAAAAATGCAGCGCGATCACGTGCACGCATATATATTATACCGTGTTTTGCATGAAAATGCACTGCTTTTCCTCTGGATATGTTGCATAAAGATAAAAAGC
Organism: Bilifractor sp.; assembly: GCA_050944685.1. GTDB lineage: Bacteria > Bacillota > Clostridia > Lachnospirales > Lachnospiraceae > CADBRN01. The sequence continues at coordinate 148,679 of JBMNRP010000001.1, forward strand.
AAAATCCGTTAGTTTTTACAGTAACCATCGTTTTGAAAAAAATCAGGCTGTTCAAAGAGGCCCTGCCTCCCGGTACTTTCCGGGAAACAGGGCCTCTGTTCCATCAAAACTTCAGTTTTCTGTGAAAAACCGCCCGCACCAGCAGCGGCGTTTATGCAAATTTTCTGTTACTTTCCGAGCAGCTCGTGCTCGATTCTCTCTCTCGCTTCCGGAGCCTGTTTGTCCATTTTCTCCGGGAATCCGAAGTAGGAAACGCAGGCGATGGTGTCGCCGCCGGCCTTTGCCGGATTGTCCACCAGCTGCTTGTTCGCGAAATTGGTCTCACGCAGCGTCTCGAAGATTCCGTCGAAATCGACCTCTCCCTCTCCCATAGCCAGATGCTGGTGAATGGTGACGTCCGATTTTCCTCTCTGGTTCAGCCACGGCGGATTGGCGATATAACGGCAGTCCAGCGTCTGATTATAAGTATCCGCGAACAGAACGTGCGTCAGCTCGTCGCCCGCGTATCGGATCATATGACGGACATCTCCCTTTCCCTGATCGTAGAAGAAGCCGTGCGGGGAAGAATAGACATAGCCCAGGTTCGGCGAACGGAAGGATTTTACCATATCACAGGTCTCGTCATTGAGCTCGCAGAAGTCGTACGGATGGGACTGAATCTCAACCCGGAGTCCCTCTCTCTCGATAATCGGAAGAAGCTCCTCCATGGAGCGGAACCACATCCCGTTGCAGATTTCCTGCTGATTCGGGTCGCCGGAAAGCTCCGTGTTGATGACCGGAACGCCCATATTGACCGCAATCTCGATCATCCTCTTCCAGTTCGCGACCGCGTGCTGGCGCTGCTCCTCGGTGGGACCGGACCAGCGGTAAACGCAGATGAAGGAAGAAATCTCCACGCCGGTCTCCTTCAGGGCCTGACGGTACTCCTCTTCACACTCCTTAGAAAAAAGCGGGTGTTTGTAAAACGGGTTGATCCTCGGATGCGGCGACTGCTCGATATATTTGTATCCCCAGTCCGCTACCTTGTGAACCATTTCGCTGATTCCCATCTGTTTTGCCAGGACGTCGACATCAAATGCGATTTTCATACCGGAAAACTCCTTTCTTAGCTTTTGCACACTAACCCCGGCGATAAAATATGCCCTGACCGGAAGCAATCCGTCCGGAAGGCTTTAACCGCCTTAATTTATTTACAGTATAGCTATTTTTTCCTTCCTCTTCAATTGAAAAAAGAGGCAGAAAATTGATATTTTCGACCCTGTTTCTGTACCCGGATGTTCCGCTTTATGATATCCTGTTTCTAACAGGATATTTTCTCCTTCCACTCACAGCGAAAAGGAGGCATTTGGATGAACATTCAGGAAACGGGCGTTCTGGAAACCTCCAGCCGCTACTTTTTCACTCCGTCTTCTTTTGCGGAACAGACTCTCTTCTACCCGACGCGGATCGCCCATTTTTACTGCACGCCGTCGTATTATTTCAGCGGAACCAGCGCGATCGGCATGGAGCCCAGCCACCGCCTGCACTACATGCTCTTTCTGATCGCGGACGGGTCTATGGAACTCATGCTCGACGGGACCTCCTGCTCCGCCGGGAAGGGAGACGCTGTCCTTTTTGACTGCAAGCGCCCGCACGAATATCATGCCGGGAGCGCCGGGGTCGAATTCCGCTGGCTCGTATTTGACAGCCGCATGATGGAATATCTGTTTGGCCGGATCCTGGAAATCCACGGCGGCAGCCACGTATTCTCCGCTCCGCGTCAGACCGACCTGCAGCTTCTGATTGACCGTCTGATCGCAATCGCGGCGGGTTCCGGCCACACGGCGGAAACCGCGATCTCCGAGCTGATCTATTCGATCCTGTGCTGCCTTTTTCTGACGAAAATGGTCCCGGCCTCCCCGGAACGCGCCTGCATCGAAAATGCCATGTATTACATGGACAATCATTACAAAGAGTCTCTGTCCGTCCCGGACATCGCCTCGGTCGTCGGACTCTCGCCGTCCTATTTCACACGATGTTTCCGCCAGGAAACCGGATATTCTCCGCATGAGTACCTCACGCTCCGCCGGATCAGCGCAGCGAAGGACAGGCTTCTTTCCACTTCCGGCACAATTCAGCAGATCGCCGCGGAAACCGGCTACAACAGCGAGGAAAACTTCATCCGATCCTTCAAAAAAGCCGTCGGCGTCTCTCCGGCTTCCTTCCGGCGCTACCCGGTCTGACGGATCTCTTCTTCAGGCCGCAGAATCTTCTCGTGCATTCCCCCGGAAAATGCACGAGACCGTTTCCCAGCCGTCTGAAAAAAACAGCTGAAAACGGTCTCTTATGAAAAGGAAAAGAAGTAGGTTTACAGACTGATCGTCTGCTTCAAAGCTTCTACGGAGGTATCCAGTCCTGCCTTGACGCTCATGGTCAGGTCTTCCATCTCGAGGGATACCCAGTCGTTGTATCCCATCATGCGGACGACGGAGAAAAACTCGTGCCACCACTGAAGGTCGCGTCCGCAGCCGACCGCCACGTAATTCCAGGTGCGGTCCTTTGATTCGGTGACCGGCAGATTCTCCAGCAGACCGTCGACATCCGCCAGGCCGCGCTCGATACGGGCGTCTTTGCCATGTACATAGAAGATCTTGTCACCGAGGGCTCTCGCCGCCGCGATCGGTTCAGCACCCTGAATCATAAGGTGAGAAGGATCCAGATTCAGACCAAGAATATCACTGTCAGGTCCTACGACCTCGCAGAGCTTGTTGAACGTGCGGATGTTATGAACCAGCGCACCGGGGAACTCCTCGATGGCGATCTTCTCTATGCCGTTGGCTTTTGCGAAAGAGCAGTACTCCTTCCACCATTTCGCCGCCTTTTCCCACTCATACTTCACCGCTTCTTCCATGTAATTGAAACCGTCGTACTCCGGCCAGGAAGTGGTGGAAACGATCCAGTTCGGGGTGTGCTCTCCGGGAGCCGCCTCCGGAAGTCCGGACATCGTGACGATCGTCTTGACGCCCATCTTTCCGGCCAGAACTGCCGTGTCATGAATGGTCTTGCTGTGCGCTCTGCCCATCGGGGAATCCACAAGCGGATTTCCGGAGCAGTTCAGCGCCGAAATTTCCAGTCCGCGCTTTGCGATCTCATCCTGAAACGCCTTGCGCTTGTCATCGTCCTGAATCATTTCTTCCGCATTGCCGATGAAGTTGCATCCGCCCCATCCTCCGGCCGTCATCTCGACGCCCTGAAGTCCATAGGCAGCAACCTTGTCCAGCATCTCGGTCAGCGGGATCTTCCCGAACGTATCGGTTGTAATCGAAAGCCTCATCTGATAAAAACCTCCTCAATCTTTTTTTCGTTTTCACCTGACATTTTCAAAATCAGGCGGAGCAGATGCACAGGTCATCCGCCCGCCTGAATAGATTTATCAGTCGTTGTCCGCGTAGAACTTTACCCAGGCAGAGTTGTTGTCCGCGGATTTCACACAGGCGTTGATCCAGCGGATTCCGTCGATACCGTGATCGATATCCGGATAGAGGATGCTGTTCGCCTTCTCCGTGTCACCGTTATCGGTGGCTTTCATGACCTGCGCAAATCTGGTGTAAAGATTTGCCCAGGACTCCGGAAGTCCTTCGAAGTGAAGCGCTCCGAGTCTCTCATCCTCCTTTGCGGTCGGATCGTTGTAATCGCCGCCTCTGGTCAGAACCTGTGCCGGCTGACCCTGAACCTCGTAGATCAGCGTATCGCAGGCGCGGTCGTTCCACTCCAGAGATGCCTTCGATCCGACGATGCGGATGTGCTGGGAGCTCATATCACCGGCGTTGACGGCAGATGCCCACATACGGCCGACGGCACCGCTCTCATAGCGCATCAGAACATACGCGTTGTCCTCAAGCGGATAGCGGCTTCCTACGAACGCCTGGCGGTCGCAGAGAACCTCTTTCACCTTTTCGTTCGGGCAGATCATCTGGGACATATAGAAGGTGTGAGTGGAAAGATCTCCCAGAACGAAAGATCTTCCGACCTTCTCCGGATTGACTCTCCACTTCTGTCCCTCAGCCTTGACATCGGCCTCAGCGTCACAGCCGTAGCCATGGGCGTAACGGAGATCAATCATGTTGACCTTTCCGATCATCCCCTTTTCAACCATCGCTCTCATCTGGAGCAGCATCGGGAATCCGGAAAATCCGTAGGTGACGCAGACAACCTTGTTCATCTTCTTTGCCAGGGCCTTGATCTCCTCGCCCTCTTTGACGGTAAAGAACATCGGTTTCTCGCAGATGACATGAAGTCCTGCTTCCAGAGCCGCCTTGACGACTTCATAGTGGAGGAAGTTCGGTGTCGCAACATCAACCACCTCGACGCCGTCCTCGCGCTTCGCCTCTTCCGCGAACATCGTCTTGTAATCCGGATAGCAGCGGTCCGTGTCCATATTCAGGGCAGCTCCGAAATCCTTCGCTCTCTGGGGATCTACATCAAACGCAGAAGCAACCAGTCTGAAATTCGTGTTGTCCATCAGGGCACCCAGACGATGCTTATATCCGACCTGACTGGTACGTCCTCCACCAACAATTCCCCATCTGTACGGTCTGTCAATTTTCTTCTCACCAATGTTCATTTTTTCAGCTCCTTTCAAATTTTCTATTGTTTTCCGGAAGGGTTTTCCTCTCTCCCTTCCCTTTTGCTGTCCTTAAGATACCTTGAAAAAAGCGTATTCTCAATACAATAGCTTGCTGTAAAATTCACAGATCTTGCTTTCATGCTTTTCCGGCAATTTCGATGAATTTTTCGCAATATCCGGAAAGAAAAATCCGTCAGATTACCAGAAAAATACAAAGACCTGACCATCACCGGTTGAAGTATGTCTTCCGGAACTTGTTCGGGGACATCCCCTCGTGCTTGTTAAACAGGTTGATGAGACTCCCGCTGGAGGCATATCCGACCCGGTAGGCGATCTCGGAAACCGGCAGATCCGTTCGGATCAGGAGGACTTTTGCCCGCTCGATCCGGGTGTTGATCACATAGTCCATCGGAGAGACGCCTGTGACCGCCTTGAAGCAGTGGGAGTAATAATAGACACTGAGATTGACCTCTTCCGCCAGATCGCTGAGCGAGATATTATCGCCCACGTGTTCCCGTATATAGGTGATGGAGCGGCCGATCAGCGCCGTCATGCTGTTATCCGCGCTCTCGGATGCCATCAGAACTTCCAGAATCTCATAGATTCTCAGCGAGATCGTCATCGGCGGATCGGTGCGCCCGCTCCCGTAGCCGTCCAGAAGCCTGCCGATTTTTTCTTTGACCAGGCGGTTGTCCTTCTTCTTTATCAGCCATCCGTTTCTCTGAATAATGAACTGCGTCAGCTCATGAGAATTGGAGCCGTCGTAATGAAGATAATAGAACTCCAGTCCGTCCTCCGCGCGATAGCAGTGGCTTTCCCTGCAGTCCAGAAGAACGACGTCTCCTTCCTGCGCGGTTTTCTCTTCCCCGCGGTAGCGCAGATACATTTTCCCCTTCTGAATGTACATGACCAGAAGATACGGATAAGTATCTCTCTCCATAATGTAGCGGCTGGTACAGTAATAATGTCCGCACCAGGTCGCGTAGAACAGCAGACGGCTGGTGTTCTCGGAGGGGGTAAACGCGAATACGATTGATTTATCAAGAATTCCGGGATCTGAAACTTTCAATATATACCCCTTTTATATCTTCCTGTGTCAGTTCGGTCCGAAACAGCAAGTCCGGAACGTGGCCGCATTCTTTTCCCTGCTGCTGCTTTATCACGGTCCGTGAAAACAATCAGGAGCGAAACCGCCGCATTAAGTCTGTTCCATGACGTTTTTCCCTTTCCGGCGCGTCATTTTGCCTTAATATCGAAGGTCCGCTCCTGTTATTTTCTGCTCCGGTCATTTTCATTTCATCACGACGGAACATCTTTCCGGATGACCGGGTCCGGAAAACCGTTTTCGAATAAAATCACACTCTCTGGGTAGAATCTGTGATAACGATATGTCTCATCAGGTTCTCCTCGGAGATGTCATCTCCCGTGAGTTCGCCGGTAATGCGTCCCTGAGCCATTGTGTAAATACGGTTCGAGACACCCATGATCTCCGGCATCTCGGAGGAAATAACGATAACGGCAAGACCCTGCTCCGCCAGATGGGCGATCATCGAATGAATCTCGGATTTCGCACCGATATCAATGCCTCGGGTCGGCTCATCCAGAATCAGAAGACGGGGATTCATCGCCAGCCATTTGCCGATGACCACCTTCTGCTGGTTTCCGCCGGAGAGGAAGACAACCGGCTGCTCCGAGCTCGGAGAGCTGATCTCCATCGCATCGTGATACTGATCGTAGATTTTCATCGTCTGCTCCTCATCCACGAAAAGTCCCTTCTTGATCTGGGGGAGCTTCGCCAGCGACATATTCTCGCGGCAGGATTTCGGAAGAAGCAGACCCTGCTCCTTGCGGTTCTCTGTCACGAAGCCGATTCCGTTCTTAACGGCGTCACTGGAATCACGGATATGGATTTCCTTTCCGTCCATATAGATTTTTCCGGAGTCCAGATGGCGGCACCCGAAGATCGACTCCATGATCTCGCTTCGTCCGGCGCCTACCAGTCCGTAGAAACCGACTACCTCTTTTTCGTGAACGTTAAAGGAAATATCGCGGAAATATCCGTGGGCGGTCAGACCCTCGACACGAAGAATCTCTTTGCCGGGCTTTGCCGAGCATTTTGTAAAGTAATTGTCCATGGTGCGCCCGATCATCGCCTGAATCAGGGTATCCAGATTGATATCCTTCAGCACGAACTGACCTGTCAGCTTGCCATCCCGGAGAACAACCGCGGAATCGCAGATCTCAAAAATTTCATCCATCTTGTGACTGATGTAGATGATTCCGACTCCCTCCGCTTTCAGCTTGCGGATAATCTCGAACAGCGAGTCTTTCTCGCGCTCGGTCAGTGAAGAAGTCGGCTCGTCCAGGATCAGGATCTTTGCCCCGAGGGCGATTCCTCTGGCGATCTCAACCATCTGCTGCTGGGAGATCGGCAGATCCCGCACATAATCGGTTGCCTTGACGGTGGAATTCAGACTCTTCAGAACGGCGTTGGCATCGTCGTTCATCTTCTTCCAGTCAACCCGGATACCGTTTTTCGGCTGAGAGCCGAGGAACATATTCTCAGCGACCGTCAGGTCGGTGATCAGCGACAGCTCCTGGAAAATCAGAATGACACCAGCCGCTTTTGCCTCATCCGGGTTTTTGAAATTCACTTTTTTCCCCTGATAATAAATCTCACCCGAATCCGCGTGATAGGAACCGTACAGGCATTTCATCAGCGTGGACTTTCCGGCTCCGTTCTCACCGCAGAGGGCGACAACCTCGCCCTTTTTCACTTTGATTCCGGCACCGTCCAGGGCCTTTACTCCGGGGAAAGTCTTTACGATATCCTTCATTTCCAGAAGATATTCATCTGCCATAAAAGATATTCTCCCTTCTCAAATATTCCTCACAGCAGGCGTGCCTTTAGATAGGAATTTGCCTGATAAAGGCACGCCCGCCGGTTTCGGACTTTTCTTGCTGCTTATACGGATGATCCGTATCACTCATCTGCAGATCACGATCAGATCAGATCTTCAAAGTTGCCCTGATCGACTTCGTCGAAGTTGTCCGGAGTGATAACCGGGGTATCGATGAAGACCTTCTCAGCCGGAAGCTCTCCGCCGGTCGCGATGACGCACGCCCAGTCAAGCGCGGTCTCGGAGTCCGTGATCGGGGACTGCAGGCAGGATCCTGCCAGAAGACCGGTCTTAATGTATCCGGAGATGATGGAGTAATCGCCGGTCGCCGCGGACCAGATCGGGAACTCTTTTTCACGTCCGGCTGCCTTGCAGGCATTGTAAGCGCCGACAGAAGTATTGTCATCGAATGTCATGATCGCTGTGATGTCGCCCTCGTTCGGATATTTTACGAGCCAGTTCTCGGTGATCTGCTGCGCTTTTTCACGTTTTCCTTCAGAAGTCTGGCTGTCTACGAACTCTCCGCCTGCCTCTTCTACCGCTTTCTGCATACCGTCTTTGCGGTCCTGAGCCTGCTGCTGTCCGTTAACACCCTCAATGAAGAGAATCTTCGCACCGTCGGCTTTGTCTCCGAGCTCCTTCATAGCCTCCTGGGCAGCCTTGTAACCCTCGGTGTAGTCATCCGGTCCTACGAATCCGACCGTATATTGGGTTCCGTCCTCGGTTACGTTGGAGTTGCACATCAGGCACGGGATTCCCGCGTCCTGAACGGCCTTCGCCTGGGAGACAGAGGATTCGGAGTTCACCGGCCAGATCATGATGCAGTCAACCTTCTGCTGGATCAGGTCCTGAACCTGGTTCGTCTGCTTTGTGACGTCGTCAACCGCGTCCAGAAGAACGAGCTCAACGCCTACCTCCTTCGCGTAGTTCTTGATGTGCTGGAAATAAGAAGTCATGTACGTATCATTGGAACCATTGCGGAACGCCATGCCAAGAGTGACATCGCTGAGGTCCAGAGAGGAAAGATCCGGTCTCGCGATGACGTCAGAGCTGCTTGAGCTGGACGTCGACGCGGAACTGCCAGTCGCTCCTACCGACTCCGTCGAGGCAGTAGATGTCGACGACACTGTGGTCGTCTCAGAAGAGGAACTGCTGCTCGAAGAAGATGAGCTGCTGGATGAGGATGAGCTGCTGGATGATCCGCCGCAGGCCGCCAGGCCGGCTGCCATGATTCCTGCTAATACGATGGTTCCGAGTTTTTTCAGTTTCATGTTTTTTCTCCTTTTTCTTTTTCTTCCTTCGGGTTCTTGATGATGGTAAGCTGTCGACTAGTTCTTCAAGCCTTCCTTTGCCCGGGCATCCGTCATAAACTTATCCGCAATCAGAACCGCGATCATGATTGCGCCGGTGCAGAACGTGGAGACCCATGGCTGCGCGTTGGTGATACTCATGATGTTGTTCACGACGCCCAGTATCATGACGCCGATCAGGGAATACCAGATATTTCCGTATCCGCCGGTGAGCTTTGTTCCGCCGAGAACGACGGCCGCAATGACCAGCATGTGCATATCCGGCCAGCCGAGTGCCGGTGTGGAAGCTCCGTTCTGGGCCGCGTAGAGAACGCCGCCGAGAGCCGAGAGGACGCCTGTGATGACGAAGTTGATGAAAATCGTCTTCTTGACATTAATACCGGCATTTTCCGCCGCGCTCGCATTTCCGCCTGCCGCGTAGGTATTGCGGCCGTGATCTGTGTACTTCAGAACGAAGTGGGCGATGAAAAGTCCGATAATGTAAAGCCAGCTGATGTAGGTCAGCGGTCCGATTTTTCCGGAGCCGAAAGCCCGGAACGCGTCGCTGGTTGCCGAGATGGATTCCTCATCCGGGTAGATGTAGGCAAATCCGCGGCACCCGAGCATCAGGGCAAGGGTTACGACGAACGCGTTAATTCCGACGTACGCGATCAGCACCCCGTTGATGACGCCGACCAGCAGTCCGACCAGAAGAGCTACAATCACCGCCGGAAAAACACCGATGGATTTCTGAAGTCCGCAGACAAGAGCCGCGGTCAGGGAAACCAGAGTACACAGCGACATATCGAAGAATCCGTTCAGAATAACGAAGGACATACCGATGGCCATGATTCCCTTGATGGAATTTTCATTGAATACGTTTGCCAGGTTTCCGGGATGGAGGAATGAAACATCCAGGATCGTGGCGACGATCATAATCAGGATCAGAATAGTAATGGAGGTATTCTTGGTTACAAATTTCTTAAAACTACTCATGTCCTGTTACCTCCTTTTTTCGCTCTGATATCCATGTATACGGCGAGCAGGATGATAATACACTCCGCGACATACTGATAGTAAACAGACATTCCGAGAATGACGAATCCCGTCTTCATGATTCCGATGATCAGGGCTCCGACGAAACTGCGGTAGATGCTTCCTTCTCCTCCGTTCAGATCGGCTCCGCCGAGGATAACAGCCGTGATGACATCGAACTCATATCCGAGTCCCATGGTCGGCTGTGCACCGGCGCCTCGCATCGACAGAAGAAGTGCGGCGATGGCAGTGGAAAATCCGGAGATGACGAAGGTCATCATTACGACCTTGTTGTCGTTGATTCCGGAATACTTACAGGTTTCCGGATTGGTACCGACCGCTTTCACCTGATGTCCGAACACGGTCCGATTCAGGATAATCGCGAAGATAACACAGAAGATGGCCATGACAATGACGGAAACCGGAACGATTCCCACATTTCCCTGACCGAGTCCGACGATCGGCAGAGTCGAATCGTCAAGACTGACAAACTGTCCATTGGTGTACATCAGAGTCAGAGCCTGCAGTACGTTCATCATACCGAGGGTGGCGACCATTGAGTTCAGGTGAAGATAACCGCAGAGATATCCGCAGACAACACCGGAAAGGCAGCCGACCAGGATCGTGATAATAACCGCTCCGACCTGTCCGACCTCGTTCGTTGTGACGATGGCAACCGAGCCGCACAGGGAAAGCAGTGAACCGACCGACAGGTCGAAGTTGCCGCCAATGATCGCATAGGTCATCCCGGCGCCCATGATCGCGATAACGGCGATCTGTCGGAAAATATTCACGACGTTGGCCATCGTAAAGAACGAATTCTGAATGAGGCCGAACACGATGAAGATGATGATTCCGACGAACAGCAGCGCCTGGCTCTTAAAAAAGCCTCCTGCTGTCATTTTTTTCTTTTCTTCCATAACAAATCCCCATCTAAATTATTTGTTCTTCTTGTTTCCAGTTATCAGGAAAGAGCTTCCGCGTCAGATCTGAACCCGCTAAATCCGCTTCCACTCTGGTTTCGGTTCCCTTCCCGCCGGCTCCGGATTTCCGGCGGGTTTTCGGTTTCCGCATACAATACAACAAGGATCCGAATAATCAGCTGTTATAGAACGCCGGCTTCTCGACGCTCGCCTCGATCTTCTCGATCGCTCCCGACGTCTGTGCCTTTACCAGGGCATCCGCCGTGATAGCCGCCAGATATCCGTCCCAGGCGTTCGGTCCGTTGATGACGCCTTTATCCGCCGCGTCAACCCAGTCCTGAACCTCCTGATCGTAAGCATCTTTAAACCGTACGAAGCAGTCGGTGTCAATCGTGGTGGAGTACGATGCGTTCTTGCGGATGTAGGGATAAGCCGGCATCGGCATCTTGACCACTCCGTCCTCGCAGACCACTTCACAGTTGATGTCATACCCGAAGTTGCAGGCAACGAATACTTCAACCTCAATGACGATTCCCTTTTTGGTGCGAAGAAGCATGATCTGCGGATCCTGCAGTCCTTTGTGTGCGTATTTGGTAACTCTCGGCATGATGACCTGTGCGGAAACATAATCATCATCCGTCAGCCAGTGGAGGACATCGATCTCATGGATGGCGGTATCGTCAACTGCCATGCGGGTGTCGTAGCTGTCCGGAACAGACGGATTGCGGTGCGTGCAGTGAAGAACCAGCGGCTCGCCGTACTCTCCGCTCTTCAGGCATTCCTTAACCTGCTGATACCCTTTGTCATACCTTCTCATGAATCCGAGCTGAATCAGGTGTTTTCCGCTCTCGACTTCGGCCTTGACTACCTCGAGGCACTCCTCCGCGGTCTTGCAGAGCGGTTTCTCGCAGAAGATTCTCTTCCCGGCCCTGATCGCCTCCAGAAGAGCGTCCTTGTGGGCAAATCCCGGCGTAACTACAAAGACAGCGTCCACATCCGGGTCATTTATCAGCTGTTTTTCGTCGGTATAAACCTTCGCTCCGCAGATGGCGGCAGCCGCTTTCGCGCTCTCTTCGAATACATCGCAGACCGCGACAACTTCGGCCCCCTGGGTTTTCTGGGTAAGCCTCTTGATATGATCCTTTCCCATGCCGCCGCAGCCTATAACACCTACTCTTAACATTTCCTACCTCCGTAATAAATTCCTGGCAATTAATCTCATTTGCTTTTCTACCAGTCAGCTTTTTTGCTGATCTGTTGTAATCATATCACTTGCGTGCACGCGTCCGCAATTGATATTTTGTACGATATTGCGGTAAATTTTTCGTTAAGATTCACTGAATCTTTATTTTTTGTTAATTATTTGTCGTTTTTCGGCGAAAAAACAGGAATTTTTGGCAATATTGGGTAACTTTAAGCAAGATTGATGCATTTCGCGGAATAACCGAGTTTCCGAAAAACAGTATCTCACGTGCACGCATCGGGTGCACGCACTTCTCATAAAAATTCGACAATAATGAAAGAAACCGGAATCCCCGCTTTCACGTGAAAATTGATAATGGGGCAATTTTGCGGTGGAAATCCTCTCCGATTTAGGGTACACTTGGAACAGGCATACAGTTCCGGCAGCTCCTCCGTATCAGGACCGCCGGCACGGGAGGGTTGAAATGAACAGTAACAGTATTAATGATATCTGCAACATTACGCTTGTCATATTAGGCATCTATCTCGGAATCCTCGTGGTAAAGGCAAAAAACACCGGCGCCGTGAACGATGCTCTTCTCTGGGACCGGACGAAAACCTTCGATCAGTGCAGAGATAAAGAAGGGTATATCAGCTATCTCTACCCCCGCGGTCTGATCTGCGCGGCTCTCGTCGCCGGAGCAGGTGTTCTCGGATTCATTCTGGAGGCGTTGAATGTTTCGGACTGGTCCGCCTATTTCATCATTCTCGGCGTGACGATGTTCACCATCATTTTCTATGTCTATATCATCAGAAAAGCCATGAATACCTATTACTGAGAGCGAATTGTAAATAGTTCTTTTCTTGAATTTCCGCTGCCCCTGACATTATAATGAAATGTCCGCGGGCAGCTTTTTTGTTCCGCGATCATCCAGGAAAAGGAGGAACGGCTTCTCATGGAAAATGCACTGCTTAAAGAAGAAGAACGCGAAGAACAACTCCTTCAGTCCCTTCGGAAAATAATTGAAAAGCGGGATGCGGACGAACTTTCCGCTTTTTTTGACGAGCTGAATCCGGTTGATTTCGCCCGCGCGGCCTCCGAGCTGGACGATGATGAGCTGAAAAAGCTCTCTCCTCTTCTCGATGACGACGAGCTTGCCTCCCTGATGGAGGAGTCGGAAGACGACGACCGGATCCGGATTGCGAGAACGCTGGACAACCACCGTCTTCTCACCGCTTTTGAATATATGCAGAAGGATGATATCGTCGATATGCTCGGCGACTTCCCCATCGGCAGGCGCAAGGACGTGATCAATCTGATGAAGGCGGATGACCGCCGCATCATCAACACTCTCCTTCAGTACCCGGAAGATTCCGCCGGCGGGCTGATGACTACCGCCTATATCGCCCTTCGGAATACCCTGACGGTCTCCGCCGGGCTGGAAAAAATCCGCGAGATCGGCCCGAAAACAGAGGTAATCGAGACTATCTTCATCATTAATGACAAGCGTCAGCTGATCGGATTCTGTGATCTGCGCGATCTGCTCACGGCTCCGAAATCCCGCCTGCTGTCCTCCATCATGAACGAAAACGTTATCACGGTGCAGCCGGAGGCAGACCAGGAGGAGACCGCCCGCCTCGTTTCCAAATACGATCTGACCGCTCTTCCTGTCGTCAGCAGGACGAACCAGATTCTCGGAATCATCACAGTCGACGATGTGATCGACGTCATCGTCGAGGAGTACGACGAAGATATTCTTCAGATGGCAGGCGTCTCAAAGGAAGAAAAAATCGATACGACGCTCGGGGAATCCATCCGCATGCGCCTTCCCTGGCTTCTGATCAATCTGGTGACCGCTTTTCTCGCCTCCTGGGTCGTCAAGCTCTTCGAGGACACGATTTCGCAGGTCGTCGCCCTGTCCGCCATCATGACGATCGTCAGCGGAATGGGAGGCAACGCAGGCACCCAGACCATGTCCATCCTGGTCCGGGAGATCTCGCAGAAGCATCTGAAATTTTCCGACTGCGTCCGGCCTTTCCTGAAGGAAATTGCCCTGGGCGTCATCGACGGAGCGGCCACCGGAGGGGTCACGGCAGCAGTTGTCTGTGCCGTTTACGGAAATCTCTTTCTCGGCCTGATCACCCTTCTGGCAATGATCGGAAACCTGGTGATCGCCGGCGTATTCGGTTTTCTGGTCCCCGTGTTTCTCGAAAAAATTCACGCGGATCCCGCCATCGCGTCTTCCATATTCGTCACAACCGCGACCGATGTGCTGGGTTTCTTCATCTTTCTCGGGCTGGCCGAAGTCTTTCTCCGTTATCTTACCTGATATCGTCCGTTTTCCGGACAGACGCGGAAACAGATGCGGACATTTCCCCCGAAAATCCGCCGTCTGCCCCCGGCAAAAACTCCCCTGTGTGATAAAACAGGGGAAATTTCACCAAAAACAAAGCGAAAGTATAGGCAGAATTCCAAGTTGCGTGCACGTGAACGCAGTGGTAAAATCAACTTCAGAGACAGGAACTGACAGCAAGATTCATCTAAACTGTCCGGTTCCGGGCAAAACAGTTCACCGCTCCTGCGGGAACAGCAGCTGCAAACATCCATCAATGCACAATTAAAGGGAAAGGATAAAACATGAAAATCGGATTTAATGAGGCAAACAGCAAAGGCTGTGCAAACCACACCGTAATGCAGGATCTTGAGTACTGCGACAAGTATGGATTTGATTTCATCGACATCCAGTCGGAATGTCTGGACAGAGATCTCAAAAAGGGGATCGTCACCCTGGAACAGGTCGGTGAATTTTTCAAGTCGCATCATCTGAAAATGCTTTCCTATAACGCTCTGGTCGCTTTCAACATGAAACAGACCCAGGCGGAAAAAGATGCCGTCATGGCTGAGCTTGATGAGGATATTAAGAGATGTGAGATCTTCGGCTGCAAGACGATTGTCGTCGTTCCGAGCTGGGATATCAAGGTCGACGCAACCAGAGGAGAAATCCGCAGGGATGCGGTCGCTGTTCTGAAGGAAATGGTCAAAAAAGTAGAGCCTCACGGAATCCGCCTTTCTCTCGAATTCTGCGGAGCCCCGACCATGACCATCAACCGCTTCGAGGATGCGTACGCCATCGTGAATGAGGTCGGATCGCCGCTCGTCGGACTGACCCTGGATCAGTATCACTTCCACGCAATGGCTTCCGGATGGGATGCGCTGGAGAAGGCTGACGGAAAGAAGATCTTTATCTGGCACCTGAACGGCATGGAGGATATGCCCTGCGGCGCCACCTACAATACCGACGCGAAGCGTCTGTGGCCGGGAGATCCGGCAGACTGCCTGGATCAGAAGCGCTATGCGGACACCCTGAAGAAAATCGGTTTCGAAGGTGACTGCTGCACGATCGAAATCTTCCGTCCGGAATATTGGGAAATGAATCAGGAAGATAACGTAAAGAAATCCGCTGAGGTGACGAAGGCACACGTCGCCAAATACTGCGGCTGATTCTGTTAATTACTACTACTTTCTTTTCCATAAATAGCCCGGCCATCCCTTTCGCCGAACGCAACATCGGCGAAAGGGATGGCCGGGCACTTTTTGCAATACCCTGAATGAATTCAGCGGATCGCCGTCATTTTTTCCGGCAGATCGTCAGAATCCGTCTCGCATTTTCCAGCCGCTCTTCACTCGGCGGCTCCACCCCTTTCAGAGGGAACTGTATCCCCAGTTTCTCCCACTGGTCGGTCCCTTCTGTGTGATAGGGATAGACATCGAGTCTCCGGACATTGGAGAGGGTATCAACGAATGCTTTTGTCTTCTTCAGGTAGTAATCCCGGTCAATCCGGCCGCTCTTATCGGCAACCGGAACATCGTCTGTAAGGCCGGGAACGAGAACATACCGGATAATGACCGGTTTATGAATTCTGTCCAGATACCGGAACATCTCCAGAACGGATTCATTGCTCCTCCCCGTCATTTCCCGGTGTATTTCCGGATCGATATGCTTGATGTCAGCCACTACCAGATCCGTGCAGGTCATCAGCTCCTGAAATCGTTCGAACCAGGGGCCTTCTGACTGAAAGGGCTCTCCGGTGGTGTGGAGGCAGGTATAAATATGTTTCTGCCCGGCCTTCCGCATCAGGTCAACCAGAAAATCGATCTGCAGAAGCGGTTCTCCTCCTGCCACCACGATTCCTCCGGCTCCCTCTTCCCGGGAGGGCCTTTTTCGGAAATCCCTGCTGCGAAGCGCGATCTCCAGCACTCTGTCCGCCGTCATCCACTTCGTATCCGGTGATTCGGCACTCCAGCTGCTCACATCGTGGCAGTAGCAGCACCGCATGTGACACCCCTGGATGAAAACGGCAAGCTGGGTTTCACCGCCGGTCTCCCGGAAAGTCTTTATCGCGTGGACACGGCCGAAGGGAACGGATCCGGCTGCGCCGGAAATTTCTCTTCTCTCATGTACGGCTGTGCTGTTCAGATAGGAAGGAAGTTCTCTCGTGGCAGACGGCCGAAAATACATCTGTCTTCCGGCCCTTCTCAACGCGGCCATTTCCTCCTCCGGTACGGCAGATCGCCTGTCATTGCGGAAACGTTGTGGGTCATTAACTGAAGAATACTGACTCAGATCCATTTTTCAGACTCCTGAAGAAATAAAAAACGGCCTAAACCCGATACACCGTGATACCGTTGGGATCCTGATTTACTATAATATTATCTGCTGTAAAGTTGATTGTCAACTTACTTGCTATAAAAAATGACCGTTCATTTTCGGGCAAACTTTTTTTCAACCTGCCATTCCGATTTCAGAAAAAACAGCAGGTACCATTAACTCATCACACGAAAGGAGCCGAAACGGTTTCCGAAACGGATGTTTACGTCACCTTGCTCCGGGTGTAAAATATTCAAAATCAGAGAAAACAGATCCGATGCAGTATCGGTTCAGGCAGCGCATGGCAGGACGGAGTCGGCAGTATGGCGGAAAATGAACGGAAAATCAATACCGGAAAGGACAGGAAAAAGGAAGAGACCGTCCGCTTCACGTCCGGGTACTCCGATATCCCTCTGGACTTCGGAAGCGGCCAGTTACGGGATCAAACCGGCGACGAGCCGCCGGTTCCCCCGGAAATCCGCCGCATGAGAGCGCTGGCTCCCACAGGCTTTGCTTCCGCCTCGCAGCGTGAGCTGCATTTTTATATCCAGGGAAAACTGATGGCGGACTATGAGGATGATTATGAATTCCGCGGAAGATTTCTCCGCTACTACCCGACCTACCAGACCATGAATGTCAGCCAGCTGAGGGGATACTTCTCCTGGCGCACCCGCTGGCACGCCCTGGAGAAGATTCTTCTTCCGGAAAGCAAAGAGGCGGAACATCCTGTCGCTTCAGCGGATTCCGGGGACCGGAAAATTCTCCCCCTCCCGACCGAGAATGACGTGGAGCGTTTCCTTTCCTTCGCTTATCTTTACGCGTACGAACTGATCTGCGGAATCGGAACGTCTTCGCCGGAGGAAGGATATCAGAAGCTCCTGCTCCTGAAACGTCTCATAGGAAAATACGACGCCCGGTTCCGGACTCACCTCTCCCATTGGCTGAATGATTATGTCGTCTATTACAATATGGATTCCTCGCTGATCCGCAGCGGAGATTCCGATGACCTGAACGCCGCGATGGAACTGCTCTCCGGCTTTGAAAAAGACTGTATCCGGGAATCCGACGAAAAAGAACGCCGTCAGCATCTCCTGAAAAGACACAAAAAACCGGCTTCGGGTTTTCCGATTGACCAGCTCCCAGAGAGTACCGCCGCAGAAGAAAACGGGAGAAGCCCGGAAAAGCGCGCGGAAACGGCGCAGGATGATCACCGGATATTTGACGCGATCGCGAAGCTCTCGGCAAAGGATCCGAAAAAGTCTCCGTTTTATAAAAAGCACCCGGAAGATCTGGAAACGGTGATTATCCGATCCTACGCCGAAATCTGCCGGTTTTACTATCGGAACGGCAAGCATATGCTCCTGGAGCAGGCGTACGGAAGCAAGGGGCATTACCCGTACCGTCTGTTTGAATCCGCGGTGTTCTACGATCACCTGAAATATAAGAATTACGAATACGCGGCGGATGATTTCCGGACATTCCGCTGCAAAAACGGAGTCTGGACATGCGAACGGTATCTGATCTCGGACCGGAAAAGTCCCATGTTCGGGCAGATCTGTCACGAGGCGGACCGGCTGATGCGCGACCGCTGTTCGTTCGGACACCCCCTCAGGAAACAGCTGAGAAGCACCGTACTTTCCGAGATTATCACCCGGACCGTCGATTCCTTTCTGGCGGAAAAGAAAGAAGCTGCCCGCCCGGACGTCCATATCGACCTCAGTCATCTGGAGGCAATCCGGCGCGACGCCGCCCACACGCAGGACCAGCTGATCATCGGCGAAGAAAATCTTCTGCCCTCCGCAGAAAAAAATCCGCTTTTCGGAGCGGAGCCGGTTTCCGCTCCCGGTGAATTTCCGGCCGTCCCACCGGACGCACCCCCTTCGGAAACGACAAAAGCGTCCATCCTTTCACCCGTCCAGGCAGGATTTCTCCGGCTGCTTCTCGAAAACGGAAACTGGCAGGAATTCCTGAACGGGCATCCCGAGGTTCTGTCCGTCTCGATTCTCGCGGATTCGATCAATGAGGCTCTCATGGACGAAATCGGGGATACCGTCATCGAAATGGACGGAGATACGCCCTCGGTCATTGAGGATTACCGGGAAGACGTCGCTGCCCTTCTGCCATAAAAGCAGAAAAACAGCGACGTCTTTTTTCTTCCGCTCCGGATTTTTTCCCGCATTACAGCTCTGCAATCCGGTCCGGCTCGTTTTTTCCGATTCTGCCGGGCACGAACCGGCTCCAGCCCCTGACCCGTTCCAGCATGCCCTCCGTATCCAGGACCCCATAGGCGAATCCCTTCCGCAGCAGTTCTTTCGGAACAAAATCATCGTATTTATCAAAAAGCGGATCCTCTTTCGGGTACAGAAGCTCCATGGCGTCGAGCGGACGCTGCGCCATGTCGGACACGATCTCATAAAACATGGCACGGTCCGCTTTCATCGTAAACTGAATGTAGTAGGGCCGCGCGCTCTCCAGACCCTTCAGTCCCAGAAGCGGCCCGCATTTTCTTTTCAGGAACCGCTCGAGCGCGAGAAACGCGTACGTTCCGAGCCACGGAAAGAGGGCCCACATATTGCCGCCCAGCGAGATCAGAGGTTCATCGAGAAGCCCTGCGTGCCGCGCCATACTGCGGGCGTTCTCCAGCCGGACCGTCGCGTTCTGCATCAGATACGGATAGGACCGGTCCTCCTCGAGAACCTTTTTCATGCGCTCCAGAATGTGCGTATGGATGTCGCCGGGGCATTCCCCGAAATAAGCGGGAACATTGCCCTTCACCAGATGACAGTATACGTTGTGTCTCTTCCGGTCAATCTCTTCTACTACCCACACATGTCCCGCGATGGCGATTTTTTCCCCGACCGGAGGCGGCGCGACAATGGTTCCGAGCTCCTCGGAATCGGCGCGCACCGTGTATTCCTCGTTTTCCTGAAAGACGGCGTAAAACTTGAACGAATTCGTGATGCGCTCACCGGCCAGACCCACGATCAGTCCTCCGCGCTCCGTCTGCTGAATGTGATCAATCCGGATCAGGTGGCGGAGCAGAATTTTGTAGTCGTCGGGAGTCACCCGATGGAAATAGGAGAGAGACAGAACGCGTCCCGCCAGCTCAGCGGGCGTCATCTCTCCTCCGCTCGCCAGCACGCTCATGGTCTGATGATAGAGAAGGCTGTAGGGAAGCCGGTCCAGCCTCGGAGGCTCCACCCACCGCTCCTCCAGATAGACCTGCACCAGGGCGATTCCCTGAACGAGTTTCCACGGAACGTTCTCCGGGAGCATCGCGCGCGGCTCCGGCGGATCTTCGCGCATGACAAACCACATCTCCGGGGGCTGGGAACGTCTCCCGGTCCGCCCCATCCTCTGGAGAAAGGACGAAACCGTAAACGGGGCGTCCAGCTGGAAGGCTCGTTCCAGACGGCCGATATCAATTCCCAACTCCAGCGTCGAAGTCGTGACCGTAGTCAGGCAGGAGCTCTCGTCCTTCATGGCATCCTCTGCTGTCAGGCGGAGCGAAGCGGACAGATTGCCGTGGTGAATCAGAAACCGGTCCGGCTCATGCACTGCCTCACAGTACTGGCGGAGCGTCGTGGTCACCGTCTCCGCTTCCTCCCGGGAATTGCAGAATACCAGGCATTTCTTATCCCGGGTGTGCTCGAAAATATAGGCAATTCCCGGATCCGCTGCCCGCGGAGCCTCGTCGGAAGCGGGGGCAAGGACCGGGAGCGGTCCGGTCTCCTCCCCGGATTTTTCCGTTTCTCCCGGATCCGGCGCCGGATCGCCGTCTCCCTCTGCGTTCCCGCGCACCGGGCTCACGCTGTTCATAACGTAAGCGTCCGTAAATCCGGCCTCCTCCATCTCTCTTTTCCGGTCGGATTCCCGATCCGGCACGGAAGCCTGCGGTCCGGTCACGTAAAAATGTTCCATGGAAAGACGCCACGTCTCCCTGGGCGCGTCGATTCTGGGGATAATGGTTCCTCTGCCGGTGCCCGATGCCAGGAAACGGCCCGTCGCCTCGAGATCTCCGATCGTCGCGGAAAGGCCGATCCGGCGCGGATTGCAGCCCGCTGTGCGCGACAGGCGTTCCAGAAGACAGAGCGTCTGTCCTCCCCGGTCGCCGCGCATCAG
Organism: Bilifractor sp.; assembly: GCA_050944685.1. Lineage (GTDB taxonomy): Bacteria > Bacillota > Clostridia > Lachnospirales > Lachnospiraceae > CADBRN01. The sequence continues at coordinate 169,385 of JBMNRP010000001.1, forward strand.
GGAGTGAACCTCATCGATCACTACAAAGCGGAGATCCGAGAAGATACGCCCGATCGCCGCGTGTTTATGCAGCAGCAGCGCTTCCAGCGATTCCGGCGTGATCTGCAGAATTCCCGAAGGATGCTTCAGCATCTTGTTTTTGTGGGACTGAGGAACGTCCCCGTGCCAGTGCCAGACGGGGATCCCTGCCTCCGCACACAGATCGTTCAGACGCTGAAACTGATCATTGATCAGCGCTTTCAGAGGTCCGATATACAGCGCTCCGACGGAAGCGGGCGGGTCCTCGTAAAACAGTGTGAGAATGGGAAAAAACGCCGCCTCCGTTTTGCCGGAAGCGGTCGCGGCACAGAGAAGCAGATTCTCCTCTGTGTTGAAGATGGCGTCGCCCGCCGCCGCCTGAATGGCGCGCAGCGACTGCCAGTTATTTCTGTAAATAAAATCCTGCACGAACGGCGCGTACCGCTCAAAGATATTCTCAGTCATTCGGCCTCCCGCAGAGATGCTTCTGCCGTTTCCCTGTTCCGCAGCTCAAAGACGGAATTCGGCGAAATCTCTTCTTTCATTCTCATGTCCGGAAAGAAAATTATCTTCCTTTTCCGAAAGCGGATCCTTTGCATAGCTGAACTCATCCGAACCGAGCAGATCCTCTACCTTCTTTTCCGGATGCTGGTACAGAATGTCGAGAAGCTCGATGAAATCCCGGATGACTTCTCTGGGCGTGATGTGAGAGTCCGCCCCGATGCGGCCGTATTCGATCCGGATAAATACCGCCAGATCTTCATCGGACAGTCTGGCGTCCCACCCGTACAGCTGTGAGTGAATATCCGCCAGTTTGCCGCAGAGAACGAGCATCTCCTCCGCAGTCAGCGGTTCCAGACGGATCACGGGACCCAGAAGGTCGCGCGCCCCGTCGCGGGAAAATTTTCCCTCCTGCAGACGGGACCGGAGTGCCTCGTAGCTGTAAACTCCCCTTCGGGGATCCTCGATGGCCTGCGGTGTGCCGCACATCAGGAATCCGAGATACCGCGCCTTTCCCTGGAGAGTGTCATTGTACATGGTCAGGATTTTTTCGTAGTTGTACTGGCGCGTGATGCTGTTCGGAATCTTGTAGATATTGACCAGCTCGTCAATCATTATCATCATGCCTGCGTAGCCTGCCTGACGCAGGAACCAGGCATACAGCTTCATATATTCGTACCAGTCATCATCCGTGACAATGATTCCCACGCCGAGTTCCTGCCGCGCCTCTGTCTTCGTGGCGTACTCCCCGCGGAACCATTTCAGGACCTTCGCCTTTGTCTCCTCGTCGCCCGCCTGGTAGCTCTGGTAATAAATGGTCAGCAGCCGCGCAAAGTCGAACCCGTGAACCAGCTCATTCATGGACGTGATAACGGAATAGATCTGTTTTTCAACCGCTTTCTGAAAGCCGGGATCTTCCGGGGAAAGTCCTCCCGCTGCTGTCTGTGCCTTTACATTCTGGATCCACCGGTCGAGGATCAGCGGCAGCGCTCCTCCTTCCGGTCTGGTCTTTGTGGACATGTTCTGTACCAGTTCCCGGTAGGTCGCCAGTCCCTGTCCCTTATTTCCGTAGAGACGGCGCTCCGGCGAGAGATCCGCGTCTGCGACCGCGAAGCCGCGATCCATCACGTAGTTGCGGATCGTCTGCAGCAGAAAGCTTTTTCCGCTTCCGTAGCGCCCGACAATAAACCGGAAGGATGCCCCGCCGTCCGCGATGATATCAACATCCCGCAGAAGGGCGTCGATTTCGTTTTTTCTCCCGACTGCGATGTATGGCAGGCCGATGCGCGGCACGACGCCGCCCTTCAGCGACTGTATGACCGTGTTGGCGATTCTTTTCGGTATTTTCCTGCGAACTTCCGGCACGATTTGCCTCCTGTATTGAAGCGGACCCGTGCAGGTCCGGATTGGATGGATAATATGGATGCCCCGCGGGGCTGATTCAGGAAAAGTATAGCACATATGTACGAGTTTTCCAATGTTTTCTACTTCGCTGATGAACTGCATAAAAACAGGGCCAGCGGCGTTGTAATACGCCACTGACCCGAAAAGAGGGAACAAAACGATTTATTGAATGGAGGACGCTCCGGATCCGTTTCCCGAATCAGCGGAACCGTTCCCCTGGCTGCTGCTTGAACTGTTCTGATTTTCTGACGCGGCTTCCGCATCGGATTTGCTTTCCAGCGTTACGGTTACCTTCGCTTCCTTATACTCCCCGTTGTCTGAACGCTCATACGTAATTTCGACTTTGTCGCCGGCTTTATAGTATTGCATCACGTTCTTCATTTCGCTGTAGGTGGAAACCGACTGTCCCGCAAACGCCGTGATGATGTCGCCTTTCTGCAGTCCGGCCGAATCGGCTGCCCCGCCTTCATCCACGCTGATCAGGCAGACGCCTTCCGGCATGTTGTAGACCTGGGAATATTCGCTCGTCACATTTGCGACGCGGGCACCCAGATAACCCCGGTCTTCCTCATCCACTACCGTTTTCGTCTCCTGTGTCATCAGATTTTCCAGGATCGGCTGGGCTTTCGAAATCGGAATCGCGTATCCCATGTTATCTACCGTAACGCCGTCGGACGTCGAGGTGCTCTTTCCTTCGTTTATGCCGACGAGTTCTCCGTCCATATTCAGAAGAGCTCCTCCGCTGTTTCCGGGATTGATCGCCGCATCTGTCTGGATAAGTCCTTCCGAAGTACTTCCATCCGAGGTAGTGAGATCACGGTTCAGCGCGCTCACATAGCCGCTCGTCACGGACTGTCCGTAACCAAGAGCGTTTCCGATAGCGACCACACGGTCCCCGAGCTTCAGTTCGTCGGAATCACCCATTTCGATGATCTTGATCTGTGTCTTTGTGTCGTCTTCTACGTCCGATTTATTCACCGCAAGGACCGCGAGGTCATTATCCGCGTCTGTGCCCTTGACATTGGCGGAAACTACAGATTCATCGATAAAGCCGATCGATACGGTCTGTGCGCCTTCAATGACATGATAATTGGTGGCGATCAGATATTCATCGTCATTTTCTCCGACAATGACGCCTGTTCCGGCTCCGGATACTTCGTATTGCTGGGACTGTCCGAAGAAATTCTGCATCTCCTCAACGGACATCGTGGAAATCGTAACCAGTGAAGGCATCGCTGTGGAAGCAACTTTTTCCACAGAAGTGTCTCCCTTGGTGCTGCTCCCTGAACCCGAATCCCCGGATGAAGAAGCGGATGTCGTCACCGCGGAGGATTCAGAATCTTCGTTCCCGGACTGGCTCACAGCCCTCGCCGTATAATTCGTCGCAAATGCCGTCGCCCCGGCAATCAGACCAAAAACCAGAGCCGTCGCGATCAGCTTCGGCCAGGTACTTTTCTTTTTCGGTTTCTTGTTGCGATTGTTTCCGCCAGAACCGTAACCGCTGCCCGAATTCTGAAAAGAGCCGTAACCGCCGTTCATATTTCCGGAAGCTCTGTACCCTCCGTTCGCGTTCTGAAAACTTCTATAGCCTCCGTTCACGTTCTGCGAGCTTCCGTAACCGCTGTTCGCGTTCTGTGCGCTTCCGTAGTTTCCGTTCGCGTTCCGCGAGCTTCCGTAACCGCTGTTCGCGTTCCAGGAATATCCGTAGTTTCCATTCGCATTACCGGATGTGCCGTAGCTGCTGTTCGCATTCTGCGAGCCTCCGTAACCGCTGTTCGCATTCTGCGAATTTCCGTAACCGCTGTTCGCATTCTCCGAATTTCCGTAACCGCTGTTTGTGTTCCAGGAATATTCAGGGCTCCCGCCCGTATTTCCGGGGATCCCGCTTTCGGTATTCGCAGACGCAGAGGTTTCGCTTCCGGCGTTCGTATCCGTGGCAGTTCCGCTTTCGGCGTTCACTGTCCCGGCGGTTTCGCTTCCGGCGTTCGCTGTCCCGGCGGTTTCGTTTCCGGCATTATAGTTATCCTCCGTCCGGCTTCCGTTTTCAGTATTCTCTGAACGGTCTTCGGACTCATTGCCGTTATTCAAATGATTATTATTTTCATAATCCATAGTCTCCCTCATCCTTTCGGGCCTGACGGCCGATAGCAAGATTTTCGAGCACCTCACTTTTCCGGATCATCACAGAAAGAAGTGCTTCTGTTCCTTATTACTGCTCATACTCTACCGGAACTTTGTGTTGGTTATTCGTAAAAATTGTGAACGATTTATGATATCTGCACCGAAAACAGAAAAACCGGCGGAAGCTTTCCCTCTCGCTTCCGCCGGCCTGTACCGATCAGGACTGATAGATGATAATCGCCGTTCCCGTGTCAATGTTGTTGTATATTGTGGCAGCCACATCCAGCGGGAGGTTAACGCATCCGTGGGATCCGTCGGTCTTGTAGATCGATCCGCCGAAGCTGGATCTCCAGGTTGCGTCGTGGAGTCCCTGACCCTCATAAAACGGCATCCAATAGTTAACATCCGTCGAGTAGCCGTTTACATCGCTTGAGAGATTGGACGGGCTCTCTTTGTACGCGAGCGGAAATACGCCGGTCTTCGTGGCGCGGTCTTCGGTCGGAAGCCCGGTCACCACATCACTCTCCACGATCAGCTGACCGTCTTTGTAGAACCAGAGATGCTGTTTCGTGATATCGACCTCGACATAGGTTCCGGCGAGGTCATCCGTTCCGTTTCGCTTGAGATAATACGGATTTCCATAGCTGTTCTGAGTCACATAGCAGGGCTCTCGCGTGACTTCTTTTCCGGACTCGATGTCCGCTTTCATCTGTGTCAGTTCCGCGTCCTCATCAATCGTATAGCCGTATTCATTGTCTGACCCGTCGAACGTGATCTGTGTGCCCGAACTGGTCGTGAAAGTCCTCGTGTGGTGGCGCGTGTTATATTTCTGCGCCATGTCCGAAATATAATTTTTCATCGCTTCCTCATCGAACGTGACCTGACCGTCCGAATAGGAAAGCCACCCGCTGATCGTCGAGAAATCAAGCGTCACCGTCTCGCTGCCGAAGGTGTAATTGATCTTCGCGCCGACATACTTATTCAGCGCGTCCGCCTCCGCCTGAAGATTTTCCGCCGTCTCGGCAGAGGAGTCCTCTTCTTCGACGATATAGATCGAGGAAGGCAGTGTGATCTCAATTTTCTTTTCACTCACGGTTACTTCCGCGTCATCCGGTGCCACCGCTGCGCCGTCCGTTCCACTGTCCCCGGCGGATTCCTCAGAGGAAGAGGATGAGGCATCGACCGCGGAAGCCGAAGATACGGAATTGTCTGCGGCAGAAGACGACGCATCGTTGTCCGAGGACGCTTCCCGGGAAGAAGCTGCGGTGGAAGTGGCCGTCTGAGTCGCGGTGGACGATGGGGAAACCGTTGCCTGGTTCCCGGCGGCATATGTCTTCACGGAGCCGACGGTCACTTCTTCCGAATCCAGCGAAGCGGTACCGGAAGCGGACGAACTGTTCCCGCTTCCGGATGAAACCGTCTCGGAATCATTTCCTGCTTCTGCGGAATCGCCTTCCTGGACGGAACCGCCAAGCGCCTTATTCAGTGCGGACTTTACGAGGCTCTGAAGCTTCGAATCATCGATTTCATTGCCCGCATCATACGTGGCCGCCACATACTTTCCGGCTTCTTTATCATAGGTCAGGGAAGCCTGCTGCGTCTCTCTGCGTTCTGTGGAGAAGGAACTGCTCTTAACAAAATTCTGAAATGTCTGCGTGTCCAGAACCCAGTCCGGTTCCGCCTCGACGGAGATCACCGAACGGAGGCTCTTGAGAAGAACAAGCGGATTCTCTTTTTCTTTTTGGATTGCCTCGGAAATTCTGTCCGACAGAGTATCCCGGTTCACCGAATATCCGAACTCGGTGATCTTCCCGGAAAGTTCCACCGAACTGCCCTCTTTCAGATCAACCTCTTTTTCTTCTTCTTCATCGGCGATCTCTTCCGCGAGCTCTGCATCGGATTTCCCCTCGACCTCCAGGCCATTCACCGTAAACTTCATATGAGACGAAGCATAAACGAGGACGCCGACGCAGACCGCCAGAGCGGCCGCGACGACAATCAGCACGATAATTAATGTTTTTTTCCCTTTACTCATATTTTTGATCCCCTTTAATAATTTATGTGACAACTGCAAAGATTCAACAGGATCCCCTCATTGTCTTCCTCGAAACCCGGCCGGGAAAACGGGCCGCGTTTCAGGAAGGATTATCGATCATAATGACCTCATCATAATGATCCGGCCACCAAATGTCAATTCTCAGTTTTTTAAACCTTTTCAGCTTATTATTCTTCATTTTTCGGAGACTGGGGACTCCAGTGCTCACACGTGATGTAATACTGCGTCCCGTCCTCGTCCTCGATCTGCACGCGGATCCGGTAAACCCCGTTCTGCGTGACCGCATTCTCTATCTGGCTGAAATAAGGTCTGTCACTGAATTTGATGGAAGAATCCCCCTCCTGCATCTCTGCATGAAAGACCCCTTCCTCTTCCGTCTCACTCGCAGGAAGAGTACCCTTGGTAATTGTCAGATCATCCGCATTTAAACTGGTGAAAGGCGAGAGCGTCCCACCTCCGCCGGTTTCCGGTTCCAGCCAGACGGTCACCTGCTTTTCCTGACGGTCGCTGATATTCAGCCCGTCCACCCGGAACCGGACCGTATTTCCTTCGACGTCCATGCTGAGTGTAACCATGCTCAGAATCCGGTCGAGCAGTGCCTGATTGACTTCAACCTTCCCCTTTTCCTGCAGGAACGTCGATTTGTTCAGCATCTCCTGGTTCAGTTCATCGAACCCGTATTTCTCGGTCAGTGTCTCGAGGTCTGAGTACAGGTTCGTACCAAGTCCCAGCCGCTCTCCTTCGATTTTGACGCCCATCGCCGCCAGCGTAGTCGGAAAGAGATCCATCGTGGAAAATTCCGGCCTCCGGTCCGGATCCGCCGGCTCAACCGCGGAATTGACGACGCAGGTATACGTCTTTCTGGTATAGTCGTCCGGGACGTCTTGGCAGAAATCCTGATCCATCGTCGTGTGGTCGCCGGAAATCACGATCGTGGTGTCCTTGTAAAAATCCTGATCCTGAATCCAGCGGACAAACTCCGTGACCTGACGGCTTGAACACGCCATAACATTGGCATACTGATTGTCCCCGAACTCATCGCCGCAGAGACGGCACCGGTACCCGTCCTCAAAATGCGTATCCACCGTCAGCAGCGTCAGATTAAACGGTTTATCCGCAGATGCCATTTCCTGAAGCTTCTCCCGGGCGAAAGAAAACAGTTTTTCGTCCTCGAAGCCCCACCAGGCTTTGTAATCCTCCGGGATATGTCCGCTCTGCTTTGCCCAGTCGTAGTCCATTATCTCATAATTTCCGTGATCCGTAAAATAAAGCTTTCTGCCCCCGAAGGCAGATTCCGATCCGCACAGAAAGGCCTGGCTGTATCCCTCATTCTCCAGGATGTCTCCGATCGCCTGGACTCCGCTGAAAAACCCGCTCTGCGTATCCATGGCATTATAGAGATTGGTCTGGAGCGGCAGTCCGGTTGTCTCGGCGAAAATAGCTCCCATCGTATAACCTGTGTTATTCAGAACCTCTCCCCCGTTCAGTTCATCCGAGCTGCCGGAAAAGTCGTCATTTTCCTGTGCGAGTTCCGTGAGCTCCGGTATGCAGTTTTCCGGAAAGGCTCCCCCGTTCTCCGGATCGGAAAAGGTCGTTTCCACGGATTCCAGATAAATATAGACCAGATTCCTTTTTTTCTCCGGAAAAGTCAGCGTCGTTGTCGCCGGATCCGCATAATTCTTCTCGATGAAATCGGAAACGGAATACTGGGACCGGATGTAACTGAATCCGTCTGTCATTTTCAGAAAATGGACGACAGAAAAAGAGGCCAGGAACACTCCTGCCCCCAGCTCGGCGAGAGCAATTTTTTTCACCAGCCCCGGTTTCTTTTTCCAGATCAGCACGGCCGCCGTAACAGCTGCCGCGATAATAAGACCGCCCGGCAGAAAGACCTGCCGGATGGCGGAGGAAATGATGCTGTTCTCCGTTCCCTCCTTGGGCGCCACCATATGGAAAACCATCTCGTCCAGCTTGAGCCCGCCCCAGGTGCGGAGGCCGAAGCTCTGCCCGAGAAAAAACAATATTCCGATGGAAAAAAGAATCAGCGCCACGACCGTCAGTATTTTCACACCTGTCCGTTTTTCACCCTTTTTCGTTTTCTTTTTTTCTAAATTCTGAGATGGACTTCTGTGAAACATCCTGTTCCGCATCCGAAAGTTCCCCCTTTTCCCGTTCGTAATGGATTATTTTACCATATCTTTACATTTTCCTGAAGAAATAATTTTCCGGATCTGAAAAAATCCCCTCAGGGCACAGATATTCAAGAAGTCCGGACACAAATTTATCCGGAATAATATGTGGCAAACAGAAGTCCGGTGTGTTATGATAATTCAAGAATAAATTGGTGCAGCCAGTTGGAATTATCTAAAAAAGGATGGACGTTTGGCTATGAGTATGAATAAAGTGCAGGATAAGGTGCAGGATCTGGTCAGTGAACTGAAGGAGCAGAATAAGCTGATGAAAGAGCACAACGATGAAATCAATGAATCAAAAGCAGGCAAGAGAGCGCTCTGGATCTTCGCAGTTATCGGCGCAATTGCCGCGGTGGCAGCCATCGCCTACGCGGTGTACCGCTACATGACTCCGGACTACCTGGAGGATTTTGACGACGACGATTACGAAGATGACTTCGATGATTATTTTGAAGACGACGATGAGGATACGACCGAAGAAAAGTAATTCCGCCGCCTGACCGGCGGCCGGATGATAGAGGTGACCAAAGAATAATGGGGCCGTCACATCTGTGATGACCCTGTTTTCTTTTGTGAATCCCACCGGACTCTGAAAAACCAGAAAGACGAAATGGAATCATAAGATGAAAAAGGGTGAAACATACGAAGGAACCGTCAGACGTATTTCCTTCCCGAACAAGGGACACGTGACCGTCGGAGACCGGGATGTGATCGTGAAAAACGCTCTCCCGGGACAGACCGTCCGTTTCCGGATCAACAAGAAAAAGGCGGGGCGGACGGAGGCGCAGCTTCTGGAAGTTCTCGAGCCCTCTCCCCTTGAAACGCAAGGCGCTCTCTGCTCCGGTTATCCGTCCTGCGGCGGATGCTTCTGCCAGTCCATGGCCTGCGGGGACCAGCTCCGCATGAAAGAGCGGGAAATCCGGGAGCTCCTGGCGCCCGCGTTTGACCGGGAGCGCTCCCGGAACAGCTCTTTTTCCCCGGACACCGCCTGGGAGGGCATTCTTCCGAGCCCGGAAAGCTCCTGCTATCGGAACAAGATGGAATATGCCTTCGGCGATTCCGAAAAGGACGGTCCGCTCACGCTGGGACTTCACCGGAAAAACAGCATGTACGATATTCTGACCGCAGACGACTGTATTCTCGTCCACCCGGATTTCAACGCGGTCGTCCGATGCACCCTGGAATTTTTCTCCGGACTGCATGTCCCCTATTTCCGCCGCATCTCCCACGAGGGATATCTGCGTCACCTTCTGGTCCGCCGCGGCGTATCCACCGGGGAAATGCTCATTGATCTCGTCACGACCTCGCAGGATCCTTTTGTCTCCCGGAAAAACAAAGAAGAGGATCCGCCCCTCGGTACGGAAGAGATGCTGAAGCGCTTTGCGGACCGCCTCCTCTCCCTGAATCTCTCCGGCAGCATCACCGGCATCCTCCACACCGAAAACGATTCCGTCGCGGACGTCGTCAAAAACGACCGGACGGAAATCCTGTACGGCCGCGATTATTTCTATGAAAATCTTCTGGGGCTGAAATTCCGCATCACCCCGTTCTCCTTTTTCCAGACAAACACAAAAGGTGCGGAGGTCCTCTACCGGACCGTGATGGATTTTCTGGGAGACGTTTCCGGAAACACCGTGTTTGATCTGTACAGCGGAACCGGCACGATCGCCCAGATTCTCGCCCCCGCCGCAAAAAATGTGGTCGGCGTGGAAATCATGGAGGAGGCCGTCCGCGCAGCGGTTGAAAATGCGGCCGAAAACGGTCTGGATAACTGCCGTTTCATCGCAGGAGACGTGCTGAAAGTCCTGGACGGTCTGGAGGAAAAACCGGACGCCATCGTTCTGGATCCTCCCCGCGATGGCATTCACCCGAAGGCTCTGCCGAAAATCATCGCCTGCGGTGTAAAGCGGATCGTTTATATCTCCTGCAAGCCGACGAGCCTCGCGCGCGACCTGGAGGTTCTGCAGGCAGGCGGCTGCCGCATCCGGCGCGTGCGAAGCATTGACATGTTTCCGAACACAGCTAATATAGAAACCGTGTGCCTCTTATGCAAATCTCTGTGAAAGTGTGTTACCAATGACCTCTGAAAAAAGCAGTCCGTTCAAGACAATGAATCCCCATGTAATGGGAATTCTGCTTGTAATCGTGGATTCATTTTTCTTTTCTCTGATGAGCTTGTTTGTGCGTCTGTCGGGCGACATCCCGACCATGCAGAAGGCTTTCTTCCGCAACGTCGTGGCTGCGGTGATCGCCCTCGGCAGTCTGGCGCGGTCCGAGGAAAAATTCAAAATCCGAAAGGGCTCTCTCCCTCTTCTGTTTCTCCGTTCCATTTTCGGGGGAACGGGGCTTATTCTGAATTTCTGGGCCATCGACCACATCACGCTGGCGGACGCCAATATTCTGAATAAGATGTCGCCCTTCTTCGCCATTCTCGCCTCGATCCCCATTCTGGGAGAGCGGCCGAATTCCGTAGAGATTTTCACCGTAATCGCGGCTTTCACGGGAGCTGTTTTCGTCGTAAAGCCCACATCGGGCGTTGCGAGTCTCCCGGCCCTCGCGGGACTGATCAGCGGATTCGGAGCAGGCGTCGCCTACACGTATGTGCGGAAGCTCGGAAAACACAAAGAGCGCGGCGGCGTCATCGTGGCTTTTTTCTCTGTATTTACGTGTCTGCTCTGTCTGCCGTTTGTCATCGCGGATTACAAGCCGATGTCCGCCAGACAGTGGGCCTGCCTGATCGGAGCCGGCTGCGTCGCGGCCATCGCACAGTTCGCCGTCACCAACGCGTATAAATTCGCACCGGCGAAGGAAATCTCCGTGTTCGATTACTCTCAGGTGCTGTTCGCATCTCTCTGGGGAGCCCTCTTCTTCTCCGAGGTGCCGGACAGATGGTCGGCGATCGGCTATGTCATTATCATCAGCATGGCCATTTTCAAATGGTATTACAACGTCCACGTACAGGCCGGAAAAAAGAGCCCCGCACACGAGGAGCATCACAGCTGAACGGATGCGGAGCATTTCCCGGATCATCCATAACGGCGTTGAACCCGGAATCCTTTTGCTCTATAATGATAGCGTTCCCGCCGCGGAGCCCCGGGGAAAATACAGGAGGACTTCCGCGGCACAGGAAAAAACCCGCTTAGCGACAGGAGAATCACATGAAAAAGGCAAAAAAAGGCTCCGGCCGTGGCTGGAAAGCCCTGATCATCATCGGAATTCTGGTGATCTCAGCCGGAATCGGACTGGTCCTGTATAATATCTGGGACGGAAAACGGGCGGAACGGGCATCCAACCTCATCGCAGAACAGCTGGAAACCGAAATTGACAAAAACGCGGCGGGGGAAACACCGGACAATACGGACTCAGACCAGGAGATGCCGACCATTGAAATCGATGGAAAAAAGTATATCGGCATCCTGGAGGTCCCTGTTTATAATCTGCGCCTTCCCGTCATGGCAGACTGGAGCTACGCTTCTCTGAAGATATCTCCCTGCCGGTATTCGGGATCCTATTATACCAATGACCTGGTGATCTGCGGCCACAATTACGCGCGCCACTTCAGTCCCCTGAAAAATATCGGCATCGGCGAAAAGATCCGGTTCACAAGTGTGGAGGGAAAAGTCTACACCTACATCGTAGGCAACCGCGAAACCCTCAGGCCGACCGAGGTCAGCAAGATGGTGGAAAACAAATCCAACAGTGAAACCCAGAATGAGGACTGGGATCTGACTCTCTTCACGTGCAACACGGGCGGGCGGACCCGCTGCGCGGTGCGGTGCGTCCTGCAGGACGACAGCCAGACAAATGAAAACGCCCCATCCGACCTGAGCTCCCTCGCCGGATAACGCAATGCCGAAAAACCGCTGCCGCATCCGGTTCCGGTATTATTTCACCGGCACACAGTACTGATTATTGATCTTCGCGACCTTGTCTCTTCTTCGCACATATTTCTCCGCGGTCAGCGGATCGGTGCTCATCCAGGTCCTGACGATTTCCATGGCGATCATGCCGCCGATGATTTTTCCGCCGATGCAGAGCACGTTCGCGTCATTGTGCTGGCGTGCCAGCTGCGCACAGAAGGTGTCCTGGCAGACGCAGGCATAGATTCCGCTGATCTTGTTCGCGATCATCGCGCTTCCGTAGCCGACGCCGTCAACGAAGATGCCTCTGCTGCATTCACCCTTCGCGACCGCGAGGGCGGCGGGAAGCACGAAATCCGACAGATCGCAGGAATTCTCATCGTACGTTCCGAAGTCAACCACTTCGTGGCCTTCCGACTCCAGATACTCTTTGATCTCATTTTTCAGCTTCGTTCCGGCATGATCATTTGCCATCGCAATTTTCATTGTCCAATCTCCTTCCTTTTCGATGAAACGTTCCCTCGCTATCCGGACATCAGGATTCATTTACCAGCTTTCCAGTCATGTGATCGATCGTCAGCTCCAGAATCCGGACCTTGTTTCCATTTTTGCCAATCTCATATGCGATGTATTCCGGATCATCCGGAAAGTATTTCAGACCGAGCTTTTCCAGCTTCTCCATCGCCTTCCCGTGATCCCCGACCGGCATCAGACGGCCGAAGACAATCACGCTGCTGATATTCAGGCCGCGCTTTTCCGGAGTCCTGTATCCGCTGTCGTACACGCAGAACGAGACGCGGCTGTCACGGCGGATGGCGTCCATCTTATGGCCTTCTCTGGCGCAGTGGAAAAAGATCTTCCCCTCGTCGTACAGATAGTTGATCGGAAGCGCATAGGGATATCCGTCTTCCCCGCTGACCGCCAGAACCCCGCGGGGCTCCTTCCGCAGAATTTCCAGGCATTTTTCTTCTGGCAGTTCCTGATGAAATCTTCTCATTTTTCGAAACATATTTTTCTCCCTGTCCTGTAAACGAATTATGAAACGTCACCTTTTCAGGCAGCGACGGCGTGCCGCGCCGGATAGGCAAATGCCTGGCTCACATTCGGACCCAGATAATAATTGATCACGCGTTCCGTATAACCCAGATCGTAGCTCCCGGTATAGCCCTCCGGAATGGATTTTGAGGGATCGATATTCAGGGTATCGTCCGCAACGCAGAAAAAGTCGTCATCCTGACCCGATCCGGCAGTTCCCTTCGTGTCCTCCCAGGTCGGATCCGCCCAGGTATAAACCCCGTTGATGCGCAGAAGATTCCACGCGTGGCCGATTCCGTTCACGGTTCCGGTCACGACCGAGCACTCGATGCCCGCCTCGTTGCAGAGAAGCTTAAAGGTCCGCGCGTATCCGGCGCAGACGCTCGAGTGATACTGCAGGACACTCCGCACGTCCTGACCGTACAGACTGCTTTCGAGATAATCCGTCGTATTAATCAGATAAGTATACAGCTTTTTGGCGGTCTGGTATTCGTCCGCACCACTCGGAACCGTCTTCAGAGCGGCGGAGACGGCCGAACGGATCGCCTTCTCCGCGGAACTGTCCGGTTTTTCGCGGAACGATGCGTAGCGGGCAGCTCCGGTCGATCTGCTGTAGTATATGGTATAGCCGTCGGCGATCCAGTAGTAATCCGGATTGTCGTAGCTGCACGCGGTCACCGCGCGTTTCAGGTCCTGGATATTCACTCCTTCCGAAAAATCAACCGTCCGGGAACCGGTTTCCTTCGTGCTGAGCAGTCTCGTGTAAATCTTTTTCTGGGCAGCGCTCAGACGGTCATAATAATACATCGTGCTCTCGGAATAGGATTTCCTGACCCCGTACCAGCCGACGGACTCATAGCGCCAGCCCAGTGAAATCAGATGATTCCTCTCGGAAACGCTCACCGTAAAATGGTGATTGTTCGCCGCCTGGTTTTGATTATACAGGCGGTACAGCGGAACCGCGGAAGAATTTTTCGCGCTGAGCGAATACCAGCCGACGCCCTCGTACCTCCATCCGCTGCGGGTCAGCATATTGACTTCCGACTTATTTAAGGTGTAATGATGCTCTCCGGCGACCGGATTGTACATGCGGTAAACCGGACTGCCCGATTTCGGCGCGTACCACGCGACGCCCTCGTACTGCCATCCAAGACCCATCAGATGATTTTTTTCGTCCGTGGATGATGTAAAAAAATGCTCTCCGGAATTCGGATTATACAGGCGATACATGATGTTCGTCCGAATGGATCCGGACGAGGCACCCGCTGCCGCCTGAAGATCTTCTCCGGCTTCGCCCGACGCAATGGCATCCGCGGTTTCCTGCGCGATCCCGGTGGTATCACCGAAACTGAACGCGTTCACTGTCTCAGATGCCAGATCCGTCTCCGCTGCCTCCGCGGACACAACGCCGGTCCACCCGTCCGGCAGAGCCGCGCGGCCGGGCTTCCCATCATCTCCGCTCTTTCGCGCGCCGGAAAATCCGGACCCCGCCGCCATCGCAAGACACAGAAAGACCGCAGGCAAAACGCGGAAGACTCTGTTCTTGAAATAACAATGTCTCATCTTGAAATGATCCCCCTGTTGCAGTGATTGGAACTATTTTCTAAACGATAATTATACTCTCGAATTCTCCCGAATCTCAAGATGCCTTGAAAAAAAATGAATGATATTTCCGAAGGCACTCCGGACGCTGAAAGAAAAAAGTGAGCAGGCCGGCGCTCTCGCGTCTCCTGCTCACTTGAATACGGGTGTTCATCGACGATGTTTTCGGATTCGATAAACGTGCTTCCTCTTATTCTTCCGGATTTCTTCCGAATTTCCGGACCAGAAATACGACTGTGACCACGCAGAAGGCAGCCAGCACCATCATCCCGATAATTTCATTAGACTCACCCGATAAAATCACCTTTTCGCCCTCAGCGGCAAAAACCGCGGTCGGCCTGAACGCTGTCATGAAAAACAGCACCAGTGCGGAAATCATTCCGCGTATTCTGTTTCCCCCCATGAAGTCCTCCTTTCTTTTTCAGAAACTAAAATAAGTGACCTTCAATCCTCTCGATCCGGATGTTCCCGCGAAAACCGCTCCCTCAGGCAGTACAATACCGCCGGAAACATCCGTGCGCGCGGTTCATGCTCCGCCGCACCGCTGCTGGCTGAATTTTTCAGCACAAAATAACATCTAGTATTTATTGTAAAGGAAATACCAGACAGGTCAATAGGAAAGTTTACTGAATATCTCTGCTGTTTTCCTGTAACTTTGGATGCCGCGCCGCCTTTTTCTCAAAAATTGCCCGCGCCCAGTACACGAAAGGAGTATCGCACAGACTGGTCACAATGAAAATGACGTAACTGGATGCCATGATAGACAGAAGCGTGCGCATGCTGTATACGCCGAAAAAAGCAAACAGGGTATACAGAACCGTGTTCAGCAGCTGGCTGACCAGCGTCGAGCCGTTGTTTCTCAGCCACAGAAACTTCCTGTGATCTCCGAACCGGCGGTCCGTGAAATCCCACCACGCGTGGTAGAGCCAGACATCAAAGTACTGAACGATCACATAGACCGCGACGCTGGCGAGAATCAGGCGCGGCGTGTTGGAAAAGATCTCCCGGATCGGTCCGGAGGCAATGTCATGGCTGTCCGGGCGGTACAGAAGCCAGGACTGACTGACCGCCAGAAAGATCAGAGAAGCAGCGATTCCCAGGGAGACTGCCCTCTGCGCGGCTTTTTTCCCGTACACTTCGCTGAGAATATCCGTCGTCAGGAAGGTAGAAGCAAAAAGAATATTGCCCAGCGTCATCTCCATCCCGAAGGCCTTCACCAGAATCATCACCTCGATATTGGCGGCGATCGTCGCCACGACGTTCCAGAGATAAAGCCCGTTCTCCTCAAACAGATAGTAGCAGAGAATCAAAGTGGAAAATTCTCCCGCCAGCGTAAGAATCAGAAGGATTTCATTGCTCATCTGTCGTTCCCCCCACTCCGAAGTCCGTATTTTCCATCAGAATATCCACCCGCTCATTGTCCGCATAGCGCGGAAGAACCTTTTCCCGGAAAATGGCGATCACCCCCGGGTCCGGCGCGATCCGCGACGAATTTTCCGTCATGACGTTGACGCAGACCCGCTCAAAAAGCTCCAGCCCGGTCTCGATGTCGCGCACCATGCTCTCCTCTGTCTGACCGGGAATCCCCTGCAGCAGACAGACCTCATCAAAGGGCTCCGCAATTTTCCGGGGATTCTCTTCATTGATACCCTTATCCAGATAACATTCGCGGAACAGCGCGTCGAAGGTTTCCACACCGGTCTTTACCTTCACGGCCGTTCCGTACCTGCGGAACCGCTCGCGGAGCGCCGGGATCTCGCCCCGGTGCATCCAGTGGCACTCAAAGTGAATCTCCCGGATGTGCCGGTCCCGGCAGACCTCCCCGATCCGGTCCATGGTTCGCCCGTCCAGATCGACGAAGCTCCCGGAATTGATCACCTCAAGCTTTCCCTGCGCCCCTTTTACGTGCTCCAGAACCTTCCGGTTCAGTTCAAAATTTGCCTCCTCGTCCGGCGAACAGTCCAGATGATAGTCACAGAACCGGCAGCGTCGCCACCGGCATCCGCTGCCGCGCAGAAGGACGATTTCTCTCGGATTTTTTTCTGTGATGACAGAATAGCGTTTCAACAACTCTTTCCTTTCCCCGCCCGGAGGCGGAAGACTCCCGCGCGCACAAAAAAAGGGCCGGCAATATAAAGCCAGCCCGATTCAGATACTTCTGTACACGCGGAAATTGCCCATAGTTTTGATTAAAGACAGGATGGTTTCGAACTGTCTGATTTTGTTGTGAGATGAATTGTAACATCATCGGACGCAAATTGCAATCCCCCGGACACCCGCCTGCCTCGGACCCGGATGATCCGGGTGCTGAGCCCCGGCCCGCTGCCGGGCTCTCCGCCGGAAGAGAGGTTCAGGCAGAGAGATTCCCCTCCTCATCCGGAATCCTGGGTCCGGAAACCGTATTCAGCGGCGTCTTCGCCATGATATCCGGCTCCAGCTTCCACTGGAGAAACAGCTTCGTGTTGTTGTCATCCGAGTAGTGAATATCCCGGCTCATGCTGTCCGCAAATCTTCCTCCGAATTCCGCAAATTTTCTCCGGTATTCCGGATCCTTTACCACGCCGATTTTCTCCTCATCGGCTTTTTTCCGGAGATCCGCCGCATTCCCGGACAGCTCCCGGATCAGACCCGTGAGGTCAATGTGAACATGCTTCATCAGGCCGCCGGAGCGGTTGACCGAATCGATCATCTGACCGAGGCTGAATCCGCTCTCCTTCTTCCTGCGGAAAAATCCGTGTCCGCGCGTGCTTCACAGAAAGCTGCGGATCACCATCCGCGCCAGAGGACTCATGTCCGTAACCGTAACGAGCGCCGTCTTTTCTTTTCCGCCGGAAGCGGAACGTTCTCCTGCCGGTGAAAAGGCACCTCTCCCGTCCCGTATCCCGCGCTTTTTGCGGCGCGCACCGGTCCTCAGCCGGAAAAGCTCCTGCACCTGCATCCCCCGCAGAAGCACGGCCAAAAGGGAGATCCCGTGAAAAATCAGTCTGTCCACGATGTGATCCGTCACCGATCCGCTCCAGAGATACGCGCGCGCATCCAGCGCCCAGTACTGTCTTCCGCTCTCTCCGCCGCCCAGATGGCTCTGGTAAATATAATTGGCGAAATCCAGAAGCGTCCGCTTCCTGCCGCGGTCCCGGGCAACCTCTATTTCCGTCAGGTCCCCGACGGTCTCGCGGACCAGCCGGTCGCGCGTCTTTTTGTCAAGATGGTTCAGCCTGTCAAACAGACCGCTGATTGTTCCGGCGATGCTCTCCGGGGTGATTTCCGCTTCGACCCGGATGAGCCCTTTCACGGCGAGGATCCGCACCGACCGCGTATTTCTGTCGTAACAGACGGTCAGAGGATTTCCTTTTCCCGGCTTCTCCGGAAAAGATTTCGGGAGAACATCGGCGATGATATTTTCCAGCGAACTGCCTTCGGCCTTCCACAGCCGGCTGATCAGACCGGTCAGAAGCTGCTCGCTCCCGGTCTTTGCAATTTTTTCCGCGTACACCTGATCCAGGAAACCACTGGCGGTCGTGCTCAGCATCACATCCGTAAAGCCCCGGCTTCTTCCGTATTCCGTGATATCGCGGACCGTCTGGTATTTCCCGGTCTTCGGATTCCGAAACGTCCCGGCGCTGATGTGAAGATGCGTCCGCACGTCCGTCTGTTCGCTCACCGTGCCGCTCCCGACGCTCCGGACGATCGTGACCAGGCGGGCGGGTGAGGGATAGGTGACGACCGATCCGGTCTCGATATCGCATATGGTATTGCCCCGCTCCGTGGTCATAGTCGAGATATCATTCGCGTGCATATGGCCCGTGAAAATATAGGACATCCCGGCGTCCGCGAACTCCTCCGCGATCCGGCGGAAATCCGCGATCAGATACATCGGAAGCACCTTCGGCTCCATGCTGAAATGCGCCACCAGACCGTGGTGCTCGAGACCGATCACCGTATCTCCCCGGCGCTTCGCGGCGCGGATATGGGTGCAGACCCACCGGACGAGTTCCGGACTGACTCGTCCGCTCGTCTCGTGTTCATTCTTCCCGGATTTCGTATTGTCCGGGCTGTAGCGGGCGGAATCAATGGCGATCAGTGTGAATCCCTCTTTCGGGCGTGCCGCGTAGGAAAGTCCGCCTCCCTGCTTTCCCATCCCGGGTTCAAACACGTCAAAAACAGTCTCATCTTCATAGATCAGGTCGCCGTAGACTTCCATAAAATCCCGCTGCGAAGTGCGTTCCGCGGGAACTGCCTTTCCGTCATCGGTATTGAAATTGACCCCGTTTGAATTGTTGAGGTCGTGGTTTCCGGGGACCAGATACACCTTTGCTCCGCTCTCCTCCCGGAACTTTTCCAGAATCACCGCGAGCGCGCGATGATTTTCCAATTCCCCGTCTTTCGTCAGATCGCCGGAAATCAGCAGCACGTCCGGCTCGTCTTTTTTCAGAGTCAGAAGAAGGGCGTTCAGGAACGCCTCGCTCTCCGCGTACATCTTCCGGTCACTGTTTCTGTGGATATGAAAATCTTCCGTATCTTTCAGCAGTTTCGGAGAAATGTAGTGCAGATCGGACAATACCGCGATCTTCAGGCCGGAGCGCTGCGAGATCACGTGCCCGGACTGCCTCTGCGCTGTCTGTCCCGGTGCAGACTGCCCCGGATGGTACGGATCGAACCGATCCGCCGCCTGCAGAAGCTCTGCTTCTGTATTTTTCAAGAAAAGGACCCCCCTCGTCATATTCGCAAAATATCCGTATTCAGATTTCATCACTTTGAATCATACGGATGAGGAATTTTTCCCGCTATCACGCCTGTGTCATGTTTCTGCAAAATTTCGGAAAAGTCAGAAACCCCCCGAACAGATGTCCGGAAGCGGCAAAAAGAAGTTTTGTTTGACAGCGGAGGCCATCGAGTTTATACTTTTTTACGAAATAACCATGTGAGTGAACAATGGAAACGGTTCACGAAGGGGTGCACCACCGCGGGTGTATTCTTTCGTGAACTTTTTTTATGGAAATTAATTTACGGTCCGAAGCCGGAAAGCTTCAGAGAAAGGAGGGCTCCGATGAAAGCAGTGGTAAACGGAAAGCAGGAAGCGCTGCCGGAGAAAATGACCGTCTCCGATCTGCTGGAAGAAAAAAAGATGCGGAGAAACCGGATCGCCGTGGAGATCAATCGCAATATTGTCCCGCGTGCGGACTATGACAGAACCGTCATTCACGACGGAGATGTCATAGAAGTGGTCAGCTTTATGGGAGGAGGCTGAAGATGGAGGCAGAAAACCAGAACCGGATTTCGGAGGAGGATATCCTCCGCGCCCTGCGGGAGCGCCACGGAAAGAAGGTCCAGGACAGACTTTCCGCCGGCCGCGTCGCAATCGCCGGTCTCGGCGGGCTGGGTTCCAATGTCGCCGTCTCCCTGGCGCGGATCGGCGTCGGGAACCTGCATCTGGTCGATTTCGACCGCGTCGATATCACGAATCTGAACCGGCAGCAGTATTTCATCGGGGATATCGGAAAATACAAGACGGAGTCGCTGCGGGAGACACTCTCCCGGATAAATCCCTGGCTCCATATCCGCACGGACTGCGTCCGGATTTCCTCTGAAAACGCGGCGGAGCTGTTCCGGGAGGATGAGATCGTGTGTGAGGCGTTTGATGTCCCGGAGAGCAAGGCGATGCTGGTCAACACGATTCTGGAGCAGTGCCCCGGAAAGATCCTCGTGGCAGCCTCCGGGATGGCCGGCTACGGCAGGAGCAACGAGATCCGGACCCGAAAGGTGGGGCGGAATTTTTATCTCTGCGGCGATGAAGTGAGCGAGTCGAAGGAAAACTCCGGGCTGATGGCACCGCGTGTCATGATCTGCGCCGGTCACGAGGCAAATCTCATCGCGGAGCTGATCATAGGTGGAAAGGATTCATCCGGTAAAAGGAGCGATTCCTATGTGTGAGGCAGATCTTTTTCAAAACGTAATCGCGGTGACGAACCGCCATCTCTGCACGCGGCCCTTCCCGGAACAGATCAGACGCGTCTGCTCCCGCTCGCCCCGCGCGGTCATCCTGCGGGAAAAAGATCTTCCGGAAGAAGAATACCTCCGTCTGACCAGGCAGATCGTTCCGATCTGCCGCCGGTCCGGCGTCCGGCTGATTCTCCACAGCTATCCGGAAGCCGCGGTGCAGGCGGGGATCCGGAGGATTCATCTCCCGCTCGCAAAGCTGGTGGAAATCTGCGGGGAACCTTCCGGAAAAAGAGAAGAATTCTTTCGTTATTTTGAAGAGACCGGCTGCTCGGTCCACTCGGTAAAGGAAGCCGTGCTCGCAGAAAAACTGGGGGCCTCGTATCTGACAGCGGGTCACATTTACCCGACTGACTGCAAAAAGGGAGTGCCTCCGCGCGGCATAGAATTTCTGAAAGAAGTGTGTGCTTCCGTATCCGTCCCGGTCTGCGCGATCGGGGGAATCCGGCCGGATCCGGAACAGATCCGTGAAGTATTGGACGCCGGAGCCTCCGGCGCCTGTATCATGTCCGCGATGATGCGCATCTGAGACATCGGCGCTTACTATTACGGTTTTCCCGGTCAGTTTTCTCCGAAGGTATGATCAAAGCGCGCATCCAGCTCGTTTTCCCCGGAAATCAGTCCGTTTACCATCTCAAACATGGACCGGCTCCCGGAAAGCGCCTCCCTGTAGAGCTCCCGCAGCTTCCGGTCGCTGTCCTCAAAGCGGGGATCCGGCCGGCGCGTAATGACCATGCCGTGCATGCCCGGATAGACGCCGGTCACCTTCATCACCGAATAGATGAGAAGGCGCTTCGGGAGCGTATCCGCGATCAGAAGCCGGTTGAATCGGATAAAGGAATTCATCGCCTCGTAAATCTCCGCGGGATCCGCCGGTGAAAAAAACGGCGCGATGACCGCCGCCCTCTCCGGATCCGGGACGATATGGTTCGTCGGGATGTGCGTCACGGGATTCCGTCCGTCCAGCACCATCAGATACCGGTCGAAGGCACCCTCGATCTCCGAGTGCCCGACGGAACTCGCCATCATTTTCTGCCCGACATAGGGGTGGCAGGTGCTGTCCAGAATATAGTGGCAGAGAAATCCCATCAGATAAGCCCAGGCGGCGTCCCGGTTCTCACTCCTGTTGACGATCTCCGCTCCCGCATTGAAGAACCGGCGGCCGGTCCATTCGTGCATCTCATACCCGATCCGGCTGATCGGATTTTTCTGCAGCGGCCTGTAATAAAACAGCAGATCGGGTCCGTGCAGACCAATATCATACAGCCGCGGGTACCGCCGGATTCTGACCCGGAAGGTTTCCGGAAGCCGATGATAAACGTCTCTTCCGAATCGGTAATGTGCATACGTATTTGGCATATTGATACCTCTCTGAAAAAATTCGCCGGGAATACCTTCCCGAAAAAAGGCGAAAAACAGCGGCTGTCCGATCATCTGTCCGAACAGCCGCTGTTTCATTTTCCGTGTTCCGCCACGGTTTCCCCGTCCGGTCCTAAAGTTCCGGCCTTCCCCGGATGATCACCAGTTTACGGCGATATCCAGCTGAGTGTGGTTCGTCAGTGCGAACGTTCCCGTGTCGCACACGATGCCGATTCCCTGGGAAGTCTGGACCAGCGATCCGCGCGGCCGGACATTCAGATCCGCCGCAACCATCACATACTGTCCCAGCATCTTGACGCCGTCCGAGCGCACCCAGTAGGGATCGTTATTTCCCATGCTGCGCATGATCGCAACCACGCCCTTCATATCCAGGTTGTAATAAGTCTCTTTTCCGGAAGGTCCTTCGACGGTACCTGCCGTACGGTTCAGCACGGAACCGCTCCACGCGGTCTCTGTCGAACTGTTATCGGCATCGTCAAGAGCGCTTAAGTGAACCGCCCAGGCGGCAGAACTGCGAACGTGATAGTTGACAATTCCGAACTTGCTTCCGAGGGCCTCGACCGTCTCACCGTTTCCGGCGGCGATCGCCACATGGTAGATATGGTCTTCGGTTCCGTAGAAGATCAGATCTCCGGGCTGAGCCGACGATACCGGAATGCGCGTGCCGACTCTTGCCTGCTCATCTGCCGTACGCGGAAGGCTGATGCCGAACTGCCGGTAGATGGTCTGGACAAATCCGGAGCAGTCCGCTCCATTGACCGGATCCGTTCCTCCCCATACATAGGGATTCCCGACAAACTGGCGCGCGTATTGAACGATGTCTTCGCCCTTCGTCTTTCCGGACTTGATCGACTGCATGGAAAAATACAGTGCGGCGTTGTCCTTCGGCTCTTCCGATTTCGTCGCGGTCTGATAACTCGTTTCGTCTCCGGTGATCGATTCCACATCGTCCACTGCGCTCTTCGGAATAAAGCCCCGCACATCTCCGGATTCAATGTAATACCAGTCGCCGCACTCCTGGATCAGGAAAGCGAGTCCGCCTTTGGCGATCTTTCCTGCCTCCTCGGATTTCGCGTCCTGCTTCTCATAAATCGAAGCGTCCGTGTTGGCGATCAGATAATCCTTCGGGATGACGACATCGTATTCCGTTCCGCGGCAATAAGCATATGCGGCGTTCTCTTCCACCGGAACCGAGGTCTCGGCGTAGCCGTCGCCGTCGACGTAATCCTTCAGAACACTCTTGTGGATGAAGCCTCTGACCTGACCGGATTCAATATAAGTCCAGTCGGTACCGCAGGTCTCAATCTCCCAGGCAATCTGTCCGGCTCCGATCGTTCCGACCACTTTTGCCTGATCCGACTGCCCTTCGTAGATGGAAGCCGCCTCTGTCGTCTGCAGTTTCTTCGCGTTCATATGATAGAAACGGAATTCATCCGCAGAGATTACGGAAGACGCCCCCGAATAATCCACATAGGTATGAAGCTTTGTCGAGGAGCTGTCCTTGTTTTCAGCCGAATCCTTCTGGTCCGGCGCCGGAGCCAGCGTTACTTTCTGATCCGGGGCCGACGTTTCGTCCGATGACTCGGTTGCTTTCGGCGTCGCGGTTGGCGTCGGAGTTTCCGTCGCGGCCGGTGTTTCCGTCGCGGCCGGCGTTTCGGTCGGCGTCGGCGTTGCGGTTGGTGTCGCGGTCGGCGTCGGCGTCTCGGTCGTCTCCGGCGTGGCCGTCGGAGTCACCTCCGGTGTCGGGGTCGCGGTCGCCTCCGGCGTAACCGTCGGGGTCACCTCCGGTGTCGGCGTCTGCGAAGCAGACGTATCTTCTGAAGAAGTCCCGGATGAGTCCGACGCCGCTGTGCCTGATGTCCCGGACGATTCCGCTGAAACTGCAGCCGTGGTTTCGGCTGACGCCGAAGAAGAACTCTGATCCGACGTCGTCTGGGAGGCAGCAGGCGTACTAGCTGCTGTTGGTGTCGATGCTGGTGTCGGCGTCGGTGTTTCCGTCGCGGCCGTTCCCACCGCGGCAGTTCCTGACGTCTGAACCGATAGCTCATCAGCATAGAAAACTGTGGCAGACAGCGGCGAAATAGCCAAAGCCACTGCGAGTGTCACAGTCAGAAATTTTGCCTTTCTCAAAAGAAATTAACATCCCCCTTCTTTTGAATTTTCACTTTCAAGAAATGAAATATTTTCAGTTAAGAGCCTTCCGGGATGCATTATCTCCCGATTTTCCTTGTTCCAAAAAGAAAACCCACACACCCGGTTCGGCTGTCGGCGGTCAGGCTGCTGAAGATTGAAACGATTGCCGCCGGATTCTGTCGTATTTCCGGTTTTGACAGAAAGCCGGAAAATGCCACAAAACCACCTCTTATTATAAGATATCATTTCTGGATTTCCAAGAGTCCAGACCAAAAAACACAAAAAAATCGAACTTTCACAGAACTTTCTGTCCGTTTGCCTTGAGTTTGAAATTCATGTTGAATACTTCCGCCGCGCGCCGGCACATCAGCATGCGTTCCAGGAATATCTCAAAATAATCGAACATGGTGCAGATACTCTCGTCGATCTGCAGATTCAGGGTGATTTTCGCGTCATTTCTGGAAAGAACCAGGTGCGATCCGGTCACCGCATAATTGACGCGGTCATGGATGTCGAACTGACTCGGATCCTTCGTCCGCACGCGGTTGCGGCGCACATCGGTCTTATCGGCGATAATGAGGGCGGCTGAAACCGGGTCATAGGCGGTTCCGGTGGATTCGTCGTGATTGGCGATCGCCGCCGTGACCGTCGCCTGGTCCGGAATGGAGAGAGCTGTCTCAGCGAGAAGATCCCTGGCGAGCAGCGCCCCGTACTCCGCGTGATGCTCCCGGTTAATCGCATTCCCGATGTCGTGCAGAATGCCCGCGATTCTTGCCAGCTCCGCGGTATGCTTATCGTAGCCGAGATTTATCAGGATCTTCCCCGCCTGATCCGCCACCAGAGCTGCGTGACCGAGAGAGTGATCCGTATAGCCGAGGTAGCCCAGAATCTCGTTTCCTTTTTTGTAGTAGGCCTGTACATACTTATTGTCCCTGATTTCCTTCGCCGTCGTCATCTTTCCTCCTCCGCTTTCCCGAATTGTCCCCTCCCCGGACGGTACACACATCCTCCCGGCACACAGGGGCAATACCATTCATTATAAGTGACCGGGTCCTGCAAAAAAGGGGGTTTACAAAGATTTTCCAATTATTTTTCGGCCCTCTGATTCCGGCGGACATCAGAATTTGGGAGTGGAGGCGACTTTATTCAGGTCCTCCAGAATTTCCGGAAGAGACAGGTTCATCTCGGCGTCGACGGAAGCCGTTACGGCGCCCTCTACGAGAGGGCAGTCCGCCATAACGACATTCCGGTCCGTTTCCTCCATCTCGATCACCATCTTTGTGGTCATCGCCGCACTTCCCATATCAACAAGAACGATCACCCCGTCCTCACTGTATACCGAGTCGATCGCCTTCCGGATGAGATGATAGCTGGTCCCGGGACTTCCGTCCTCCAGTCCTCCGGCCGGCGCTGCCGGAACCGATTCCGCCATCATTCTGGTCAGTTCGATCACACCTTCTGCCAGCTTTCTGATATGCGACACAATCACAATTCCCACCATGCGCATTCACCTCTGCTCCTTCTGTCCGTCAGCCGAACGAATCTCTCACCGCCTCGAGCATATATGCAAAGGAAGTCGCCCCGGGATCCTGATGCCCGATGCCTCTTTCCCCGACATAGCTCGCGCGGCCTTTTTTCGCGACCAGATCTTTCGTGTGCTCTGCCCCTTTCCAGGCGGCGGAGCAGCCGGCGTCCAGGACCTCCCCGGCTCCGGCATCCTGCCCGAGCGCCTCTTCCATTGCGCGGAGCGCCGGAAGCATGGCATCGACCATCGTCGCGTCTTCGGGCTCCGCTTTTCCCAGCTTTTGAACTGCGGAAACAGCCTCACCCATCGCTTTCACGAAATCACCGATGAAAATCTCCTTTTTTCCCGCGACTGCGGCACCCATCTTCATGAAAGCCGACCCGTACAGCGGTCCCGACGCTCCTCCGACCTTCGACATCAGCGTCATACCGACGGTCTTCAGGATGGTCCCGGCGTCTTTTCCCTGAAGCGAAGGAAGTTTTTTCTCCACCTCGGAAAATCCCCGTGCCATATTGATCCCGTGATCCGAATCCCCGATCGGCTGATCGAGCTCCGTCAGATAATCCTTTTTCTCCTCAATCTTCTTTCCTGCCGCCGCAATGATTTCCAGAACCTTTGCACTATCTGCCATATTCTCCTCCGTTTCCACTCCCGTATCAGCCGAATTCTTTCCAGGCCGGCGTGTCCGCCTTCGCGTCGAGCAGACATTTCAGCTGATCGTCGAGCCGCAGCAGCGAGATGGAAAATCCCGCCATGTCGATCGAGGTCATGTAGTTTCCGACGAACGTGCGGTACACGCGGATTCCCTTCGAGGCGAGAACATCCTGGACGTGATTATTGATAATATAGAGCTCCATCAGTGGCGTCGCCCCCGAGCCGTTGATCATCACGGCGACCTCGGATCCGCTGTAATCGAGATCCGCGAGAATCTTTTCCAGCAGCAGGTCCGCCGTTTCATCCGCCGTGCGGATCTTTTCCCGGCGGATGCCCGGCTCCCCGTGAATGCCGATGCCAATCTCCATCTCGTCCTCGGCCAGCTCGAATCCCGGCACACCGGAGGCGGGAACGGTGCTCGGCTTAATCGCCGCCCCCATCGAGCGGACATTGTCGACGACTTTCTGCGCCACCGCGCGGACCTCCTCCAGATCCGCTCCGGCTTCCGCCAGAGCGCCGGCGCACTTGTGGACGAAGACCGTCCCCGCGACGCCGCGCCGTCCGACCGTAAATGAGCTGTTCTCTACCGCGACGTCGTCATTGGTCACCACATGAGCCACCCGAATGTCTTCCATATCCTTTGCCATCTCCTCGGCGAGCTGGAAATTCATGACATCTCCGGTGTAATTCTTGACCACCAGAAGAACGCCCTCTCCGGTCGCGACCGCCTTGATGGCCTCAAGGATCATATCCGGAGTGGGGGACGTATAGACCGTGCCGGACACCGCCGCGTCCAGCATGCCCTCCCCCACGAAGCCTCCGTGCGCCGGTTCGTGGCCGCTGCCTCCGCCGCTCACCAGGGCAACTTTTCCCGTTTTTCTGTGTTTCCGGCACACGATCGTCCCGTAATCCAGCTTCTCCAGCTGATCCGGAAAGGCTTTGACCAGACCCTGAATCATCTCATTTTCCACGTCCTCAACCGCATTGATAAATTTTTTCATGGCGATCTTCTCCTGCGCAATACCCTGTTTTCTGATTTCTGTCATTCATCCCGTATTCGAAAAATTCTATCAACACTTTAGCACTGCGGAGAAAATTTCTCAATATTTTACAATAATCTGCTTGTTCTGCCGCAGTATCTATGCTATGGTTAATACGACAGAAGTAGTACGACAGACGTAGTTCGTCAGACGTAATACGACAGCCGAATAGATTTGCCCGGGAAACCCCGGGAAACGAACACGATACGAAGTGCCGCAGGAAAGCGGAAGCATATAGAACCGAAAGGAGAAGACATGGATGATCAGCAGTGATGTAATCCGCGGTTACAACGACACCATCATTCTCTACCTGCTGAGGCAGGAACCATCCTATGGATACGAAATCTCGAAAAAAATCCGCACGATCTCCGAAGAAAAATACATCATCAAAGAAACAACTCTCTACTCGGCTTTCACGCGGATGGAACACAACGGATATATCGAATCCTTCAGCAGGGAAAATGAAATAACCGGCGGAAAAAAACGAACCTATTACCGGATCACGGAAAAAGGAGAACAGCATTACCGTGAGAAATGCAGCGAGTGGAATCTGACAAAAGACGTCATCAGCCGTTTCATCGACGAATCGGTTTAAGTGCAGAAGGCAAGCCCTTCCGGAGCATCCGGCAGGGCATCACATCGGAGGAAAACAAATGGATACTCTTCATAACTATCTGGAAAATATGTTCATGAATATGCCAAAAACCGAGAAGGTCCTGAACGCGAAGAAGGAACTTGGCCAGATGATGGAGGACCGGTACAATGAACTGATTTCCGAGGGAAAAAGTGAAAACGAGGCGGTCGGGATCGTGATCTCCGAATTCGGAAACCTGGACGAGCTCGCAGGCGAGCTGGGAATTGACCGGCAGGTAGCGGCGAAAAACACGGCAGCGGAAAACGCGCATCCCATCTCCCTGGAGGATGCAAAACTCTACATTCAGGACACCATCCGGAAATCCATTCTGATCGGACTGGGCGTCTGCCTGATCATTCTCTCCAGCTCCATGTATCTGATTTTTGAAGATCCCGAAAGTGCATTCGCGTACGCCGCCTTCTTCATCGTGGTGGCTCTCGGAATCGGATGCATTGTGTACGCAGCCATCCGCTATAACAAATGGGACTTTATTCACCAGGAAAAAGTCCAGCTGGATTTTGAAACCGCCGGTTATGTGCGGACGGAGAAAGAAAATTTCAGCACGCAGTACGCGGCTTTCATCGCGGCAGGCGTCATTCTGATCATCCTCAGCGTCATTCCCTCTGCCACGATCCGCGGGGCGAATGCAAACTACGCCCACGCCTCTCTCTTTCTGCTGGTCGGCCTCGGTGTGATGCTGATCATCATGGCGGGCATGCGCCAGAGAAGCTACGGAAATCTTCTGAACGACATTGCCAAGGAAAACATTGACATGGAAAATGACATGAGCAGACTGACCCAGAGGGGGCGGAAAATCATGTCCGTCTTCTGGCCCACCGTCACATGCATCTATCTTTGCTGGAGTTTTATTACCTTCGACTGGGGATTCACCTGGATCATCTGGCCGATTGCGGCCGGTGTGCGCTGGATGCTGCTGGCGTTTCTGGAAAAAGAAGACGGGGAAAAGAACATCTGAGGAGGAGACTATCCATGAGCAAAAAGAACTATCTGGCTCTCATCAGCATTATCACAGCAATTGTTATCGCCGGAGGCCTGTATTTTAACATTTTCCGGGGCGGTTTATGGCAGGATTCCGCCGATTCTTCCGGAAAGGTCCTCTCCGACTCCGGGACCCTGAAGCAATTCGAAAATATCCGCGTCGATCTGGGCTCCGTGGACATCTCCGTCGTACCGGGCGAGAACTATTCATACACCTGTTCCATTGCTTCTCAGAATAAAAAGCCGGAAATCTCCCTGAAAAACGGAACGCTGACGATTCAGAACACGGCCGGTTCGCACGGCATCCGGGTAGTCGGATTTGCCACTCCGTCAAAGATCACCGTCACGGTCCCCCGCGACACCGAACTGAATTCCATGGACGTGGATCTCGGCGCCGGCGATGTGAATCTCGAAGACATGAATATCAAAGAAGTCACGACCGATCTCGCCGCCGGCGATTTCTCTGCCGGCAGCTGCACCTTCGGCAGCGTAAAATGCGACCTGGCGGCAGGAGACTGCCGTCTGAAAGACACGGATCTCTCCAGATGCAAAATCGACGTCGCCGCCGGCGACGCCGATCTGAACCTGAGAGGAACCAGGGAAGATTATCAGTACGACCCGGACGCGAGCATCGGAAGTATCCGGGTCGGCCAGGAAAAATATGGTGAGGAATACGTATCCGATTCCGGCACCGGAAACACAATTCAAGTCGATTCCAGCGTAGGCGATATCCGGATCTCCTTCGTCTGATCCGGGCTTTTCGGACTGTCCGGCCGGATTTTCCGGTTTTCCCTCAGACACTCCTGAAATTAATTCTCCGCCTGCAGGAAGACGGAACCGCCGTGCCGGAAGAGGTCACGCGTGAATCCAGTCCTCCCAGTCTTTGATCATCGCGTCGCGGTCATCGAAATAATCGATCCGCATGGCGCTCCGCACTTCGTCGAGCGTCTTGCCGGTCGTCCGCCGCGCCGTCTCCGTGCCGGAGAACAGGATGTCGAATACCTCGGGGATATTCGCCTCCCACTTTGCGCGCTCGGCGCGGATCGGTGCGAGCATCTCTTCCATGACCCTGATCAGGAACTTCTTGCACTTTACGTCACCGAGACCGCCTTTTCTGTAATGCTCCTTCATCTCATCCAGGTTCCGGTAATCCGGCAGATATTCCGCGAACTGGTCCTCCCGGCTGAACGCATCCAGGTAGGTGAAGACCATATTGCCCTCCACGTGACCGGGATCCGAGATCTCAATGTGCTCCGGATCCGTGTACATGCTCATGATTTTCTTCTTCACCGTCTTCGGATCATCCGAGAGATAGATGCAGTTTCCGAGAGACTTCGACATCTTCGCTTTTCCGTCAATGCCCGGCAGGCGGCGCTGCGCCTCATTGTCCGGAAGCAGAATGTCCGGCTCCACGAGGACATCGCACTGATAGGTGGAATTAAATTTGCGGCAGATCTCGCGCGTCTGCTCCAGCATCGGCTCCTGGTCTTCTCCGACCGGGACCACCGTCGCCTTGAAGGCGGTGATGTCCGCGGCCTGTGAAACCGGGTACGTAAAGAAACCCGCCGGCAGTCCGGCGACATTGTCATTGACTCCCTCCTGATCCGAGTAGCCGCGCATGGCCATCTCACTCTTCACCGTGGGATTGCGGCTCAGCCGCTGCGTCGTGACCAGATTCATATAATAAAAGGTGAGGGCGTGCAGGGCCGGAATTCCGGACTGAATGCAGATATTCGTCTTGTCCGGGTCGATGCCGACCGAGAGATAATCCAGTGCCACCTCGATGATATTGTCGCGGATCTTTTTCGGATTTTTCCAGTTATCCGTCAGCGCCTGGTCATCGGCGATCAGGATGTTGATCTCGTCAAAATCGCCGGAATTCTGAAGCTGAACCCGGCGTTTCAATGAACCGACATAATGTCCCAGATGAAGTTTCCCGGTGGGACGGTCGCCGGTCAGAATTACTTTTCTTTTTGCGTCTTTTGCTTCCATAATAATGATGTCTCCCTCTCAGCAATTGATCATATCGAAAGAATTATACCATACATTTCCGAAAATTCACCCCTGTTATGGCAGAATCCGGTTGGGTCTCCATCAGAAATTGTCGTTTCCTGTTGAACGAGGCGCGCGTAATGCGTTAAAATTCCTGTAGACAGCGGACGATTCTGCCACAAAGGACAGCTTGGAGGAAAAAATGGAAATTACACTGCTGGGAACCGGAAACGCGATGGTTACCCATATTTACAATACCTGCTATATACTCTCCGGCGATTCCCGGAAGATTCTGGTCGACGGCGGAGGCGGCAGCGGTCTTTTCACGCAGCTGGAAAAAGCAGGAACAGACTGGCGCACCTTAAGAAATATCATTGTGACTCACAAACATCTGGACCACATCATGGGAATTATCTGGATGGTGCGCATGATCGGACAGCACATGTCCGAGGGAAGCTACGAGGGCGAGGCAGCCTTTTACGGACACGACGAAGTCATCGGTCTGATCCGCACGCTCTCCGGCCTGCTTCTTCCGGAAAAAGTAACCCGCCATCTCGACGAGCGGATCCGCCTCGTCACGCTGCAGGACGGACAGACGATACCGATCGCCGGTTCTGACTTCACCTTCTTCGACATTCACTCGACAAAGGCGAAACAGTTCGGATACGTACTGGATCCGGGAGACGGAAAAAGGATCGCCTGCTGCGGAGACGAAACCTACAACGAATCAGAAGAGGCTTATTGCCGCGGCGCGGACTGGCTGTTTCACGAGGCATTCTGTCTGTACGATCAGCGGGACGTCTTCCGGCCCTATAAGAAACACCACAGCACGGCGCTGGACGCCGGACGGATCGCCGAATCGCTCGGCGTGAAAAATCTGCTGATCTATCACACCGAGGACAAGACAATCCGGAACCGGAAGGCTCTGTACACAAGGGAAGCCGCCCGCGAATACTCCGGTAACATCTTCGTACCGGACGACCTGGAAACCATTGACCTGAGCTGATTTCTATTGACCTGAACAAATCCCCGCCGGACAGAGGGAACTGCCCCCGGTCCGGGCAGAAGGATCAGGAGAACTGCATGGAGTTTGAAACAACTGTCACCGAAAATCAATTTCCCGAGCTGATAAGGGCGACATGGCCGAAGCAGCTCAGCCTCGAACTCACCGGGCTGTTTGAGCTCTTCTTCGTCGCCTATATGGTGGTGGGCGGGACGGTAATCCATATCATCACCGGTGCCGTCTTCATGGTCGCGATCGCCGCATGGAGCATCGGCGTCCGGAAAAAAACGATGAAAAGCGGTCTGGAGACCTGGGAGTCGATCGCGAAGAACGGAAAAGTCCGGTTTCGTTACAGACTCCGGGATGACGCGATAGATGTCACAAACGTTCTCTTTCACAAGGGCGGGCAGGTGTCCTATCAGCAGCTCTACCGCCTGAAGCTTTCGGAGCATTTTCTGATCGGCATCCTCAGGGACCGGACGCTCGTCATCTTTCGCCGGGAAGACGCGGAAAGCCGGGATCTGGCCGAATTTCTGAAAGAGAAAAACCCGAAGCTGCGGATTCCATTGGGCGTCCGGAAGGATAAGGAGAAGTGATCACAGATGAGACTATTTATCGCAATACGTTTTTCAGATGACGTAAACAGGAAAATTCTCTCCTGCATGCACGACCTGAAAAAGCAGGGAGTGAAGGGGAACTACGAGCCGGGATCCAATCTGCATCTGACACTCGCGTTCATCGGGGAGACCGACCGGGTCAGTGAAATCAGGGACGTCATGAAGACCGTGAAGTTCCAGCCGTTCCGTCTCAGCTTCAACGGGTACGGCAGCTTCGGCGACGTCTGCTGGCTCGGAGTGAAGGGAAACCAGAAGCTGCAGAATACGGTCAGACAGCTCCGCGACGGGCTGAGGGCGCGGCAGATTCCGTTTGATGACAAAAAATTTGTCCCGCACGTGACCATTATCCGCAAGGCGCAGATTTCTCACGGCTGCAGACCGCCGGAGATAAAGGAAACCATGCTGGTCGAAAAAATCTCCCTGATGAAATCGGTCCGGTCGGGCGGAAAAACCGTCTACTCGGAGATTTTTTCCATATAATAAATGCATTGAACTAAAAGGGAGGAATCATATGGCACGCTATGATCTGATCATTATCGGCTCCGGTCCCGCCGGGCTTTCGGCGGCGCTGACAGCCCGAAACCGGAACCTGAATTTTCTGCTGTTCGGAAGCCGGAACCTGAGCGACAAGATCGCGAAGGCACACCGGATTACCAACTATCTGGGGCTTCCCGACATTGCCGGAGCGGATCTGGAAAAAGTCTTCCGCAGCCAGATCGACGGCGCGGGAATTGAAATCCGCGAGGAGCGGATCGGCATGGTCTACAGCATGGGCGATTACTTTACTCTCCAGGTCGGTCAGGAAATTCTGGAAGCCACCGCG
Organism: Bilifractor sp.; assembly: GCA_050944685.1. Lineage (GTDB taxonomy): Bacteria > Bacillota > Clostridia > Lachnospirales > Lachnospiraceae > CADBRN01. The sequence continues at coordinate 202,971 of JBMNRP010000001.1, forward strand.
GTCATCCTGGCCACCGGCGTTTCGTCCGGGAAGCCCTACCCGGGCGAGGAAGAACTTCTCGGCCGCGGAATCAGCTACTGCGCGACGTGTGACGGAAATTTTTATCGGGGAAGGCCGGTGGCCGTCATCTCGGGAAGTCCGTCCGAAGAGACCGAGGCGGAATTTCTCTCCGGCATCTGCTCGCAGGTTCTGTATTTTCCGCTCTATCCGGAAACGCCGTCTCTTCCCGGAAATGTGACGGTTCTCCGCCAGAAGCCGTTATCCATCGAGAAAAATGGAAATGGCGCCGGCACAAACGTGACGCTGGTTGCGGAGAGCGGACGCTATCCCGTCGACTGCGTCTTCATCCTTCGTCAGACTATCTCCCCGGGAAAACTCGTCCCCGGCATCGCGGAAGAAAACGGCCATGTGGCCGTAGACCGGAAACAGGCGACCAACCTTCCCGGTCTGTTCGCTGCAGGGGATATCACCGGAACTCCGTATCAGTACATGAAAGCGGCCGGCGAGGGAAATGTCGCCGCCTTAAGCGCCGCCTCGTGGATCACAAAACAGAAAAAAGAATCCTGACCCGCCGGATTCACTGTAATTTCATCCTGATTCCCGATTGAACAATTTTACAAAAATTCTCCCTGAATATTGTCTCCGAAGCAGGAAAAGTGTATAATTAACTTGCAATATTTGATATTTATTGTTATAAAATGCACAAACATGTTGCCTGTTTACTTAACTGATATCTATAAGGAGAAATAAAATGAAGGGAAAAAAAAGGATGAAACGTTTATTGACGGCTCTTATCTGTGCATTGCTGATACTGTCGGGGAATGCCGCGCATCCGAAAGTGGCTCATGCCTATTCTGCGCACACCGCGCAGGAAGCTATCGGTTATGTTCAGTCTCTGGTCGGTAAGTACATTGACAAAGACGGAGCCTATGGCGCACAGTGCGTTGATCTGATCCTCGCTTACTACGATTATCTGGGTGTTCCGCGTTCCTCCGGAAACGGAGCGGATTACACGCACAATACCCTTCCCTCAGGATGGCAGCGCCTCCAGGGGGTACAGCCCCAGTACGGCGATATTCTGGTCTATACCGGCGGATACGGACATGTGGCGATTTACGAATCGGACCGGTCTACCTATCACCAGAATTTCAACACCCATCCTTATGTCGAACATATTACAAACATCCGCTATAATGGTTTTGAAAATCCATACTGGGGTGTTATCCGTCCGGATTTTCCGAATTCCAGTACACCTCCTTCTGTGACATGGAGCAATGAATCCTGTGACGTAACGAGAACTAATGCGGTTCCGAGAACAAGAGCCAATTTCGGCTCCAGCGGCTCTTTCACGGAGGCCGGCATTATTCTCCGGGATTCTGCCGGAAATATTATCGGGCAGAAATCAGAAGATCCCAAATACACCGGTACATATTTAAATATCTGGTATGATATTAACAGCGAACTGGGGGTTACTCTTTCTCCCGGTACTGCCTATTCTTATGAAATCTATGTTGTCTTCAACGGAAACCGCTATTCTACGGGCAGGAAAACCTTTACCACGGAAAGCATCCCCGTTTCCGGAATTTCGGTCAGCCCGACCAGTCTGAACCTGAAGGTGGGGGCTACCTCCACACTCACGGCGACTGTCTCGCCCTCCAACGCCTCAAACAAGGCCGTTACCTGGATCAGCAGCAATTACAATGTGGCAGCCGTAAATTCCAGCGGAAAAGTCACCGCCAGAGCGACCGGCTCCGCCACCATCACTGCCCGGACCGTGAGCGGAGGAAAGCAGGCTTTCTGCACCGTGATCGTTTCTGAGGCATCCTCTGTAAAAGCGATCAGCATGCATCGTCTTTATAATCCGAACTCCGGGGAACACTTCTACACCGCAAACGTGACCGAACGGAACCATCTGGTGAACTGCGGCTGGCGTTATGAGGGAATCGGCTGGAAAGCTCCTGAAAAATCATCCGTTCCGGTCTATCGCCTCTATAATAAAGTCGGCGGGGAGCATCATTACACGACGAACCTCAATGAACGGGTCAGCCTGATCCGGGCGGGATGGACCGACGAGGGAATCGGCTGGTACTCCGACCCGGCTCAGCACACTCCGCTTTACCGCCAGTATAATCCGAACGCTTTTGCGAACAATCATAATTACACCGCCAGCACAGCGGAACGCGACTGGCTCATCAGCCTCGGCTGGAGAGACGAGGGAATCGGCTGGTACGGGCTCTGATTCCTCCCTGCGTCCGATAACACTGCGCCGAAAGGCGCACCGCTCTGCAAAAGGGGCTGCCGCATTCCCGCGGCAGCCCCTTCTGCAAGCCATGTAATTACAGATAGAACTCTGTTTCTTTTTTGTCTGTGAAGCTCTGCTCGAGCATCGCCACATGAGAGAAAAATGCCGGGTCGTCAAAATATTTCGCTTTCTGAGGACATCCCCGGACACACGCCTGGCACTTGATGCAGAGGCCCGGCACATTGAGCGGATTTTCCGGATCGATGGAATCCATGGGACACAGACGAACGCAGTCCCCGCACCGGGTACATTTTGCCGCATCGGTTTTCGGCTTTGCTTTGAGGAATTTCGCGGGCTCTCCGTCCGTTCCTCTCGGAACATAGTAGGGTGCCGCGGCGTCACCGGGAATCCTCGGGGCCCGGATGTCTTCCGGCTTCATGTCCGGCGCGGCGGAGGACAGTTTTTCCGCCAGGCAGACGGCAAATTCTTCCGCCTGCTTCAGATCTTCTTTGTCCGGCCGCCCGCAGGCCAGACGGTCCGTGAACGCGTGCCGGCACGGGAACGCCGCGGCTCCCGCCGGACAGAATCCGTTTTGCAAAAGAACCTCGGCAAGCTCGGCGAGCGAATTGTCATACGCGCGGTTTCCATACGTGACGACCGCCGCGGCAACCGTCCCCTTCCCGGAAAGTTTTCCCTGAAAATCCGGCAGAATCTTATTCGGGAGCTTCCCCGCATACGTCGGAGATCCGACGATCACCAGGTCGTTCTCATCGAACGTTTTCACGTGTTCTCTGGCCGATGACGGAGTAAAATCATATTCCTCCACCGGACACCCGAAATACTCTCCCAGCTTATATCCGATCGCACAGACGACCTTCTTCGTGTTTCCGGTAGCGCTCCAGTACAGCGCGGTGATCTTTCGAAACTGTGACATTCCAATCCCTCTCTCAGACTTTTTTCTTTTCTTTTTCGCGGTTTCCGGGAATCATGCGGTCCCTGACCTGAAAAGACACCTCAACGCCTGTCTTTTTTGCGGTTTCCGGCTGGCGTCTGATCAGTTCCGCCAGACGGATCGCGCGGATTCTGGTCTTTGTATCCATATTTTTCTCCTGAAAAGAGCCTCACGAAATACAGACATCGTAAACCATTCGCAATCGAAATTACATGATCTTTTCGGAAAATTATTCCCGCATTTTTCCGTAATAAAAGCGAAATCACTCCCGGGGAGGCCCCCGGTCCGCTCACTTATCCTGCTCTTTGTACTGCCTGTAAAGTTCCATATCAATCGCCCCGGAAGCGACCATTTTCTCCGCCCAGAGCTGCAGCGTCTCGACGGTAATGGAAATTTTTTCCAGTTCGTTCTGAATATGAACGAAATCCTTCAATTCGTCTTCCCCGATCTTTCCATCTGCCGCGATCTCAACCAGGCGGTCCTTCTCTTTTTCCGTCTCATTCAGGGAAGAAAGCATCTGAAGCACAATGGTCGGCAGCTCGCCCATCGTAATCTCCGGCACATACCGCCTTCCGATCGGACACTGATTGGCGCAGTAGTAATTGCACAGATCCGGTTTTTTGTACTTCTCCGACATTACCAGAACCTCATCCGGATGCGCGAGCGACTTCTCGCTCTCAATTTTCTCCAGCCTCTCCGGCGTGATAAACTGCAGCAGATCACTGGCCTTCTCGCGTGTCAGTCCCAGCTCATCCTTACGAATCTTCAGATACACATTCTTTTCCTTTTCCGAACCCTTCTTCATCGTCGCGAACCATCCTTCCCGGAAAATCCCGGTCAATAATGCAATCTCCCTTGCCCTCCGTCACGCGGATAAGAAAATACTAACACATCCGCGGCGCCGGCGCCACCTCCGCCGGGCACGTTGTCTGACCCCCAAAGGAGCGATACAGGGCAGCCGGCGGCGAATCCGCCCGCAGCCTCTCCATTTTTTCCGAATCAGCCAAATTTCTTCCTTTGTTTTTACCTTTTCTGACATGGAACCCTTCCTTTTCTTTCAGTATGATTGGAGCGTACACAGGCATGCCGGCTATTTTTCATGGGAGATACTGAAAAATGAGAGGAGTGTATTTTCGTAATAAAATTCTGGTGCTCTGTTGCGTGACTATTCTGCTGTCCGGGACCGCTGTTCCGATCCGCGCCGCGACATACAGCTCGTCGGACCCGCTTTACTACGATGGGGGAAGCATCTCTTCTTCCGACGAAGCAGCCTCGGACGGCAGCACATCTTCCGGAAAGCAGGAAGGATATTCCCTGGGCATTCTGAAGCGTACCAAAGAGAACAGCGGATACTACGGAAATTACGACATTGAGGAGGAGGATCCTCATTTCGGATGGAACATCGGAAGCTTTTCCATGACGGATTACACCCGGACCGCGGAAAGCAGCGGCGGGGACCCCATTTTCCTGGTCAATGACGGCGGCAGCGTCACTCTGCTTTTCCGTCTGACGCAGGATATCGACGAGCTGAACAATGATTCCGCCCTGTCCATTCACGATGATGATACCGGATACGACGAAGATTTTGATGTCGGCCCGTCGGATTTCGGAAGGGGAACCCTTCTGATCCGGCGCACCGACAGCGAGAGCGGAGGATCGTCCGGAAGCGGAAACACTTCCGGCGGGAGCAATGACAGCGGAACGCAGACCCGCGACGACGTCACTTCCGAAACGCTGTATCTGGCAAACGCGGAAACCAGAGCCCGCGCGGTCACCCTGAATACCGGACAATCCGGAAACGCATCGGAAAGCTCCGGACAGGAGGGCATATCCTTTGAAGAAACGGATTCCGGCGTTTTCCTGAAAACAAATTTTCTGGAATCCGATGCCAGAAAAGATTCGGACATCGTTGTCCGGACCTTCGGCGAAGGCGACTACGAGGTGTCTCTGGATTATGAAATCAAGAACAGGAAAAAATATCTCGGCTTCATCACAATCCCCGATTACAGCGATTATCACGTCCGATTTCGCTTTTCTGTGCGGAACGGAGAAAAGCTGACTCCGGTCAGCATGGCGGCGCCATCGGAAGAATCCGGCGATTCTGCGAACTGGCTTCAGCAGGTCACCTCCGGAGGGACAGGCTCGGGAAAAGAGATGACGCTGGCGGGAATCGCGATTATTCTGTTTCTCGCAGCCACTCTCGTGCTGATGGCAATCGTAGTGATTGACCGGCTGAAATCCCGTTGAATTGCAAAGAATACAGCCTGTTGTATTTTCAATTTTTGCCGAATATGATATTCTGATACTATAATGTAAAAATGTAAGGGAAGCTGTCCCGCAGCTCCGCACACGGATTCCGGACAGCGGATTGTTTCAAAATACAATCGTTCAGGAAAGCAGATTATCATGGGATCATCATATCAGTATCATCCAGGCGGCGGTTCCGGCGGACCGAATCGCTCTTCGTTCAGTAAGGGTCCGCGGAAACCGGGAAGCGGTCCGCAGGGACCCGGCGGCACCGGAGGGCCGGGAAACAGCCGGCGCGGCCCGCAGGGACCCGGCGGCGCGAGAACGGGAGGCCCGGGAAGAAACGACTTCAGCCGCTACGCGCGCGCCGGTCAGGATATCATGAACGATGTCATGCGCGCGGTAGAGCTTGGCCAGTTCGCCGGTCTGGCGGAATCCATTACCCGCCGGATCAATGACGCAGCTTCGGGCGCGGAACCGATTTTCCGTCCCTTTGCCGAGAGGCGGGGTTCTGCCTCTTCTGCGACCGAATCACCGCCGGGAAGCGGATCTGCCGCTTCTTCCCGCCCATTTCAATCCACCCGGTCCGGACCGGCGAACTATTTTCTGCAGCGCAGAATGGACAAAAGCCAGGGCCGGTTCAAAAAGTTTGCCGGCCTGATGATTGAATTTTTCAGCATCGTGCTGATCCTCATCTTCATCGCAGGTATGGCGGGAATGTTCGCGGCGTCCCTTCTGATCCCGGGGTTTGTGCTGCTCGGGCTCTCCGCCCTGATGGTGTTTGTCATCAAAAAATCCAACGACTTCCGGAAGAGCGGCGAACAGTATATGAAGATGGTCGAAAAATATTACCAGTACGGTGAAATGCTTCCGGGCAGAGAATTTTTCGCCATTCAGGATCTGTCGAGTATGGTGAACGAGGCGCCTCAGACCACGCAGGAAAATCTGCTTGAGATGAAAAAACTCGATATGATTCCGCAGGCGACATTCGATTCCCGGTACACGACCGTGATGCTGACAGACCACGCGCGGGCGCTGTATCTGAATTCTCTGAAGGCCCAGAGGGCGAGGGAAAAAGAACAGGCAGCATCCGGCATCAATCCCGACGTGCAGGCGATCCTGAACGACGGCAACGAATATATCCGGATCATCCGGGAGTCAAACGACCGGATTCCGGACACGGACGCAATGTCCGACAAGCTGTACCGTCTGGAAAACATTGTACGCAGCATCTTCGACCAGGTCAGAAAGCATCCGGAGCGATCCGGTGAACTGCGGCGGATGATGAACATCTATCTGCCGACGACCACGAAGCTTCTGAAGACCTATGAGGAATACCGCGACAATCCGTACCAGACGGAGCAGACGAAAAAGGCCCTGAAGGAAATTCAGGACGCTTTCGATACCATCTGCAACGGCTTCGAAAAACTTCTCGCGAAGATGACCGAGGTCGACTTGTACGATGTATCGGCGGATATCGGTGTATTGAATCACATGATGGAACAGGATGGACTCAAAGAGTCCGAACAGCAGCTGAAAGTCTGAGAAAAGAGGACAGTCAAACATGAGTGAAGAAAACAATCTGCAGGAAGAAATGGAAAAAGCACCGGCAGCCCCGACGCTGACCTTCGGAGACGAGCAGCCCGTTTCCGGAATCAATCTGAACACTCCCTCCGCCGCTCCCCAGGTGCCGGCGGCGGAAAAGGCCCAGGAGCAGGAGCAGCTTCAGCTGACCCCGGAGGAAGAAAAAGCGGTGGATGAATTCGTCAAAAAAATCGACCTCTCAAATTCAACCGCCATCATGAATTACGGTGTAGCTACCCAGAAGAATCTGACGGACTTCTCGCAGAAGGCGATCGACAATGTCCGCACGAAAGACATGGGTGAAATCGGCGATATGCTCGCCGGACTGATCACCGAACTGAAAAATTTCGATGTGGATGAGAACGAAAAGGGAATCCTGGGATTTTTCAAGAAAAAAAAGAACCAGATGGATGAAATCAAGGCAAAATACAGCAAGGTCGAGACGAACGTCACCGCCGTCTCCAACCAGCTCGAACAGCACGAAGCGAAGCTCCTGAAAGACTCTCAGCTGCTTGACCGCATGTACGAACTGAATCTGAACTATTACCGGGAACTGACGATGTACATCGCCGCGGGGAAAAAGAAACTGGAGCAGGTCCGCACCGGCGAGCTGCAGGCCGCCCAGCAGAAAGCCGCGTCCTCCGGCCAGCCCGAGGACGCGCAGGCCGCGAAAGATCTCGCCGCCCAGTGTGAACGATTTGAAAAGAAAATCTACGATCTGGAGCTGACCCGGACCATCGCTCTCCAGACTTCCCCTCAGATCCGCATGCTGCAGAATTCGGATATGCAGATGGCGGAGAAGATTCAGTCCACCATCGTGAACACCATCCCGCTCTGGAAGAATCAGATGGTCATCGCGATCGGCATGGAGCACGCGAGCCAGGCCGCCCGCGCAGAGCGCGAAGTCAATAACATGACGAACGATCTCCTGAAGAAAAACGCGGATAAGCTTCATGAAGTAACCGTCGCTACCGCGAAAGAAAACGAGCGCGGCATCGTCGACATCGAGACTCTGCAGCACACGAACGACACCCTGATCAGCGCGATCGACGAGATCATGGCCATCCAGAAGGAAGGCAAAGAGAAACGCGCCGCCGCCGAGCAGCAGCTGAACGGCATCGAGAAGCAGCTGCACGACAAGCTTCTGGAAGCATCCCAGGCCTGAGGAGAATACCCGGCAGCGCATCTTCCGGCTTCCGGAATCTCTCCCGGAAGTGAATACGGTATCTGAATCATCAATAAAATAATCCGGCGGGAGTTCCCGCCGGATTATTTTATTTGCTCAGAAGCATATTATGTCAGCCGGCCGTCTTGCCCAGCTGCATATCGTTGTTTCCGGACTGAGACTGGAACATCTCGATCATGTTGATCGGGTCGTCGTAGTCGGCCAGCCATCCCTCACGGGCCACGTCGAAGTTGCCGGACTTACGGTCATTCAGGAATGTCTGCCAGTCCTCGGTGGAAATGTCCATCGTGATGCCGACCGCGTCCAGATCCTGCTGAATCGCCTGGGCGATCGCCTGATGGCCGGTTCCGTCGTTCGTCAGATACTTGATATTGAGCGGTGTGGAAGAAGAAAGCTTGTCTCCGTCAAACTCATATCCGGCGTACTCCAGAAGCGCAATCGCCTCGTCCTGATTCTTCTTCCCGGCGGTGGAGATATCCTCGTAGTAGCCGTCTTCCACCGGATACTCGTAATCCTCATCGTTCTTCTTGAACTCTCCGCCATGGCCGTCGCTCATTACGGCCGGAATGAAGGAGGTGGCAATCTTCTGCTCGGTCTGTCCGATCGTGTCAATAATATACTGACGATTGATCAGAAGGCCGATCGCGCGGCGCATCGCGGCCGCCTGAGCGGAAGTCTTGCCCTGGAACATCTCGGAATTGACATTGAATCCGACGTAATACGTTCCCAGGTTGTCGACAACATGGAAATCTTCTCCGTCTTTCAGGTTCTGGATCTCACCGGTCGGAACCGTATCTGCGTAATCCAGATCCCCGGACTGATAAGCGGCCAGGATCGCGGTATCATCCGCAGAAAGCATGAAATCAAGTTCATCGACCGAAACATTGTCCGCGTCATAGTAATTCGGGTTCTTGACGTAAACCATGGACTCGTTGTGTGTCCAGCTCTGCAATGTATAGGCACCATTGGAGATGAAGCCGGCCTCGCCGGCCCATGCTCCCGGATTGCTTCCGTCCGGATCTGCCTTCTCAACCGCTGCCTGCGGAACCGGCATGAATACCGGGAACGCCAGCAGGTTCAGGATATACGGGCACGGAGCGGTCAGTTTGAACTCGACCGTATTGTCATCCGGCGCAGAGAGATTCAGCTTCGGAGCGGATCCGTCTCCATATCCGTCAAACACGCTGAAAAGGTAGGAATAATCCGAAGCGGTCGCCGGATCTACGGCGCGGTTCCAGGAATATACGATATCATTCGCAGTCAGCGAAGAACCGTCGGACCACTTCAGGTCAGATTTCATATGGATGGTGTACTCGGTTCCGTCATCGGAGACATCCGGATCACCATCGGCAAGAGCCGGAATGATCTTGCCGTCCTTATCGTATGTGTACAGACCGACGAAGGAGTTCGCTGCCAGAGCGGCACCGTCCACCGAGCTGTTCAGCGCGGGATCCAGATGATCCGGCTCCGAAGCCAGGTTGATCTTCATTACATCCGCGTTCTGACCGTCTTTCTTCGCGTACATGAAATATTTGGTGCCGAAGACCGTCGAGTAGTCGCCGGACCAGCTGGTGTTCTCCAGATACAGATCATTGTAATAATAGATCGGGATGACGGCTCCGCTGGCCATCAGCATATCCTCCGCCTCATGAAGCTTCGCCTCACGATCCTCCAGATCCGTGTCCTTGTAGATTTCACTGACAAGCTGATCATACTTGCTCCAGTCCGGAGCCTGCTCATTGCCCTCCATATCCTGCAGGCCGACTTTTTCGACCCAGCTCTCGATCGGGCCGCTGCTTCCGCCGGAAGTGCCCGACACAGAAGCGGTCACTTCCTCAGACCCGGAAGCAGATCCGGATTCCGTGCCCTCGGGAGCACTCGCCGCATCGCCGCAGCCTGCCAGCATGGCACCGAGCATCGCCGCCACAGTCACTACAGATACTACGCTTTTCTTTTTCATACTTTTCCTCCTTACGAAAGTATTTCAGTACTGCGAGAAGTACTTATTTGATCAGACCGCACCCGGAAACCGGAAAGTTTCCCGCGGCCGAATCACCGGAATCACTTGTTCCAGCACGCCACGAAATGTCCGGATCCTCTGTCCTTCAGCTCCGGCATGGCCTCCGCACACTGTCTGGTCGCATAGCGGCAGCGCGTACGGAACGGACATCCGCTCGGCATATGAAGCGGGGAGGGGACATCTCCCTCGAGAATGATTCGTTTCGACTGCCGGGCAATCTTCGGGTCCGGGATCGGAACCGCCGAGAGGAGCGAAAGCGTATACGGATGGACCGGATGTGAATTCAGCTCGTCCGCGTCGGCGATCTCCACCAGCCTGCCCAGATACATCACAGCGATACGTTTGGAAATATGATGCACGACCAGAAGATCGTGGGCAATGAAGAGATACGACACGCCCAGCTTCTCCTGAATCTCTTCAAACATATTCAGGACCTGCGCCTGAATAGAAACATCCAGCGCCGAAACCGGCTCGTCGCAGACGATAAACTTCGGATTCACCGCCAGGGCGCGGGCGATCCCGATTCGCTGGCGCTGTCCTCCTGAGAACTCGTGGGCGTACCGGGTGGCGTGCTCCGCATTCAGGCCGACCAGCTCCATCAGGTGCATGATCTTGTCATGGCGCTCCTCTTTGCCGGAATACAGATGGTGAATATCAAGCGGCTCGCCGATGATATCCTCGACCGTCATGCGCGGATTCAGCGAAGAGTACGGATCCTGGAACACCATCTGCATCTCTTTTCGGAGCGGAAAGATGTTCTTGTCCGTCACAAGCTCTCCGTTGAAATAAAACTCCCCGCCGGTCGGCTTGTACAGCCGGAGCATCGTGCGTCCGACCGTCGTCTTGCCGCATCCCGACTCCCCGACCAGGCCGAGCGTCTCGCCGGCGTCGATGGAAAAGGAAACGCCGTCCACCGCCTTCAGCGGAATTTTCTTGAACCAGCCGGTCTTCACCGGAAAATATTCTTTTAATCCATGGACTTCCACCAAGTGGTCCGTCTGAATCTTTGCCGGAGCTGCTTCCATCACGACTTCACCTCCGCTTTCTTGTTTTTCCTTTTCTTTTTCCCTTTAGGATCAACGGTCTTCGACCCGGACAAACCCGGTTTCCCCGGTTCCTGCGACGGATCGAATCCGTCGGGCATCGCCGCTTCCGCCTCTTCGTATTTCCCCTCATCGAACAGCTTCCTGACATTCATCCAGCAGGAGGCGAAATGACCATCCGGCATCTGAATCTCCTTCGGCTTCTGCGTGAGACAGACCTTCAGAGCGTTCTCACAGCGCGGGCAGAAGGCACAGCCCTCCGGAAGGGCGAGCATGTTGATCGGCGTTCCTCCGATCGGCTTCAGCTTTTCGTTCATGTCGTTGATATTCGGAATGGACCGGAGAAGTCCTTTCGTGTATTCGTGCGCCGGGCGGTAGAAAATATCGTCCGCCGTTCCTCTCTCGCAGACGCGGCCGCCGTACATTACGATGATCTCATCGCACATGGTCGCGATAACACCGAGGTCATGTGTGACCAGAATGATGGCCATCCCCAGCTCCTGCTGGAGCTCCTTCATCAGATCCAGAATCTGCGCCTGTATCGTCACATCCAGTGCGGTCGTCGGCTCATCGGCGATCAGAATATCCGGCTCACAGGCCAGAGCCATGGCGATCATCACCCTCTGCCGCATACCGCCGGAAAGCTCGAACGGATACTGCTTCACGCGGGATTCCGGCTCATTGACGCCGACCATCTTCAGAAGCTCGACCGACCTCCTGTTCGCCTCTTCTTTCGTCTTATACTTTGTGTGCAGCTGAAGCGCTTCCCGGAGCTGCCATCCGACCGTAAAGGTCGGATTCAGCGAGGTCATGGGGTCCTGAAAAATGATCGAACACTTTTCCCCGCGGAAATGCTCCATCTGGTGTTTGTTCCAGTTCAGAATATTTTCGCCCTTATAGAGAATCTCACCCTCGACGACGCGTCCCGTATCCGCCAGGATCTGCATGATCGAATAGGCGGTGACGGATTTTCCGGAGCCGGACTCTCCGACCACCCCGAGAATCTTTCCCTTGGTCAGATTGAACGAGACGCCGTTGACCGCCTGCACCTCTCCGGAATCGGTAAAGAATGAAGTATGCAGATTTCTGACCTGCAGAACCGCCTCTTCCTCATTCTCCCGGAGCTTTTCTTCGACGGCCTCCTCCGAGAGAGGCATGCCTGTTGTATTTTCCATTGCCGTATTGTCCATCTCTTCCCCTCCTACTGCTGAAGCTTCGGATCAAACGCGTCTCTCATGGCATCGGCGATCAGGTTGAACGCCAGAACGATCAGAACAATCATGACCGCCGGAAAAACGAGTTTCCACGGATATGACTGCATGCCGGAGCGCGCCGTATTGGCGAGCGAACCGAGAGAAGGCATCGGAAGAGCTACGCCGAGTCCGATGAAAGACAGATAGGACTCGGTAAAGATCGCCGACGGGATCTCCTGCGCCGTCATGATAATAATGACGGACAGACAGTTCGGCAGGATATGCCTGCGGATAATTCTGCCGGACGAGGCTCCCATGGAGCGGGCGGCCAGAACGTATTCATTCTCTTTGATCGTCAGAACCTGTCCGCGGACGAGCCTGGCCATACCCACCCAGTACAGAAGTCCGAAGACCAGGAACATGGCGACCATGTTGGAGCCCAGCTTGCCGAGTATGGGAACCTTCGAAACGTCAACCGTCTCCTGGAACACCACCGACAGCAGAATGATAATCAGTATGTCGGGGAGTGAATAAATGATGTCGACGATTCTCATCATGATCAGGTCCGTTCTGCCTCCCGCGTATCCCGAGATCGCCCCGTACAGAACTCCGATGATCACCACCATCAGAGTGGCGAAGATTCCGACCATGAACGACACTCTGGTTCCGTACACGACCCGGATGAAATAATCGCGGCAGAGCTCGTCAGTCCCCATGATATGGGGAAATATTTTAACATTGTATTTTTCCATGTAGGCCTGTTCCAGCTGAGAATACTGGAACGGAGCCATGTTCGCCGCGCCTTTGTCGCGGACCCCTTCTACCGTGATGATCTCATCGTAGGAATAAGGCACAATCTTCGGCGCGAAGATCATCGTCAGGATGACCAGAAGAAGAATGATGAGGGAGATGACCGCAAGCGGATTGTGCAGGAGACGTCTCATGCCGTCCCTGAAAAAGGTTGTGGACTTCGCCATCACGTCCTGCTGGCGTTTCTCCTCATCGGTAGCTTTTTCAAATATTTTCGGATTGATCTGAAGACTCAGTTTTCTTTTTTTCGGTGCCGGAATATCGTAATTCTCTGCCATTGCGGTATTGCTTCCTTTCTGTTTGGATTTCCCCGTTTCTTCTCACACACCGCCGCCGGGCTGCCCGGGGCGGTTCCGCTCCGTCATTCGAGCTTGATGCGCGGATCGATGACCTTGTAGAGCAGATCGCTGATCAGATTCATCGTGATCATGATAAACGCCAGGAAAATCGTGACTCCCATGATCATCGTATAATCACGATTGGTAATGGAAGTGACGAACTGTGACCCGAGTCCGCCGATCGTGAAAATATTTTCCACAACGAGAGAACCGGTCAGAATGGAAGCCGTCAGCGGTCCGACGTATGTGACGACCGGAATCAGGGCGTTCCGCAGTGCGTGAACGAAAATCACCTTGCCTGGCCGGACGCCCTTCGCTTTCGCCGTCCGGATATAATCCTGCCCCAGAACATCCAGCATGGACGTTTTCGTCAGCCTCGTGATATAGGCCATGGGCGAAAGCGACAGCGCGATCACGGGCAGCACATAGCTGGGATTGGCCGTCGACCAGACGGGCACGATCTGCAATTGTATGCAGAATATGAGAAGCAGGAACGACGCGGCTACGAAAGAAGGCATCGCCGTAAACAGCGTCACAAAGAAAATAATGATATGGTCGGGCCACTTGTTCCGGTTCAGCGCCGCCACCGCCCCGAGAACGATGCCGAGAAAGAGCGCCACGAGGATCGCCATCAGTCCGAGTTTCGCGGAAACCGCAAACCTCGTCTGAATGGTCTTCCCGATATCCCGTCCGGTTTTCAGCGAGACGCCAAAGTTTCCGTGAAGAATGTTTTTCATGTAGTTCAGGAACTGCACGCCGACGGGCTTATCCAGACCGTACCGGGTGTTCAGCGCTTCCATAACGGCCGGAGATTTCGCCTTCTCACCGTTGAAAGGGCCTCCCGGAATGGCATTCATCGCAAAGAATGTGATGAAGCAGACCAGGAAAAGCGATACAATTGCCAGAACAATTCGTTTTACAATATACTTTGCCACTTTTTCTACCTACCCTCTCGTTACCTTGGCCCGCCGCGGCGGGCACGTGACGTCTTATTCCCTGACGGGACCGGAAAAAAGTCCGTTACCCTCTCGGAAGATGTCCTCTCCCCGAAAATTCTCCGGAAAACAAAGAAGCGCAAAGACAGTTTTCACAAACAAGTCTTTGCGCTGTGAACACTTTACGGACTACCCTGTCCCTATAAAGAATCAATGTAAAATTTTCATCAATTATACCATAAAAAGATGAAAAAGTACACGGATATTGTCCGTTTTCAGAAATTCCTTGGGTATATCCGGAAGTGGTTGTATATTAATGCAAATAATGAATATTTTCTGGTGTTTATTCACAAAATATTCATTTATTTTTTTGCCGATTTTTACGGGATTTTCTCTGCACAGTGCTTTTCCCCGCACCGGAATTCGGGCGGGATCGTCCCGTCCGCGTTTTTCACGAATTCTCCTCCTAAATCAAACGCGTGGTTCATCGGGCCGCTGCCCGCTCCGAGATCCAGCATCGCGGCCAGCGCCCCGGAAATATACTCCTTCGCACGCCCGATGGACTCCTCCATGGAAAATCCTTTTGCCAGATTCGCGGCAATCGCCGAAGACAGCGTGCAGCCCGTCCCGTGCGTATTCGGATTGTCGATTTTCCGGCCTTCGTACCACCTCGTGCCCCTCTCTGACACGAGGCAGTCATTCGCGTCATTCAGCCTGTGGCCGCCCTTGCAGAGAACCGCGCAGTGATAGAGCTCCCGGATGTGCTCCGCGGCGCGCGCCATGTCGTCCGCTGTCCGGATGGATATTCCGCTGAGGATCTCCGCCTCCGGGATATTCGGAGTCACCACCTCCGCGAGCGGAAGGAGCTCTCCTTTCAGAATCTGAACGGCTTTTTCCGCGATCAGCCTGGATCCCGACGTCGCGACCATCACCGGATCGACCACGATGTGGCGCGCCCCGTATTTTTTCAGGCGCTCTGCGATCACCCGGACCAGTCCGGACGAGGAAACCATGCCGATCTTCACCGCATCCGGCCGGATGTCGGTAAACACGGCGTCGATCTCCTCTCCCAGAAAACCGGGACTGACCTCCAGGATATCCGTCACCCCCACCGTATTCTGAGCCGTGAGCGCCGTGACCGCGCTCATCGCGAAAACCCCGTTCATGGTCATGGTCTTCAGATCGGCCTGAATACCGGCGCCGCCGCCGGAATCCGAACCCGCAATGGTCAAAGCTGTATGCATCTTCCAATCCTCTTTTCTGACTTTCTTCAATCATCCGCCCTCGGCAGATTCCACTCAAATTTCCTCGCGAGATACCGGATCAGGATCACCGTGACGAATCCGGCCGCCGTTCCGATCCACCGCGTGACTCCCGCACAGATAAAAATCCCGGTCAGAAGACCTCCGGCGATCGACGCGACCGCATAGACATGCTTGCAGAAAATATACGGCACCTGTCCCGAAAAGACATCCCGCAGCAGTCCTCCCCCGACGCCCGTCAGAAACGCCAGCACCGTGACGAAGAACAGATTGCTCCCGTACCGGGAATCCAGACCGAGAAGCGCCCCGTCGACCGTAAAGGCGGCGAGTCCGACCGTATCGAACCAGAACAGAAGCAGATCGTACCAGTACGTCAGATGCTCCGGTACGTGGTGCCACTTCCGGCTCAGGAGAAATACGACATTGGCCGTGATGGCCGCACCAAGCACATAGACCGGATTCCGGAACATGACGGGCGGCAGATTGCCCATGATGATATCCCGCAGCATACCCCCTCCGGTCGCTGTCGTAATCGCCAGCATATTGACCCCGAAAATATCCATCCGGTGATCGATCGCCGTGATGGCCCCCGAAATGGCAAACGCGATCGTCCCGCAGAAATCAAAACTGATCAGCAAATTCATCGGCAGATTCCCTCTCCATGTGATAAAAATTATCATACCATGAATTTCCCGGGATAGACGGAAATATTCCATGGTATAATTTCGGTAAAAGAGGACAATTGTCTGTGAAAAAATCAGAATGACCGGGGAGGCCTTATGGGGAAAATGAAACTTGGCGTGATCGGACTGGGAGATATCAGCAATGTATACCTGACGAATCTTCAGAAATTTCCGGACGACGTGGAGCTGTACGGATGCGCGTGCCGCTCCCTGGAAAAAGCGGAACGGAAGGCAAAGCAGTACGGATTTCAGAAAGCGTACCGCTCCGGGGATGAGCTGCTTCAGGACCCCGACATTGACATCGTCCTGAACCTGACGATCCCGTCGGCGCATTTTTATTACAATTACGGGGCGCTGAAGGCGGGAAAGCACGTATACTCAGAGAAACCGCTCGCGGCGACATTCGAAGAGGGAAAAAAGATCATGGAACTGGCGGCCGAAAAGCACCTTTACGTCGGCTGCGCGCCGGACACCTTCATGGGCGCGAGACTGCAGACCTTTCGCCGGCTGATTGACGAGGGCGTGACCGGAAAAATCGTCGCGGGCGTGGCAAACTGCGTCGACCACGGTCCAGAGTGGTTTCACCCGTCGCCGGAATTCTTCTATCAGAAAGGAGCCGGTCCGGTTCTGGACATCGGCCCCTATTATCT
>JBMNRP010000002.1:0-157664 GCA_050944685.1 Bilifractor sp.
CCCAGCGCATCCGGCTTCCTTCGGATCCCATCTCGCGATGGGCACCCTTGCCTTCGGCTATGTCCTTCCCACTACCGGGCGGACTCTGGACTTTCACCAGCTAGGAACGTGCGCCGCCGGGCGCACGAAACCAAAAATCCCTGCAAGTCTTGTAAATGACTTGCAGGGCTATAGTTATTTATATAATTGTTCTTATTCTTATTTTACTCAAATTCAACTTTGAATCTAATGCAAGCTATGAATCTGCTTCATTTTCGTTCTTAAAGCGTATCTTTTTGATGCGCTTTTTCTTTCTCGTTCACCTCATTTCAAAGCTGGTGTACCCAGATTGTACCCAATTCTCACTGATCTGTTTCCCTACCAAGTCCCCACTGAATCACTAATTACATGATATAAAATAAAAGTCGCGACTGCTTTATATTTATTTACTGATTAAGCACCCCAATCTCCTTGAACATTTCCTCTGGAAATGGCTGCACGTTTCAGATGAGCATTAATAAACAGTGGCATAAATATTTAAATATTCTTCAAGATAAGATCATATGATTTATATTAAATATCATCTTTATTCTTGTGCTAAAACATTAGCAAACTGACTTTGATACAATTTTGCATAAAAACCATTTTTCGACAGTAGATCTTCATGTTTCCCGCGCTCAATAATCCTGCCATCCTTCATCACAAGAATCAGATCCGCATTCTGTATGGTCGATAGCCGATGTGCCACAGTAAAAGAAGTTCTTCCTTCCATCAAAGCATCAAAGGCAGCCTGGATCTGCAGTTCTGTACGCGTATCAATTGAGGATGTTGCCTCATCTAAAATCAGCATTTCCGGGCGGCACAGCATCACCCTGGCAATGCAAAGCAGCTGCTTCTCTCCTGCAGAAAGACTTTCATCATTAATTACCGTATCAAGTCCATGCGGCATCCGTTTGATAAACTCCCAGGCATGCGTCTTTTTTGCCGCATCGATAATCTCATCATCTGAAGCATCCTGTCTGCCAAATGCGATGTTCTCACGCACCGTACCATTCTTTAGCCATGTATCCTGCAGCACCATCCCATAGCATGCGCGCAGCGAGTGACGGCTGATGGATTGAATATCCTGTCCGCTTACAGCAATTTTCCCCTGATCCGGCTCATAGAAACGCATCAAGAGATTGATAAATGTTGTCTTACCGCATCCTGTCGGTCCCACCAGTGCGATGGTCTGCCCAGGTTCCACTGAAAGATTGAAGTCCTCAATCAGTTTTTTCGATTTGTCATATGAGAAATACAAATGCGAAATCTCCACGCGGCCATCCGCATGCGTCAGTGCATTGGCGCTGTCTTTGCTCTCCGGCAGTGCTTCCATCAGCCCGAAGATCCGATCAGCACAGGCCAGTGCATTCTGCAGTTCCGTAACGACAGAGCTTAAATCATTGAAGGGTTTCATATATTGATTGGCATATGTTAATAGAATTGTCAGACCGCCTACCGTCAGTGCTCCCGCTAGAATTCTTTGGGCTCCGATCAGCACAACAATTGCATAAATGAGATTGTTCACTGCTCGGGTGCAGGGATTCGTTAATGAACTATAAAATACCGCCAGAAGAGAATCCTTGCGCAATTGTTCATTGATAACTTCAAACCGTGCAGAGGCACGCTTTTCATAGCCAAAAGCCTGTACGGTTTTTTCCTGCGTCACCATCTCATTGATTAAAGCCGTCTGTTCACCCCGCTCCGCTGTCTGTTTGGTAAACAAGGTGTAAGAACGACCCGCAATGAATTTTGCCGCAAAAAACGAAAGCGGCGTCAGCAATACGATTACGCAGGAGATTTCTATGTTGCGCATAAACATGAACACCAAAGTCGCACAGATTGTCACTACGGACACAAACAATTGTGTCGCTCCCAGCAGAAGACCATCTGACAGCTGATCTGCATCACCGATGACCCGCTGAACAATGTCTCCAGCCGCATGCTGATCAAGATATGAAAGTGGAAGACTCTGAATCTGGCGAATCGCACGTCTGCGAATATCCGCAATGGTACGATATACCAGCTGATTATTGAAAAGATTCATCAGCCAGGATGCCAGAGCCGCAATTGCTACCACCAACGCAATTTTCCAAAGATATCCGATTACGTAGGGAAAGTTCACCTGCCCCCTGGCAAGAATACCGTCGATCGCATCCCCAAATAGCACCGGCACATACAGCATGGCAATCGAAGATACTGCCGCCGTAATAAAGCTTCCTACCGCCAGCCAGCGATGTTCTCCAACAGCCTTCAATACTTTATTTATTGTTCTGTTTTCATTCATGACTTAACCCCCTGAGATGCACAAATCTCCTGGTATACACTGCATGTTTTCAGCAATTCCTGATGTGTCCCTTTGCCGACAATCTTCCCATCCTGCAGGACAAGAATGCATCTGCAATGCATCAGAGAAGAAGCCCTTTGTGATACCATCCAGACCATCTTATCCTTCTCTTCTCTGGCTAAAGCCATACGCAGTGCGGCTTCCGTCGCAAAGTCCAGTGCACTGGCAGAATCATCCAGGATCAGAATCGGCGTATTGCACACCAATGCTCTGGCAATGGTCAGACGCTGTCGCTGTCCCCCGGAAAGATTGCGGCCGTTCTGCTCAATCATACCGTCCAGTCCGCCTTTAGCGGTCAGGACTGAATCAGCCTGAGCAATCCTCACAGCCCGCAGCAGTTCCTCATCTTCAGCGTCAGGCTTTCCAAGCTTCAGGTTTTCACGAATCGTGCCTGCAAACAACATTGGCTTCTGCGGCACAATGCTGACAAGCTGGCGCAGTGCTTCTTTGCTGAAAGAGCGGATATCCCTGCCATCAATCGTCAGCGAACCTCCAGAAATATCATAAAATCTGCCTATCAGCTGAACCAGGCTCGACTTGCCCGCACCGGTACCGCCGATTACACCGATCGTCTCGCCCTGATGTGCATCACAGCAGATATCATCCAATACTAGTTCGCCACCATCTTCATAACGCATGGAAACATGATCGAAAACAACTTCATGACCCTCTGCTTTCTCATCGCCATAATCCATTCCTTTTTTCAATGCCAGCACGTCTTCAATGCGTCTGCCGCACGCCAAAGCACGATTGATCGTAATCATGAGACTTGCAAATTTGATGAGTTCCACCACAATCTGCGCCATGTAGTTGTACAATGCGACAACGTCTCCCTGCAGCAGAGCACCGCTGTTCACGCGCAAGGCACCGACATACACGAGTACGATTGTCGCTATCTGGATCATGAAATATGTCAGAGGATTCAACAGTGCTGATAGCCGACCAACCTTCTCGTTCATCCGCGTCAGTGCTTCGTTCACTGCGTCGTATTCTGCGACTTCCTGTTTTTCTTTTCCAAAAGCTCTGATGACCCTGACACCGGTCAGATTCTCTCGCGTCTTCAGCGTCAAACGATCCAGTTCCTTCTGGCTTCTGGTATAGAGCGGAATACTTTTCATCATAATTAGAAAGATTACCAGTGCCAACAGCGGTATGACAGCCGCAAAGACAAGGCCTGCCTTCACATCCACAATAAAAGCCATTACGCATGCTCCGAGGACAATAAACGGACTGCGCAGTACAAGTCTAAGGGCCAGATTCAAACCATTCTGGACCATGTTAATATCACTGGTCATACGCGTGATAAGTGTATCCGCGCCAACCTCATCCAGCGTGTGGTATGACAATGACTGAATATGATCAAATAAAGCCTGTCTGAGATCGCATGCTGTCCCTGTTGCTACCTTTGCAGCAAAATATTGAGCAACGATAGAAAAGACGAGTCCCAGAACACACAGCCCTAAGAGTTCAGCGAAATAAACAAATATCATCCGCATATCTTTTGACGCAATACCTTTATTGATCACAAGTGCCACGATCATTGGAACAGCCAGATCCATACATGCTTCAAGGAGCTTGAACAGCGGTGCCAGAATTGCTTCACGTTGATATGATTTTACAAAATCCCTGATTTTACGCATAAATATCTCCAATTTCAAAAATCGAGTACTTTAAGGCTCTTTGCTGATCTAAGAAAGGAATATAGATGCTCTATATTCCTAGGAAATTAACCAGCATAGACATGCACTGACTTCCAATTAGTCCTTGCATATTTTTCTTGTATACTTCATCTATAAAGTAAACAAATGCGGATGATTGGCTGTATTACCACAGTGGAAAAATTTATCTATCATTTTTCCCTGGCATAGAGTAACATGGAAACAAATATATGAATAATATTTATTTCCTTATGAGGTATATGATATGGATATACATCAGTTGCAATATTTCATTGCTGTGGTTGAAGAAGGAACAATTTCTGCAGCCGCACGTAAACTCAACATTTCACAGCCTCCTCTTTCAACGCAAATCCGACTACTCGAAACCGAACTTGGGACCAAACTATTCGTGCGTGGCGCACGCCAGATCACGCTGACTCCAGCCGGGCGTACACTTTATCAGTATGCACTTGAAATGACTGATATCGAGCGCCAGGCAATTGAAGAAATTCGTGAGATGAGCACCGGCGGAACAGGCACTGTGCGCGTCGGCTGTATCTCATCCTCCCACGTACCAGAGATATATGATGGATTCTATCGTTTCCACGAAAAATATCCGCTTGTCCGTTTCAAAATATCCGAAGGCAATACATTTGAACTGGAAGACATGCTCGCACGAAACGAACTGGAGATGGCATTTGTTCGCACACCTGAAAATTTCAAAAATGTACGGCGTCTTACGATCCGCCATGATCCGATGATGGCGGCTGGAAGAAATGATTTTTTCAGAGATATTCCTTCCCGGAAAAAGCTGACCCTTCGAGATCTTACTGACTGTCCGATCATTCTTTACAAGCGCTGGGAACGTACAATTCGCGACAGCTATGCACTCCTTAAGGTTGATCCGCAGATCATCTGTGTTGCTGATGACATCCGCACATGCTTGTTATGGGCAGAACACGGCCTTGGGATCATTATTTCTCCGATGCAGAACATCCATGGACACCCTGGCCTCACTCGACGGACTCTTGCAGAGCCTTCTCTCGAATCATCACTTGAGCTGGTGATCCGCAAAGATGAATACATTTCCTCGAACGCAGATGCACTTTTTAATGTCTTCTATGAACTGTATGGGGAAAACCAATCATAAGACAAATTAGACAAATTAAAAATGTAGAAAGAGACAGAGGATCACATCTTCAGAAACATTAAAAAACGCAATAAAAAATGAAGTCCCAAAAACTCAGAATTATTGTTTCTACTGTGCGAGAAGTGTCTTTGTAATACAAAGACATACCTCGCTCGTTGGGAAACGTCCCAATCCTCTTGAACATTTCCTCTGGAAATGGCTGCGAATTCATGCTGAACGCTAAAATTCTGATCTCTTTCGAATCAAATTTATCTTTGATGGCTTACGCCTCAATTTATTACCACACGCACTTTGTTCCTGAATTTCCTGCATTTCATTCGGATCTTCTTTCTTTCGGGCATGAAAAAAGACCGATATTCTTCTCTCGAAAAACAATCGGTCTGTATTAACTGATATATGCATTAACGGAAGTACTTATTTATTACTTTTATCTCTACATGATGATGAATCGAATTTTCTTCACCTATGTGTTTATACTTTTCATGACTGGTGGCTCCACTGCACCGGGATATTCAATACTTACGAAAATCATATCAACTTGACTAATAAGATTTTTAAAGCTTTTCTTATGGAGATACTTCTTATGCTGCATAAATAATGCGATATCTATATTTGATTGCATCAATTATTCCGGTTCGAAATAAAAAATCTGTACCCAACGAAAACAAAAAATCCCTGCAAGTCCGATGAATTCCAGACTTGCAGGGATTCGTGTTTTTATTCGAATTCCACAAGTTGCCTTCATTTCAAAGCAAATTTGTATTGGAGATTTCGATAAATTTGCATTTCTATGTACCCAATTATCCTACGTATATTGTGTTACCTTTCTCCTGTTATCATTACATTATCACGCCAAAGTTATCGCAGTCAATAATTCAATCTAAATATACCAGACAATTGACCGTACATATTATGATTCGTGCTAATACAACATTACAACACCCCATCTCCTTGAACATTATATCCAGAAATGGCTGTTCATTCTGTGAACATAAAAAATCCGGATCACTTTGGATTCGGATTCTTCTTTGAAACGTACATTGACATGTTCTTTTGTCTGATGACTTATTTATTTAATTTTCAAATTCTTCAGCAACCCGCTCCAGCAGCTTCCGAATCTCAAGATGTTGCGGGCATACTCTTTCACATCCGCCGCACTTGATGCAGTCACTTGCCCTGCCGCTGTCCTGGGTTGTCAGAACATTGTTGTAGTAATAGTCCATGTTCCAGTTATGAAAAACACTTTTCGAGTTCAGGCAGGCAAAGAGGTCCGGAATGCGGATGTGCTTCGGACAGTGATTCTCCTCAACACAGTAATGGCAGGCCGTACACGGAATCATATTGAGGCCGCGGAATACCTTGTTGACCTTCTTAACCGCTTCCATTTCCTTCTCATTCAGCGGCTGGAAATTCTGCATGTAGGAAACATTGTCCTTCATCTGGTCCATACTGCTCATGCCGGACAGCACGATCCGGATGCCGTCAAATCCTGCAGCGAAGCGGATGGCATAGCTGGCATTGGAGCCGCCGTGCAGATCATCGAGAATCTTCTGTGCCTCTCCCGGCAGATTGACAAGGCTGCCGCCCTTGACCGGCTCCATGACAATCACCGGCTTGTTGTGTTTCCGTGCCACTTCCAGGACCTTTCCGCTCTCTACGGAAGGATCGTCGTAGTCGAGATAGTTGAACTGGATCTGGACGATCTCAATCTGCGGATATTCTGTGAGGATCTGATCCAGGACAGCTGCTTTGTCATGGAACGAAATGCCGACATGGCGAACCTTTCCCTCGCTCTTTAAGGCAAAAGCGGTCTCATAGGCACGGCACCTCTTGAACTTCTCAAATTCTCTCGCATTCTGCGCATGCATCAGATAGAAGTCAAAGTAGTCGACACCGGTGCATTCGAGCTGCTTTGCAAACAGCGGGCGGATATCCTCTTCTTTGTTGAAGTAGGCTCCGGTCAGCTTATCAGTCAGGATGAACCGGTCTCTTGGATAGCGGCGGACAATCCCATCCCGGATCGCCAGCTCGGATAAACCGTCGAGATAGCCGTGGGCTGTATCGAAATAATTAAAGCCATGATCCAGATAATAGTCCACCATGGCATTGAACTCATCAATATCAACCCTGCCGTCTTTCATCGGCAGGCGCATGCAGCCGAAGCCGAAACTCGTGTGAATCTCAGGGAATGAGTTGTCCATAGTACAGTCTTTCCTTTCTGTTAGTTTATTGTCTTAATTACTCGTGCTGGCGAGCCTACCGCCACCGCGTTGTCAGGGACATCTTTCGTTACCACAGCACCTGATCCGATAATGGCATTCTCACCAATCGTAACACCTGGCAGAATGATTGCTCTGGCACCAATCCAGGCATTTTTCTTGATATGAATTTCCTTTGTTTTTACAACACGGATATTCTTCGGCTCATGATTCACCGTTAATATAGCAACTTCCGGCCCCATCATTACGCCGTCATCAATCGTTACACTTCCTAAAGACATCACTGTCAGACCATGATTGGCAAATACGTTTTTGCCCAAGAAAATCCGGCTTGCACAGTCAATATGAAACGGCGGTGTGAAAAATGTGCCTTCCGGCACTCCGGCCATCAGCAGCTGTTTTTCCAAATCCACGATTCGATCATGATCATTAGGATCTGTCTGATTAATTAAAAAATTTATATGGCCTGCGCGGTTCATCTCACCATGCACTTCTTTCAGATAATCCGGATCATGAATATTGTAAGCCATGCCATTACGAATATTTTCAAAAACGCCCATCTCTATACCTCTTTACTTTATTAAGACTCCGCGGATTGAATTGTCACCTGAACGGATGAACCTAATTTTCTGAATTCATTCAGATCCGAAGTAACCCTTCCGATGCGTATCAAATCTGTTTGCGATGATCGATCATCCTTGGCAAAGAAGACAGCCAGTGATTTCCCCGCTGTATAGTAAGTTACATCCCCGTTCTGATATGTCGGAATCTTAGACCCATCTTCATGCAGAGGCTGAATCACACCATAATATTCACGATCATCCCAGTTGTTCATTGTCAGCTTCATCGGCAGTAACGCAAGAAAATCCTTTGCCGTCTGAGAGCTGTCATCAATTTCCAGCTGAATAACTGTATTCCTGCTGATCATATCAACCTTAACCATCATTTTTTCTTCCTCTTATGCCGGTATATTCAAACTGATGCTTTTTCTACATACAGGCTTCATCATTCAGAAATTTCTTTTACAGAAATAACAAGTAATTCACCTTATACTGCAGCATCCTATTGCTGGAGTGCTTTTCTGGCCCACGCAGCAATCCGAGCCTCCGAAGTTTCCACCTCATGGCCAAGGAAGGCACCGCCTTCAGCGATTTCTGCGCCGGGACACAGTTTTCTCAAATCCTTAATGCTGTTTCCAAAGCCACTGCCTCCGCTGGTCACAAACGGGATAATGGTCTTTCCCTGCCATTTATAATGCTCGAGAAAACCTGCCACCGGCATTGGCAACGTGTTCCACCAGTTGGGGAAGCCGAGGAAGATGATGTCATAACCACTCAGATCCGGATATGATTTCAATTCTGGATGGATTCCTTTTTCCATCTCTTCTTTCGCCTCATAGATCATCTTCATATGGTCTTTCACATAAGTCTTGACCGTTTCCAGTTCAATGAGATCGCCGCCCACTGCCTTCTGGATAAACTCCGCAGCAGCAGCCGTATGTCCCTTTTTCAGATTTACAATTTTCATGCCGGGAGCGATGGTCTCGCCCTTTAGGGAATAAAATACAATCGCTATTTTTTTCATACCGGTTTCCTTCTCAGTACGTGGATGCCCTTGCCTGGGCAATCTGCCATCTACCATCATGTCGAACCAGCGAGCAGTCCAGCTGCAACCGCCATGTATACCAGCTTCCGCCAAAAACCGCTGCCCGCACCAGACTTTGGCCAATCAGTTCCGCACGGTCTCCCTGAACCTGCACCTTGATATTCTGATGCCGTGCAGAACTGTAATTCAGAGTTCCGTCCTGAATGGCCTGAATAAACGTGTTCAGAGGCTGACGCATTCCAGTCATGTGGATCAGCTCAAAGGAGGGATTCAATGCCTCCCTGAGAATAGATTCGTCCTTTGTCACCATACCCTGATACATTTGGCGGTAACATTCTTTTATCTGTTCTTGTTCATCCATTTTCCATCGCCTTTACTTCATGTCTTTACAGCGAAGCGCGGAATATCTCAGCAATATCTTCTGCGTTCAACGGTACATATCCATACTGGATCGGCCAGCCTTCCACGACATGCTTAGCCATTTCATCAATCCGGCTGTCATCAATGCCGACATCCTTCAAATGCATCGGAATACCGATGGAAACAAAGAATGCATACAGAGCATCAATTCCCTGTTCGGCTGTTTTCCAGTCATCTCCATCCGGCTGAATTCCCATAACATTGACCGCAAATTTTACGAACCGCGGCAGGGTATGCTCATTCAGGATATGCTTCATCCAGCGCGGTGTCAGAATGGCAAGACCGATCCCATGTGTGATGTCGTAATAGGCACTGAGTGCATGTTCCATCCCATGGCACGGCCATCCGGAGTAGCTGTTTCCAAGGGCAAGAATTCCATTGCAGCCATAAGCACAACACTGAAAGATCTCGGCACGGGCTTTGTAATTCTCCGGGTCTTCCAGAACAATTTTCACATTGGTCATGAGGCTGCGAAGATTTGCTTCACAGATGCCGTCATTCAGCAGCGTTGTATCTTCCGCAAAATACTGCTCAATCGTATGATTCATCGCATCGGCAACGCCTGCAGCCGTCTGTCTCTTTGAGACCGAAAATGTATATGTCGGATCCAGGATCGATGCGACAGGAAACAGATGAGAATCTGAATATCCTACCTTATCATTAGTCTCTGTTCTTGAAATCACGCAGCCATTATCGTACTCACTTCCTGTCGCAGCCATCGTCATGATATCTACAATCGGAAGTGCAGCCTCTGCCTGTACTTTTCCACTGATCAGATCCCACGTCTCTCCGTCATACTTTGCACCGGCAGCAATGGCCTTGGAGCAATCAAGGACACTGCCGCCGCCCACGGCAAGAATTACATCAATCTGGTACTGCCTGCACAATCTGACACCGGGCACGACGCTTTCCGTGTACTTGGGATTGGGAGCAATGCCGGAGAGCTCATAAATCTCATAATCTCCAAGCAGCTGTTTCACTTTGTCATAGATTCCGTTCTTTTTGATGCTTCCGCCGCCATAAGTAAGGAGCGCTCTCTTGCCCAGCGGCTTCATGACTTCCGGGAGCTTTTCGATAGAATCTTTTCCAAAAATCAGTCTCGTTGGTGTCTGATAATCGAAATTCTGCATATTCTTTCTCCGTTTCTCACCGCAGGTTCTGCGGTTATCTTATTTCATCAATACCGTTGTGTTTTGTCTTCCGGGAAAGCTATTACAGACCATTCAGATCTGTGCCTTCGCCCAGCTGGAGACTTCCTGTTCGCTGTGCGGTGCATCTGCACCGTGAATGGCAAGTGCCTGCCCATAAACAGGATTCCCCTTCAGATGCTTCTTCATATCCCTTTCACAGCTTCCCAGACCGCTGCCTTCATGCGTTACGACAAACATCACCTTCTTGCCGGCAAAATTCATTCGATCCGTCAGAGTATACATTGCCATCGGATAAATTCCCCACCAGCAGGGACCGCAGATGAAGATATTTTCATAATCAGAAATGTCATCTAGATATTTTTTCAGAGCCGGACGATCTTTTGCACGCAGCTCTTCTTTTGCCTCTTCAATGCAGGTCATATAAGACGGGGAATATTCCTTTACCGTCTGAACCTCAAACAGATCGCCGCCGACCGCTTTCTGGATAAATTCCGCAACATATTCCGTGTTGCCTTTCTCAAGTCTGCGGACACTGCCGTTTACGTAATTCTCGCCTTTGCGGGAATAATAGATAATCAGATTTTTTGCCATTTGAATTCCTCCTCGTATTTTCTATTGTTCAGTTCTCAGAAGGCTGCAGCGGTCCATAGAAATAGGATGAGGTTGCGCCTCCGTCGATCAAAAACGTAGATCCGGTAATGAAAGCGGCTTTATCGGAAAGCAGAAGCTCTGCCACATTGGCAACTTCATCTGCTGTCCCCGGTCTCCCTGCCGGACATTTGGCAAACATGTTTTTATAGAAATCGCCACGCGGTCCATTGAACTCATCCAGTGCCAGCGGAGTCACGATGATACCCGGAGCGATGGCATTGATGCGGGCGCCACGTTTTCCCCATTCGACCGACTGGCCCATGACGCGCTTTTCATTGCAGCGTTTTGCCAGCTGATAGGCATGCAGCGTATCCCGGATATTCTCCGGCTGTAACAGGTCCAGAGAAAGAAGTTCCTCTGTCGGTGCTGTCGCCAGTGCGCGGTCTTCCTCGGCCGTAAGCTGCGGCATTCGCCATCCGGACTGACTGGAAATCGTGATTCCGCAGCCGCCGTTTTTGATGACTCTGCCGACTTCTTCCAGCAGCACCGCCGTACCATACAGATCAACTTTCAGGATCGTTTCAATCGATGCCTGACTTGGAGAGACCCCCGCGCCGTTGATCAGCATCGCAATTTCGCCGTAATTCTGCCCTTCCGCGATCATCGCCCGGATGGATTCACGAGAAGAAAGATCCGCTTCTATCGGCGTCACATCAAACCCGGCTTCGTTCATCGTCTTGGCAATCGCTGCGGCATGTTCCCAGTTCTTATCGCCGAGGATAATCTTTTTACCATATCCGACACGTCTTGCGCAGGCCATGCTGATCTGACCCGCTCCCATTACGATCATTACATCTTTCATTCTGGTCTCCTTCATTTCTGTTGAAACATCATTTCTCTTTACGGTTTTTATATTACTGTCTGTAAATAGTGTTTTCAAATTGTAATATTTGATTTATAATAGAATTATTAAATAAGCAAATCAAAGGAAAGGCTCAACAGCATATGAATACCAAGCAGATTGATTACATTCTTGAACTTGCAGAAACTCATAATTTCAATCGTGCCGCAGAAAATCTCTTTATCTCCCAGCCCACCCTGACGTATCAGATCAGTGCTGTGGAACAGGAAATCGGTTTTTCCATTTTTGACAGAAGTGGAAAAAAGACCAGTATTACACCGGCTGGTCTTCAGTTTGTTGCCAGTCTCCGCGGCATCCGGGCTGAGCTTCGCAAAGCGATTGAACAAGGGCAGAACTATTCTTCCATCTACCGGGAGAACATCCGGATTGTTGTTCCGATCCGCTCCTCTTTATATTTCCTTCCGCAAGCGATCCGGGAAATTTCGGATGTGGATTCCGGCATTCTTGTCTCCCCGTCCTTTGACTGGGATCACGGAATAGATTCTTTTCTTCAGGGAGAGCAGGATATCCTGTTTGCTGTCCGCGATGAAGTCAGCCATATCCCGGATATCCGCATTCATAAACTTTTTGATTCGCGTATTTATCTGGTCGTGAGAAAGGACGACACCCTTGCAGAGAAAACAATGATCGAACCAGCTGATCTCGACGGCAGAACCCTCATGGTCGGAGGACCTTCCCAGGCCCCCCTGCGGCGTGTTCAGCAGCGCATGATCGAAACCCGGAAGATCAGTTATTTTAACAGCAATGATCATGATACTTCCCTGACCAATGTTGCGGCCGGCCGTGCTATTGTGCTGTCCCCGGGATTTCTCAATGACCATAACGGAGAATTCTGCTGGATTCCCTTTGACTGTGAAGAGACCATTCCCTGCGTACTGTGCACCCATGCCTCTGACCGCCGCGCTGTCATTTCCAACTTCATCGAAATGATTCAGTCCATATATCACAGTCATCCTGATTTTGCTGTTTGATGAAATTCAGAAGTTGAATTTAAACATGGAAAGTTAAAGTGCAGAGAATTTCTTAATACCGTAAAAAGAATATTATGAAGTATTATTGCTTCATTATAGAAGAAGTATCATTTGCTATTTCATATTAGCTTCTTCAAATCTTTTTTATTTTCCGAGTGATCCTCCGCCAATATTATTTCCGCATGCTTTTTGGCATTAACAAGATTCTTCATCTGATTTTTCTCTTTTCAATATGCTCGCTCTTCAAATGGCTTCTTGTACTCATGATCTGGATGATTTCTCTTGCTCCTTGCTTCCTTGTCATACTGATGCAGCTTCGCGATGACGCTTTCTCTCTTTTCCAGATTATCCAATCCATCATTCTGATTTTCTTCAATCAACCTGCAGGCTTTATCAAACGCTTTGTTAAAGGCAGCGACATTCCGATATCCGGCCCGTTTTACAATTCGGTCAAGTTCCGCCTGCGCATTATCGAAATCGAACTGTGCACTGGCGAGTTTCTTGAATGCCTGCTCCTTTTGCTTCTTCTTAAAGATGTTCTGAAGCTTGCGCAGCTCCTCCACCCTGTTCAATGCTTTTTCAACTAGCAAACGCTTGTATTCTATGACCTGATATTGCCGGTTGAGTTCCTGCTTGACCATCAACATCTTCTGGTACGTTTCCTGGGTAAATGCCGGGGTTTGAGATCTGAAAACAGGCACCTGACGGATCAGCCGGGCCAATACCTCTACTGCTTTTTTCAAAACGGCGAGTAGATCCGGACAGAATCCGTTCGTACAGATATGCTTTCCGTGCTCGTAATAATAAATATTCCGGAAAGCTTTCTTTACTACGGTGTGTTCGTTCCATCGGTTTCCGTTCTGAGAGGATGAGATATATATGAAAATTGGTCATTGCTACAAAAGCGGTGTTATCATCTCCTTTCTTTTCAGGAGTGGTAACACCGCTTCTTTCTTCTCCGGAAGACCCGCTAATCGCAGGCCCATTTTATGAAAATAAATCACCCGGTTATGAAGTTACGTTATCAAATTGTTATCACAGAGATGCCGCATGTCTCGGAAATGGCTTATTTAAGCCATTTTTCGATGGTGCGTAATTATTCGAACTCTATCGTTCCCGGCGGCTTGCTCGTGATATCGTAGAAGACGCGGTTCACGTGGCTGACTTCGTTTACGATCCGGTTAGTCACCTTCTTGAGCACCGGATAAGGAATCTCAACGGCGTCCGCGGTCATGAAGTCGACCGTGCTGACGGCGCGCAGGGCGATGGCATAATCGTAGGTCCGCTCGTCTCCCATAACTCCGACGGAGCGCATATTCGTGAGCGCCGCGAAATACTGGCTGGCGACTTTGTTCATGCCGGCGCGATCCATCTCCTCGCGGTAGATCGCGTCCGCCTCCTGAACGATCTTTACCTTCTCCGGAGTAACCTCTCCGATGATACGGATGCCAAGCCCGGGTCCCGGGAACGGCTGACGCATAACGAGTTTCTCCGGAATACCGAGATGCAGACCAACTTTACGGACCTCATCCTTGAA
Organism: Bilifractor sp.; assembly: GCA_050944685.1. Taxonomy (GTDB): domain Bacteria; phylum Bacillota; class Clostridia; order Lachnospirales; family Lachnospiraceae; genus CADBRN01. The sequence goes on from JBMNRP010000002.1 coordinate 14,590, forward strand.
GAGATAGCGAAGCGGCTCAATGATCTCCTTAAAATCAACGTAATCCGGGAGTCCACCGACATTGTGGTGAGACTTGATCGTCGCGGACTCGCCGCCCAGACCGGACTCCACGACGTCCGGATAGATGGTTCCCTGTACCAGATAATCGACCTGGCCGATTTTCTTTGATTCCTGCTCAAAGACGCGGATGAAATCTTCTCCGATGATTTTTCTCTTCCTTTCCGGCTCGGTCACGCCCTTCAGATCATGGAAGAAACGATCCGACGCGTCGACGCGCACGAAGTTCAGATCGTACGGTCCGTCGGGGCCGAAAACGGACTCCACCAGATCTCCCTCGTCCTTCCGGAGAAGGCCGTGATCCACGAAAACGCAGGTCAGGTTCTTTCCGATCGCCTTGGACATCAGAACCGCGGCGACAGAAGAATCAACGCCTCCCGAGAGGGCGCAGAGGGCTTTCCCGTCTCCCACCTTCCCGCGTATCTCATGGATCGTACGCTCTGCGAAATCATCCATCCGCCAGGTTCCGGCGCATCCGCAGACTTTGATCACAAAGTTTCTCAGCATCTCTTTACCGAAATCGGTATGAAGAACCTCCGGGTGATACTGGAAAGCGTAGAGACCGGCCCTCGTATTCTGGACAGCAGCGTAAGGACAGTTTTCTGTGTGGGCAATCGCTTCAAATCCGTCTGCCAGACCCGAAATATAATCGTTGTGGCTCATCCAGACCGTACTCGTCTCCGGAACATCCTCGTACAACGGGCTTTCCGGTTTATCCAGAATGAGTTCCGTCTTTCCGTACTCCCGCTCCGGCGCTCTCGCGACCTGGCCGCCCAGCACGTACATCATCAGCTGTGCTCCGTAGCAAAGGCCGAGGATGGGAATCCCCATTTCAAATAACTCGCGGGGTGCTGTCGCGGATCCCTCCTCGTAGACGCTGTTCGGGCCCCCTGTCAGGATAATACCCTTAGGATGCATTGTCCGGATCTGGTCGAGCGGAGTGCGGTAAGAATATATTTCACAGTATACATTGCTTTCACGGACACGTCTCGCGACCAGCTGATTATACTGACCGCCGAAATCAATGACGATAATCTTTTCCTGTCCCAAGAATTTCCTCCTCCCGTCTGTGAAAGTATCCGGATTGAATCTTCCGGTAATTCGGCTGATTCAGATGTTTTCTGAATACGTTGATTATACCGCACAATAACTTTTCTGTCAGCAGAGTAATCTTCCTTCAGACGGAATCCGCAGGCAAAAACGAATCCCGCGCGCCGCCGGCAAATGGCGGTCACACGGGATTCCGTTAACTATTTATCCTCTGCTCTTCTGAACAGCTCTTATCGTGTTAATATTCTGTCTTTCAACCGAACTGAGCACGGAAGTTCCCACATCCTGTGCATAGCCGAGACTCGAATTTGCATGGTACCAGCTCTGATTGTTAAAATAATTCTGAATGCTGGCGCTGTGGAACAGATACCCTTTCCGGGCAAATATCTCATTGATCGCCATCTGCAGCTGCTGGTTGGAGTAGCCTGTCAGTTCAGAAGCGCTATATACTCTCGAACTGCTCTCCGCAAGAATGTAGCTGTTGCTTTTCTGCGATGTGGAAGGAGTAGCCGTAGCTGTGGGTTTTGCGGTTGGTGTCGGTGTTGCCGTAGGAGTAGCCGTGGGCGTCGCGGTCGGTGTCGCCGTCGGCGTCGCGGTCGGTGTAGGCGTCGCCGTAGGAGTAGCTGTGGGTGTCGCGGTCGGTGTCGGCGTTTCTGTTTCAGCCTGCGGCTTCAGCGAATCATTTTCCGACGAATCGGCTTCCACGGAAGAAGCTGCTGTGACAGAGGCTTCCTCGCTAACCTTCTTTCCGGATGAAGAAAACATATCCGGGTTTGCGATGACCAGAATCAGGATGACAGCCAATGCCGCAATAACCGCGATAATCACTCCGAGCAGAACCCGCTGGTTCCTCTGGCGTCTTCTCGCGTTTGCCCGGCTCTGCATCGTGCGCCGGTATACTTCGTCATCCTCGATGGAATAGGGCGAACTGTAGGTTTCCTCCTCATCGCCTTCCAGACCGGCCACGTCATCTAATGAATCTCCATAGTTCTGACGATTCAGATTCGGGTGAGGATTCCGATAGAAATGATCCTCCTGAGCGGCCTGCTCTGCGGCCGAACCGGCATCGCCCGCGGATGAACTCTGCTGCGCGTCTTCCCGGCCGGTTAACTCGGCAGGCCGGTCGATCGGTCTTGTCTTTCCGAAATCTTCCGCGGTATCTCCGGACTCTTCCGGATGATCTGCCGTCACCTCATCCGGAACGTCTGAAGCCGGAGTCTCCGGCGCTTCCGGTTTCTGTGTGTCCTGACTGTCTGTCCGCCACCTGGAAATATTGAAGGCACAATAAGGACAGAAAACCGAATCATCGTCTATTTGTTTTCCGCAATTAGGACAATACATAGATGCTCCCTTCACGGGACTTATGGATCAGCCCTTTTTCAAAATACGAAACCCTCCGTATGGATCGATAAAAAATCTGTTTCGGGTTCCGGAAAAGTCCGCTGATCTAACCGCTTTCAAGTTTTCATGCTATCGTATCACGCATGCGCGCATAAATACCTATACATAATACAGGGTTTTTTTCATTTTTGCAAGGGCACGTCAATTTCCCGCCGGATAAAGAAAATATTCTGCATTTGCTCAATTTTTCAGAAAGCTTTCGGGGATTTTTTTCTGACAGACTTCCTGTTGTTCCCTCCATGTTATTGAGCACTTTTCCACAATAAACTGTTATTTCCGGTAGAATAAGTAATAAAATTCATATATGCTATTCACAGAACGCGAAAACAATGAATCGTATTTTTCAGAAAGTCAGAATGAGTGAAGCCATGAAAAATCACCGCACAGAATTGTTACATCGGATCAGACAGTACTTTTCTGAACATTCCCTTAATCAAGCCTCTGCGGTAGACATCTGCCGTCACTGCCATATATCAACGAGGACGTTCTACAACTACTTCTATGACAAATACGACGCTGCTTCGAGAATCGTACTGGAACAGATGCATCCCTTCATCGCCGCACCACTTGGCGGATGGCACGAGGAACTTGCAGATTTCATTATTGCTGAAACGAAGTTTTTTTACCACTGCATTGAAAATACGGACAGCAATCCCTTCCTGAAAACAATGAAACGAATGGAATACGAAAAACTAACCATGCATATTCCCGCCCCCGCCATGGATGACCCGGAACAGGCACCGCGAATCCGGGCTGCTCTGCTCTTTTTTACACATGGTCTGATCGGGACGATATACACTTCCGTTATTGAAAAAGAAGAACCCATAAACGAAGAAACCTTCAATACCCTGTTTGATAATAACTGGGATGTGGTAAAGGAATGGATCCCCGGTATTCTGAAAAAAAGTCTGACAGAAAAAGTACAGAAGGAAACTTCGCCGGTTCTGTCAGCGCTTATAATATGGAAATGCGACAGGTGAGTCAGACGGTTCACACTTTCCCGTTTTCATGAATGTTTTTTGCCTGCCTTCTTTAATAAAATAGACTAGGATAATTGTTTCTGCTGCAATAAATTCGTCTTGTATCTGACTATTGCCGGGAATAATACTGTACAAGCATGTATTAGAGGAGGTTTTACAAATGAGACTGGAAAACAAAACTATTGTAGTAACTGGTGCTTCTTCCGGAATGGGCAGCGAAATCGTCAAACTGTTTGCCCGTGAAGGAGCCAACGTAGTAGCTGTTGCGAGACGTAAAGAACGTCTGGAATCGCTTGCGGACTCCCTGAAGGACTGCCCGGGAAAAGTTCTTCCGTATCCGGGGGATATCTCTCTTCGTGAAACAAATGAAAGCATGATTGACGCAGCGGTAAACACCTTCGGACATCTGGACGGCCTTGTCAATAATGCCGGCATCATGGATGATATGAGTCCTGTGGGCGACGTCACGGACGAAAAATATGAAAAAATCATGAAAGTCAATCTGTACGGACCGATGTGTGCCATGCGCAAAGCCGTCAATGTCTTTATAGAGCAGGGAAATGGCGGCTCCATCATAAATGTCTCCTCTGTCGGAGGTCTCCGCACAGTAGCCGGCGCGGCTTTCTGTGCAAGCAAGGCAGCGCTCATCTCCATGACCAAAAATACTGCCTATATCTACATCCCGGACAAAATCCGTTGCAACGCAATCGCCCCCGGCGGATTTAACACGGAGATCACCAACTCCATAGGAAATCCGAATATGACCGGATACAGCCGTATGCAGAAGATCTTTGAAGCTTCTCCCCAGACAGGTGACCCCTCGGAAATTGCCAGAGCGGCGCTCTACCTGATAAGCGATGAAGCGTCCTATGTCAGCGGCGTCGTACTGCTTGTGGATGGTGGATGGTGTGCCGGCTAAACAAGAATAAAATGCCCGGGATCACGTTCATGCAGAAACAAAACAAGAAGAAAGAGGAGATCCATAGCGATCTCCTCTTCTCGTATGCCGGTATTATCCGTGTATTAGCTGTGTCACCGGATGCAATTTTCCGATGTCACTTCCCGAGAGCCTGTTTCGCAACTTCCTCCGCAAAGTTCTCTTCCTTCTTCTCAAGGCCTTCTCCGGTCTCGAAACGGACAAAACCCTTTATCTTGATCCTGGCTCCGTTCGCCTTCGCAACCTGATCAACATACTTGGCAATGGACTGCTTTCCGTCCTCTGCCTTTACGTAGACCTGATCGAGCAGAACGATATCCTTCAGCTCCTTGTTGATACGGCCCGTGACGATGCCGTTGATGACTTTCTCCGGTTTAGAGGATTCTTTCGGGTCGTTCTTGATGGCTGCGAGCAGAATTTCTTTCTCATGCGCGATGAAATCTCCCGGAACTTCGTCGTTGGAAGTGTACTGAGGTCTCATGGCAGCGATCTGCATCGCGACATTTTTGCCCATCTCTTCGACGGCGTCATTGACCACGTCGGTCTCAATGTCAACCAGAACGCCGATCTTTCCATCCATATGGGTGTATGCGGCAACAAACCCGTTCGGTTCTTCGACCTTGCTGAAACGTCTGATATTCATGTTCTCGCTGATAATCGCAATCTCGTCATTCAGGGCGTCTTTTACGGTCTTGGAGGTGTCGGCATTCCAAGCCTCTGCCAGGAACGCGTCGATATCCCCGGCGCTGGTCGTCAGAGCCTGGTCGCAGACCTGAGAAACAAATGTACGGAATTTTTCGTTCTGCGCGACGAAGTCGGTCTCGGAATTGACCTCGACCACAGCGGCTTTCTTCTTGTCATCTGTCGTCTTCAGCATGACGATACCTTCTGCCGCGATGCGGCCCGCCTTCTTCTGGGCAGTTGCCTTTCCATTCTCACGGAGGTACTCGACCGCCTTGTCCATATCGCCGTCCGTCTCCGTCAGGGCCTTCTTGCAGTCCATCATGCCCGCTCCGGTCAGCTCTCTTAATTCTTTTACCTGTTTTGCTGTGATAGCCATAGTATTGATTCTCTCCCTTTAGGTCGGTTGTTTTCGATTGCTGAATCTTCCGTCCGCGTTCTGTGCGGATTTGAATGAACTAATGTCCGGAAATATCTCACGCCTCAACGGGCTCAGCCTCGCCGGCTTCAGCGGCTTCCGCTGCCTCCTCCTCGGCTTCCTCGTCTCCGGTATCCTGAGCCATTCCCTGTTTTGCCTCGATAACCGCGTCCGCCATCTTGGAAACCAGAAGCTTCACGGCGCGGATCGCGTCATCATTTCCCGGAATGACGTAGTCGAGCTCTTCCGGATCACAGTTGGTATCGCAGATTCCGATCAACGGAATTCCAAGGGCATGAGCTTCCTGAACGCAGATATGTTCCTTCTTCGGATCCACGACGAAGATCACATCCGGCAGATTCTTCATTTCTTTAATTCCGCCGAGGTTTCTCTCCAGCTTCTCCTGTTCTTTCTTCAGGCCGATGACTTCTTTCTTCGGAAGAACGTCGAAGGTTCCGTCCTCTTCCATCTTTTCAATGTCTTTCAGTCTCTGGACCCTGCTCTTGATGGTCTTGAAGTTCGTGAGCATTCCGCCGAGCCATCTTTCATTGACATAGAACATGCCGCAGCGCTTCGCCTCGTTCTCAACGGTCTCCTGCGCCTGTTTCTTCGTTCCGACGAAGAGAATGGTTCCGCCGTCGGATACGATGTCTACGACAGCCTTGTACGCGTCGTCGATCATGCCGACCGATTTCTGCAGGTCGATGATGTAAATCCCGTTGCGCTCCGTGTAAATATAGGGAGCCATTTTGGGATTCCATCTTCTGGTGAGATGTCCGAAATGAACACCGGCTTCCAGTAACTGTTTCATAGAAATTACACTCATTGCTTTACTCCTTTTTGGTTTTTTCTTCCGCATGTGTCAGGTTCCGGAGCAAACCAGGCATTTCAAAGCCGGGCACCATACCCCGAAATAGCATGCGTGCTTTTTGTGCAACATTCAGATTGTATCATATCAGGGTACTACAGGCAAGTAATTCCTTGCGTCAAGATAGTGTAAGGTTTCCTTGCGTCAAGATAGTGTAAGGTTACATTAGTCAAGAGAAGTAAGCAGCTTTCTTTTCGACTGTAAATCTCACAGATCGCATATGATCTTTTCCCGGTGAATATCATTGCAAAAAACCGGTACAACCAAGATTTACCGCCTGCCAAAGCACCTCACCGCGAAATCGGTGAGGTGCTGTCGTTTGTGCGTTTCCTGTTATTTCATTTGTATGCAAATCTGATGATGGTAGCCACGGCTGAGGCGGCTGCGGCACAAGGGAAAATCCGAACGCACTGCAATGACTCTTTGCAAGTGTTCGCCAAAAATAGTTACGGTCTGCAGTCTTTGCAAGCTTTATATCCGGAATTAACCGCCTCCTGCCTGCTGGAGAAAACTCTTTTATTTTTTTCTTTCATCCTCTTTACCGACGGGCAGTCCGGTCTGTGGAAAATCTTGCTGTTAACATTTCCCACATAAGAGGATTCTGTTGACGAGCCAGACGGATTCGACGGTGCCGGAGTAGGTCTTTGCGGAAGTCCCGGAACTGCCTGGTTGGGTCCCTCATGGGTTCCATACCAGCCAATATTCTCATCATGCCACCCCAGGGCAACCAGACCATCTCTCTCTGCCGCTGACGTGGTGTAGTTGTGCGTTCCCGTCCTGGCATTTGGATTGTACTGACGATACAGCGGCACTTCATGTTTGTCATCCGAGTACCAGCCAATCCCCTCGTAATTCCAGCCACAGGCAACCAGCTGATTTCTCTCCGTCACGCTGGTGGTATAATGATGATCACCGGCATTCGGATTATACAAACGATAAACCGGTGTCTTGCTGCTTTTCGGCGCGTTCCAGCCAATTCCCTCGTAATTCCAGCCGACGAGATACAGATGGTTCCTTTCCGCAACGGATGCTGTGTAGAAATGTTCTCCGCTATTCGGATTATACATGCGGTACATGTACACGGATTCCTCATTGCTGTTCGCTTTTACAGGAACCTGCATCAACGAAAATGTCGCTGTCAGAGCCAGTACCGCAACTAACAGCTTTTTCAATATGAAATTCAAATGCCTATTCATAAATGACCCTCCCTCAAAATATTAACAACTTTGAATATTATTATACACCATTACACGGGAAATGGCTTATTCTGCTGGAAAAATCGATCTTCCCAGACAAGTGCACCGCTGGCCGGGTGTTTGACACTTTGTTTTTTATTGTATAGCTGTGATTTGGCGTAAGCAGGCCATTCGCAGCTAAATTATTATCATGCGTTCTTTCCGCAAGCCGAACGGAAAAAACACCTCACACATTTACCGCAAACTGGGGAAAAAGAATGAACTCCTCAAACGTTTTAACGGCAGCGAAGAAAAAATGATGGAGTGGGCGCGTGCCGAGGCGAATAAGGATACAAAAGAATTCAGGGAAACGACCAAAAACATTTCGGTCACACTATCTCAGACTTCTTCTATTTCATTAGATGAAGAACACTGTTATTATGTTGGTTATCTTTTCCTGCATTCTCTCTGTACAGAACTCAGACTGGATAACATTTGTAGAAAAATACACACACATCGCAAAGTCAAATATTATCTCGGCGCGATTCTTGCCGATCTCATTTACACAAGAATTCTGTCTCCATCCAGCAAACACAGCAGTTACGAATACTGCAGGACACTTCTGGAGCCTCCAAAATATTCTCTTGATCAGGTCTATCACTCCCTGTCTGTTATGGCTGAAGAATCCGGTCTCATCCAGGAGGAACTTTATCGAAACTCCAACTTTGTTCATCCCGGGAACACCCGCGTTCTTCATTATGACTGCACCAACAACTACTTCGAAATCGAAGCAGAAGACGGGATAAAGAAGTATGGCAGAAGCAAGGAGAACCGCCCCAATCCGATTGTGACAATGGGCCTGTTCATGGATGCTGATCGTGACGTATTCCCCCAAGTATAAAGCTTACCAGCGCAGGATCCGCGCCGGCCAGATCAAACGGGCGCAGAAGCTGATTGATGATCCCGGAAGAAAAAGACGCGGGAAAAATCAGAATGATCCGGCAAGATTCATCAGGAAGTCTGCCGTCACAAAGGAGGGAGAAATCGCAAAAATGTATACCTACGGTTTGGAAACTGAAAAGATCACAGAGGAGTAGAGATATTACGGATTCTATGCTGTCGTGACCAACATCGTCGATGATGTCCAGGAAATCGAGGAAAACTTCAGGATCATGAAGACAGAATTTGAGGCCCGCCCGGTCTACGTCCGGCGGGGAGACCGGATCCGCGCCCATTTCCTGATCTGCTACATCAGCCTCCTGATCTATCGTCTGCTTGAACAGAAACTGAAAAACAGCGAAGGAACCATCCATTATACCTGCCGGTGGATTCTGGATACGTTAGCCGGAATGAAAGTCACCCTGCTCGTAAAAGACAGCGGCTACATACCTTCGTACAAACGAACAGATCTGACCGATGCCCTTCATGAAACATTTAGTTTTCGGACAGACCACGAGTTTACTACAAAATCCGGGATGCGAAGTATCATCAAGGGAACCAAAACTTCAAAAAGCAAATGAAGTAGAAATATAGTACATATCGTAACGAGACAAAGAATGCGGCAAAGCCTTACACATACAGGCCTTGCCGCACTATCTTTACTTTTCAACTATCAAAGACGGGATCATATCAGGGTACTACAGGCAAGTAATTCCTTGCGTCAATTGTCTTTCATCCGGAACAGAGCCAATCCGCTCAGCGCCACGATCCCGATCCCCGCCAGACAGAACCACAGACGGTAATGGGGAATGACAGAAAGCGCGGAAGAGGGAATCCTCGCGGAAACGAGCTGCGCCGCATTGACCGCCGCGTGGCAGACGACCGGCACGATCAGTGTCCGGGTGCGCTCGTAAAGGGCGGCGAGCATCAGCCCCAGAACGGTGGCGAACAGAAACTGAACCATATTCATGTGATAGAGACCGAAGAGCAGAGCCGAAAGAACCACCGCCCGGTTCACACCGAGATAATTCCTTGCCCGGCGGTATGTCATACCGCGGAAAATCTCTTCCTCCGCGAGCGGCGCGAGGACGACGGTCACGATGATAAGAAGTACGATATTCTGCCCCTGAAAGGAGACCGAGGCCGCCTGGTCATAGGCGGGAAACAGGTCCGGAATGGGGCTCTGATAAATCAGAAAGGAGATCAGCTCACCGGCAGAAACCGTAAAAAGAAGCGAGGCCGCGAGGACGGCGGGGCTCACGCTCATGGCGTCCGCACCGAAACGGTTTTCGTCCATACGGAACTGCTTTCTCTGATAGATAAGTGACCAGAGATAATAGATAATATTGATCAAAAGCGGCGAGGCCTTCAGAAACATGTACCAGAATCCGGATTCTGCCGGCACGAGAACCGACAAAATCAGCACAATTACCGTCGCCAGAATCATCAGCATCAAAAAAGATACGAAGGGATAGAGCACATCCCAGATTTTTCTGCCTCTGTTCAATATCCGGTTTCCTCCATTTTTTCCCGGGAAACTCCCGGGAATGATCCGTCACGCGGACGCTGTGCCGGCGTCCAGGGAAAGAATAAGATTCCCGAGCTCTTCTGTCGTATCGACGATGTATTCCGCTCCCGCGGTCTCCAGCTCCTCCCGGCTTCCGTATCCGTAGGCGGTTCCGATGCTGTGTATCCCGCAGGATTTCGCTCCATGAATGTCATAGCAGCGGTCTCCCGCCATAAATACGCCGCTCTTCATGGCATCCGGATTTCTTCCCTTTACCATTTTTACAGCCATCCGGATGATGTCCGGCTTTTCGACAATTGTCTCATCCTCTGTGGCTCCGGCCACGACCGGAAGGTATTCTGTGAGATGAAAATGATCCAGAATCCTCCTCACGAAAGGCTCCGGCTTGGAAGAAGCGACTCCGCAGAGGATACCGGCCTCATTCAGTTTTTGCAGCATTTCGGGGATTCCGGGGTACGGTTTGTTTTCAAAAATTCCGGTCGTTTCGTACCGGTCGCGGAAATCATGGACCGCCCGCTCTACCTGATCTTCCGTCATATTCCAGAGAGACCGGAAGGAGTCGTAAAGCGGCGGCCCGACGCAGGAAAGAAGCTGCTCGAATGTGTAATCCCGGAAGCCCTGTTTCTTGAGAGCGTACTCGATGCTCCGGGTGATGCCGGGGGCGGATTCCGTCAGCGTGCCATCCAGGTCAAATAATATCAGCATTCGTGTTTTCTTCCTCCTCTTTTCGCGGTTTCTTCAGCAAAAGCCTCCGGAGTGATCCCGTTACATCCTCTCCGGTGCGGAAAATCCGAGTGCGTGAATAGCATCCTCGAGCACACGCATGGTCAGCTCAAGCAGTCCGACCCAGGAGCATTTCTGATCTGCATCCTCTTCCGTGAGAATCTTTGTCTCATGATAGAAGCTGTTCAGGTTATTGGACAGTTCATAGATGTAGGCGCAGAGACGGTGCGGCGCACGGTCGGCAAACGCATTCTCAAACGACTCATTGTAACGGGAGAGCTGCAGCATGAGGGTCTTTTCTCCCTCAGAGGCGGCCGGGAGAATCGGGCCGAAGCGGTCTCCTCCCTCTTCCCGATACCGCGACAGAATCGATTTGATCCGGACAATGGTGTACAGAATATACGGTCCCGTATTGCCCTCAAATGACGTGAAGCGGTCGATATCGAAAATATAGTCTTTCGAAGCCTGGTTGGAGAGATCTCCGTATTTGACCGCGGAAAGTCCGACGATCTCGGATGTCTTTTCTGCGTCATCTCCCCGCACGCTGCGGTTCGCGACGATTTTTTTGTACATCTCGGAGTCAATATCATCCAGAAGAGTCTCCAGACGCATGACGCCGCCCTCGCGCGTCTTGAAGGGCTTTCCGTCCTTTCCGTTCATGGTGCCGAACCCGAGGAAGGAAAGTTTCACATCGTCGCTGACGATTCCCGTCTTTCTCGCACAGCGGAAAACCTGAGTAAAGTGCATCTCCTGCCGCTTGTCCACGACATACAGAATTTCATCCGGGTGGTAATCCTCCATCCGCATCACGATGGTGGCAAGGTCCGTCGTCGTGTACAGCGATGCCCCGTCCGACTTCAGAAGAATGCAGGGCGGCACCTCTTTCGCGTCATTTTCCTCCGCGACGTCGACGACCAGAGCGCCCTGATCCTCGTAGGCATACCCTTCGTCCTTCATCTTCTGAATCATGGCGGGAATGTACGGCTGGGCGTCGGACTCCGCTTTCCACAGATCGAATTCCACGTCCAGACGGCTGTAATTCCTCTTCAGATCCGCGACGGAGACCTTCATGATCTGCTGCCAGAGAGCTTTGTAGCCGCGGCGCCCCTCCTGAAGCTCATGGGTGGCCGCGAGCGCCTTCTCTTTATACGCTTCGTCGGCCTTGGAGCGGGCGCTCGCTGCGGGATAGATCTCTTCCAGCTCGCCGATGGTAAAGGGGGCCTCCTCCGGGTAGTCCCCGTCAAAGTCCGGATCAAAGTACGGAAGCTCCGGCATACGCTCGCTCATTTCTGTGATGATGAGCCCCATCTGCAGACCCCAGTCCCCGAGATGGACATCGCCGATCATCCTGTGACCGAGCCGTCTTCCCATCCTTTTGATGCTCTCGCCGATGATGGCGGAACGCAGATGTCCGACGTGAAGAGGCTTGGCAACATTCGGTCCGCCGTAATCAATAATAATAGTTTCAGGGTGGTCTGTGACATGGAGCGAAAGCTCCGGATCCTTTCCCATCTCATTCAGATAATCCGCGAGAAAAGTCTCGTTCAGCTTCAGATTGATGAATCCGGGCCCGGCCACGCTGACCTCACTGAACAAATCATTGTCCCGCATCGCTTCCGCGGCTTTCTCCGCGATCTGCCGCGGCGCGCACCCGTACTCTTTCTTCGCCGCCATCGCCCCGTTGCATTGATACTCGCACAGGTCCGGGCGATTTGAGATCACGACCTTCGCATATTTCGGGTCATAGCCGGCTTTCTCAAACCCCGCGGCGGCGGCCTTTTCTATCTGTTCAATGATCCGTTTCATTTTTTTCTCCCAATTTAATGTTTTGATAGCAATATTCAATGATTGACTTTCGGGAGACGATTCCGATGAATACATCATTGTCGTCGACTACCGGAACGAAATTCTGATTCATGGCGGCGGAGATCAGATCCTCCACCTTCGCGTCCGCCCGGACAGGGCTGTACTTCCAGCGTCTCTTTACCCTGGTGATGCGCTCCTTTCCCTGCGGAAGAGAATTCTCCCGGATATCCGAGCGGAGCTTCCGCAGAAGATCTCCCTCAGTGAGCGTGCCGATGTATTTTCCGTCGCGGTCAAGCAGCGGAACTGCCGTGTATCGGTACTCCTCCATCTCATCAAGTGCCTCCAGGATCGTGCAGTCGTTGTAAAGATAAGCGGTCTCCTGCTTGGGAATCAGGAAAAACAGAATATTCATCGTTTTTGGTCACCCCTAATATGAATAAAGCTGAAACAGTTTCTTTCTGTATGGAATCATCTGATGCAGAAATGCTGCAACGCTGCTCTGAATTATCTTCCGCGCGATGCGCGGACGTCCAGCCATGTCAGGATGTCTTCCGATACGGCATCCCGGTCGTCCTCGAAAAGCAGCTCATTCCGGTCTCCCTCATAGAGCCGGATCGTGACATCCCGGAGATGATTCTGAAGATACTGAAGATATATTGTGCGGACTCCGTCGCCGTTTCCCCCGAACGGATCGCTTTTCCCCCCGATCAGAAAGATCGGAAGCCCTTTGACGATTTTCCGGAGATACATCGGATTCTGCGTAAACTCCGCACACCGGAACATCTCGCGATAGGCATTTACCGTCAGGCGGAAATGATTCCACGGGTTTTTATCCAGCAGCGAAATCGCATCCGGATTTTTCGTCATCCAGCCGAAGGGGGATTCCGGGAAGGCCGACTCGAGCGGTCCGTACACGAGATCGTGCAGCTTCTGGCTGCGAAAATCCCATCCTTTCAGTTTTCCCGCAATCAGCGCGTTCCTTTTCCCGCTGCGCAGAAAGGCTTTGGGAAAAATTCCGCTGCCGCAGAGAATGACTCCGTTCAGCTCCTCGCCGAACATCATCAGATATTCCTGCAGGAGCATTGCCCCGAATCGCTGGCCGAAAAGAAAATAGGGAGCGTCCGGATATTTTTCGGCGGTCATGATAAAGAGGTTCCGGATGTCTGTGATCAGACACTCAACTCCTTTTTCCTTCGCAAAATATCCGTGCATTTCCTCGCTTACCACCGACGATCCGTGGCCGAGGAGATCGCATCCCGTCACACAGTATCCGCGGTCCGCGAGGAACCGGGCGAATTCTTCATACTGGCCGGCATATCCGCGCATCCCGTGAACCAGCTGCACAACGCCCTTCGGTTTCCCCTCCGGATTCCACCGGACAGCGTGAATCTGCGTTTTCTGATCCCGGGACGGGTATGTAAATTCTTCTTTCATATTATTCAGGTTTTTCTCCGGAGTCCTGCGCGGTTTCACAAACTGAGATTCCCAGCTCCTCCAGCTGCTTTTCCGCGACGGGAGACGGAGCCTCCGTCATCAGGCAGGACGCGTCCTTGACTTTCGGGAAGGCGATCACGTCCCGGATCGTATCGGCGCCGGCCATCAGCATGACCAGACGGTCGAGCCCGTAAGCCAGCCCGGCGTGTGGCGGAACTCCGTATCTGAAGGCGGTCAGGAGAAAGCTGAACTGCTCCCATGCCTGTTCTTTCGTAAAGCCGAGCACTTCGAACATCTTCTCCTGAATATCATCCTGATGGATTCGGACGGATCCGCCTCCGATCTCGTTTCCGTTGAGAACGATATCGTATGCCTTCGCGCGTACAGAACCCGGGTCGCTGTCGATGCGGTCCCAGTCCTCTTCCATCGGCATGGTAAACGGATGGTGCATCGCGACATAGCGGTTTTCCTCGTCAGACCACTCCAGAAGCGGGAATTCGGTGATCCAGACGAAACGGAATTCCTTCGGATCGATCAGACCCATCTGTTCCGCAAACTGAAGCCGGAGAGCTCCCAGTACGTTCCAGACGATCTTGTTGCGGTCGGCAGCGAAGATCAGGAGATCTCCCGGCTGGCCGTCCAGCGCCCGGATAAGCGAAGCGGTTTCTTCCTCAGTAGAGAATTTGGCGAACGAGGACTTGACGGTACCGTCCTCGTGAAGCGCGATATACATCAGACCGCCGGCCCCGCATCCCTTCGCGAACTCGACGAGCTTGTCAATTTTCTTTCTGGAAAGACCGCCCTGACCTTTGACGTTGATTCCGCGGACCGATCCGTCACGTTTTTCCAGCGCCTTCCGGAATACCGGAAATGAAGAATCCCGGACCAGATCTGAGACATCATGCAGTTCCATGCCGAACCGGAGATCCGGCTTGTCCGAGCCGAAGCGGTCCATGGCTTCCTGCCAGGACATGCGCTGAATGGGAAGAGGTACGTCAACTCCGAGCGCATTTTTGAAAAGGTACTGCAGGAAGCGCTCATTCACATCAATTACGTCGTCCACATCGACAAAAGAGAGCTCCATATCGATCTGTGTAAATTCCGGCTGGCGGTCCGCGCGCAGGTCCTCGTCACGGAAGCAGCGGGCGATCTGAATGTAACGGTCAAAGCCCGAACACATCAGAAGCTGCTTGAACAGCTGCGGGGACTGCGGGAGAGCGTAAAAACTGCCGGGATGCACGCGGCTCGGAACCAGATAGTCCCGCGCCCCTTCGGGTGTGGACTTTCCGAGCATCGGCGTCTCGATCTCCAGAAATCCTTCGCTGTGGAAAAACTCCCTGGTCAGATAGGCGATCTTCGACCGGAGCATCATATTTCTCTGCATATCCGGGCGTCGAAGGTCGAGATATCTGTATTTCAGACGAACCTCGTCGCGCGTTTTGCTGTTCTCTTCCACCGGGAACGGAGGCGTCTCCGCCTCGGAAAGGATACGGAGATTTTCCGCCCGCACCTCCATCGTTCCGGTTGCAAGCTTCGTATTGACCGCGCCGGCACGCTTCTGAACTTTCCCCTGAACCGCAATCACAAACTCACTGCGGAGCGTCGCCGCTTTCGCGAAACCCTCCTCGTCGATCGGTCCGTTCTCGAAGATAATCTGCATGATACCGCTGCGGTCCCGCAGATCCACGAAAATAATTCCTCCCTTGTTGCGGCTCCGCTGGACCCATCCCATCAGCGTAACCGTGCTCCCGATTCTGTCTTCCGTTACTTCGGCGCAGCGGCAGGTACGCCGCAGACCCTTCATTGATTCTGCCATATTATCTCCTTTATTTCATCCGGACCTCTAACAGCTCCTCTGATCTGAAATGTATTCCTCTTTATAGCAATCCTAACCGCTGTCGCGGCTCCTAAAAAGCTCAGGCGAACACTTCCCGGATATCGGTGTACCCCTCGTCCTGCAGCTGCTGTTTCTGGAATTTTTTGTTCTTTTTCATCTCCAGAACATTGACCGTAACGCCCCTTGCACGCTCTTTCATGGCATCGGCGATGGCATCTCTCTTCTGTTCCGGTGAGAGCTTTTTGTCCAGGAGATACGCTTTTTTCTCCGGACTTCCCGGAACCTGGAAATTCCGCTCAAGCAGCAGCATGATGATTCGCTCAAAGCCGATGGAAAATCCGCAGGCCGGAACTTTCTGTCCGATAAACTTTTCAATCATGCCGTCATACCGGCCGCCGCCTCCGACAGACCCGCCGTATTCGTCCATGGAAATCTCAAAAATGGGGCCCGTGTAATAGGACATTCCGCGGACAAGCGTCGGATCAAACACGATCCGGAAATCCGCCGTCCGGACCGCTTCGACACTGTCCATGATCTCGATCAGTTCGTCGGCGTACTTCGGATCAAGAAAATCGCCGAGCGCGTCGCGTACCGCACGAACGCCGTCTGTATCCGGAGACGACGCATGAAACAGGTTCATATATTTTTCGACCGACTCCCTGGCAAAGCCCTGCCCCAGCAGATCCTCCGCCACGCCGTCCTCGCCGATCTTATCCATTTTATCCAGCGTAATGAACACATCGTCCCAGGACTCTTCCGGGAATCCGCAGCTGGCAGCCATCGCCTTCAGGATGCGGCGGTCATTAATGCGGATCGTAAAATGATCGAAACCGATTTTGCCGAGCAGCGTGGTGGTCGCGGTAATCAGCTCAATCTCCGCAAGGTCCGAAGGCTCCCCGAGAATATCGATATCGCACTGCATGAACTGGCGGAATCTTCCGCGCTGCGGCCGGTCCGCGCGCCACACATTGCCGATCTGAAGCGCCTTGAACGGGGACGGAAGCACGGCCGTATTGTTGGAGTAGTAGCGGCAGAGCGGAACCGTCAGGTCATAGCGGAGTCCGCCGTCCACCAGATCCAGTTCTGTTTTCGCCTCGTCGAGTTTCAGCTTCTCTCCTCTCTTTAAAATCTTGAAGATCAGCTTCTCGTTCTCTCCGCCGGATTTGCTGTTCAGGTTTTCGATGTGCTCGACACAGGGAGTCTCCATCGAAGTGAACCCGAATGTCGCGTATGTTTTTTTGATCATTCCGATCACGTAATCGCGGATCTCCATCTCACGGGGAAGGATATCCTTCATTCCGGTAACCGGTTTTTTCTTCAGAGCCATAATGTTCTTCCTTTCTTCGGCGCGGCCGCGAAGGAACCGCGCTTATTCCTTATTATACAGAGGCCGGTTTCCTCCCCGGAAATCCGGATCCAGAACGGGGTCTTCTGAAACCTCATTCATGAAGAGCCGGGAATAATCCCGTCTCTTCCGCTTTTTTCCGCTTTCGCTCGATCATCTCATCGGTACGGGAAAGGTATTCGCGGAGATCCTTGACATCCGCCGCACGTTCGACGCGCCCGTCATCCAGAATAAACTTCGAGGCCGCTCCGCAGCCCGCCCCGAGGATGGTCTGTCTTTCCTCCATGATCATGATATTGTAAAGGCACTCGCAGCCCGGCCGCGCGTACCCGACATTTTCAAAATTGCCCGCCATATTTTTCTGGCGATACAGATAGTACGGATTCATGTCCATCCGCTTTGCCGCGTCCGCCGCCATCTCCATGATTTCCGGAGAATTCCGGAAGGAAATGTCTGCGTACTCGTCGCGGAACAGATTCAGCCGGGCGGCTCTTTTCAGGGCAAGTGAATGGACGGTCAGGCCGTCCGGACGAAGCTTCCCGATTTCGCAGAGCGTCTGCCCCACTTCTTCGACTCCCTCGCCCGGGAGACCGACAATCATGTCCATATTGATATTGGAAAACCCGGCCTCACGCGCTTCTTCGAAGGCTCGCCTCACATCATCCGCGGTGTGGCGCCTTCCGATCACGTCAAGTGTCTTCTGGTTCATGGTCTGCGGATTGATGGAGATGCGGCTCACGCTGTGCTCGGAGAGCACCTTCAGCATGTCCCGGGAAATCGTATCCGGGCGCCCCGCTTCCACGGTGAATTCCAGCGCGGAATCCATCGGAAAGGTCTCCTCCAGAAACGCGAGGAGCGAATCCATCTGCTCCGGAGAAACAGAGGTCGGAGTTCCTCCTCCCATGTAGACGCAGATCAGTTTTTTCCCCTCTGCCATTCTTCGGACGGCAGAAAGCTCTTTTTTCAGAGCGGCGAGGTAAGGCTCCACAAAACCGGAAAACCGGTCGATCGGGTGCGACCCGAACGTACAGTAGAGACAGATCGAAGGGCAGAACGGAATGTCCACATACAGGCTGTATCCGTCGGGGCAGGGAACACCGGAGAGGATATCTTCCTCGCGCTTCGCGATTTCGCACGCGAGAGCTGCCTTTTCCGCGCTTACGCGGTAATCCCTGCGCATCCTCACGGCCGCCTCCGCCTCCGTCATGCCTTCGCGAAGAAAACCGGTCGCAAGCTTGACCGGCCGGATCCCGCAGAGATCTCCCCAGGGAAGCTCTCTTCCGGTTTTTGCGGCCAGACTCGAATAAACCAGCTTCTTCAGCTGGTTCTTCGTCTTCAATCTGTTCTCCGGGGCAATCAGCTTTGTCTCGCCGGCAGGCACATCATTCCTCACGGTTCCGGTCCGGTCTCCGATGGCAAAAGAAACGCGGTCCGATTCCACTCGAACCGTGAAAACCAGATCCGGAAACCATCCGTCCGGAGAAGCTTCCGTTCCGCAGAGCACTCGAATCTCCGCGCCCGGATAAAAAGCCTGGATCAGATGATATATGTCATATTCAAACTGCCTGGGTATCAGGCGAATTTCAATCTTCATCTGGATTACACAATATCTGTACAGAAACCATCCCGACCGGAACAGCACGTCAGGACCGCGGCGCGTAAGGATTGTACTCTCTCTCGTCGCGGATCGTCGTCGCCATGTTGTGGCCCGGATAGACCGACACATCTTCCGGAAGGTCCGTGAGCAGACGACGGAGACTGTCCATCATCTGCGTCTGACTGGAAGTAGGAAAATCAACCCGTCCGCAGGACCCCGCAAACAGGGTATCCCCGGACAGCAGAATTTTTTCATCCGGGAAATAATAACAGCAGCCTCCGATCGTGTGACCGGGCGTATAGATCACCTGAATCCGGAATCCGGCCAGGCTCAGCTCCTCACCGTCTTTCAGATAGTGGTCCGCCCTCACACTGAGGGGAGCCCCGAAATATCCGGTGAGATTTTTTTCGGGATCCGCGAGAACCTCTTTCTCATGCTCTTCGGCATACACATCACAGCCGAACTGACGGCGGACCGCCTCCAGCGCCATAATGTGGTCAAAATGACCATGCGTCAGAAGGATCGCAACGACCACTCCCTGCATATCGGAAACCTTCCGGCAGATCGCGGAAGCGTATTCCCCGGGATCCACAAGAAGCATTTCCCTCGTCTTCGGATTCTGAATAAAATAGCAGTTGGTCATCATATCCCCGACAACCATACTCTGTACGATAATCTCTGCCATTCTCCCTCCGGTTCTTACAAAGATCGCCCGCTGTCCGCGGGATATTCGGGTTATCCGACCGACCGCATGACTTCCGTCACATTCGGCACCTGACGCACCATGCGCATCAGATCCATGAGCTGGTCCCGGCTGGCCACGTCGAACATCAGCTCCATTGTGACCACCTCGTTCTTGCCGATCCGGACATTGAGACCGGTCAGATCAATATTCCGGTCGGTAAAAATCTTTGAGACATCGACCAGAAGTCCGGTCCGGTTTGTGGCATAGACCTTCAGCTCGACCGTATAGCTCTGCGTTCCGTCCTGATCCGGCGCCCACTCGGCGTCGATCAGACGTTCTCTCTCAGACTCGGGCAGGTTCATGATATTCACGCAGTCCGTCCGATGAATGGTAATGCCGCGTCCCCGGGTAACATAGCCGACGATCTCGTCGCCGGGAATGGGGCTGCAGCATTTGGAAAAGCGGACCGATACGTCGGTGATTCCATGGACGGTGATGCCTCCCTTATGGCGGCTGTTCTCGTCCACCGCTTCCCCGGAAGCGGACTTCGCATCCTCCAGGACCTTTTCATCCGTCAGAATGCGCTTCTGATCCTTCTCCCACTGGTCTCGCAGGCGGTTAATCACCTGACCCTCTTTAAGACCGCCGTGGCCGACCGCGGCGAGAACGGCGTCCCAGTCATTGAACCCGTATTTATGCATGACGCGGTCCATGTATTCCGGACGCAGATATTCCGAAATCGGAAGTCCGCGCTGCTTCGCATAGCTGTTCAGCAGCTCTTTTCCGCGCTGAATATTATCTTCTTTCTTCTCATCGCGGAACCAGCGGTTGATGCGGTTCTTCGCGACGGTGCTCTTCACGACCTTCAGCCAGTCGCGGCTGGGGCCTCTGGAGTTCTGTGAGGTAATAATCTCGACGCGGTCGCCGTTGTGAAGCGGCGTCTCGATCGGAACCAGCTTTCCGTTAATCCTGGCGCCGACCATCTTATTCCCGACCGCGGAGTGAACCGCATAGGCAAAGTCGATCGTGCACGAGCCGGCGGGAAGCGTCTTGATATCTCCCTGCGGCGTAAAACAGTAAACATTTTCGTTGAAGAGGTTCAGGTCGCTCTTCAGAAGACTCATGAACTCGTGGCTGTCCGAGGCGTCCTGCTGCCACTCGAGAATCTGACGCAGCCAGTTCAGCTTTTCCTCTTCTTCCGTCCCTACGGCTTCCCCGTTCGAGGCAGCCTTGTATTTCCAGTGAGCTGCGATACCGTATTCCGCGGTCCGGTGCATCTCGAACGTCCGGATCTGAATCTCGAAGGGACGTCCTTCCGGTCCGATCAGGGTCGTATGAAGAGACTGGTACATGTTTGCCTTCGGCATTGCGATGTAATCTTTAAAACGTCCGGGGATCGGCGTATACATCTCGTGAATGACACCGAGCGCCGCGTAGCAGTCCTTGACGGTCTCGACGATGATCCGAACCGCGAACAGATCGTAGATCTGATCCAGCGTCTTATTCTGATTCACCATCTTCTTGTAGATGCTGAAAAAGTGCTTCACCCTGCCGCTCACCTGAGCCTCGATACCCGCGTTTGCGATATGATGCTTCACCTCTTCGACGATCCGCGAGACAAATGCCTCCCTCTCGGACTTTTTCTCATTGATCTGATAAACCAGATTATAGTAATCGTCCGGACGCAGATATTTCAGAGAAAGGTCATCCAGCTCGTTCTTGACCTTTGCCAGTCCGAGCCGCCCGGCGATCGGAGAATAAATGTCGATCGTCTCGCGTGCCTTTTCCTTCTGTTTTTCCGGCTTCATGTACTTCAATGTACGCATATTGTGAAGACGGTCGGCAAGCTTGACCAGAATAACTCGGATATCCTGCGCCATCGCGAGGAACATCTTCCGCAGATTCTCCGCCTGCTCCTCGATTTTGTCCTCTTCATAGGACAGCTGGCCCAGCTTTGTGACTCCGTCCACAATCAGGGCGACACTCGGCCCGAACTCTGCCTCCACCTCATCCCTGGTCAGGATGGTATCCTCAATCACATCGTGCAGCAGGCCCGAGGCGATCGTCTCACGATCCAGCTCCAGGTCCGCCAGAATGATCGCCACACAGAGAGGATGAATAATATACGGTTCTCCCGATTTTCTCCTCTGATTCTTGTGTGCCTCCGACGCCACCTTGTAAGCTTTCTCGATCAGAGACATGTCCGAAGAAGGATGGTATTTCCGGACCGAAGCCAGCAGCTCATCGTACAGCTGCTCCGGGCTCGTGAAATCCTCCATCGTTCTGACGTTCGCATCCAGAGCAGCGACTTCTCTGTTCAGTTTTTCCTGCTCCGAGATGTTAACGTTCTCTTCCATTCTCCTACCTGCCGAATAATTCTGTGAATTTATTTGCCGGGATAAATGATCGCCGCATCGACGTCATAATCCTTCAGCTTTTCTCTTCCCTTCAGTCCGGCGAGCTCCATGACGAAAATCATCTTTACAACCTTTCCGCCCAGCTGCTCGACCAGCTTCGCGGCCGCCTCAATGGTGCCGCCCGTAGCGATCAGGTCATCCACCAGAACAACCCGGTCGCCCGGTTTGATCGCATCCTTATGCATCTCGATCTCAGCGGTTCCGTACTCCAGATCGTATTTCTGAGAGACAGTCTCTCTCGGAAGCTTGCCCTTTTTCCGGATCGGTACAAAAGGCTTGTGCATATTATAGGCAACCGGAACGCCGAAGATAAAACCCCTCGACTCGGTGCCGGCAATTACGTCGAAATCCAGTCCCTCCAGCATTTTCTGCAGGGAATCGATCGACAGCTGCAGACCGTCCGCATCCTGAAGAATGCTTGTGATGTCTCTGAAAATAATACCTTTTTCCGGGAAATCCGGGATACTGGTTACATACTCTTCCAGTTCCTTTTTCATGACTGTTACTCCTCTGAATATCCGCTTGAAAAGTATCGATAATAAAACACAGTAAGTATATCATTCCTGTTTCTGTTATTCAAGCTTGCGAAACGCCCGCAGACAGGCTTCTCAGCGGTATCCCGTGATCGTCACCTGGAGGTCGTTTCTTCCGTTCCAGGTGTCGATTCCGGGGTAATAAACCACCGAGATCGTATCCCTTGACGCAGTGTAGTCGAGAAAGGCATCCGCGTCCCCGAAGCAGACCGCCGGGACTGACCGGCCATTCGGATCGACCAGAACGCATTTCGCCACGTTCCTGGATTTCCCGTACACGCGGGTGTGCTTCACCCTGAGGCCGGATTGTGCGAACAGGGGTTTCGGATTTCCCTTTCCGAACGGTTTCAGCAGGTCAAACTCACGGATCAGCTTTTCGTCCGCGTAGGTGACCGGCATCGGAATGTCAATCCGGACCTTCTGGGTCAGATCGTCTTCTGTCAGCCCGCACCGTTCATTCAGGGCGCGGCGGAAAGGGGCTATGTTATCCTCGGTGAGCGAGAGACCGGCCGCCATCCTGTGCCCGCCGAACCGGGTCAGGTATTTCCCGCAGGAATTGATTTCCGAATACATGTCGTAGGCGTCGACGGATCTTCCGGATCCCTTCACATGATCTCCCCGTCCGGTCAGAACGATGGAGGGCTTGTAAAAATACTCTCTCAGTCTTCCCGCGACGATTCCGGCGATCGACTCGTGGCAGTCCGGCAGATAAACCACGAGGACCCTGTCGTCGGAAAGCGGGGCGCGCGACGCCATCTCTTCCGCCTCTTCGGCCGCCTTCTCCGTCATTTCCTTCCGGCTTGCATTCAGCGCGATCAGATCCCCGGCGAGACGGGCGGCCTCCTCCTGCGTTTTGGCGCAGAGAAGGGCCAGTGCGCGGTTCGCGGTATCGAGCCGTCCGCTCGCATTCAGACACGGCCCCAGCACGAAACCTATGTGATAGGCGTCCAGTCCTCCCGGATCGATATGATTCTGGGCAATCAGCTCGCGCATTCCGCGGTTCCGGGTGTGGCGGAGCCGATTCAGGCCTTCCTTCACAAGAATCCGGTTCTCGTCGACCAGATCCATGACGTCGCCGACCGTCGCGAAAGCGACGTACTCGAGGAATGTCTCCTTTTCTTCATCTCCCACGCCGAACCGGTCGTACAGGGAACAGATGAGTTTCCAGGCGATCCCCGCTCCGCAAAGGCCCTTAAACGGGTATTCGTCTCCGGGCTGTTTCGGATCGATCACCGCCTCCGCATCGGGAATGCGGTATTTCTTCACCCCGTTTTCGTCCGTTTCAAACGGGACTTCATGATGATCGGTCACAACACACCGCAGTCCGAGTTCTCCCGCGAGAGCAATCTCCCGGGACGCGGCAATTCCGTTGTCGCAGGTAACGATCACGCTTTTCCCATCCTCCTTCGCCGCTCGGACCAGATTTGCGTTCAGCCCGTATCCGTCGCGGATCCGTTCCGGAATCCGGACGTCCACGTCTGCCCCGAGGCGCAAAAAGCCGTTCAGAAGGATGTACGAGGACATTACGCCGTCGATATCGTAGTCTCCGATCACCCGCACCGGCTCGCCGGACCGGATCGCCTCTTCCAGAAAGCCGCAGGCTTTTTCCATTCCCTTCATCTGCATCGGATCGTAGAGATCCGAAAGATCCCCGTAAAGGTACTTGCGGATTTCCTCTTCCCCCACGATATCCCGGTTGCGGATCAGTCTGGCCGTCACGGGACTGATGTGAAATTCTCTTCCGATGCGCTCAAAATCCGCCTTTTTCATCATAACGATCCATTTTTCTTCCATGTCTTCTCCCGATTATGAAACAGCCGTTTCCGGCCGTCTCTTCACTTTTTATTCTCTGTGCCGGAAAGCGGGATAAACAAAGGGCCGCCACCTTATGTACGACGTAGTACCAGGTTTGACAGCCCTTTATGAATCTGTTCATTCACATGTCTTCAGGAAACGCCGGAAAAGTCCGGAAAACCATCCGCCTTCCCCGAAAATGTCAGAGAGCCTTACCGGCGGTTTCTTCCGCGTTTCGGCTTGATGCTCTGCAGTTCGCTGCGGTCTTTTTTCTGCTTCTTTTTCGAACCCTGTCCGGATCCGGAGTTCTTGTTCTTCTGAGAATCTCCGCTGCCGGACTTCGCTTCACTGCTGCCGGACTTTGCTCCATTCGGAGAACCGCCCGCGGCAGACGCTCCGCTTTCGGCCTCAACCGCCTTCGGCTTGCTTTCTCCCTTAACCTTTACCTCAAGCGTAACATCGCCCAGACCCTGCAGATGCTTTCTTCTCATCAGATACCACAGCGGGGACGCGATGAAAATGGAAGAATATGTTCCGGCGATAATACCGACGATGATCGGAAGGGAAAATTCCTTGATCGACGGAACACCCAGAACAAACAGCGTGAAAATCGTGATAAACGTCGTGACCGACGTGTTGATGCTTCGCGAGAAGGTATCGGTGATCGCCTGGTTGGTGATCTCCTCCAGAGTCCTTCCCCCCGGAGCCTTCAGTTCTTCACGAATCCGGTCGAATACGACAATCGTATCGTTGATCGAATAACCGAGAATCGTCAGCATAACCGCGACAAAGGTGCTGCCGACGGAGAACCTCGACCATATGTAGAACAGAAGCACCATCAGGATATCGTGCGCGAGCGCGATAATCGCCGATGTCGCAAAACGCCAGTCGCGGAATCTCGCCCAGATATAAACCAGCATGCAGATGATGGCGATAATAACGGCGCGGACCGCGTTTGTTCTCATCTCTCCGCTGATCGTCGAGGAAATATTCTCCGCGACGATGGAATCCTTGTCGACTTTGCTGAAATTTTCCGCCAGGGCGTCATTCAGTTCCTGTCTCTCATCGACCGTCAGCTCTCTCGTCTTGATGATGACGCTGTTTGAGCTGGTAACCTTCTGGAACTGGATATTGGAATCTCCGGTCACCTCTGATACCACAGGCTCGACTTTCTCATCCAGATCGCTCAGGCTCATATCCTCACCGAAGTCGACCGTGGTCGCGGTACCTCCGATGAAATCAAGGCTGAAATTCAGCATAGAGCCCTTGCTGGAATTCTGATAAGCCAATCCCACCGGGATCATGATGAGCAGAATGATCGAGATCGAGAAAAATACCACTTTCTTCTGCAGAAAATGGAACGGTGATTTTTTGACTTTCTCTCCATAAAACTTCTTGTCCTGAATGCCCAGCCCATAGAACATGTAGCTGAACAGACGGGAAATGACAAGGGCCGTGAACATGGAGAGAATAACTCCCATCGCCAGAGTGATCGCAAATCCCTTGATGGATCCGGTTCCGAGAGCACCCAGAACCGCGGCGGCAATCAGCGTGGTGACGTTTCCATCGAAAATCGCCGAAAACGCTTTGTGGAATCCTGCCTTGATCGAGCCCCGGACGCTGTTGCCGAGGGCAATTTCCTCTTTCGTTCTGGTGTATATGATGACGTTCGCGTCAACGGCCATACCGATGGTAAGAAGAACACCGGCGATTCCGGGGAGCGTCAGGGTGACATCAAACGCGTTGATGCACAGGATATCCAGCATCGCGAAAATCAGAAGCGCCCAGCTGGAGGCGACACCTGAGATGCGGAAAAGAATAATCATCAGAATCATGACGAGGATAATTCCGATGATGCCCGCGCGAAGGCTGGTGGTGAGAGCTTCCTCGCCGAGCTGTGCTCCGACGACATTGGAATAAATTTCGTTCAGCTCCAGAGAAAGTGAACCGATACGGATGTTCGCCGCGAGGTTTTTCGCCTCTTCGATCGAGGACATTCCCGTGATCTCGGCTTTGCCTCCGGTGATCGCCTCATTAACGGTCGGACTGCTGATCGTCTCTCCATCGTAGACAATGGAGATCTGTTTTCCGACATTGGCCTCGGTAGCCTCCGCGAATTTCTCTGTTCCATCGGAGGTCAGCGTCAGCTCAACGACGTACTTGCGCTCACCGGTCGTCTGGTCGGTCTGAGCAACGCCCTCCGCGCTGGCGACATCGGTTCCTTCCAGAACGGTATTGCCGTCGGAATCCTGAAATTCCAGGGATCCGGGCTTGCCCAGTTCTTCCAGAATCGAATTCGCGTCGCTCACGCCCGGAATCTCAACGCTGATCCGGTTCGTGCCCTGCTTATACACCTGGGCCTCGGTACTGTACTGGTCTACCCTCTGCTGAAGCTTGTAGACCGTATCGTCCATATCCTCCGAGGACGGATTCTTTTCCGTTGCTTCATATGTGATGCTGACACCGCCTGACAGATCGAGACCCGTCCGGATATTCTTCATGCTCCCCGTCCCCGTCGGTCCCCATCCGAAGATAACGGTGTATCCGAGAAGCAGGGTCAGCACAATCATGATGATCAGTGTAATCACACTCTGCTTTTTCTTCATGGCTGCTGTCCTTCCCCCTGAAAACATTTTTCAAGCTGTCTTCGCCGGAACAGGATATCCACTAATCCCTCTGTATCCGGCGCCGGAACATTTATCAATAAAATCCAATTTCTAATAATAACCGATTCGGGATAATTTCTCAACAGGAACTTTCCGCGAAGAGCTGATCCATGTTTCCGGTCCTCACGCGAGAGCGGCCTTGATCATCAGGGCGCACTCGACGCGTTTCTTTTGCATGGCGCAGCCAATCTGGTAAACGTCATTGATCCGGCCGGTGAAATTGTAGGAATTCGCCGCGCATCCGCCGCTGCAGAAAAAACGGGCGAAGCATTTCGAGCACTCTTCCTTGCTGTATACATTCACCTTGCGAAATTCGGAGCAGATGTCCGGGCGCAGGATTCCGTCTTGCACATTGCCCAGGCAGAACCCGTCCACACCGACGAACTGGTGACAGGGATAAAGATCACCCCAAGGCGTCACCGCGAGGTACTCCGTCCCGGAGCCGCAGCCGGAAAGGCGCTTGTAGACGCACGGTCCTCCGGTGAGATCGATCATGAAATGGAAAAAATTGAAGCCTCTTCCCTCTTTTTCACGCCGGATCATCTCGGCGGCCAGAATGTCGTACTGTTCCATAATGACCGGGAGATCCTCCTCCCGGATCGCGTAGTCCGCCTCCGGCGGAGCGACGACCGGCTCGATGGAGATCTGTTTAAATCCGAGGTCCGCCATGTGCAGAACATCGCTGGCGAAATCCAGATTATAGTGTGTAAACGTCCCGCGAACATAGTATTTATCCTGATGACGGCTCTCCGCGAATTTCCGGAATTTCGGCACGATGCGGTCATAGCTTCCCTGGCCTCCGCGAAACGGGCGCATGCGGTCATGGACTTCCTTTCTCCCGTCGAGAGACATGACGACATTTCCCATCTCGCGGTTGCAGAATTCCATGATTTCATCGTTCAGGAGAATTCCGTTTGTGGTCAGCGTAAAGCGGAAATTCTTATCGTATTTTTTCTCGAGCGAGCGCCCGTATTCAACGATTCCCTTCACCGCTTCCCAGTTCAGGGTCGGCTCCCCGCCGAAGAAATCCACCTCCAGATTGCGCCGGCTGCCGGAATTTTTCACCAGAAAATCCAGCGCCTGTTTCCCGGTCTCCAGGGACATCAGGGCCCTTCTCCCGTGATATTCGCCCTCCTCGGCGAAGCAGTAGCGGCAGGCCAGATTGCAGTCGTGGGCAATGTGCAGGCACAGCGCCTTCACCACCGTCGGACGCCCGGCGAAACGGTCAATCGCTTCCCGGTACTCATCTTCCGTGTATAGCATGCCCTGTTCCGTCAGCTCTCTGACCTCTCCGAGCGCTTCCTCTGTTTCTTCCCTGCCGTATTTTCCGGCGAGCTTCTCCTGGATCCGGCTCTCCGACGTCCCGCTGTTCTTTTCCTCCAGAACGTCATAGACGACGTCGTCGACCACATGAACCGAGCTGCTGTTTACATCCAGCACCATGTTATATCCGTTGTTTTTGTAAAGATGTACCAACTGTCTTTTCTCCCATGATAAAAATGCGCAAGGAATAAAAATCCACGCACAATAAAGTGTTCCGGCACCTTCTGCTTACTTCCGGCACCGGAACACTTTTTTCCCCTATTGATTATCCGCCTGATTACTTCTCCGCCTTTGCCTGCTCGCAGGTCTGGTTGCCGACCGTGCAGGAAGTCTTGCACGCAGACTGGCAGGATGTCTGGCACTCGCCGCATCCGCCCTTCTTAACGGTGTTCTGCAGGTTTCTCGTATTTAACGTCTTTATATGTTTCATTAAGGTAGTCCTCCTTTTCGCTGTCCTGATGCATTTACCAATACATGCACGGTTATTATATCATACCGGCCGGCGGTTTAAAAGAATTCGCCGGATATTTTTCATTTTCAGCGGTATACACGGATTGCCCTCAGAAACGAAACGATTTTCGTCCCCATGGGATATCTGCGCATCTCCGCCTCTCCGGTTCCGGATACGATGACGTAGGCGATCAGATATACGATCACCGCGACGACCAGAGCCACGATGGTAGCGATGGACGGTCTTCTCGTCAGGTGGAACAGAAGCTCGTAAACACCGATCGCGACGAGTCCCATGATCACGGAAGCCTCCAGCGGATGCAGATACGTGCGGCGAAATTCTCCCTTGTACCCCAGATACTTTCTCAGGCGGATTTCATTGAGGATCCAGTCGATGAGCGAGTAGAGAATATTGGCAATCATGACCGCATAGATACTCAGCTGCGGCGCGAGAAACAGCATGACCGTCAGAATGACCAGATTCAGAATCAGGGAGATCCCCGCGTTCAGAAGGGCATCCCTCTGCTTCCCGATGGACTGAAGGACACTGCTGGTGATGGTAGAGAGCGCCGCGAACAAAACGTAAACGGAACCGGTCAGAAGCAGGTCAGCCGCAAGACCGGTCGCCGACGGGAAGAGTACTCCCATGATCGGATAGGCCAGTGACATCAGTCCGATCATAGACGGGATGCAGATAAACATCGTCAGGCGAATCGTCTCGCGGATCTTGTCATTCGCCGTCTTTTTGTCTCCTATCGCGAATTTCCCCGAAACCTCCGGCATCATCGCCGAGGCGCTGGCCGAGGCAAGCGCGAGCGGAATATTGATGATCGGAATGTAATAGTTGCTGTATTCTCCGTATGCGGCGGAAATGGTGTCCGAAGCCATCTTGTGCCACCCCTCGATCGTGGAATAGAGGTAACTGTCCAGATAAGAACTGGCATTATTGACAAAAGTCGTGAAAATAATGGGCGTGATCATCATGGCGATGATCCGGAATACATCTCCGTACGTTTCTTCCGCACTGGTGCGGTCTCGTTTTCTCTCGCGGCGAAAATATCCCCGGTTAAGGGCATATACAAAAAGCATAAAAGCGAGACCGGTCAGAACTCCGGCGCCGGTCCCGAGCGTTCCTCCCATGGCACCGTAGATTGCAGCCTTTGTTCCGCCCTCCGGAGCCAGGTTTTTGATCAGAAGCCAGGCGGCGAGAATACTGATGACCGCATTCATGATCTGTTCCAGGATCTGTGAGATCGAAGTCGGCGTCATGCTCTCATGCGCCTGAAAATATCCCCGGAACACACCGAGAATCGCGGAAAAGAAAATCGTCGGGGCGAGCACCCGCAGAGCCGGAAGAGCATTCTGCTGATTGGCGGGCAGCAGGATAGGGCCCGCGAAAAAGCAGATGAAAGCGGTAATGCCGCCGATCATCACGGCGTAAAGAAGCGCCCCTTTGAAGACCTTTTGTGCGTTTTTATACTGTTTGAGAGCCAGCCGTTCCGACACGATCTTCGATACCGCCATCGGAATGCTGTAAGATGAAATCAGAAGAAGAATCGTATAAAGATTGCTCGCGTATCCGTAATATCCAAGTCCCACAGATCCCAGAATGGACCCCAGTGGTCTCCGGTAAATCAGTCCGATAATCCGGGAGATGATCGAGGCGACCATCAGGATAGAGGCATTCTTTACGAGACTGTTTTTCTTTGCCATTGAATCCGAATACTCCCTTAGATATCCTCGATCTGCCAGTCAACAGGCTCCAGCCCGTTTTTCTCCAGATACGCGTTTGTTTTGGAAAAATGCCTGCACCCGAAAAAGCCGCGATAAGCGGACAGCGGGCTCGGATGCGGCGCCTTGAGCACGAGGTGCTTCGGATTTTTGATCATATATTCCTTCTGCTGTGCCGGTCTGCCCCACAGAAGAAAAACGATCGGCCGATCCTCTGCGGCGACAGCGCTGATCGCCGCGTCCGTGAACTCCTCCCAGCCGATTCCTCTGTGGGAATTCGCCCGGTGGGCGCGGACCGTCAGAACGGTATTCAAAAGAAGCACGCCCTGCTTCGCCCATTTTACGAGACTCCCGTTGTTGGGAATCCGGCATCCGAGATCGTCGTGCAGTTCCTGATATATATTGACCAGCGAGGGAGGAATCTCCACTCCCGGCTTTACCGAAAAACAGAGGCCCTCCGCCTGACCCTCTTCGTGGTACGGATCCTGGCCGAGAATCACGACCTTCACCTTTGAGAGAGGCGTCAGATGAAACGCATTGAAAATCTCATCTGCCGGAGGAAACACTCTCTCCGTACGGTAGGCGTTCGTAACCGTCTGAAACAGTTTTCTGTAGTAAGGCTTCCGGAACTCCGGCCGGAGAGCCTGTTCCCATTCACCGGTAATAGGCGGCATATCTTCTCCCTTCACTCGTGACAGCCCTTCCGGGCAATCCATTCTTTCATCATCAAAGCCGTACGGAAACGCCGCGTTCCCGAAGGTATTCCTTCACCTCACGGACCTCGAGCTCCCTGTAGTGGAAGAGGGACGCGGCGAGCGCGGCATCGGCTCCTCCTTCCGTCAGAGCGTCATAAAAATGCTCCTTTGTCCCGGCGCCTCCCGAGGCAATGACCGGAATCTTCACCGAACCGGAAACCGCCTTGGTCAGAGGAATGTCGTAGCCTGCCTTCGTTCCGTCACAGTCCATACTCGTCAGCAGGATCTCTCCCGCTCCGAGTCGCTCCGCCTCCATGGCCCACTCAACGGCATCCCGGTTCATATCGACTCTCCCGCCGTTCTTGTAGACCGTCCAGCCGCTTCCGTCCGCGCGCTTTTTGGCATCAATCGCCACCACAACGCACTGACTTCCGAACTTGTACGCGGCTTCCGAGATCAGCTGCGGATTCATAAGCGCCGAGGTGTTAATGGAGATCTTGTCGGCTCCCTCCCGAAGCAGCAGACGGAAATCATCCACCGAACGGATGCCGCCTCCCACCGTAAAGGGGATAAAAACATTGGAGGCAACGCGGCGCACCATGTCCACAACGGTATTCCGGTTGTCCGAAGAGGCGGTAATATCGAGAAATACGACTTCGTCGGCTCCCGCCCTGTCGTAAGCCGCCGCAATTTCAACCGGATCTCCGGCATCCCGGAGATTGACGAAATTCACACCCTTTACTACTCTGCCCGCATTGACATCCAGGCAGGGAATAATTCTTTTGGTAAACAAGGCGTCTCCTCCTTTTTTGTGATCCGGGAACTCACTTTCCCGCCAGTGCGGCGAAATTTTTCAGAATGGTCAGGCCGACGTCCGAACTCTTTTCCGGATGGAACTGACAGGCAAACACATTGCCCTGCTCGACTGAAGCGTGAATGGTCACTCCGTACCCCGTCGTCGCCGTGACAATCGATTCGTCCGCAGCTTCCAGATAATACGAGTGGACAAAGTACACGTACGACTGTTCCTTCACGCCGGCGAACAGACGCCCGTTATTCTGCAGATGAAGCGAATTCCAGCCCATATGGGGAACCTTGCGGTCCGCGCCGTCCGGAATCCGCTTGATCACGCCCTTCAGAATCCCGAGGCCTTCCGCTCCCGGACTCTCCTCGCTTTTCTCAAAGAGCAGCTGCAGGCCGAGACAGATTCCGAGAAAAGGCTTTCCCTCGCGGACCGCCTCCGAAATAGCTGAAACAAGGCCGAATGAGCGAAGATTTTCCATGGCGTCTCCAAAGCTCCCGACACCCGGAAGAATCACTTCATCGGCCTTCCTGATTTCTTCGATATTTCTCGTCACGCAAGGCTCTTCTCCCAAAAGGCGCAGAGCCTTTTCGACACTGCGGATATTGCCTGCGTCATAATCAATAATCGCTATCATGCCAGTATTCCTCCCGTCCGGACCGGCCAGGCGGATTCTCCCGGTTCGTCATTTCTGGTCCGGCAGATTCCCGCCCATTCGTTTCAGCACCATCTCATATCCGTCGTTTCCGTAGATCAGAGACCGGTTTACGCGGCTGATCGTAGCCGTCGAAGCCCCGGTCTTTTTGGAAATCTCGAGATACGTCTTTTTATCGCGCAGCATCCTCGCGACCTCAAATCTCTGTGACAAGGAAAGCAGCTCGTTGATTGTACAGGCATCTTCAAAAAATGTATAACATTCATCGACTGTGCGAAGCGTCAGAATTGCCTGGAACAACTGATTGACCGCTTCTGTGTGAATATCTTTTGCCATCTGAAAAACCCCTCCCTGAAAGATGGCAACATTTTAGCACAGTAAAACTTTACAGTCAAGAAACGGAGCGCGGCAGGCGAAATACCCGCTGACGAAGCGGGAAATCCTTCTCTCACGAAAGAGAAACCGGGCTCTCAAACAGCGCCTGAAGCGCCTGAAAATATTCATCCGCCGCTCTGACATCTTTTCGGATCTGGTCCCGCAGTACCTCAACCGAATCAAACTTCCGCTCGGCACGCAAAAAATGAAGGAGGGAAATGCGAGCCTCATCTTCGTAAAAATCACCGGAGCAGTCAAGCAGATGCGTCTCAACGCTGAGTCCCTCTCCGCTCACGGTCGGCCGGATCCCGATATTCGTGACGCCGTGATATTTCTGTCCGCCGATCTCGGCAAAACTGAAATATACGCCGTTCGGAGGAAGCATCTTCCGGTCTTCCGGAATCTGATTGATCGTCGGAATGCCCATACGGTGACCGATCTGCTTACCGTGAACAATCTTTCCGGAGATAAAATACGGTCTTCCGAGAAGCCTGGTCACGGTTTCCATATGACCCTCCCTGAGCTCGGACCGGATCCAGCTGCTGCTGATTTCCTGTCCGCTCTCCGGATCCTTCTTTTTCCCGACCACATAGACGGAAAATCCCGACTCCATGCCTGTCTTCTTCAGAAATGCAGCATCTCCGGCCCGGTCCTTCCCGAACCGAAAATCATCCCCGACCACAAGAGCACTCACATGAAACCGGTCCATCAGAATATTCCGGACAAATTCCGCCGGAGAAAGCGACCGGAACTGTTCGTTAAAAACACATTCAACGAGAAAATCCATTCCCTCCTCTTCCAGGAGATCGCGGCGCTCTCTGTTCGTCATCAGCATGAGGCCCTTTGTGTGATGGATTTTCGCGGAAGGAGGCGCATCAAACGTAACCGCAATGCTGACGAGGTTCTCCTCTGCGGAAATTTCCCGGACCTTCTCCAGGAGAAGCCTGTGGCCGAGATGAACTCCGTCAAATTTGCCCAGCGTCACAACGGACGGCTCCGCATTTCTGTACTCATCTAATTCTCTGAAATATTCCAATGGTGATTCCCTCAAACGAAAATACACGGGATCCTGCTCTTAATGGCTCTCGTGAATCTGCTCCGGATCCAGGTACATCTGCTCCGGACAATATATCCGGCGCTTCTCATCCAGGCGGAAGATGCCGACGAAGACACCCTCCGAATCGTAGAGGCGGACGCGTGAAAAACTGCCCGTCCTCTCTTCTTCAAACCGCAGGTCGGCCGGATATACCGGATTTCCGTTGTGCACGTATCGATCCGCTTCCGGAATCGTCCTGCCGCCGGGAAGTTCCAAAAAAAGGCGATCGACCGGAATGATGGCGGACGCAAACTCTCCTCTGGCCTTTGCCTGCTCGAGTTCCCCGATTTTCATGGAATCTTCGATCCGGAACGGACCGACACGGGTTCGGACCAGTTTTTCCATACAGCCGCCGCATCCGAGCTTTTCGCCGATATCATGACACAGCGTCCGGATGTACGTTCCCTTCGAGCAGACTACCCGGAAACGGACATGCGGAACTGAGATTTCCAGAAGGGAAATGTCATAAAAAAAGACCGGCACCGGCTTTCGTTCTACCTGAACTCCCTCCCGCGCCAGCTGATAAAGACGTTTCCCATTAACCTTTTTTGCGGAATACATCGGAGGAATCTGCATCTGGCTTCCCAGAAAGCTCTCCACGCACGAGCGGATGGCATCCTTATCCAGATCGCCGGCAAAACTTCTGGAAAGAATTTCTCCGGAAGTATCCTGGGTATCCGTCGTAACACCGAGAAGCATGTCCGCCTCGTAGGTTTTTTTTGTATCCGTGATGTGACCGCACAGCTTCGTCGCTCGGCCGAGGCAGACCGGAAGAACTCCTTCCGCGTCCGGGTCAAGCGTTCCCGTATGACCCAGCTTTTTCTGTCCCGCGATGCCCCTCAGCTTTGCGATCACATCAAACGAGGTCCAGCCGGCCTCCTTATATACATTGATAATTCCATTTAACATAAACAATCCGGTCCGGCCGCTTATGGCTGCTTCTTTTGCGAAGCCGCCTGCTTTTCCAGCATCTCTTCGTGAGCGATAAACTGCTTGCTGAGTTCATCGGAGAGATTGTTGATCACGTCCAGATGCATACCCTCCATGGTACAGCCGGCCGCCCGCGCGTGACCGCCGCCTCCGAAAGCGGCCGCCACCTCGCTCACATCGATGTACTCTTTCGAGCGCATGCTGACCTTGTATGTGAGCCAGTCGATCTCGTACATAAAGATCGCGACCTCAACGCCGATGGTATTGCGCAGCTGACCGACAATTCCGTCCATATCCTTCGGCGAGAGTCCGAGAAATTTCATGGTCTTTTCCTTGATCACAGAGACAATCACTTTGCCGTCGTAAAAACGGAAGCTCTCGAGAAGTGCCCGGCCGAGAATCTGATTCTCTTCGTAGGTTTTCTGATAATACGTCCGGTCGACAATGCTTGAAAACGGGATTCCCTTTTCCATCAGGTCTGCCGCCACCCGCATGGTCTCGGGGGAGGTATCCTGATACTGGAATATCCCGGTGTCGTGAGCGATGCCCATGTAAAGGGCCTCCGCGCACGGCTCGGAGATTTTATCCAGATCCATGAAACGCATGATCACCTCAGAGGTCGAACTCGCGGAGGGATCGTTGTAAAACCAGGAATACGAGTCGTGATTCGTGCGGTGATGATCCAGACAAATCACCGGCGTCACAGGGACAAGCTCCTGCACTACGCCGACCCGGTTCTTGCTGCTGATATCCAGAAGAATCAGCAGATCGTAGGTCTCGTTCTCATATTCATTTTTTATCTGATCAAAATTTTTCAGAAAAGAGAAGACCGCCCTCGGCTCCTGAAGATACACATCTACCTCAAGATCCGGATGATTGTCTCTCAGATACTGATACATTCCCATGCAGGAACCGATGCAGTCGCCGTCCGGATTTACATGTCCTGCGATGGCAATTTTTTTCGCGTTCCCAAGATGGGCCTCAATCTTTTCCATTATGATGTTCCTCTGTCTTTCCCGATGACTTCATCGATCAGCGCCGACATCCTGTTGCCATATTCGATAGATTCGTCAAGCCGGAAGAACAGCTCGGGCGTGATACGCATATTCAGATTCTGCGCGAGAAGATGGCGGATATATCCCTTCGACCTCTCCAGTCCGGCGAGAGTCATCTTCTTTTTTTCATCATCTCCGAGCACGCTCACATATACCTTGCACGTTTTCAGATCCGGAGCGACGTGAACCTCCGTAACGGAAGTCATCGGCGCGATATCCGGATCCTTCAGGTCCGCGCGGATAATCTCCGACACCTCCCGGAGCACCGCGTCATTAACTTTTCGGTTTTTTATACTGTTTTTTCTCATCGCGGAACCTCAACCATCACGTAGGCTTCTACCTTGTCGCCCTCACGAATCTCATTATAATCCTCGAACACCAGCCCGCACTCAAATCCGCTCTTGACCTCTTTCACGTCATCCTTGAAACGCTTCAGGGAGGCGAGGTTTCCTTCAAAGATCTGCTCGTCGTCGCGGTAGAGCCGGACCTGGCAGCCTCTCTGGATCGTGCCGTCCAGAACGTAGCTTCCCGCAATCGTTCCCACGCCGGAAGCCTTGAACAGCTGGCGCACCTCTGCGTGACCAATAACCTTCTCCTCAACCTTCGGGGCGAGCATTCCCTTCATAGCGGCTTCCACATCCTCGATGGCCTTGTAAATGACCTTGTAAAGGCGGATATCCACCTTCTCCTGTGCGGCGATGGTTTTCGCCGTCAGATCCGGATGGACATTAAATCCGATGATAATCGCGTTGGATGCCGCTGCGAGCATGACATCCGACTCATTGATAGCACCCACGCCTCCGTGAACGATATGAACGGCGATCTCCTCCGAGGCCAGCTTTTCAAGAGACTGCGTCACCGCCTCGACCGACCCCTGAACATCCGCTTTCACAACGATATTCAGATCCTTTACATCTCCCTCGTGGATCTGACTGAACAGATCGTCCAGCGACATTCTCGACCGGGTCTCCTCCAGAAGCTTGCTGCGTTTCTCATTGATAAAGGTCGCAGCAAAGTTTTTCGCCTCTTTGTCGGTATCGGTCGCGATGAGAATCTCGCCGGCATTCGGCACGTCGGAAAGTCCCTGAACCTCAACCGGTCTGGACGGACCCGCCGCCTTTACCGGATGCGAATTTTCATCGGTCATGGCACGGACCCGGCCGGAGGCTCCGCCGCACGCGATATAGTCTCCCACATGAAGCGTTCCCTTCTGAACGAGGACATTGACAACCGGTCCCTTGCCCTTGTCGAGCTTCGCCTCAAGGACGAGTGCACGCGCCTTGCGGTCCGGATTCGCCTTCAGTTCCATAACCTCCGCGGTGAGAAGGATCATCTCCAGAAGATTGTCGATTCCCTCGTGGGTTCTGGCGGAAACCGGAACAAAGATCGTACTTCCTCCCCAGTCCTCCGGGACCAGATTATACTCTGCGAGCTCCTGCTTTACGCGGTCCACGTTGGCGTTCGGTTTATCAATCTTGTTGATTGCGACGATAATTTCAACGCCGGCGGCCTTTGCGTGGTTAATGGCCTCGACGGTCTGCGGCATCACACCGTCATCCGCCGCGACGACCAGAACCGCGATATCGGTCGAATTCGCGCCGCGCATACGCATGGCTGTGAATGCCTCATGGCCGGGCGTGTCAAGGAAGGTGATTTTCTGTCCGTTGATCTCAACTACATAGGCACCGATGCTCTGTGTGATTCCGCCCGCCTCGCGGTCCACGACGTGGGAATCCCGGATGGCATCCAGAAGGGAGGTTTTTCCGTGATCGACATGACCCATAACGCAGACGACCGGCGGACGCGGAACGAGTTTGGACTCATCCTCTTCTTCGTCATCCTTCAGCATCTCTGCGATCACATCGACCTTTTCCTCAGGCTCCACGAGGATATCATAATCCATCGCGATCTCCTCGGCCTTGTCATAGTCAATCTCCTGATTGACCGTAACCATCATTCCCTCCATAAAGAGCTTCTTGACAATGGCGGAAGGCTGGACCTTCATTTTTTCGGCAAGCTCGCGGATGACCACTCTCTCGGGAAGTCTGATCTCCGTCACCTTTTCTACCTTCTTCTCTTCTTTCTTCTTCTTTGCGTGCTGCATCTGGAGCGGCTGCGCGTTCTGCCTGCTGTGCTTGTTTCTGCCGTTCCGGTCATTGTTATACTTATTTTCCTTAAGGAAGGATTTGTTTTTGTCCTTTTCCCTGTCTCCGCGTCCGCGCTGCCCTCTGGAAGAAACCGGCTCCTGAGATTGCTGCGTCCCGGCTCTTCTGTCTCCCCGGAAGGTTCTCTTTCTTCTGTCCTCCCCTCCGGAAGACCGGTCGGAATCGCGGCGGTGATCCTGGCGGAAATTTCTTCCTTCTCCGGACCGGGACTCTCCCCTGGACGGTCGTTCGGACCTTCTGTCGGAGGTACGCGCGCCGGACTCTTTTGAGGCGGTTCTCGCCGGTCTCGCTTCTTCCGCGCGGACTGGTTTCTTTTCCAAAGCTGCCTGTGGCTTTGCAGAAGGCTGTGTTTTCTCCGGCTTTCCTTCTGGCGCCTCGGCGGTCTTCCTTGCTTTCTCCGCCTCGCTTTTTTTCGAAGCATCCCTTGCCGCCTCCTGCTCTGCGGCTTCCTTCTTCGCAGCCTCTTCTGCCATCGCCGCAGCCTTTGCTGCCTCCTGTTCCGCCGCCTTCTTTTCCGCTCTCTCCCGGGCTGCTTTTTTCTCCGCAGCGATCTCTTCCGGAGAGGGACCGTAGGAAGATGCCGGCGGATGGGGACGGGGAACCTTTACGAGGGGACGCTTCGCGGCTTTCGTCTCTTCCGGGGATCCTTTTGCTCCCCGCACCGTTTTTTTGCCGGACGTTTTTCCGTAATTCTGCACCTCACGGCTCCTGGCATTCTGCGGATGGAACACCTGAATGATTCTCTTCTTCTTTTTTACCGGCTCTCCGGCCTTCTTTTTCCCGGTCTTCTCATCCTTTTCTTTTGAGGCTGCCGGCTTTTTCGCCGCACTCTTCGCGGCACCGGTTTTCGCATCTTTGCTCTTTTTCCCGGCGGAAGCTGTTTTTTTCTGCTCCGCGAACGCAGAGCGGACCGCATCCGCCTGACTGTCATCAAGCGAATCCTGCGATATTTCTATCTGCTTTTCCTTCAGGAATTCCGTGATTTTCTTTTCATCCGTTTTCAGTTCTTCTGCAAGAGCACTGACCGTGATATTTGCCAATTACAACACCGACCTTTCCTCGAATTCTCGCTCCTCTTCAATCTTCCTTCTGATCCCCGCCGCAAACGATTCGTCAAGGACAGCCAGGCTGGATCTTTCTCCCTTTCCGATCGCATTTCCGAGCAGGGCTTTTTTCTGATAGACCAGAAGTGGTACCTCCCGAAAACGGCACAGATTATTAAACTTCTTTACTGTATTATCCGAAGCGTCCGATGCGATCAGGACCAGATATGCCTTCCCGGATCGGATCGCCGCCTCGCAGGCTGTCTCTCCCGATGCCACTTTTCCCGCCCTCATACACAGGCCAAGAAGCGGCAGCGCGTCAGGTCTTTTCAAGCGCTTCCATCTCCTTCTGCAGTTCTTCTTTCACAGAATCCGGAATCTGCATGCCGAGGGAACGTTCCAGTCCTTTGTTTTTCAGCGCCTTCCGGAGACATGCGCTTTTCCTGCAGAGATACGCTCCCCTGCCGTTGGCGCGCCCTGTCGCATCGATCTTCACTTCACCTTCCGGCGTCCGGAGCACCCGGATGAGCTCCGATTTTTCGAACTTTTCCATGCACCCGACGCATCTCCGCTCAGGAATTTTTTTCGTTTTCTGCGCCATAAATATCCTCAGTTCTGTGTCTGTTCTGTCATCTGTGTACGGTTAGGTTCTGCTGACATCTTTTCCCGCGGTCTCATCCATCAGGATTCCGCAGAAACGTTCTCCGGTTCCGCTGCCTCTTCTGCAGAAGCAGCCTCGGGCTCTTCCTCCGCTTCCGCTGAGACGTCATCGGACTCTTCCTCCTCTTGCGAAGAGGCGTCATCGTCAGATTCCGCCGCGGCTGCTTCGGTCTGCTCCTCAGCAGAATTCTCCTCTCCTTCCGGCGATTCCTCTTCATACTCAGACTCGTCGTACTCTTCGTACTCTTCGTCCTCGTCCTCCTCGTAATAATCGAAATCGCCGTCTTCTCTCGCCCTGGTCTCACTCTTGATATCAATCTTAAAGCCGGTGAGGCGAGCGGCGAGGCGGGCGTTCTGTCCCTCTTTTCCGATGGCAAGAGAAAGCTGATAATCCGGGACGATGACGGTCGCCGTCTTGTCGTCGGGATCGGCCATGACAGAGATGACCTTCGCAGGAGAAAGGGCGTGTTCAATCAGAATCGCCGGGTTATCATCCCAGCTGATAATATCGATCTTCTCGCCGCCGAGCTCGTCGACCACCGCGTTGACGCGAACGCCATTTACGCCGACGCAGGCTCCGACCGCATCTACATTGTCATCATTGCTCCAGACGGCCATCTTCGTCCTGGAACCTGCCTCACGGGCAATCCCTTTGATTTCGATGATGCCGTCGTGGATTTCCTGTACCTCCGCCTCGAACAGCTTTTTGACCAGCTCGGGGTGCGTTCTGGAAACCGTGATGCGCGGTCCCCTGGAATTGTCTTTTACCTCGACGACATATACTTTGATTCTCTGATTCGGGCGGAGATGCTCGGTCTTGATCATCTCATTTTCTGTAAGGAGTGCATCGACACGTCCGAGATTGACACTGGCATTCCGTCCCATAAAGCGCTGGACGACACCTGTCACGACCTCGTGTAATTTTTGATTGTACTCGTCAAACAGAACTTTCCGCTCCTCTTCACGGATTTTCTGAAGGATGATGTTTTTCGCGTTCATCGTCGCAATACGCCCGAAGGCCTTTGACTCAACCGGAATATTCGCGACATCGCCGATTTCCAGCGACGGATCTATTTCCTTCGCGTCCTCGAGGCTGATCTCGGTCCCTTCATTTTCCACGTTTTCCACGACATTTTTCTCGATAAAGATCGAGTAATCGCATGTCTCGTGATCCATCACGACGCGCACATTGTCCGACACGCCGAAGTGTGTCTTGCATGCCTGAACCAGTGACTGTTCAATCGCGTCAAGGACAGAATCCTTGCTGATATTCTTTTCCTGTTCAAGAATATTCAGAGCCTCAATCAATTCCGTGTTCATTTTTTTCGTTTTTCCTCCTGCTTGCACAATAATCCGATTCACTTAAAACTCCATCCGCTGTTCCCGCCCGCTCAGAAATCAAAAGCGAGACGGATCACGGACAGATCTGCTTTCTGAAAGGTCCTCTCTGTCCCGTCGTCCTCCAGGATGGTGACGGTGTCCTCATCCCAGGATTTCAGCAGACCGAAAAATTCTTTTTTCTTGTCAATCGCTCTGTACGTATGAATCTCGAGCCTCTTCCCGACGTTATTCTCGTAATCTCTTTTCCGGCGGAGATGGCGGCCGAGTCCCGGGGAACTGACCTCGAGAACGTAGGCCTCCCGGATTACTCCCGCGTCATCCAGGGCGGGACTGTAGAGCCGGCTGACTGCCTCGCAGTCGTCTATGGTCACGCCGCCCTCCTTGTCAATATAAGCGCGAAGATAATAAGAACCGGCCTCCTTCACAAATTCCACATCGTAGAGCTTCACTCTGCATTTTTCCAGAATCGGAAGAAGGATCTCCTCTGCCTTCGCCTCGATTGCTTCTTTCTTTGTCGCAGCCATTCTCCTGATCGAATCCTTCCTGCGCACAGCGTTCATACATAAAAGGAGCAGACCTTTTCGGGCCCACTCCAATCATAATCATCATTCATGTAACAACGGAATTATAGCACCCGCCCAGAGGGAATGCAAGGCTTTTGCCGGATTTTACGCGTTTGTACGCGATTGATACAGGATTGATCAGTCCCCTTCCTTCGCCATTTTTTCTTCCAGTTCCTTCTTCAGGTTTCTTTTCGGCTTCGATGAGACCGGTTTCTTTTTCGCGGACCGGTTGTTGGACCGCTTTTCAACCGCCTCCGTGTATTGGTAGATGGACACGGAGAGCGGCTCTACCACCGCCTTGATCGAATTTTGTCGCTCGTCGTGCTCGATCGGCCTGCTCATCTTCACGCGCGGGTTCATCAGGCCGGATCCGCCGAAAGCGGCGTCGCTGCTGCAGAAAATCTCTTTGTACTTGCCCGGCCACGGAACTCCTATCAGGAATTCATCATACTCGACATTAGAGAAATTGCAGACGACGAGAAGGGTCTCGTCCTTTTTCTTCCCCTTCCGGAGGAAAATCAGCAGGTTGCGGTCGCGGTCCAGATTACTGATCCACTCAAAGCCGTCCGGAGTCTGGTCTTTTTCGTACAGCGCCGGCAGACTGGTGCAGAGCGCGTTCAGTTTCCGGATCAGTTCTTTCTTTCCCTCGCTTCCGCTATCCTCTTCGGCGGCAAGAAGCTTTTTCCCGGGATGTACATAGAGATAGGCGAGTGCCGCTCTCTCGTTTGCTGCCTTGATCTCCGGAGTAATTCCGGCCATGCTCCCGAGAATCCCGTCCGACCGTCCGGCCGTTTCATCCCGTCCGAAGCCGATCAGATATTTTTCGCTCCAGGCATATACCGTGCTGAATGTCAGGTCGTCGTGATGGGCGCCGCGGAACAGCGGGTCATAGTTCATATAGGTCATTATCTCAGACGCCCAGGTATTGTTCCATTTATAATCGAATCCGAGCCCCTCTTCTTTCGGAAAAGCGGTAATTCCGTTCCATCCCGCCATATCCTCTGCGATCGTGAGAAAGCCGGAGACGTCCGAGTGAAGTGTGCCGTTGAGCTTTCTGAGAAAATCCGCCGCCTCCAGATTCTCATTTCCGCCGTACATATTGGCTACCCACTCCCCGTCCTTTCTGCCGAAATCCTGATACAGCATGGTAGCGGTGTCCGTGATCTTTATGCCGTCAATATGAAATTCTTTCGCCCAGAAAATCGCGGAAGAAGTGAGAAAATTCACGACCTCTTTCCGCCCGTAATTGAAAATATGCGTACCGAACGCCGGATGAATTCCCCTTCTGGCGTCCAGATGCTCATAGAGACACGTTCCGTCAAATCCGGAAAGAAGTGAATCTCCTGCCGCAAAATAGGAAAAAACCGTATCCAGAATGACGCCTATTCCCATCCGGTGAAGATAATCAACCAGATAGCGGAAATCATCCGGTTTTCCGAACCGGGAGGTCGGGGCATAGTACCCGCTTGTCTCGAAACCGAGCGACCGGTCATCCGGGTATTCCGCGACCGGAGTCAGTTCAACGTGCGTAAAGCCCATGGAGGACACGTAATCGGCGATCTCTCTCGCCATCTCCCGGTACCCCCGGAATGTGCCGTCCTCCTTCCGAAAAGACGAAAGGCTCATCTGGCAGATCATCATCGGCTTCCCGGGAGTCTGGGCAGACGCGCGGTTCCGGATCCACTTGCCGTCGCCCCAGTCATACTCGTAATTTCCCGAGACAAGGGACGCACCGTTCTCTCCTTTTTCATACTCGTTCGCACACGGGTCTGATTTGAGATACGTGTCGCCTCCGTTCAGCTTGATCTCATACCGGTACGGACGCCCGGCGACGAGTCCCGGAATAAACAGCTCAAAGATACCGGATTCCAGGCGGTTCATCTGAGCCCGCCTTCCGTCCCATCCGTTAAAAGCCCCGACTACCGAGACTCGGAGAGCGTTCGGCGCCCAAACGGCAAAGTAAACACCTCTGGCCCCGTCAA
Organism: Bilifractor sp.; assembly: GCA_050944685.1. Classification (GTDB taxonomy): domain Bacteria; phylum Bacillota; class Clostridia; order Lachnospirales; family Lachnospiraceae; genus CADBRN01. Next base: position 58,327 of record JBMNRP010000002.1, read on the forward strand.
CCGTCATCTCATGCGCGCCCAGTTTCCTGTAGGCGTCCTTCCAGATCCCCGCAAGGAAACGCGTCTCCTCTTTTTTCGTAATCTGACAAGGATAAGCATACGGATCCGGATATTCTCTCTTTTTTCCGTCCTTCTCTGTCACAAATGTATGCTCCGGCACTGTTTTTCTTCGGAGGAGAATCGCGAAATAGCCCGTCTCATCGACGAGCTCCATGGACTGTTCCATATCTGCTGTTTTCAGAAGGAGAGAAGTCTCTCCCGGAAAAAACGCCTGTATGAGCACTCCGTCCGGCGTAATCTGTGGCCCCAGGATGCTGCGCGGCTGATTCTCCTCCGAATAAACGACCGCTTCTATCTCCGGCCAGTCCATCAGATCGTACAGTCTCTTATCCATTTGCAAAACCCCTCCGTTGGCGGAAGCCGCCGGAAAGTCCGTTTCCGGCGGTCATCCGATAATTCTGTTTTTGTCCACCCGCTATCAAACGTCTTCAGTCATCCAGGCCCTTCGGCACATCTACGTCGACGATATCATCGTCATTTCCGGAGCTTTCGCTCTCCTTCTCCTGTGAGGCTCCAGGCCCGGACGTACTGTCTCCGGAAGAGGAGCCATACTTTCTGCGCATGTCGGAAAACATGCCCTCCGATTTCCCGCCGGACGGGTTCCGTCCGGAAGAAGTTTCCGGATCACCGGCAGTCTCATTCGAATCCGTGATGCCGTCCGACGCCGAAGGCGCATCCGGACCGGACGTCTTTCCGTCTCCGGATTTTTCCTGCCCGTCCGCGCTGTGATCCTCTATTTTCTCCGGCTTGCGGTTCAGGATCTCCATAAACTCATCACCCGTAATCGTCTCTTTCTCATAGAGATATTTCGCGAGTTCATGCAGCTTGGCCATATGGCTGGAAAGGATCTGCTTCGCCTTGTCATGCGCTCTCTGAACGACGCTGATAACCATCTGGTCAATCCGTCCGGACGTTGCCTCCGAGCAAGCCAGCGAGGTGTCCCCGCCGAGGTACTGATTCTGCAGCGTCTCCAGAGCGACCATGCCGAATTCGTCGCTCATTCCGAACCGGGTGATCATCGCGCGGGCGAGTTTCGTCGCCTGCTCGATATCATTGGAAGCGCCCGTGGTAATCGAGTGGAAAATCAGCTCCTCAGCCACACGCCCTCCGGTCAGTGTGGCGATCCGGTTCTCCAGTTCCTCCTTGCTCATCAGATTATGCTCTCCCTCATCCACCTGCATGGTGTATCCGAGAGCTCCGGACGTACGCGGAATAATCGTGATCTTCGTGACCGGAGCGGAGTTCGTCTGCATGGCGGCGACCAGAGCGTGTCCGGTCTCGTGATAGGAGACGATAAGCTTCTCCTTGTCGGTCAGGATCTTGTTCTTCTTCTGATAACCGGCGATGACAACCTCGACGCTCTCTTCCAGATCCTCCTGGGTGACAAACTTCCGTCCTCCCCGGACCGCGCGCAGGGCCGCCTCATTGATCATATTGGCAAGCTCGGCTCCGGAAGCGCCGGAAGCCATACGGGCAATCGTATTGAAATTAACCGTATCGGCAATTTTGATATTCTTCGCGTGGAGTTTGAGAATTTCCTCTCTTCCCTTCAGATCCGGCAGCTCAACCGGAACGCGCCGGTCGAAACGGCCCGGACGGAGCAGGGCAGGATCCAGGATCTCGGGGCGGTTCGTCGCCGCCAGTATGATGACGCCCTTCCGGCCGTCAAATCCGTCCATCTCCGAAAGCAGCTGATTCAGCGTCTGATCCCGCTCATCATTGCCTGAGAAGCCGGATGTGTCACGCTTCTTTCCGATCGTATCAATCTCGTCGATAAAGACGATGCAGGGTGCTTTTTCATTTGCCTGCTTGAAAAGATCGCGGACCTTCGCGGCTCCCATGCCGACGAACATCTCCACAAACTCAGAGCCCGAGATAGAGAAGAACGGGACATCCGCCTCTCCGGCAACCGCTTTGGCAAGCAGCGTTTTACCGGTTCCGGGCGGGCCGACCAGGAGAGCCCCCTTCGGCATCTTCGCACCGATCTCCGTATATTTTCTCGGATTATGCAGGAAGTCAACGATCTCGGTGAGGATCTCCTTTGCCTCTTCCTCGCCTGCCACGTCGGAAAACTTGATTCCGGTCTCCGACTGCACATAAATCTTTGCGTTGCTCTTTCCGAAACTCATCGCGTTTCCCATGCCGTCACCCATGCGCTTCGTCATGGAGCTCATGAGCCATCTTCCAAGGAAATAGAAGAGAACGATGGGCAGAACCCATCCGACGAGGAAACTGACAACCGGGGAAGTCTGCTCGACGATAGGAGAATCGAAAACTTCGAGGTTCGAATTCTTCTTTGCCTCGACCAGACGATTCACCAGGTCCTGATCGTCCATCACGCCTGTTTTATAGAATTTTTCCGGGTCACTGGTATCCCCGAATGTAATAACGCCGTCCTCCCGGTCAACCGATACCTCTTTTACCTTCCCCTCGTCCAGCATGCTGAGAAAATTGCTGTATGTCGTCTCTTTCACCTTTTCCTGCCCGATCTCGGGAACGACCAGAAAATTCAGAACGACCAGCAGGATCAGTACGATGAAATAAAAAATCAGCATCGACCGTCTGGGTGGTTCTTTAACTTCTTTCATTCAAATCTCCTTCCGGGTAAAATAATATTTTGCGGAGAAACCGCTTAAAATAAGTATCCATCAAGTTTTTTTTAAAGTCAATAAAAAGGGGCATTTTCAGATTTTTTTAATACCCGCTTTCTTATCCGTTCAATAACTCCGGAGTTCGTCCCCGGACTCGTCATCTCCCTTCTCTACTTTGCAGATTGTGACGTCGTAACCGCGTCCTCCACCGAGATCGACGTGAACGCGGTCTCCGGCGCGATGTCCGAGAAGCGCTTTCCCGAGGGGAGACTCCCCCGTGATCAGACCGAGTCTCGAATTTTCCCGGACCGACGTGACAATCTTGAACTCCTCCGGTTCTTCTTCGTCGTCAAAACGGACGGTGACCTTTTTCTGAAGTCCGACTTCATCCTCCGCCGCATGATCTTCGATAATAATGGCGGTCCGGATCATATTTTCCAGATAGCGGATCCGGCTCTCATTCTGATTTTTGAACTGCTTCGCCGCATGATACTCGAAATTTTCACTGAGATCTCCCTGGGCCCGCGCCGCTTTCAGATCCTCGAGGGCCTGTGGCCGGACGACCAGTTTCCGGTGGTCGATCTCCTTCTGCATTTTTTCAATATCTCCCCTGGTAAGTTTATCATGCACTGATCGTTTCCTCCCGATTTCCTCTCAAAAATTCTTTTTTTTCAAATGCTTTCCGGATCCCGGAAATACAGTCCCTCTATTCACCGGCACGGTGGAAATTTTCATGGAACCATGTTACACTTTATTCTGATAAAAATACTCTGATGTGAAGTTATTCCGGTCCGGCTCTGACCGGATAGTAACGCTATTTTACAACAATGTATTGTCTGTTGGCAAATCAAACGAAAGGGGGCACCTATGGAACTCGGCATCAAAGGCAGCGATACATTTCATGTAGATGAATCGATGCTCGCAAAAAATGTGGGAAGCGGAGAAGTGAATGTTCTCGCGACTCCCTGCATGATCATGGCGATTGAAAAAACCGCGGCTTTTTCCGTCAAACCCTACCTTAAGGAGGGTGACACAACGGTCGGAACGAGAGTCAACATAACTCACTCAAAAGCAACTCCCTGCGGAATGAATTTCACCGTAGAGACGGAGCTCGCCGACATCAGCACAAACGGGAAAATCCTTACCTTCATGGTGACCGTCCGTGACGAAGCCGGCATGGTCGGAGAAGGGACGCACGAGCGGGCTATCGTCCGCAAGGAACGCTTCGAGGAAAAGGCCCGGGCGCAGCTGAAAAACAGATAAAGGCTTTCTATGATTTCACACCTGTTTGCCGCCCCGGCGGCGGAATGGAGATACTTATGAGTGATAAAGATCCGAAAAAAAACACTCTGATCTGGGAGAAAGATGACCCGGAACTTCTGGAATCTTTCTGCACAGATTACCGTCACTTTATTTCTGACCATAAGACGGAGCGCGAATGTGTCGCGGGAATGCGCGAAATCCTGCGCAGGAACGGTGCCGTCGACCTGAAGGACGCCTGCGAAGAGAAAACTGTCCCGAAGCCCGGCGATCTGGTATTCGCGGACATGATGAAAAAATCACTGATCATCTTCCGCATCGGAAAGCGTCCCGTCACCGACGGCATGCAGCTGCTCGGCGCGCACATTGATTCTCCCCGTATGGATCTGAAGCAGCACGCCCTGTATGAAAAAAACGATCTGGCTCTGTTCGAGACACACTACTATGGAGGCATCAAAAAATACCAGTGGGTCGCACTTCCTCTCGCGCTCCACGGTGTTGTAGCCAAAAAAGACGGCAGTGTCATACCGGTTTCCATCGGCGAAAAGCCGGAGGATCCGGTATTCGGAGTCAGCGACCTTCTGATCCATCTGGCCGGCAAGCAGATGGCAAAACGGGCCAGTGAGGCCGTCGAGGGCGAAAAACTGAATGTACTCGTCGGAAGCCGTCCCATCAAATCCGACGACGAAGACGGCGAAAATGTAAAGGCAGCGATTCTCAGGATCCTGAAGGATCAGCTCGACATCGAGGAGGATGATTTCTTCTCCGCGGAAATCGAGGTCGTCCCTGCAGGAGCCGCCAGAGAATACGGACTCGACCGCAGCATGATCATGGGCTACGGTCAGGATGACCGCGTCTGCGCCTATCCTTCCTTCCGTGCCATACTGGATGAGAGCGAGCCGGAGTTCACAAGCGTATGCCTTCTCACCGACAAGGAAGAAATCGGCAGCGTCGGCGCCACCGGCATGCACTCCCGCTTTTTCGAAAACTCCGTCGCGGAGCTCATGAATCTCATGGGCTGCTTCAGCGAGCTGAATCTCCGCCGGACTCTCCGTCGCACGCGCGTTCTCTCCTCCGACGTGAGTGCCGCCTTTGATCCGAATTATCCGGATGTCATGGAAAAAAACAACTGCTCCTACCTCGGACTCGGACCGGTCTTCAACAAGTACACCGGCAGCCGCGGAAAAAGCGGTTCCAATGACGCGAACGCGGAATACATCGCCTACCTCCGGAAGGTCATGGATGACGCAGGTATCGTCTATCAGTCCGGAGAACTCGGAAAAGTCGACGAGGGAGGCGGCGGAACGATCGCCTATATCCTGGCCAATCTGGGCATGGAAGTCATTGATTTCGGTGTGGCCGTCCTGAATATGCACGCTCCCTGGGAAATCACCAGCAAGGCGGACATCTATGAGACGTACCTCGCGTACCGGGCTTTCCTCGCGACAGGCCTGGACCGTCCTCTCTGATTCCTGACCGATTTACTGTAAAAAACGGAGCAGCCGGTATGATCATCCATCACAGGATTGTGCGGAAAAAACTTGTGTTCAGCGGAACAGTCCAGGGCGTCGGCTTTCGGTGGCACGCAAAAAATGCAGCGAGAGAACTCGGCGTCACCGGATGGGTGCGCAATGAATGGGACGATACTGTCGTCATGGAAGTACAGGGCACACAGAAACAGATCAGCCAGATGATCCTTATTTTGAAAAATGCGCGCTACGTGCACATCGATTCCATTCAGGCAGAAGAACTCCCTCTCGTCAAAGACGAGAAGGAGTTCTCGGTCCGGAATGCCTGGTAACGGCCGTTCCCGGATTCTTCATTTTTTCCGGCAGTATGCTCAGAAATTACGAGGCCTCTCTTCTCTGAAACGCATCCTTCTTCCGCGCTTTTTCATATTCGCGCAGCGCCCGGCTCTCCTCCGGTGTCAGATCCACGGGTACGCTGATCTCAATCGTCACATATTCGTCGCCCTTTCGCGACGGATTTTTCATATCGGGGCATCCCTTGTTTCTGAGACGCATCCTGCTTCCGGACTGTGTGCCGGGCCGGATCTTGCAGAGCACATTTCCGTACATGGTCGGAAACTCCGCCTCTCCGCCAAAGACCGCCGTCGTAAACGGAATCTTCGCGGTGGTGTACAGGTCATTTCCTTTCCTCGTGTACCTGTCGTCAGGGACAATATGAATCTTCAGCAGCAGATCTCCGCTGGACCCGTCCCGCCTCCTGCCGCCTTTTCCGCGGAGACGGATGGTCTGACCGTCCCCGATGCCGGAGGGAATATTGACCTCCAGGGTGTGATCGCCTGACCCGTCACGCGCCGTCACGCGGATCCTCTTCCGCGCGCCGAAAACGGTATCGCGAAGCGTCACATTCAGATCGGAGCGGAGATCGGCCGGATCTTCACCGGAGGAAGTATCCGCTCCGGAAAACCCCGAAAAGCCGCTTCCATATGACCGAAAGCCTCCGCTCCCGCGAAAGTTCCTTCCGTCGCCGTTCTGAAACAGGTCATCAAAGATACTGCCGAAGATATCCTCCCCATTTCCGTCAAAGTGGTACGTATGCCATTCGCCGGACGTTCCGTTTGCAGAAGCTCCCCCTCCCTGATGGAAATTGCGGAAGAATTCCGAGAAATCCGAACCTCCCGCGCCGCCGTACGCACCCGCCGCGTTCGGGTCAAATCCGGCGTCAAAAGCAGCTTTCCCGTATGTATCGTACAGCTTTCTCTTCTTGGGATCTGAGAGGACCGAATACGCCTCATTGATCTCCTGAAACTTTTTCTCTTTCTCAGCGTCACCGTTATTTTCGTCCGGATGGTATTTTTTCGCGAGCTTCCGGAACGCTTTTTTTATGGCCTTCTCATCAGCCGAGCGGTCCACGCCGAGCACTTCATAATAATCTCTGCTCATTTTCGTTCACCTCAATTTTCATCCGTAAATTTCAACAGAAGCCATTTTATGAAATGAAGTCCGCCCCGCAGGATCCGAAGCGATCTGCTGCCGAAGCAAAAAACAGCCGCAGACACACTGATCCGTCAGCATATCTGCAGCTTTCCTCTGACTGGTTTGGTTGTGATAAATGCTTTTCGAATCAGTCCCCGTTTTGATGCCGGAGGAGAATTTTTCTCTTCCTCCGTGCCGGGACGGATAAACTCCTTTCACTAAAGCCATTCTATCACAGGCTGTTAGCCAATTCAATAGTTGAGTGCTAATTTTATTGATCCTTCTTTTCCGTCTTCGTTCCTTCCCCGCGGTGCAGCAGCTGATTGACCAGAATCCCCATTATGAGCGCCGTCGCGATGCTTGTGATCTGCACCGCTTTGAAATCCAGGACAAGTCCTCCGATTCCCAGAACGAGAATCGTGCTGACTACAAACAGATTTTTATTGTCGTCCAGATTGACGTGCTGGAGCATCTTCAGTCCGCTGACTGCGATGAAGCCATACAGAGCGATGCAGATTCCGCCGATGACGCAGACCGGAATCGTGCTGACAAAAGCGACAAACGGCGTAAAAAACGCCAGAAGAATACAGAGGACCGACGTGAGGATAATAGTCGAGACAGAAGCATTGCCCGTAATCGCCACGCAGCCGATGCTCTCTCCGTACGTCGTGTTCGGGCAGCCTCCGAAAAAAGCGCCCACTATGGAACCGACTCCGTCGCCCATGACCGTCCTGTCCAGCCCTGGATCCCTGATCAGATTTCTCCCGATGACAGAACTCAGATTTTCATGATCCGCGATGTGCTCCGCAAAAACCACGAGCGCGACCGGAGCAAACAGGAGGAATACCTGGAGAACGCCCGTCCCGCCTTTCAGAGAATCTGCCCCCTGGCGGAAGGCACCGACAAAGACAAAATCCGGGACACTGAAGAAGCTGTGTACCGACAGCGGAACAAAGTTTTCCACCAGCGGAGAATAATCGATGATCTGCAGGTATGAAATATGCGCCGCATACCCGATCACGGAAAAAACAGAGGCGACGCCGTAACCGGCCAGAATGCCGATGATAAACGGAATCAGGCGGGCGGTTCTGCCCCCTTTCGTCGACGCGAGAATCGTCGCGACAAAGGCGATCATTCCACAGAGAATCGCGATCAGATTGTAATCTCCGGAGGACGTATTGTTCAGATTGCTCACCGCGGAGCCGCACAAAGAAAGCCCGATCAGAGCAACCGTCGGTCCGATGATGACTGGAGGCATCATCCGGTCCACCCAGTCTGTTCCCGCAAAGTGAACAACCAGCGAAATAATGACATAAACCCCGCCGGCAAAAATGGCCCCCAGAATGATGCCCAGATAGCCGAAAGCGCACGCCCCGATCAAAGGAGAGATAAAAGCGAACGAACTCCCCAGAAATACAGGACTTCTCTTTCTGGTAATCGCGATATAACAGAGCGTCCCGGCTCCCGCTCCGAGAAGGGCGGCCGGCTGGCTCATCACCACCTCGGTCTCACCGTTCGTCCCCAGATTTACCAGGGTCGGCACCAGCAGCGTTGCGGCGATGATAGCCAGCAGCTGCTGAAATGCAAAAACCAGATTCTGGCGAAAGCCCGGTGTGTCCTCTACCTGATAGATCATCTTCATTCTGAATGTATCTCCTTTATCGTTGATTTATGGAATTCACCCCCCGGGATTATCCGAGAATCAGTCTCGCGGAACCGTACATTCCGGCGTCATTGCCCAGACTCGCGAGCCTGAATTTCGTCTTCCGGGATGCGTGGAACGCGTACTCCCGGTAATATTTCTGAATCGTATCGGTCAGAATCGGTCCGGCGTTTGAGACGCCGCCGCCGATGACAAACATTTCCGGGTCAATGACGGCCGAGACGAAGGACAGGCCTCTTCCGAGACAGCGGCAGACCTCCTCCATTATCTTCAGCGACACTTTATCTCCCTTTTTTGCCTCGTCAAACAGAACTCTTGCCGAGATGTGATTCTGAAAGCGAAGGGATGTGGCTTCCTTCGGATGCTCCTTCAGATATTTCTTCGTGACCCGGGCAATTCCGTGAGCGGAAGCATACTGCTCCAGGCACCCGCGCTTTCCGCAGCCGCACGTCTCTGTCTCATCCTCCCGCATCTGCAGGTGGCCGATCTCACCGGCTGCTCCAAACGCACCCGTCACAATGCGGTCGTTGACGACCACTCCGCCTCCGACCCCCGTTCCCAGAGTGACCATCACGATATTATGATATCCTGATCCGCTGCCCTTCCATTGTTCTCCGAGAGCCGCCGCGTTCGCGTCATTGACGGCCTCCACGGGGATACCTCCGATCATCCCGGAAAAGGTGTCCCTCAGCTGAAAGACGCCCCATCCGATATTGACACAGCGGTTCACGGTTCCATCCTCCAGAACCGCCCCGGGGACATCGATCCCCGCTCCCTTCAGATCGCCGAACGTCATTTTCCGCGCGGCAAGATGTCCGGAGAGAGATTCCGCGATATCCGGAAGAACCTGTTTCCCTCCGTCCTTCTTCCGTGTGGGAATCTCCCATTTCTCCAGGAGCCCTTCATCCGAAAACAATCCCATTTTTACCGTTGTTCCGCCGACATCAATTCCTGCCGCGTATCTTTCCATTCCTTTCCCCATCCTTTTCTGTTGTTTTCCAGCCTGTCGTTTTCTGCTGAACCTGTGTCAGGGCCGATCCCGTCTGCCGGTCAGGTACCGCGCCCACGCGGCCAGACCCGCTCCGTGCATAAATTCCCCGTTCAGAACCATTTTCCGGAACTCTTCTTCGTCCTTCAGATACAGATCAAATACTTCCGCCGGTTCCGGATCATTCTCACCCCGTTTTTGGCAAATGGCGAGAAACAGATTGATTTTCTCATTGCTGGAGCCGAAAGAGGTATAAACCGCTCCCAGCGAGGTGATTCCGTCCACCTCAAAACCGGTCTCTTCCTTCAGTTCCCGGACGGCCGCGTGCTGCGGATCCTCGCCCGGATCCACGATTCCGCCCGGTATCTCCCACTGCCACGACCGGACCGGGTAGCGGTATTCCCGGAGAAGAATGATCTTTCCTTCGAAAAATGCCAGGACACAGACACCCTCGCGGATATCCGTGTAAAAAAACGGCTGCGTGCAGTCACCGACCTCCACGAGATCCCTTACTACCGCAAATCTGCCGTTCTCCTCCCGCTCAGAACGGATTGTCTTAAACTCTTTATGTTTCATCCGGTATCTCCTGACACGATCCTTCGGTATTACCCGGAAGGAAATATTCCAAAAAATCACACATTTAGTGTAATTTTAGCACAGATCATCCGCTTGTAAACACGTTGCGAACCGAAAGTTCGACGGAACCGGCTCTTTTTTCAATAAAGAGCCGGCGCCGGACGATCCGGCAGATCGTTGAGAAAAAAGCGGTTCTGTGTTACGATTGTCTGGCCGGTCTTCTTTCCCCGGATCGCACCGGGGGCCGGAGGACCACTCACCGATTTCTATGAAAAACAAATGGAGCATACTATGACAGATACGAAAAATCAGACCAGAGAACCGCGTCCTCTGAACGCGGCAGAAATCGCGGAGATTCTTCCGCACCGCTATCCGTTTGCACTGGTGGACCGCATCACGGATTATGAGCCCGGGAAATGGGCAAAAGGAATCAAGTGTGTCACGATCAACGAGCCTTTCTTCCAGGGACATTTCCCCGGGCACCCGGTCATGCCGGGCGTCCTTCTTCTGGAGGCTCTCGCCCAGACCGGCGCCGTGGCCGCCCTCTCGCTTCCGGAGAACAGGGGGAAACTCGCCCTGTTCGGAGGAGTGAAAAACGCCCGCTTCAAGCGCCAGGTTGTACCGGGAGATGTCGTCGAGCTCTCCTGTGAGCTGATTTCTCAGAAAGGTCCCGTGGGGATCGGAAAGGGGATCGCGCGCGTCGGGGAAGAAATCTGCGCAAAAGCGGAGCTGATTTTTGCCATCTCCGCCGGTGAGGAAAACAAAAAGTGAACCGGGAGTGGAAAGAAGGTTTTATCGCCGGAATACCGATTTTTCTCGGATATCTCTCCGTCTCCTTCGGAATCGGCATTCTCGCCTCCGGAGCCGGAATGACGGTCTGGGAGGCCGTGCTGATGTCTGCCGCGAATCTCACCTCGGCCGGTCAGGTCGCCGGCATCGAGATCATCGCTCAGGCCGGATCGGTTCTGGAAGTCATCGCCACTCAGTTCGTCATCAATCTCCGGTACGCGCTGATGGCTCTCTCCCTCTCCCAGAAAATAGACGATTCCTTTCACACACCGCAGCGTCTCGCCGCCTCGTTCGGCATCACCGATGAGATCTTCGCCCTCTGCATCGCCCGCGAAAAAAAAGTCTCACCGGGCTACATGGGCGGCATCATTGTGATCTCCGCGTCCGGATGGGTACTGGGAACCTTTCTGGGAGCTGCCGCCGGGGAAATTCTCCCCGCCTCTCTCACCGCGGCCATGGGAATCATGCTCTACGGCATGTTTGTCGCGATCGTACTTCCTGTTGCGAGGAAAAGCCGCCGCGTGATGGCCGTCTCCCTGATCGCCTGCGCCATGAGCTGCCTTTTCCGATATGTTTTCACCGCGGTATCCTCCGGGTTTGCCGTCATCATCTGCGCAATCGCATCCTCCGTCCTCGGAGCCGCCTTCTTTCCGGCTCCGGATGAAGAGATGGGGAAAGAAGATGTCCCGGGCACCGACGCGGCTTCGGACAGCCGGAAACGGAAGGAGGCACGCCCATGAACCGCACGGTATTTTATATTGTCGTCATGGCGGTTGTGACTTACCTGATCCGGATGCTTCCGTTCACGCTTGTGCGCGGAAAAATCAAATCCCGATTTTTCCGGAGTCTGATGTATTACATCCCATACGCGGTGCTCTCCGCGATGACGATTCCGGCCATTTTTTATTCGACCGGCAATATGACAACCGCCATCGCCGGTACGATTATCGCCCTCATCACGGGGTGGATGAATCTGCCTCTGATCGCGGTCGCCCTTCTGGCAGCGGGAGCGTCATTCCTCACCGGACTGATTATCTGAAATTGTCCGGCCATCGCCGAATTTCCTCCCGGAAGGAGCTCCGGGCGGATTTTTCACGAAACAGGGAAACCGGGGAAAAGAAAAACGGCGGAAAATCCGCCGTGTCTTTTCCCCGATATTTTTTCTCTGTAACGAGACATTTTTCATCTCAGCCTTCCACGATCAGATACCGGCCGTCGCCGACATCGAAGACCTCTGAGGCATCCATAATCTCATCCGGGTCGAAATCCGTTCCCGCTTCCTCAAAATAACGGACAACCTCTTCTTTCGAATTCACAACCACGGCAAGCACATCTTCCAGAAAATAGCCGGCCTCCTCAAGGGAAGACGCCACCGGATCCGGAAAAAGCTTCCCCTGCTGTTCCAGAAAACAATTCAGAACCGCCTCATCAAATTCATCCATGCAATCACTCCCTCCTCCTGCAGAAAAACACAGGCATCCTCCGCCTTTTTCCCCACATGACGGATTCCGGCACTCCCGCCGGAAATTTTTCCCGGGAAGCGGAAGCACTCTACTTTCATAATACAGAAGAATGTACCTTTGTCAACTGTCACAATGACTAACAAAAAAGCAGTATGGCGGAGATTACTTCAGATGACATACCTCGCGGGCAATCTCTTCGATCGTTTTTCCGTCGGTCGAAACGGTGTAATCCGCCGCGGATTCATAGTACGGTCGCCGCTCCTCCATCAGGGAGGCGATCGATTCCGTATTCATGCGGCCGGCGAGAACCGGGCGGTTATGCGAATGGCCGATTCTGCGATACACCGTCTCCGGAGTAGCCGTCAGCAGGACAACCGTCCCCGCCTCCTTCATCAGACGGACGTTTTCCTCTCGCATGGCGACTCCGCCTCCGCAGGAGACTACACACCCGCGGCTTCTCTTCATTTTCCTCAGGAAGTCCGTCTCCAGAGCACGAAAATACAGTTCTCCCTTTTTTTCAAATATCTCAGGGATGCTCATTTTTTCCTGCTCCGAGATCCGGTCATCCATCTCAATCTGCCGCCACCCCGTCATGGCCGAGATCCGGCGGCTGACCGCGGTCTTCCCGCAGCCCATAAATCCGATCAGAAAAATGCAAGAATCTGCCATTTTCGAAAGCTCCGTTCTTCTGTCAGTATTACCGGTCATTCCGCGGCTCCATTCCCACATGCAGATCGTGAAGAATCCGGGAAAGGACCGACGCCTCGATCTGTCCGGGTGCCGAAGCCTTTCCGACGGCTCCGAACGTGACCGCCGATCCGAATGTTTCTCCGCTCACACGGCTTATGAGACCAAGCTCTCCCATTGCCATGGAAATCACCGGATGATCCGGATGGAGACGGGTCATCTTCTCCGTCGCGGAGAGGAGCGTCAGAACATCCTCACGGTTCTTCGGCATCACGGCAATCTTCAGAATATCCGCTCCCAGCTCTTCCATGCGGCAGAGCCTGCGGATGATCTCATCCTCCGACGGTGTACTCTCGAAATCGTGACTGGAAGCGATGACCCGCGTCCCGCTTCCGTGTGCGGCGCTGACCACTTCCCGCACCGTCTCATCCCCGGAAAACAGTTCAACATCCACCAGGTCTGCGAGACCGGACGAGGCGGCCTCCCGCAGGATTTCCCGATAGGACTCCTCTCCCGGCGAGGCCATTCCGCCTTCCCTCTCTGTGCGGAGGGTAAACAGAACCGGAGAACGGCCGAAGACATCGTGGAGAATTTTCAGGGTTTCCCGGACCTGTTGCGGTTCCTCTACATCATTGTACCAGTCCGCCCGCCACTCAATCATATCAAAGGGCTCTTCCCGGATGCTGACTGCCGCTGCGAGGATCTCCTCCTGCGTCCGCTCAGAAATCGGCACGCAGATTTTCGGAATTCCCTCTCCGATCCGCAAGCCCCGTATTTCAACAAAATGACTCATCACATACTCCCGTCCCGGCCGCTTCCCGCTCTGACCCCGGCCGGATTTCTTCTGTACTTCTCGTCTGCGGAAAAAGGATCAGGAAAAGAACCGGTCCCTGACCTCTTCTACCGGCATCTCTTTTCCCGTGAACAGCCGGAACGCCGCGGCACCCTGCCAGAGAAGCATTCCCCTGCCGTCGACCGTGCGGCATCCCGCTTCCGAGGCTTCCCGGAGAAGCCTCGTTCTGACCGGATTATAGACGGCGTCCGCGACGATCAGTTCCCTGCGAAAAAACGAGACGTCTTTCACGACACTGTTCTGATCGTCCGGTTTCATTCCCACATTTGTCGCATTGACAAAGATATCGCTTTCCGCCATGGCCTCCCGCACCGCCTCCGGATCCGAGAGATCTTTTACCTCGACCTCGCACCCGGGAACCGTCGCACGGATTTTTTCCGAATTCTCCAGCGCGCGGGAAAATGTGGCGTTCTTTCTCTTCAGAATAATCATTTTTTTCGCCCCGGCAAGCGCACACTGAACCTGGATGGCGGTCGCGGCGCCTCCCGCTCCTGCGACGGCAATGCTTCCTCCGGACACCCCGATCCCCTGTGCTCTCAGATTCAGGACAAATCCCTCTCCGTCCGTAATATGGCCGGTCAGATGCCCTTCGTCATTGACAATCGTGTTGACCGCTCCGATCAGCTTCGCAGCGGGCGACAGTTCGTCCATGCAGCGGGCGGCGGCGGTCTTGTCCGGCATTGTCACATTGCCCCCGCGCATGCCGAAGAGGCGCATCGCACGGACTGCCTCCGGGACTTCCTTTTCCTTTACATCAAACGCCACATATACATAGTCCAGCCCCAGCTTATCAAAGCTGTAATTATACATCTGAGGCGAACCGGAATGGCCGACCGGCGAGCCGATCAGCGCCAGCAGCCTGGTGCGGCCGGTAATCTCATGACTCAATGATTTTCTCCGTTTCAAAAAATCCCGATCCGTTCTGTCACAGGACATTGCCGGAAAATTTTCCATGTCCTGCCGTTTCGCGGAATGATTCACAGTTCTCTGAATGCTTCACTCCGGAATCCGTTTTCCTTCCGTACGGTTTCGAGCCGTCGGATCATCTCCGGAATATCTCCGTTCAGCGTGCCCTTCAGCAGAATATAGTTCGACGCATGATTCGCCCGGAAAATCGTCCCCGGAGAATCCACATGATTCAGGAAAAGCTCCATTTCATCCACGACCTCCTCCGGCCGCAGCAACTCCAGCTTTCCGCTCCGGATCTCCTCCGCGATCGGCGCCCCTCTCTCAACCATCAGGGTCAGAAATCCGAGATAATCCGGTCGCATCTCCGATACGGCCTCCGCGGAGCGAATCGCATGCTCCCGGAGTCTGGCCCGTCCTCCGAGTCCGGAGATCAGCGTCACCGAGGAAAGAATGCCCGCCTCTCTCAGTTTCTGTCCCGCCCGGACGATCTCGTCCGATGAGGCTCCCTTCCGGACGCGGCGGAGCACCTCGTCATCCCCGGACTCGAGTCCCATATAAACCATGGCGAGACCCGCCTCCCGGAGACTCTTCAGCTCCCCGGCCGATTTTCGGAGGACATCCCCCGGCGCCCCGTAGGAGGTAATTCTTTCTGCCGAGGGAAACAGCGTCCGAAGCATCCTCAGGATTTCCAGAAGACTGTCCGTCGGAAGCACAAGCGCGTCTCCGTCCGCAAGAAAAATTCTCCGGAAACAGTCTCCGTAATTCCGGTGTACCTCAAGAATATCCGCGGAAATTTCTTCCATTGTGCGAATCCGGAATTTCTTATCTTTATACATTGTGCAGAAACTGCAGGAATTGTGCGCACACCCGATGGTCACCTGCAGAATAAAGCTCCTCGCCTCACTGGGCGGTCTGTATACGATTCCTTCGTACTGCAATAATTCTCTCTCCTGTAGAATCCTCAAATTCTCCGGGTACTGATTTCACCGGAGGAGTACCGCTCCGTCTCTCCGTTTTCCATCTGAACGATCAACCTGCCCTCGTCATCCACACCGACGATGACGCCCTTCCTGGCCACTCCTTTCTGCTGAATCAGCACCGTTTCCCCGCGCAGCATCAGGCGGGACCGATAGCTGTCCAGAATCTTCTCCCGCTTTTTCGAGCCGGCCGTGAGAATTTTTCGGATAATGCTGCCGGCGAGCTCCGATCTGCTGACCGCGTTCTTTCCGTCCGGATAAATCGATCCGGCAATATTCTTCAGCTCTTCCGGGAAAGAATCCTCTCTCGTCCTGAAATTGATTCCGATGCCGATCACAACCCATTCCAGCTCCCCGCTCTCAAACCCAGAGGCGGATTCGGTCAGGATTCCCCCGATTTTCTTTCCGTCCAGAAAAAGATCGTTGATCCACTTGATTCCGGGGGATTTTCCGCAGATCTCCTCAATCGCCTCCGCCGCAAATGCCGCCGCGGAAATCGTAATCATGGAGCTGCTCTGATAAGCGATCTGATCGCCGCGGAGGATAATGCTGAGATAGATCCCTCCCTCCGGCGAAAAAAAAGTTCTCTCATGACGGCCGTTTCCCCGGCTCTGGCGGTCCGCCATCACGACTGTCCCGTGCGGAGCCCCGCCGATCGCCAGTTCCTTTGCCGTGCGGTTCGTCGATTCTACCTGATCAAACACATGAATCCGGTCCGCCGTGAACGGAAGGCCAATATCCCGCAACAGTTCCCCCGGCGACAGAATGTCATTGTGCTCCGCGAGACGATACCCGCGCCTCGGCGCAGCCTCGATCTCATACCCTTCGCTTCTCAGCTTCTCAATCGCCTTCCAGACCGCATTCCGGGAAATATGCAGCCGCTCCGCCGCTTCCTCGCCTGACAGATACGTTCCGCGGTGCGAGAGGAGCAGTTCCAGCATCTCATCTCTTGATCGCATGATTCATGCCTCGCTTCCCATTCGAGTCCCCCTGTAAACTTCTTTCCCATAATAACACATAGCCCCGGAAAAGAAAAAGGGTCCCCCTTTTCCGAAAAAGAAAAAGAGCGGACGCAGAGCCGGAACCACGAGCCGGGCATGGAATGCGCCTGCCGGTCCGTGAAAAGCCTGTCCGATTCTGCGTCCGCCGAATAAGGGGGAACTTGACAAATAAATATCTTATTATGTATTGTGCCGCGGGATTCTCAGCTCTGTTCTTCCGCGTGCCGGCGTCCCGGTTCCCCGAGAAGTCCGGCTTTCACCAGCGCATTCCGCACCAGACGTCCGATGAGGATGGCCAGAACCATTTTGATGACGTCCAGGCCGATAAAAGGGAATACACCCGCTGCCAAAGCGGCACCCAGCGACATGTGTGCCTGTACCATGAGCCAGATCGTTCCAAACGTATAGCACACCGCGATCCCCAGAAGCATACCGACCACCTGCAGCCAGATTTTATCATAAAAATGATCGATGAAAAATCCGGAGACAAGAGCCATAAAGATAAATCCGATGATATATCCTCCGGTCGGACCTGCCACCTTCCCGACACCGCCCTGGTAACCGGAAAACACCGGAAGCCCTGCCATTCCGAGCAGAATATAGACCAGTACGGATATCGTACCCTTCCGCATCCCGAGAAGATATACCGTCAGCATTACGGTAAACGGAGTCAGAGAGATCGGAACCGCTCCGATCGGAATCGACATCGGTCCCAGGATACACATGACAGCCGCCATTACGGCAATCTGTGTAATTGTACGGATACTTGTTCTGGAATTCATTTGTTATACCTCGCCGTGCAGTACGATAACTTTCAAACGTCATCATATTCCAGCGAGAGATAAATGTCAACCTGTTTCATATATTCGGTTGACATTGAAAGCCTGCCGAAAGAAAAAGAAGGGATCAGAGAAGAATGATATGATGCTCCTCACACTCTTTTCGCATCTCCTCCGGCCAGATGCTTGCCTGAACCTCTCCTACGTGAGCGCGCCCCAGAAGAAGCATGCACAGTCTGGACTGTCCGATTCCTCCTCCGATCGTATAGGGAAGCTCACCGTTCAGCAGCATTTTATGATAGGGAAGGCTGGCGCGCTCCTCACAGCCCGCTTTTTTCAGCTGCTCCATGAGAGACTTTTCGTCAACGCGGATTCCCATGCTGGAAATCTCCAGCGCGCAGTTCAACGGCTCAAACCAGAAAATAATATCTCCGTTCAGCTGCCAGTCATCGTAGTCCGGGGCTCTTCCGTCATGCGGCTTTCCGTCCGAGAGTTTCTCTCCGATCCTGGAGATGAAAATACAGCCGTATTCTTTTGCTTCCCGGTTCTCACGCTCTTTCACATCACATCCGGGATATTTCTGAAGGAGCTCCTCTGAATCAACAATATGGATATCGTCCGGCAGGTGATACACCGCATCCGGATACTTGTACCAGACCTCGTGTTCCATGTGCTTGATGATCCGGAAGATATCCCGCACGGTTTCCTCCAGTGTTTCTTTGGTGCGCTGTTCCTTTGTGATGACTCTCTCCCAGTCCCACTGGTCCACGTAGCAGGAATGCAGATTGTCCAGAACTTCATCGCGGCGAATGGCGTTCATATTCGTATAAAGACCCTCTCCCGGCTTGAAATGGTAGCGCCCGAGGGCCATTCTCTTCCACTTGGCCAGTGACTGGACGACCTCGATCGTTTCGTCCGGCGCCCAGGGTACATCAAAGCTTACCGGTCTCTCGATTCCGTTCAGATTATCATTCAGGCCCGAATTTTTTTCCACGAACAGCGGAGCGGAAATCCTCTCCAGATTCATTTCCCTTCCGAATTCTCTCTGAAACGTGTCACGGATATACTTGATCGCTTCTTCTGTCTGCCTTACATTCAGCTTCGGATCATAATTTTCCGGAAAAATCAGACTCATAAACTTTTCCCTTCCTTTTATCCGGACAGGTCATGACGACGAACTCGTCTCCTCCTGTCCGTCTATTGATTTCACAAGCGTCTCGACTTCGGACAGATATTCCTCGACGTTCTCTGAATTTACCACCGTATGACCCGAGTAAATCGTCTTTTCGACAGACTTTCCGTTCAGAGCAGAAACTGCGGTATCGACCGCAAGCTGTCCCATCCGATACGGCTCCTGTGCCGTCGTTCCGATCAGCTGGCCGTTTTCCAGAATTTCTTCTGCCACTTCTATTTTGCCGTCAAATCCGAAAACCCTGACATCCGTCCTTCCGAGTTCTTCCAGCGCATCCAGTACGCCCGGCGTCAGTTTATCATGCGTCGTCATGATCAGTTTCAGATCGGGAAATTCCGAGAGAAGTTCGCTCGTATCTTCCTTTACGGTGTCAGCGGAAGATTCAACGCTTTTTTCCACGATCATTCCTTTTTCCACGAGGCAGTCCGTAATCCCGGATGTGCGTGCGTCGTGCGTTTTATCCCCGAGATATCCTCTCAGTACAACCGCAGAACCGCTGTCTCCGACCGCGTCCGCAGCGTATTTTGCGCCCTCGTAAGCCGCATTGTAATTGTCCGTTCCGATGTAGGATATTTTGTCTTCCAGAGAGGTATCCGAATCCACAGCAATCACACGGATTCCCGCGTCGACCGCATCTTTCAGACAGGGAAGCAGCATTTCATCGCTGATCGGAGCGACGCAGATCACGTCCACTTTCCGTTTGATCAGACTGCGGACTTCCTTGACCTGGGTCTGAGCGTCAGAATCGTCATCCGTCCCCTGAATGGTCACGGTTACCTTCTTTTTCTTCCCTTCCGACTCGGCTCCGGCGGCGAGAAGTTTCCAGAATTCCGCTTTCTTTTCTTTCAGTACGAATCCGATCTCGATATCGGATTCCTCTTTTGCCGACGAAGAAGACGCGGAGACAGAATTCCCGGATTTCCCGCACCCGGACAGAATCAGTGGTATCAGAAGAAACAGAGAAAGAGCGCGCCGTGCCCCCCTGCCGTTTCCAGCGGTCGCGCCCGAAATAGTGTGATGGTTCATAAAAAGGATTCCTCATTTGACAGAGAACGCGTAAACCGTCTCCGAAACGAATTCTTCTCCTGCCGGGAGAATCGGTGAGGCGAAGGACGGCTCATTAAGACTGTTCGGGAAATACTGCGTCTCAAAGCAGAAACCCGCCCGTCTGGGATAGACACTTCCGTTTTTCCCCGGAAGATCCTTCAGAAAATTTCCGGTGTAAAACTGCATGCCTGGCATATCCGTAAGGACCCGCATCCGGATCCCGGTCTCCCCGGAATACGCTTCCGCCACCTCGCGGGGGCGGTCCGTCTTCTCTTTTGCGAAGACATAGTTGTGGTCGTATCCCCCGGTATACTCCAGCTGGGGATGACCGCTTTCGATCCGTTCCCCTACCGTGTGCGGGGTACGGAAATCAAACGGAGTGCCCTCCACCGGCAGAATTTCGCCGGTCGGAATGCTTTCCGAGTCCTTCACGGGAGTGTAAAATTTCGCGTCAATGCGAATCTCATGCGACAGCACATCTCCGCTGTCATGACCCGCGAGATTGAAATACGTGTGATTCGTCGGATTCAGCGGCGTATCCGCGTCGCATTTCGCCCGGTAAATAATCCTCCACGAGGCGTCCTCTTCAAGCGCATACGTCACTGTCATCGTAAGGTTCCCCGGAAAACCTTCATCACCGTCCGGGCTGTAAATCAGAAATGTGACCTGATGATCGTCCGACCGGTCCGGATCCAGCGACCACATCCGGGTGTGAAACCCGCCGGGATTGCTATGGAGATTGTTTTTTCCGTGGTCGTTTTTGGCAAGCCGATACGTTTTTCCGTTCATCCGGAACGCGGCCCCTTCGGTGCGGTTGCACACGCGGCCGACCAGTGCACTCAGACTTTTCTGATCCTGATCATAGGCCGGGGCGTCATCCAGTCCCAGAATGACATCCACCATTTTCCCCTCCCGGTCCGGGACCAGGAGCGATACGGCTCTCGCGCCAAGATCTGTAAACAAAGCGGTAAGACCGCCTCCGTGAATCGTATACAGCCGGGCTTCTTCCCCATTGCGGATAGATCCGAACGCTCTGCTTTCGGTCATATTATTCTCCTCTTCCTGCGGATTATCTGACTGCCTCTTTCAGGGCTTTGATATCCGCCTTCATAATTTCAAAGTAATCCGGATTAATTTTTCTCATCGGCCAGAGCTCATAGAGATTCTCCAGGATGAGCCATCCCTCGTAGTTTTTCTCTTTCAGAATCGCGATCGACTCCTCAAATCCTGTGGTTCCGGTTCCGAGCACACGGGACGCATTCTCTCCTCTGACTCCGTCTTTAACATGCATCTGTTTGTAGTAGTACGGATAGAGTTCCCTCAGGATCTCATGGATATCGTAATCCGTCATGCACGCGTGATTGCAGGAATCATAAAACAGGTAAAAGTTTTTGCGGTCAACCAGCTGGACGAGCATCTTCTGTTCTTCAATGCTGTTCGGATTTTCGCATCCGATGGAAATTCCCTTCTCTCCCGCATAGTCGCAGAAGTACTGATAGCGCTTCGCGCTGACCTCAAAGTCCTCCTCCGTCCGGTTCAGACTGGCGTTGAAATTCGAGAAAAAGACCAGTTTAATCCCCATGTACGCCGCCGCATCAATGGCATTTCTCCCCTCGTCATTTACGACCGGATCCCACTTCGTGCCCTTTCTGGCGTGGAAGGGAATATTGTCCCCGTCGCTGACTCCGACATTCGGATACTCAATTCCGTATTTCTGCTGCGCCTCCAGATAGAGATCCTGGATCTTCCTCTGTGCGAGCGGCCACCCGTGCTCATAAGATCCGAACTCGATTGACATTCCGTCAAGGCCGAACTCCGAGACGACCTGCGGCGCAAAGACTCCCGTTCCGGGAACACAGAAATTACAGATGCCAAGTTTTACATTCATTATTATTCTCCCAATCGTAATTTGCCAAACCCTTGCTTTCTTTATTGTACCGTTTTTCCGTGCAATTTCAACCGGAACCGGAAAAAACCTTCGCGGTTCCGGCTGCGCCGGATTTCCGGGAAGAATGATGCGGCCTGCGCTTTCCAGGAGCCAGGGCCAGGATGCGGATGTCCGCTGACCGGATCACGGGAATCCAATGCAAAAAGCCGTGTGAAAGTCACAGAATCAATAACACCGGACCAATAATACAATACAAAAAAGGCCCTCCCGCCGGACGGATAAATGTCCGGAAAGAGGGCGGTTTCTGGTTGATTGGATTAAATATTATACTTTGTGCGGATACTGATATCCGTGTATTCGTATTCATTCAGAGGATCGGCACCGGTAATCAGCTGGTTGGCAAGCAGCCAGATTGAACGATATCCCTGGGAATAACCGTCCTGATCGATAAGAAAATCGATGATATCTTCAGAGAGCGCCTTCCGGCTCCAGGGAGTGAGATCATAGGTGATCACATATGGTCTCCGGTCCATCTCGAGCTGGCGGAACGCTCGCTCCAGCCCCGACTGGCCGGCGGAAACCACCAGAATCCCGTTGATCACCTGTGCTCCCATCATGGCATTGACCACGATTTTCTCCAGTTCATGCGCGTCGTCAAAACATCCCTGAACCCCGGCAATCTCAAGTCCCGGGAAGGACTTTTTCACTTCATTGACAAATCCGTCAACGCGGAGGCTGTTCACGCGGTTTCCGAAAAATCCGGTGATCACCAGAATGCGCCCGGTACCCCTGGTCAGCATTCCCATCAGTCCGGCAGCCGTCCTTCCGCTTTTTTCATTGTCCATTCCGACGAAGGCGGATCGCCTTGTCCCGGCGATATCCGTGTTGAACGTGACCACCGGAATATGCTGTTCCTCAATCAGACTGTTCAGCTTCTCCCGGATCGGTTCCTGGTCGACCGACATGATCGCAAGCGCATCTATCCCATCGAGCAGCAGTTTGTCGATTGATCTCAGCTGTTCTTCCACATTAACCGATTCTCCGGCCTGAATCACCACGTCAACATGATGGTCCTTCAGTTCTTTCGTTGCCGCCTCGATTCCCCGGTTCACCTCGTTCATAAAAGAATAGTGGGAAAGCTGGGTAATCACCCCGACTTTCAAATGTTTTCCGGATTTTGTTCTGCGCCTGCGGGGAATATATCCCAGGTCATTCGCGATTTTTAATATTCTTTTTTCGACTGCCGGATCAATGCGCCCGCGAGCGTTCAGGGCGCGGTCGACCGTTCCTCTCGACACCCCGGCAAGATCCGCGATCTGCTGAATCGTAACTCCCATAGCATATCCTCATGATGCGTGCAAAAACGCACGCAAGCCTGCAAAAACCGCCGTCCGCTTGACCGGCAATCGGACAGACGGCCGGCAGCAGGACGGCAAATAAATACATATATTTAATCAGTTCACCGCCATGATCGCTTTCACAGCTTCTTTCGTGGAATGAAGCGGGAACAGCTCATAACCGATCAGCCCATGGTATCCGTTCTCTTCCAGCGCGCGGAAAACATAGGAATAATTGATCTCACCCGTGCCCGGCTCATGGCGTCCCGGAGCGTCCGCCACATGAACGTGTCCCATCTGATCACAATATTTTTTGATGGTATCGCCGATGCAGCCCTCATTCAGCTGCATATGATAAACATCGTACAGGACTTTCAGTTTCGGAGAACCGATCATCCTCGTCATTTCCGCAGCCATCTGGGTTTTCGCGAGGAAATTTCCCACATGATCGGTGGTGATGTTCAGGGCCTCCAGATTCATCTGGATCCCGCTGTCCTCCGCGATCTCAGCGCACTCCTTCAGCATGTCAAACATCGAACAGATTTTGATCGTATCCGAGACATCGTCGTAATGATTCACCACGACTCCGCCGTCCCCGAGCGCATTGGAATGGATAGTCACGCTCCTTGCCCCGATTTTCCGGGCAGCCGCAACCGACTTTTTGAGGAAATCCATATAATCTTTCCTCTGGGAAGGGTCAATCAGGGAATAATCCGCGTCCCCGTTGAATCCGGAAATGCCGACTCCCGCCTTCTCCGCCGCTTCTTTTACCTTATCCAGATCTTTATCCGTCCAGCTCCAGAATTCGACATACTCGAATCCGTCGTCCGCGGCCGCCTGAAAGCGGTCATAAAACGGGATCTCCGAATAAAGTGGTTCGATACATGCTGATCTCTTAAATTTCATTTTCTCACCTCGCGTGCAATTGCGTTCACAAGTTATAAAATAACTTTAGCACGC
Source organism: Bilifractor sp. (assembly GCA_050944685.1). Taxonomy (GTDB): domain Bacteria; phylum Bacillota; class Clostridia; order Lachnospirales; family Lachnospiraceae; genus CADBRN01. The sequence continues at coordinate 82,289 of JBMNRP010000002.1, forward strand.
TGAATTCGCTTTTGCAAGGCGAACCGCTATTCCTTTGAAAATACGTCATTTCCAACAATTTTGACACTCTTCTATCGTTCAATAATTTTCTCACATGTTGTGTGCAATAAATGAAAAACGGATCGCCGGATTCTTCTCCGTGCCATTTTTTATAACTTTTCGAAGATACTTCCTTCTTTTTCTCTTCAGACAGGCGAAAAAGGAATAACGCCGGATAAAGCAAGATGATATAATTTGAATAACAAGATCAATGAACCATGACCGCTGTCCGCTCTTTGCGCCCTCCTTATTTTCTCAGAAAAATTCAGGCGGGTTCGCGGTCGCTCAGGAAAGGAGATGTCCTATGCAATTATGTCTCGTAACAGACTGCCTCGGCTACATGAGTTTTGACGAAATGCTGGATACGGCAGAAAAACTCGGCTATCAGTCCCTTGAAATCGCCTGCGGAGGATGGTCACAGGCACCGCATATCGACCTGGACCACATGCTGGAAAGCAGCGAGGCGAGAAAAGAATTCATGCGGAAAATCCAGGATCATGGTCTTCGCCTGGAAATTCTGAACTGCACCGGAAATCCTCTCGCTCCGGATGAGGGCGGAAAAGAAGATCAGGCCGTGGTGGAAAAGACGTTTCGCCTGGCGGAAATGCTTGGCATTCACAAGGTCGTGATGACGTCCGGATGCCCCGGCGGAACTCCCGAGGACAAAACTCCAAACTGGATCTGCACAAGCTGGCCTCCAATCACCACGAAGATTCTGGAATGGCAGTGGAATGAAGTCCTGATTCCGTATTGGAAAAAGCTGGCCGATTACGCGAAGGAATGCGGCATCGAAAAAATCGCTCTGGAAAATATCGCCTTTCAGATGGTGTACAATGCTGAGACGCTGATTCGTCTGCGCGAGGCCGTCGGACCGATCATCGGTATGAACCTGGACCCCAGCCATCTGATGTGGATGGGCGGAGATCCGTTTGCCATGATCCACAAACTCGGAAAGGACCGGATCTACCATGTACACGCAAAAGACGTCCGTCTGGAGAGCAACTACATCGGTGCGGACGGAGTCCTTGATACCAAAACCATCGATCAGTTCGCCAAGCGGACCTGGAATTATGTCGCCTTCGGTCACGGACACGATGTGAGCTGGTGGAAAAAATTCTTCTCCTGCCTGAGCATGGAGGGATACGACGGGCCGGTCAGTCAGGAAATGGAAGACCTCACCATGGATCCCCTCACGGCATTGAAAAAATCCACTGTCGTCCTGAAAGAGGCTCTTCCGGAAGACTTTGATTAAGTAACGAGCAAAGAAGCCTCCACTTTCTTATTATTTGTTTCGCAGGCAGAATTGCGAAATATTGAAATGAAAAAGAGACCGCCGGAAACCGGCGATCTCTTTTCTCATATCAAACCTGTTAACGCAGGAATTATTTTGCTTCCTGGTTCGCTTTTGCAACAGCAAGTCTCTTTGCCTTTGCATCCGCACGGGTTCTGAAAACGTCAACCGTAACAGCGCCGATGATGATGGCACCGATAACGATCTGCTGCAGATCCGAAGAAATACCCATCAGGTCGCAGCCGTTACGAATCGTAGCAATCATGAAGGCACCAACAAAGGTTCCCCATACATTACCTTTACCACCGAGGAAGGAAGCACCACCGATGATACAGGAAGCGATGGCATCGGAATCACCTTCCAGATATGCCAGCGGAACCGCGGAATTCAGACGGCCCATGTAAACGATACCGGCGCAAGAAGCGAAGAAACCGGAAAGAGCGTAACAGACAACCTGTACGCGATCTACATTGATACCGGCCAGTCTGGCTGCCTCGGAGTTACCACCGAATGCATAAATCTTACGACCGAATCCGGTCTTCGAAAGGAAGATGTGCATGATAATAAGAACGATAACGACGAAAATCATGGATACCGGGAACTGATTCGCGATGGAAACACTTCCGAGGAATTTAACGCCGTTAGCCGTTCCGGCAGCAAACGGAACAGCCGTCGCGCCGGTGATCAGAAGTGCCATACCACGATAGATGTTCTTCGTACCCAGGGTAGCGATGAACGGATGCGGCAGATGCAGCTTCGTCAGCAGAATACCGTTGATGGCACCGAGAACCGCCCCGGAAGCCAGGCAGATCAGGATCAGAACGGCAGAGTTCATTACTCCGCCTTTGTAAGCGACACCGGCGATACACGTAGCGAATGCCAGCGTAGCACCAACTGACAGATCGATACCTCCGAGAAGGATGACGCACAGCTCACCGATACCAAACAGGGCTGTCATAGGAGTCTGACGGAACACGTTCATGATATTTTCAAAGGTCAGGAACTTGCCGCCGGTCAGGACAGCCATCAGAACAATAACGACAACCAGCGCAAGCAGAATACCTACGCTGCTCAAATCTCTTTTTTTCTTGGTTGTTTCTTTTTCATTACTCATTCGAGCTTACCTCCCCAAGCGGCTTTCATAATATCTTCCTGATTGAAATGCTCATCATTGCGATCCATCTGACCCATGATTCTTCCGCCTCGCATTACGATGACGCGGTCACTCATACCGAGAATCTCCGGAAGCTCTGAGGAAACCATGATAACGCACTTGCCGGCCTGGCAGAGTTTGTTCATCACATCGTAAACCTCAATCTTCGCTCCGACATCAATACCTCTTGTGGGCTCGTCGAAGATATAGATATCCGCATCCGTGTTAATCCACTTTGCAATAACAACCTTCTGCTGATTTCCACCGGACAGAGAACCGGCCGGCGTCATCAGACTCGGGGTCTTGATAGAATACGTCTTGATATTTTGTTCTCCGATCTCCTCGTATTTGCTTTCCTGAAGGAAACCATGCTTGCAGTCCTTATCAATTGATGCAAGGAAAAGATTGTCCTTGACCGAAGCGTCGAGAATCAGGCCCTCTCCTTTCCGGTCCTCTGTCAGGAAGGCAATACCATGCTTCATGGCATCCATTGGAAGTTTGATCTTGACTTCCTTTCCGTGGACGAAGATCTTTCCGCTGTCCAGAGGATCCGCGCCAAAAATCGCGCGCATGGTTTCAGTCCGTCCCGCGCCGACCAGTCCCGCAAAGCCGAGAATTTCACCGTTATAAGCAGTAAAGCTGACATCCTCGAGAACACCGATCTCGTTCAGATGCTCAACACGAAGCGCTTCCTCACCGCGATGGGTTTCAACCTTCGGATACAGATCATCCAGAGAACGACCGACCATATCGGCGATCAGCATATCTTCCGTAACATCTTTGGTTGGCCTGGTGCTGATGTGCTCGCCGTCACGCATAACCGTGATAACATCGCAGATCTCGAACATTTCCTCCAGCTTATGGGAAATAAAGATAATCGCGATTCCTTTTTCCTTGAGCTCTCTCGTCGTCTTCATCAGCTGATCAACTTCCGCGTTGGAAAGCGAAGAGGTCGGCTCATCCATAATAATGACACGTGCTTCCGCCAGCACGGATTTGCCAATTTCGATCATCTGCTGAACGCCGAGTCCAAGTCTTCCGGCCGGGGTGTGAACATCCACATCGATTCCAAGCTGATGCATAATCTCAGCAGCGCGCTTGTCCATCCAGCTATAATCCAGCAGGATCCCCTTTTTCTTCGGGTAATAGTTCAAAAACAGATTGTCCGTAACGCTCATGTCCGGACAAATATTCAGTTCCTGATAAATACATCCGATGCCATATCGTTTTGCTTCGTTCGGATCTTTAAATTTTACTTTCTTTCCGTCGACAATGATATCGCCCTTTTCCGGAATGTTAACACCGGTCAGAACTTTGATCAATGTGGACTTTCCTGCACCATTTTCACCGATCAGTCCGTGAACTTCACCCGCACGGACTTCAAAGGACATATCCTTCAGCGCGATAACGCCCGGGAAATACTTGGTGATATGCTGCAGCTCCATAATCTTCTCGCCCAAGACCTCATCTCCCTTTCTTGCACTAAATAGTCCCGGATCCCTCTTGAGAGACCCGGGACCCTGCTTCATTTACAGAACCAAAGAAACTTTCAAGTCTCAGCACTGAAAATGAGAATCATTGATTATGACTCACCGACTTTGGCTTTCAGATCAGCAACAAAATCAGCTGCGTTGTCCTTGGTAACAACGGTCTGTCCGGAATTGATGACCTTCTCGATGGTCTCGCCGTGAGCAGCTTTGATCGCGTTCTGAACGCCCAGAATACCCATGTTATACGGATTCTGCGCTGTCGTCCCGATCATCTGTCCGCCTTCAGCAACTTTCTCAGCGACCGGAAGAGTTCCATCAAATCCCATGATCTTGATGTCCGTCTTGTTTGCAGACTGAACGGCATTGTAAGCACCGGTAGCCATGGAATCAGCCGTGGTGATGATCAGATCAACATCGTCGTATTTCTGAATAAGGTTCTCAGCGACCTGCATACCTTTCTCCTCAGTGGAGTCAGCAGCCTGGGTCTCTAATACCTCAACACCCTTTTCTTCCAGTCCCTCTTCGAGACCTTTCTGACGAGCATCATGCGTAGCATCGCCGAGACGTCCGCGGAGGATGATGGCCTTCGCACCTTCTCCAACCTGTTCGCCTGCCCACTCGGCACCGACTTTGGCCGCTTCCTCATTACCGGTTCCGATGAAGGAAAGCTTATCCTCCAGCGAGGAGTCCGTATCAACGGCGATAATCTTGATTCCGGCGTTAACAGCATTCTGCAGAGCCGGAAGTACGGTCTCGTCATTCGACGGAGCGACGCAGATAACATCAACACCCGAAGAAGTCAGGGTCTCAATGTTCTCAACCTGTTTCTGAACATCAGACTCCGCATTCGGAGCAATAAAGGTAAGATCGCATCCGTATTTGTCAGCAGCCTGCTCTGCACCGGCCTTCATCAGGATCCAGTACTGGTCAGCCAGTGACTTTACGACGAAACCGACTTTAACGTCTGATCCGTCATAATCCTCCGCCAGAAGATCTCCGGAAGTGCTTGCCGTTGCTCCGCTTGTGCTTGTCGTTGTCGTAACGCTCTCCGATCCGCTGGAAGAAGCGGTCGTACTTGAAGCCGTACTGCTCGAAGAAGAGCTGGACGAACTGGATGTGCTTGAAGAGGACGAAGAGCTTCCGCCGCACGCAACAAGCGACAGAGCCATCAGACCTGAAATCAGAGCTGCTACTACTTTCTTTTTCATTCATTTCCCTCCTGTACCAAAAATAATATAAATCGTCGCACACAAGCAACAATTCAACAACGATGTTATTGTACCATAAATACTATAAAAAACAACCCACCGGGAATGCATTTCAGTATAATTGTACACTTTGCACGCCAAGAATATGTGCAATCCGACGAACCGCAACATCTGTGAACTTTTTTTGCCGCCGCTCTTCCAAGATCAGAAAATTCGCGCTTTCTGCCGCCCGGAAATAAAACATTATTTTTCCTCGGAAATGTGCAGTTTCGAAACGAAAGCACGCATCCTCCCTGGGAATTGCGTGTCGGTCTTGCGCCGGGCGTGCAAAGCACTCCAATCAGCCGGCTGAGGGGTAATGACAGCGGAAATCCGCTCTCTGGAAAAGAGCCGGAAATTGTGCTAAAATAAAAACACTTGAACCCGAAAACACTAATTTTTTTATCTGTCATCACCAGCTGCATTCCGCAGAACATTCCCGCAAACAATTATTCTCTATCTGCGACAGTGGCCGTCATCAGGAGGAGCTCATATGATTCAATGTTTTGTGAAACGTGATTTTATGTCTTCTTTCGCAAAGGATACCAGACCGGAGCTTCTGTCCGCCAGCAACATCCACACCAACTACGCACAGCATACCCGTGCGCTGCATAACCACACAGATCGCTGCGAACTGCTCTTTGTCCGAAACGGAAAATCAAAATATGTTATCGACAACAAAATATATCCCTTGAAAAAAGGGGATATGGTCGTCACCAACTGCGGCGTTCTTCACGACGAGATTCTCGATATGGAAGATAACGTTGCCTATTATTCGCTTGCCATCGATCATCTGCAGATTCCCGGACTTCCCGAAAATTATCTGATCCCCGAAGAGGACTGCCCCGTCATCCCGACCGGTGAAAACTACGATACCTTTAACTCTCTTTTCCGATCAATCTATGAGCTTCTTGTTTCCAACGAAGTCGGCGTTGAGGAAACCTGCCATTACATGATGATGTCAGTTCTCGCTCTGGTGATCAAACTCGACCGGGCAAAGCTTCCGGAAAATGAAGAGATCAGCCAGTCCGCCCTGATCATGCAGATCCGGAATTATCTGGATGAAAATTATATGAATGATCTCTCTCTGCAGTCTATCAGCGATACCTTCCATATCAGCACGTATTATCTGGCTCATGTTTTCAAGGACGAGACCGGATATTCCCCAATGAACTATATCCTCCGCAGAAGAATCGGAGAAGCCCAGTCATTGCTCATCACGACTAAAAAAACAATTACGGAAATTTCAACTATGGTGGGATTTGCCAACCCGAACAATTTTAACATCCGTTTCCAGAAACAGGTCGGTCTCACACCGCGTCAGTACCGGAAATCGTACACGACACCCGGTATCTCCGATCAGGATGAAACCGAAGAAGAAGAGCAGAAACTGAATTAACCCGGACACATTCTGTCACCGAGCACGCCGCCCCCCAAGGCCGCGGAGCAGGAATATCTCTGCGGATCATGGAGATTCGGCGTGCAGAGATGAATCTGAAAATATTTTTTCGTTTCAATATCCTTCAGTTGCCGTATTCCGGAAAGTCTTAAAACCGCAAATCTCCGGTAATGGATTTCGGCATTCCGAATCTCGATCCCACCAGCGGATCTACGATTTCGCAGATCTCCAGATCACCTGCCACCCCCATCATGGCGAGCCATTCTGAAGATGAATATTTCCCCCGTTTGATCAGGAAATTGGCCATCGCGTTCAAAACGATCCCGTTTGCCTCATCGATCGTTTTCGCATAAGAAAGAAGATACCATTTATCTTTTGTCTCTAATACAGGCCATTCCTCCGATCTGTTCTTGATTACATCCACTTTCAATGTGATGCGGGACTGCGCTTCTAATGAAGCGAGGATCTCCCCGTCGCTCTGAAGCCCGTGACAATCACCCGCTATCATTAATGCGCCCGGAACCTGAACCGGAAGATATAGCGTAGTCCCCTTTGTAAGCAATTTACAATCCAGATTGCCTCCGAAATTTCCCGGCCACATAGTTCCGACGCGTTCCGTGTCCGGTGTGACCGCAAGCACTCCCAGCATCGGATTCGTTTTGATTTTAAATTTTCCGAAAAAATCCGCATACCCTTCGTCATCAATATTGACAACGACGGTTTCGTCTTCCTTCTCCAGATATCTGCCAAGTCCGGCCACAAACTCCCTGGAAATCAGGGCAAGTCTGCCCTTGTGAGAAGGGATTTCAATATCTTCCACGAATATTTTCAATGTGTCGCCCGGCATCGCTCCATTTACATAAACCGGGCCCGCACACGGGTTCATCTCCAGTCCCGACGCAAGCAGGTCAGTTTTTAATACATTTTCATCCGTCAGTTTGTCCGCCCAGCAGTCCGGGGAATTCATTTGAATTGTTTCGCCGGGATTTATTCTGCAGACAGGCTCCAGATCCTTGTCAAAATATGGTGTCGACTGGTCTAACTCTACAACTTTCATACGTTCCTCCTTTTATTAAAAAGCGAAATATCTCCTAATTTAATAATAAAAAGGAAAGAACGAACCTGCCATTTACTGAATTGCCATATCCATTTCCAATATTGCTCACATTTTTTCGGATTTCGCGGCATGTTTGCGGAATCCGAAACATTTCTTCGCAAACCATATCCGGTTTGATGCACGAAATTCTGAATATCTCTTCCAGTCCGGATAAAGAGCTGAATAATCCCGTGATAATTTTTTCTTACGCGTGCGTGATCAGCGCCTTGATCAGCGTACTCAGCCCGCCAATGATAAATACATAGATGATCAGTTTGCGGATCCGCTCCTCATCGATGTGCCTGTCAATCACGCCTCCGATGAACATGCCCAGAAACGCGGACGGGAGGGTAATCACCGTAATCATCAGCGAGAACTTCGAAAAAATTCCATTGAACAGATAGACAAAAATCCGGAACACATTTTCTACGAAAAAAACAAAGCAGACGCTGCCCCGGAACTCTCCGCGATCCTTTGCCGTCCTCTCCAGATAAACGAGAAAGAGCAGGTTGATCCCGAAAAGTCCCGCCGTCACTCCGGATGAAAAGCTCACGAGCGCCTGCACAACCGGGTTGGGCTTCCCCTGCTTCGAGCGGTCTCTTGTCAGCATCTCAATTCCGAGTCCGATAATCAGAATTCCGAGAAATACCTTAAGGACCCAGGGGGCTCCGAGCTTCAGAAGCAATGTTCCCGGAATGACGCCGGCCATGACCCATACGGCGATCGGAGCAACTTTTCGGATCGAAAAATTTTTCCGGTTCTGAACCACGATTGCCGTGTTCAGAATGGCAGAGACCGGAAGCATCGCCGGGGAAATGTATTTATTGTCAATCTGCAGTGCCAGAAGGGGATTCGAAACAAGCGGATCGCCGAATCCGACCAGTCCCTTGATAATAAAAGCTATCGTAACAATGATAAAAATATAAACGCCCAGCGAAAAAGTCATCGTCATCTCTGTTCACTCACCTCATTCCGTGAAGAAATTGCGAAACCGCGCATCCCGATTATTCCAGACTCCGGATGTATTCAATGGCCTTCTTTCCGGTCGCATAACCGTCCCCGCGCGGGAAGCACTCAACCGAAACATATCCGTCATATCCGGTTTTTTCAAGCAGCTCCAGCATCCTCTTCAGATCCAGCTCGCCGCTTCCCGGATACCATCTGGAGTTGTCCGCGATGTGGAAATAGCCGATGCGTCCCCTGGCGACTTCGAATGCTTTTTCGAAGCTTTCTTCCTCCAGGTTCATATGGAAGCTGTCAAGATGAACATAGCAGTTATCGAGACCCGGATACTGATTGAGAAAATCAACCAGTTCCTTTGCCGTGGTAAACACGTTGACCTCGTAATGGTTGATCACCTCGACGTTGATCTTCACGTTCTTCTTCTTCGCATAATCATTGATCGGCTGCAGATTCTGCGCGAGACGGGCCATATATTTCTCGCGGCTTCCGCCGGAGGGAATATTGCCCTTCGCCCATCCGAGGACGAGATCCGCACCGACGTACGCGGCCATGTCGACGTATTTCATCATTCCCTTTACGGCGGCATCCACAATATACGGCTTGTCATTGATCAGGTCGCACTTGCCCTCCGTATTCAGACGGCCGGTGATGATCTGGCAGATTTTAACGCCCGTCTTCCGGATCTGCTCATTGACCGCGTCCAGATCAAGCGGAGCGTCTTCCCTGGTGTGAACCTCGATCGCCTGATATCCCAGTTCCGCTGCGGCGGCGAGATTATCCAGAATATTTTCACGAAGCAGGATCGGCGCTCCCTGGGGAATCGGATCCGAAGTCGCCTTGTCCGCGGACGAAATAGCGAGATTCCAATGTTTCATGCTGCACCTCCTTAATATTCTCAGCAAAAAACTTCTCTGAAAAAAGGCCCCCGGCGCTCCACTGATGAGGCGCCGGAGGCCGAATGTCCGGTTCAGACAGACATTATACCTCGCCCATTCCCGGGAAGGTAAGCATAACCTTACGGGCAATATCCTTATGGTTGCAGGCCATGTCCATCGCTTTGTCAAGGTCCTCGAACTTGAAGTAATGCGTATTCAGAGCCTTGAAATCATATTTATCTTTGATCTTGTGCAGGAAACGAATGGTTCTCGGGAACCAGTGATACGTTCCTCCGGATCCGGCGATGTGGAGAGTCTTCCAGATCGTCTTTCCGATCTCTACCGGAACCTTGCGGCCGATGGAATGACCGACCATGCCGACACGGGCGGAATGTCCCGCGATATCGAATACAGAAGCGATTCCGACATCATTTCCGGAGCACTCAATGACGACATCCGCCATACGGCCGTTCGTCACTTCCTTAACCTGCTCCTCGATCGGGCTGGCTGTCGGGTCCAGAACGATATCCGCGCCATAGTTCAGCGCGTTCTTACGGCGCTGCTCCAGCGGATCGATGCAGATAACGGTAGCGCCGGACTCTTTGCAGACCATGCATGCGCCCAGTCCGATCGGGCCGCCGCCCACGATCGCGCAGACATCCGAAGCATCCGGATCGCATCCGTTGCCCCAGACGCCCCAGTAGGAAACGTTGAAGGTCTCAACCCATGCGCCGAAGTCATATCTCCAATCCGGCGGGATTACATGCGTGTAAGCCTCTTCGAGGATCATGTACTCGCCGAATCCTCCCGGTGAATTCGGATGGAATCCGACTTCTCTCCAGTTCAGGCAGGCCGACGGCATCTTTCCGTCTTTGCAGTTTGCGCACTTGAAGCACGGAAGTACGCAGTCACCGACTACCTTGTCGCCGACTTTGACGGAAGTAACCTGGCTTCCGACAGCGACTGCTTTTCCTGCCCACTCGTGACCGGGTGTGTAGGGAGCGATGTCATAACGTCCCTCTGCCGATTTGCCCTCAAAGCACTCGACATCGGATCCGCAGATACCGCATGCGCCGACCTGAATCAGGACCTGATCCGGCTTCAGCTCGGGAAGTTCGACCTCTTCGATTCTCAGATCAAAAGGTCCGTGCATAAAAGCCTGTTTACATTTCATGATAGAGTCTCCTTTTCACAAATGCATTTACAGATAACACAACAGTTACGGCAGCGCCCTGAGCTGCCTTTCGGAGCGGTTACGCCGCTTCTTTATACGCCGTGGAAGCCCGGAAGCTTCCGCGGCGATAAAAGGTAAGATTAATACTCGATGGTGTAGAGATGACGGCCGCCGGGCTCGTTCGGTCCCTTGATGACCGCTTCGATGTCTTCTTTGTTTCTCTGAGTCATCTTGTCGATTGGCGGAAGCGTTCCGGCCGGATATTTCTCAAGGATATCATTAACCAGCTTCTCCAGGTAATCCAGAGTCTTCGTGACACCGGCCTCAGCCTTATGCCAGTCAGCCTTCGTAGCATCGCCGATGACACCTTCCGGCTGGCAGATGCACTCCATACCGCAGGAGCCAAGTGCGTTGTACCACTTGATCACGCCGCCGTTGAGCTCAGCGGAATCGCAGATATGTCCCGGGGGAAGCATCGGGCAGGCCTCGGTCTTGACAGCTTTATCCTGCTGAATGAACTCCGGGAACAGAGCCTGGCACCAGGACTGCTCTACTTCGTCAGCATGTACGAAGAATTTCTCGTAGGGGCCTCCGATCTCCTTCGTGCCCATCTGCTCCTTTGCGGCGTTCCAGAAATGAACATACAGGACGATCGCCGGTACCTGCCACTTCTTGCCGAATTTATGAATTGCCATCGGGATAACGTAATCCTGTCCATGGCCGTTTACGATGATGATCTTGCGGAATCCGGTGTTCCAGAATCCGGCCAGCATATACATGATATAGTTCGCGAGAACTTCCTCGGGGATCATGATGGTTCCCTTCTGGCCAAGATGATGATACGGATGAGAACCGTACCAGGTCGGCATAGCGACCGTGCATCCGGTCTTCTCAGCGACCTGCTCGCAGAGTCTCGTATCCAGATAGGTATCCTCGCCGTACGGAGCGCTCGGCCCGTGATTCTCGGTGGAGCCGATCGGCATAAGCAGAACATCGTTCTTTTTCAGTCTCTCGGCAACCTCGAGATTGGTCATGTTCTGATAATAAATACCATCATCCTTTTCCATGTGGCCGCCGTGTGCAGGAATCGTCCATTTTGACATGTTAGCAGTACCTCCTTAAAATTTTTATTACTTCAGCAGCCTGTGCGGCTGCGGGAAACCTGAACCGGTCAGATTATTTCTGGATTCTCGGATACTCGGTGGAGATCAGGACCTTCCCGGACATGACTTTGAAGCCTTCCGCGATGTCTTCCAGATTGAATCTGGCGGTCACCATCTTTCTCATATCGATGCGGCCGTTCGCCATCAGGGAGATGACATCCGGATAGATTCCGCATCCGGACTGTCCGTTGGAACCGCTGATGCGCGCCGCATTCCACTGCCAGTTGAAGATATCGACCGGGGTAATTCCGACCGTGTGACCGATCTGGATGGTCTTGCCGCCGATCGCAAGAGAATGAGCCATAACCGGATAGGTGAACTTCGTAGCGCCGGCGCACTCTGCGAACAGATCAATTCCGCGGCCGTCAGTCAGCTCCATCAGACACTCCGCCTCATCCTCAGGGGTCTTGAAGGAAGTCGGATCAATAACGACATCCGCTCCGCACTCTTTCGCAAGTTTGACACGATCCGGAACGCTCTCGACTGCGATCAGCTTTCCTGCCCCGGAGGTCTTCATCAGCTGGATAGCGGCAAGTCCGATCGGACCGCATCCGAAGATGCAGACATGTCCGCCCGGGCGAACGCCCTCGCCTCTGACAAACAGGCCGTTGTAGGCGACACCGGTGGGCTCGATCATGGCGCCGAGCTCCATGGCAGTCATCTTGTCTCCTCCGTAGTAATCCGCAATGGCATTCAGCGGATAGCAATACTTGGCATCCATCGCAGCGTACTCAGCGAATCCGCCGTCATAAGTCAGACCGGGCTCTTCCAGGTTCTTGCACTGGTTGAACATTCCGCGTCTGCAGGCGTCGCACTCTCCGCACCAGTGCATCGACTCAACGCTGACCAGATCGCCGACTTTCAGTCTCTTGACATCCTTGCCTACCTCAACGATCTCGCCGGCGAACTCATGTCCGGTGATGATCGGATATTTGCTGTGGCCGTCATACATGGTATAGCCCTGATCATCCGTACGAAGCAGATGAACATCCGTCCCGCAGATTCCGGCTGCGCCGATTTTGATCAGCACCTGACGGTCGCCGCAGACAGGCATCGGACGGTCCGTAACAGATCCGTGAATATTTTTCCAGATCTGATTTCCTCGAAGTGCTCTGCCGGTTGTTTTCTCGCGTTCTGACAGCACATAGCCCGGCTTCGGGCAGTGCTCAGCTTCTACATAAAAAGCTCTCATCAAGAATACCTCCAACTGTAAACTTGCCCTTTGCCACTTCGTTCAGTGGCCTTTCCCTTAACTGTCTTTTATTATATCGAGTTCCCTTCAGGAAACTATATCTTTATTGTTCAATTCATCCCTGAAAAATCGCTGAAATTCCGTGTTTCTTTTTCAAAACATGTATTTCTTGCGCTTTCGGAAAAATTCTTCTTTGCAAGTTAGACACGAAACCGGATCATACCGGTATAGTCTTAGGTTATTTTTACCAATATAACGAACCGGTCCGGATAGCGAGACAAATAAAAAGGGCGCCCGGAAATAACCAGAATAGATCTGGTTCCGGATGCCCTTTCACGTGATCAATATTATAAATGTAAACTATTCCCGCAGATCAAACCGCAACAAGGGTCATCCTTCGATCTCGTCAAGTTTGACAGGACGTCCCTCATCAAGCGATTTCTTTGCCGCGATGGCAATACGGACCGGCTGCAGACCGTCATTTCCGGTAACCGGTGTGGGCTTGTCGTTGATCACACAGTCGATGAACTCTTTTTCCTCGGCGATGAACGCGTCGTTGTAACGCTCCAGGAAGAACCAGGTCGGCTTTGCGGACTCAACGCCGTCGCCGCTGCTGATGAACGCTTCATTGTTCAAGTCGTTGTTGTCCTGAACACAGCCCTTCTCACAGTGAACTTCCACTCTCTGATCATATCCGTACGGAGCCGTGCGGCAGTTATCTATGACACCGATCGCTCCGTTTGCAAATTTCAGGGAAATGATAGCGGTATCAACATCGTCATACTTGGCGTAATCCGGGTCCGTCAGAATAGCGCCCATCGCAAATACTTCCGTGACCTCGCTGCCGGAGAGGTAGCGGACCATATCGAAATCATGGATGGTCATATCCTTGAAGATCCCGCCGGAAACTTTTACATAATCCATCGGCGGTCCTTCCGGATCGCGGGAGGTGACCTTCACGACATACGGTTTTCCGAGTTTTCCGGAAGCAACGACGTCACGAACCGCTTTGTGGTTGTGATCGAAACGGCGGACGAATCCGACCTGAAGTTTTACGCCTGCCTTATCGACGGCAGCGAGAGCCTCTTTGATCTTCGGAATATCCGTATGGATCGGTTTTTCACAGAAGATATCTTTACCGGCGGCCGCTGCCTTCATGATGAACTCAGCATGCGTGTTTGTGGAGGAGCAGATAAACACCGCATCCACGTCCGGACTCGAGAAAACTTCCTCCGGATCCTTCGTGCATTTCGGAATGCCGATGCTTTTCGCCCACGCTTCCATCGCGTCGTTCAGGAACGGATCCGCGAGGATGACGACTTCTGCATCCGGCACGGAGTTCTGAAGATTTGTCCCGTGAAGCTTGCCGATGCGGCCGCCGCCGAGAAGTCCGATTCTGATTTTTTTAGACATACCATTACCTCTTTCCCAGAATTATGTAATAAACAACCAGCTTCTATTTATTTTATACTATCTGACGGAAAATACAACAGAAAAAACTGTTTTCTTGATAATATTTTTATTTTATTACAAACAGTATGCCATATTTTCCGTCAGATTTTCTATTAGTATTTCTTGCGTAAACTTTTTTCTCCGGGAAAATTCCATCCGGAAACAACGCCATTAAAGTCCGGTATGCTCGCGGATATACTTTCTCGCCTTCATGGCATACTCAAGCGGATTTGCCTTTGCCGGATCCTGCTCCGCCTCGACCACGACATACCCTTCGTATCCGGACTGCTCGATGATATCGAAGATCGGCTGGAAATCGACGTCACCGTCGCCCGGCACCGTGAAGCATCCGTTGCGGACACTTTCCAGGAAACTCCATTTGTTCGCTCTGGACTGCGCCACAACGTCTTTCCGGAGATCCTTCAGGTGGATGTGCGCCGTGCGGTCAATGTATTTGGAAAGGATTTTCACCGGGTCAATATCCGCGAAAGAGCAGTGACCGGAGTCAAATAAAAGATAGACATCCTCGCTGGTGTTCTCCATGAAGCGGTCAATCTCCTCCTCTGTCTGTACGACCGTTCCCATGTGATGATGGAAGCAGAGCTTCATTCCGGCGGCCTTGGCAACCTTGCCCAGTTTATTCATTCCGGTCGTCAGTCTGTCCCACTCCTCGTCGTTCATCACATACTTTCCCTCGAGGATCGGCTGCGGTTTTCCCTGGATGGAGTAGCTCTGCTCGGAAGCTCCGATTACCTTCGCTCCGCAGTACTTGATGTAATCGATCTGATCCAGCATCGCTTTCTCGACGACCTCGTAAGGCTCGGTCAGAAGAAGCTGCGTGAACCACTGGTTGCAGATCTCCATGCCGCGCAGATCCAGCGCTTTTTTCAGCTCATATTTGTCCTTCGGGTATTTGTTTCCGACTTCCGTTCCGGTGTATCCCGCAAGAGCCATCTCACTGACAATCTGCTGAAACGTGTTCTCCGCGCCCAGTTCCGGCATGTCATCGTTGCACCAGCCGATCGGTGCCATTCCGAGCTTTACCTTGTTTTTGTCTAACATAATTTCCTCCCGTATCATTGTGGATTTATGAGTGTATTCCGGCAAGTGCCGGACAGGTGAAGCGGCCTGCGGAATCAGAACTGAGCATCATCCAGCCACAGATACCTCTCGTCTACATTGCGGTCGGTCTGGAGCCACGGATTGCCATCGAAATGGCGGATTGCCCATACCGTGTACATCTGATATCCCGGGGCAACCGCCTGCGGATGCAGACGATTTTCTGTGATCGTAGAGAAACTGTAATCAACGCTCTTGAATACCTGATCTCCGACGAAGCTGGCTCCGAATCCCTCCGGACGGTCAAAGCGGAAGAAATACAGTTCCGGCTGCGGATGTCTGTGGGGAAGGTATCCGCTCCAGTTTCCGCGATCGTTCATGATCTCTCCCAGAACGAAATTGGACTTCGGATTGATATCATGGTCGACAATGGTATTGACGCGTCGTTTCGCGACATTTCCGTACTTATTGACACCGGAATACTTCCACGGGCAGTCCTCCGGGCGATACAGTCTGCCCTCGAATTTATTGTCATTCTTCGCATACTGAACATAAATCTCGATGTCGGACTCCGCCTTGACTGTGATCTTTTCTCCGCAGCAGACGTGAACGCAGTACGGTCCGTCGGTCCAGATATCTTTCCGGTAGACCGTCTCGGTCTTTCCGTCCCATCCGAACGTCACCTTGCCGTTGAAAAGCAGCACAGCGCACTCTTCTCCGTCGCGTCCGTACTCCCGTGTCTCTCCCGCGGGAATGCGATAGATGCGGACATCCATCAGCATATCCCGGTACGCGTTATCATACGTGCAGAGAATCATCTCTCCCTTTTCGTCAAACTTCGGATAGCCAAAAAGTTTCTTTTCTTCCATGATCAGAGCCTCCTGTCATTAAAGCAGATCAATATTTTCTCGCTTCGCTTCTCTTCTCTTTGATATCTTCCCAGGCTTCCCGAACAGCCGGATTCGTGGAGACGTCAGCCAGTCCGACATTCCACCAGGAACCGTAGCCGTCCGTCATGGTCTTCGGCATAATCTTCAGATCAAACAGGCACGCAACAGTCTGTTTCCTGGAATCAATCAGTGCATCGCGAAGTTCTTCAACGCTCTTGCAGGTGTAGGTCTTCATGCCGTATCCTTCACCGATCTTCGCGTAATTCGTCGGAACAAGGTCACCGCACGGCTTCTTTCCATCCGTGTAACGGAATTCCGTCGCCATGCTTCCGATTCCGTGAGTCATCTCAAGGTTGTTAATGCAGCCGAATCCGCAGTTATCAAAGACGAGGATATTCGTCTTTACCTTCTCCTGCATGATGGTTCCCAGCTCACTGCTCAGCATCTGGAATCCGGAATCACCGACTACCGTGTATTCCTCGACATTCGGATCCGCCATCTTGACGCCCAGGGAAGCTCCGATCTCATAGCCCATGCAGGAATATCCGTACTCTACATGATATCCGCCGCGCTTGTCGGTCTTCCAGACACGCTGCAGGTCACTCGGCAGCGAACCTCCGGCGGTGACAATAATGTCATCTTTTCCCATAACGGCACGGATGGTAGCAAGAGCCGCCGACTGGGTAAGGGAGGTTCCATACAGTTTGTAGAACTCCGGAATGGTTCTCGGATCTCTCGCCTTGATGGTCGGCTCGAAGTCCGGTCCTTCACAGACGATGCCTCCCAGACGCTCCAGCTCGGCATCCCACTCGTCCTTCACTTCTTTGATCTCGGTCGTGTAGGCAGCTTTGTATCCCTTCGCGCGGAGATTCTCGGCAAGAGCGGCAACCGTCACCTTCGCGTCGCCGACCGCCTTGACCGCGTCATACTTATAGGCGTGATACCGGTTGTTATTGATGGAAACAAACTTCACGCCCTCTTTCTGGAACAGCCACTTGGAGCTGGTCGTGAAATCGGACATTCTGGTTCCGATGGCAATGACGCAGTCCGCGTCTTTTGCAATCTTGTTCGCAGCGGAGGTCCCGGTAACGCCGATGCCGCCCAGGCAATACGGATGGCTGGACTTGCAGGCGCTCTTTCCTCCCTGGCTTTCGCCGAACGGGATATTGAACTCCTCGCAGAAATTCTCAACCGTCTCACCGGCCTCGGAGTAGCGTACTCCGCCTCCGACGATCACGAGCGGTTTCTTCGATCCCGCGATGACCTTCGCGACATCCTCGATCTCCTCGGGAACCGCCACCGGTCTCGTGATTCTGTGAACTCTCTTTTCAAAGAAGGAATCCGGGAAATCATAGGACTCGCCCTCGACATCCTGCGGAAGAGCGATGCAGACGGCGCCGGTCTCTGCCGGATCCGTCAGAACGCGCATGGCGCTGATCAAAGCGGTCATTACCTGTTCCGGTCTCTGAATGCGGTCCCAGTATTTCACAACCGGTTTAAAAGCGTCGTTCGTGGTCGTCGCCAGGCTGTTGCTCTGCTCAAGCTGCTGCAGAACCGGGTCCGGCTGTCTGGACGCATATGTATCGGCAGGGAAAACCAGAAGCGGAATATTATTGACTGTCGCCGTAGCGCAGGCAGTTACCATATTGGCAGCTCCCGGTCCTACAGAGGACGAGCAGGCGATGATCTGCTTTCTGCCGTTCTGCTTGGCAAAAGCTGTCGCGCAGTGGCACATGCCCTGCTCGTTGCGGCCCTGCATTACCTTCAGATTGCCGGGATTAGAATCCAGCGCTTCTCCCAGGCCGACCGCAATTCCATGTCCGAAAATCGTAAAGAACCCTTTTACAAATTTCGTTTCTACTCCGTCCATAGATACATACTGATTGTCCAGGAATTTGACAATCGCCTGAGCCGTAGTCATCCGCGTTCTTTTTTCCATCTGTTTACTCCTTTCATAACCTTTTGTATCAGATGCCCTTGTGCATTTGCGTGCTTTGTTATCATACTCATTCATCTTAGCACGCAGGCAGATAAAAATCAAGCGAATCAACATCTTTCCTCAGAAATCCGTCAATTCGCCTAATTTGTTTTCTCTGTGATTGTGCTATTTTTCGCCCGCCGCCGAAAATAAAGCACGCAAAACGCACGCAACCTTTCAGCCCTGATCTTTTTTCAGTGCTTCGAGTCCCCTCACGCAGAGCATGTGATCGTCCTCATCCGAGAGCCCGGAGACAACCAGACTTCCGGTCATTCCCGCCCCCCGGACGACAATCGGGAAGCCGCCTCCGTAAATCGTATACGATTCGGGAGAGACGATGCGATCTCTGTAAAAGAGATCAAAATCATCGTTGAACTTCTTTTTCATATAGTAGGACGAATGGCAGAACCGTTCGACCGTATTCCTCTTCCACCGGATCCAGTCCTCATTCTCCACGGTCGTCTCATTTCCCGCGCAGAAAAACAGCAGACGGCCGTTCTGTTTGACCGAAACAGAAATTCGATCGGCGTCCTCTCCCGCGAGTCCGTGGACCAGACATCCGAGGCGCCAGGCATCTTCAGCAGTAAAATGGTCCAGCACAGAAGCTTCCTCCTGAGCCTGAATATCTTCCAGTGTCAGCATGATTATTCCCTCCTTCCGAAAAAAACAGGACTGCCGTAACTTCAGTTTTTCCGCGGTGCATCCATCACTGCGGAAAATTCACAGCAGTCCTGTATATTATATCATAATCTGCTTTCCGGAAAAAAGACCGTCACGATAGAAACGGAAAACGCCCGCATCGGAACAAATCCGCAGTTTGAAAAAATGGGCAGGTGGGAAAGAAAGCAATGTCCGGATTGCAGATTAAGATGTCCGGTTTATTTATTAAAATAAAATTCCGGAGTCTCCGGCATCTTGATCTCTTTTATCGTTCCGCCCTCTTCCCGGCACTCTCCGAGAATCGTCGAGGTCAGGCAGGCCATGTAGCCGTCCCACGAAGACGCCCCGATAAGGGGACGGTTCTCTTTCACACGATCGACCCAGTCCTGTATCTCGATATTGTAAGCCTCGATAAAGCGGGTCTCCCAGCCCGGCATAATGCCGTAGGCACGTGAACCGTCAGCCTTCGTGATCACCCGCGGCGGATCCGGCAGACGGGCCGTTCCCAGATCTCCGACCACTTCGCACTGAATATCATAACCGTACCCGGAACTCTGACTGATCTCTACGTCGATGCAGATGCCCTTTTTGGTGCGCAGCATCATGATCTGCGGATCCTGAATGCCTTCCTTCGCGGAAAGTCTGCTCTGCCGCGGAAGCACCACCTGTCCGGACACATAGTCGTCATCCAGGAGCCAGCGCAGAACATCAATCTCATGCACGCCGGAATTCTTGATCGACATATCGGAGGTCATCGTCGCAGCGTGCGTCATATTCCTGTGGCAGGCGTGAACCATGAGAGGCTCTCCGATCTTTCCGCTCTGAATACACTCTTTCAGCTCCACGTATCCGGGATCATATCGGCGCATGAATCCGACCTGAACGATTCGTTTCCCGAAAGCCTGCTCGGCGGCGACAATTTTCTCGCACTCGGAAATCTCCGTCGCAAGCGGTTTTTCACAGAATACATTTTTGCCCGCCCGGATAGACGCCATGACATACTGAGCATGAGCCGGATCCCATGTCGTTACCATAACGGCCTGTACCTCCGGACTGTTGATCAGTTCTTCTCCGTCCGCGTAAAATTTCGCGCCGTACTGTTCGGCGACTTTTCGTCCGACCTCTTCATTCACCTCCGAGACCGCGACGACTTTGCAACCTGTGATGCGTTCCGTCAGGCGTTTCACATGTTCCCGCCCGATCGCGCCGAGCCCCACTACACCAATTTGTAATTCCATAACTTCTCCCTTCTTTCCTGGTTATTTAATTACTATTTGGATATATAATAACACGGCACGCTTCTTTATTGCGGACGAGTTCAATTCCCTCAAGAATATCATCCAGCGGGAGTCTGTGCGTAATAAACTTCTCCAGACCAAGGTCTTTTCTGGACAGCATCTCCAGCGCCGCCGGAAAATCCTTGCCGAGAACGCCGTACACATTCAGTTCATTCAGAACGATCTCTCCCGGGGAAATCTGAGACACCGCATTGAGATCCAGTCCGAACAGCACCATTCTGCCCTGTGGATTCAGAAGCCGGATGCCCTCCTGGAAAACATTGCCGCGCCCGACCGCATCAATCACGAGATCCGCCTTGTATGGCCAGTTTTCCAGGATTACATCCTCAACCTTTTCGCGCGAAATATCCACTACAAGATCGGCTCCGCAGTTTCTGGCCTCCTCAACCCGCTTTTCACCTTTTGCGGTCACAATCAGATGTTCAACGCCAAATGTTTTCAGAACGCGGATAAAGGTCAGCCCGATCGGCCCCGCTCCGTAAAGCAGAACGTAGTCCACCGGCGTGGGTTTTGCACGGCCAACCGCCGCCATCACGCAGGCAAGCGGCTCCGTCTGTGCGAGAAGGTCGGGACTGACCCCCTCCGGAACATGATAAATCTGTCCCTTGTCTACGAGAGCATACTGCGCGAAGCCTCCGTCTCCCGTCTGGCCGTAGTGATACGAATCCGAGCACAAATCTCCTTTGTTATGAGTGCATTCATAGCACTTCCCGCAGCGAACGCGCGGATTCACGGCAACCCGCTCTCCGACTTTAAATCCCTGAACTTCCTCACCGAGTTCCTCGATCGTTCCGCAGAACTCATGGCCGTAAATGATCCCCGGCTTCATGTACTGCCCCGGGGGCACGGCAAGCCCGTGCAGATCGCTGCCGCAGATACTCGCAGCCTCAACTTTCATCAGAATCTGCGTCGGTTTCGTAATTTTCGGAACCGGAACCTCTTTTACCGTGAGAACGCCCTCTCCCTCAAAAATCGCGGCTTTCATCGTTGACTGCATAACTTTGCGCTCCCTTCTGAAAAATTTCCGATCTGTCAAATATCAAAGGCCTCTTTCAGCTGCCTGTAATAAATAATGTCTTCCTCCACGCCGCCCTTGTCTCCGGTGATCGTAAAATAGCCGAAATCATTTGCCACATCTCCCCCCATCGCTCTGGTAAGAAGCGTTGTATTGCTCATTCCGCAGAAAATCATCGGTCCCTTGACGATTTTTTCTTTTCTGACCTTTAACGCCATCCTCATGACGCGCATTGCATCTTCATAGGTATTGGCAGTAAGATACAGCTTGGGAACGTCCGCTCCTTTCTTCAGTGCCGTTTCAATCCGGCCGAGCAAAAAATCATCATCCGGAACCGTCTCCCAGTTATGGTAGGAGAGAATCAGCTTTGTGTCAAACTTCGCGCAGGTGTCCTTGATTTTATCAATATACTCCTGATCGCTGCCAATTTCCACATCTATGAAATCGATGCATCCGGTATTAATAACGGCTTGAATCATGCGGAGGCGCAGATCCCGGGGATATTTCCGGATTCCGCCTTCTTCTTTGATCCGGTAGGTAATCAGAAGAGGAATATCGCCCAGACGTTCCGCCAGGCATCTGGCGGTTCCGACAAGTGTTTTTTCCGCGAAATCTGTATCTTCCATCGGGAGGCAGTAATCCAGTCTCCATTCAACCAGATCCGGATCATACTTCATTACCGTATCCGCCGCTTCCAGAATCGCTTCTCTGGTACCTTCTTTTATCATCAGGCAGGCATAATAATCTTTCCCGCCGAACTGTTTTCCCTTTTTTTCATACTTTACCGCGCTCTGAACTCTCATCTCTGACTTCCTCTCAGTTCCGGGCAAACATCTGCCGAAGTTCCGCATTCTGATAATATGTTTCTAATAACATTCCTTCCGCACCGCTTTTCAGAACCGAATAAGAAAAATCATTTCCGCACCGGTCCGCCAATACGCGGTACATCAGCCCCACGTCGCCCAAAGTTGACACACAGAACGGCACCTTGACGGCATGTTTTGTTTTCATCTGTTTTGCAGCCTCTGCCGCTCTGACGAGATCCAGATCATTGTTGGCCAGATACATCAGTTTGATCATATCAGCACCTTTCTTCTGCATCTCTTCTGCCCGTTCTTCTATCGCATCCGCAGAAGCAATACCCAGAAAGTCGAGTTCAGACAGAATCAGCCTGACACCTTTCTTGTCCGCCATCATCCGGATCTGTCCGAGCATCCGATCACTGCAGATGGATTCAACATCTACTGCATCTACCAGTTCTTCCCGAATACAGTCCTCTGCAAGTTCCAAACGCTGTGAATCTGTATGGCAATAATCCGATCCTTCCTCATTCAGGGAAAGAATAATCGGGGTCTCTCTTGTTTTGATTCCGGGAACGCGAGAAAGCGCATCCGCCAGTTCTCCTGTCTCCGGATATCTGACGATCCTGATCTCCACCGCATCCGCTCCCGAGGAAAGCGCGACAGGAAGCTGCCCGGCGAGTTCCTCTTCACCCGACGGTATTACTGCAACAACAGATCGGATCCTGTCACCGCCAAATTCAATATTCCTGAGCTTAACTTTTTTTTCGCTTTGAAGTTTCAACCAGTCCTCCTTTTCTCCGGAAAACCTCTGACAGGCGGATTCCCTTTCGTACATGAAAATCACTTCCCGGATACCGATTTCAATATGCCGACCTTTTCAGTAATACAATTGTTATTTTCCCGGATAGAGGACAACTTTCATGGCATCTCCGCGCCGGATCGCCTCCAGGCCCTCTCCGAATTTTCTCAGAGGGAACTCGTGAGTGATCATCCATGTAAAATCTATCATGTCACTCTTAAGAATATTTACAACATCCGGAAGAGAATGATAGGCGATATAATTTCCAAGAATGGTAATGTCCTTCACCGTGATCGAATACTGTCGGATTTTCGTCTCAGACCTGGCGTTCAGTCCGAACAGCAGAACTGTTCCGGTCGGTTTCACAAGTCGGACAGCATCCTTCATCAAACTGCCGACCGCATCAATCACAATGTCCGCCCCGATACCCTCTGTCAAGTCACTGACCACCTGGTCCAGATTATCCGTCATCGGATTCAGCAGCACATCCGCACCGCTTTTCCTGGCAAACTGGCTCCTTTTTTCGTTCGGTTCAGAAATCACTACCTTCCCAGCCCCTGCCTTTTTCAGGAAGCCGGCAAACATCATCCCGAGCGGTCCTCCCCCGAGGACAACGCAGGTACAGCCAGGCACGATTCTCAGTTTCTTTATCGCACTGACAGCACAGTCGATCGGTTCCGAAAGAACAGCTTTCCGGATGTCAACATTCATCGGGATTTTCATGACTGCCCTTTCCGGAACCACAGAGTATTCACAGAAAATACCATCAATCTGCGAGCCCATCGACTTCATGTTCCGGCACATGTTCGGATGGCCGGTTCTGCAGGCCGGACACACGCCGCAGGTCAGATTGTTGTCAAGAATAATCCGGTCTCCTTCCGCAACCGTTGTCACATCCGGTCCGGTCTCCTCCACTTCCGCGACGCACTCATGTCCCAGAATGGCACCTTTTGTCGCCCGGATGCCGGGCGGATCTGCCAGAATATGAACATCCGAACCGCAGATCCCCGCCGCCAGTATCTTGATTTTCACATCGTGTCCGTCGCGAATAGTTGGAATTTCTTTCTGAACATATTCAAAACGGCCGGTGTCTTTAAAAATAATCGCTTCCATCGTATTCATCCGTTTTCCCTCTGCTTATTCAAGCTGCAAGACCTGTACATGAACCATTCCGAATCATTACTCGCGATTTCCGGATTTTGTCATTACATCGAGAAGAACGGCAAAAATCAGTACCAGTCCTTTTACAAACTCCTGCGCATCCGTTCCAAGTCCCATCATCTGCATGCCGTTGTTCAGGATTCCCATGACCAGCGCACCTACGATGGTTCCGAAAATAGTACCGGCTCCGCCCTTCGAAGAAGCTCCGCCGATAAAGCAGGCGGCAATCGCATCCATTGCGAAGTCGGCGCCCGCCGAAAGTGTCGCGTAATTCAGTCTGGCCAGATATACCACTCCGGCAAGTCCCGTCATAAGACCCATATTCGTAAACACGAGCAACTTTACCTTTTTGGTATTTACCCCGGAGAGTCTCGTCGCTTTCTCGTTTCCGCCGATCGCATAGATTCTTCTTCCGAATACCGTGTGATTTCCGACGAATGAATAAACCCCGATGATCACCGCCAGGAGGATCAGAATCAGCGGAATACCGTTGTATCTGGCAAACATAAATCCGATGAACAGAATAACCGCTACGACTATAATGCTCTTGACGATAAAACTTGTTCTGGATGACTCAATGCCATACTCAACATTATCTTTTCGGGTTTTTGCCGCAAAAAATACATACAGGACCGCTACAATAACCGCTACGATCATGGTGATGATTTTGATTCCACCAACCGTGATATCCGAGACATAATTCATACTGATCTGATTCAGACCCGCAGGCGTCGGCCCGACTGTCTCACTGTCCAGAACCATCAGCATCAGTCCGTGAAAAACCATCATATTGCCCAGTGTGGTGACGAACGCAGGAACTTTGAAATAGGCGACAAACCATCCTTCGTACAGACCCATCAGAATTCCAAGCCCGATACTGATCGCAATCGCGGCAGGAACCGGCATGCCTTTCCGGACAATCAGCGAGGCGCAGACCGCTCCGATAAATCCGGCTCCATAGCCGACCGACATATCGAAATCTCCTGCAATAATGACAAACAGCATTCCGATGGAAAGAATAATAATGTAACTGTTCTGCATCAGAATATTTGTGATATTCAGCGGCGTGATCATCTTTCCGCCCGTTACAATCTGAAAAAAGAAGATGATAATAATCAACGCCAGCAGTAATCCGTACTTTGAAAGCGAACCGCTTTCTTTTTTCTTTGTTTTCATTTCTTTCTTCTCCTCGAATCGATGAAACTACGCTTGATCTTCTCTGATAATGGAAGACATGATCTTCTCCTGAGTCACTTCATCTCTGGTAAATTCTCCGCGGATTGAACCTTCGGCAAGCACATAAATGCGGTCACTCAGGCCGATGACCTCCTCCATCTCCGAAGAAATCATAATGACGCCTTTCCCCTGGCTGACGAGATCATTGATAATACAATAAATTTCATACTTGGCTCCGACATCGACTCCTCGCGTCGGCTCATCGAGAATGAGGACATCCGGTTCTGCCAGAATCCACTTTGCGAGCATTACCTTCTGCTGGTTTCCTCCGGACAGATTTTCAATTTTCTCAAAAACATTCGGCGTCTTGATACTCAGCGCCTTACGCATGCGCTCCGATTCCCGGAATATTTTTTTCTGTTCTGTCACTCCATGTCGGGAAAACCGGTCCAGAACAGCCATCGACATGTTTTCCTTCAGATCCTCGATCAGAACCAGACCACTGTCTTTCCGGTCTTCCGTCACATAAGCTACCCCGTCGTCAATTGCCTGTTTGGGCGTTTTGTAGAATCGCTTTTTTCCATTCTTGTAAATTTCACCGGAGATATATTTTCCATATACCCCTCCGAATACGCTCATGGCAAATTCGGTTCTTCCGGCGCCCATCAGACCTGCGATGCCGACCACTTCCCCCTTGTTCACGTGGAGAGAAATATGGTCGCTGACAAGTCTGGACGGGATTTGCGGATGCTCGATCGTCCAGTCTTTTACCTCAAACAGTACGTCACCGATATGCGGAGTGCGCTCCGGAAAACGATTCGTCATCTCCCTGCCGACCATGCTGGAAATAATTCTGTCCTCCGTAATTTCTCCATCTTCCACACTCATCGTGTCAATCGTGCTTCCATCGCGGATCACTGTTATGGAATCAGCGACCTTTCTGACCTCGTTAAGCTTATGCGAAATCAGAATACAGGTCATCCCTTTCTTCTTGAACTCAAGGAGCAGATTCAGCAAATTATCGCTTTCAATATCATTCAGCGATGCCGTGGGCTCATCCAGGATCAGCAGGTCGCAGTTCTTAGAGAGTGCCTTGCAGATCTCCACCAGCTGTTGCTTGCCTACACCGATGTTGATGACCGGCGTGTTCGGTGATTCTTCCAGCCCCACTTCTTTCATCAGTGAAATCGCTTTTTTATAAGATTCACTTCTATTGATTACTCCGTGTTTTTCCATTTCGTTTCCCAGGAAAATATTTTCCCGGATGCTCAATAGAGGAATCAGCGTGAGTTCCTGATGAATGATTGCGATGCCGACTTTTTCGCTGTCTTTGAGATTGCTGAATTTCCGTTCGCTTCCTTTATAGATGATTTTTCCGGAATATGTACCGTACGGATAAACTCCGCTCAGAACATTCATCAGCGTGGACTTCCCGGCGCCGTTTTCCCCGCAGATCGCATGGATTTCGCCCTTCTTCACCTGAAGATTTACATTATCAAGTGCCCGGACGGGGCCGAATTCCTTTACGATACTTTTCATTTCCAAAATATAGTCCGTCATCTGTTATTCACCTCGTTCCGGTTCACCGTTGTCCCGTACCTTATTTCAGATCATCCTCTGAGAGATAGCCGCTGTCAAAAAGGACTTCCTGAATATTATCCAAATCAAACGTTTGTACTTCTCCGAGATATGTTTTCAGAGGTCCGGACCCGTTATCATACGTTGTCGTGTCATTTACCGGATAATCCTCGCCTTTCACCGCCGCAACAGCCATGTCAACCGCAATCGGGCACAGAACACGGTCATCTTTGAATACCGACATAGTCTGCTCTCCGGCCAGCATCGATTTCACCGCCGCGATTTCCGCGTCCTGACCAGTCGTGATGGGAAGCGGTTTGTCCTCCGTTCCGTACCCCGCCGCTTTTAGCGCGGTGATAGCGCCGAGTGAAAGGTTGGTATACGTAGTCATGACCACGTCCAGATTTTTGTCCTGATAATATGAAGACAGAATATTTTCCATTCTGGTCTGAGCATTGCCGGAATCCCAGTCCTTTGTGGTAACCTGATCAAACTCAACCTGTCCGGACTGAACAACCAGTTTTCCGGAGTCAATGTAGGGCTGAAGAACCTCCATCGCCCCATCGAACGTAAGCTTTGCGTTGTTGTCCCCCACATCACCGGTAAACAGCTCGATATTATAAGTCTTGTCCGTGTTCTCCAGATCCAGCTTGTCAACGATATACTGACCGTCACAGCGGCCGACGCCGACATTATCGAAAGTCGCGTAGTAATCAATCGGCGTATCCATTACCATCCGATCGAAGGATACGATTTTGATTCCGGCGTCTTTCGCTTTATTTATCGCGCTGACAATTCCGGATCCATCTACCGGATTTACAATAATCGCATCTACCCCCTGACTGATAAAACCTTCAATCTGCTCGATCTGCGTCGCGACATCCGCCTCCGCAAACTGTGAGGTATACTTATAGCCCTTCTCTTCGCAGTAATCTTTAAAGAGACCGTCATCCGTGACAAATCTGGCGTTTCCTGTCGTCGGCATGGAGCACGCGATAAAAATATCCGAAGACCCGGAAGCCCCTGAACCGGAAGAAACGCTTTCCGCCTTCGTACCGGCAGAAGTGGACTCATTTCCGGACGCCGTGGATCCGGCATCACCCGTCGTTCCGCAAGCCGCAAGGCCAAATGTCATGGCGCATACCAGAGATGTGGTTAACAGTGCTTTTCCTAATCTTTTTTTCATAACCTTCTCCTTTTTTCCGTTGCAGAAGCAATGCGCTTCATTTCCATATCGTGTACTTATTGTAACAACGAAGTGTTTTCCCTGAATCAGGCAGATTGACCGATTTCATGAAATCCGTTCTTGATTTCACTCATTTTTTTCGGTATATTGACATCAGGAGTTTTGATAATATTTTAGTTGTTCTGGTGCTGTTTTTCGATATTCATGGGCATTTTAACGGAAATTATTTGCATTAATACAGGATATTTTACTAATTCTTTTCTGTGTTTTCACTTTTTTGATTTATTAAATCGTATTTCCAGCAATAAGCAAAGAAGATTTTTGTATTATTTTCGGTTTTTTGATTAGTCATTTTCACATTTTCGCAAGCCATCGGCGCAGAAAGGAGCTTTTATTGAAGCAATATCTTCTGAAAAGCTATTATCAGATCAGCTTTGAAAAAGGACAGATACCGCATCTTTTTAATCTGTATAAAATCTTCGGAAATCTGGACAGCGATATCCGCTGTCTTCACGCACACGAAAATGCCCTGGAACTGGAGATCATCCGCTCAGGCTCCTGCATCTCCATCGTTGATGGATGCCCTTATAAACTAAAAGCCGGAGATATCCAGATTATCAACGCGGGAATGACTCACGAACAGAACTTCGGCATCGATTCGGATCTGGTAGCCTATAGCGTGGGAATAAAGAATCTTCACATAAAGGGCTTGCGTGGAAATGCTCTGATTCCAGATAACATTTATCCCGTTTTTCGTCTGAAAGACTTTTTTGACGATATCTGTGATCTTTTTGACCTGATTACTCTTCAGCTTGACCGCAATTACATCCACGCTACCGAAACTGCCAATTACCTGATGATCGCCTTCCTCTCGCTTTTTCTGAATGTGCTCAGCACAGAGCCGACCACTCCGCTCCAGGACAGGAAAGTCACATCCCAGGAAATGATCGTCCAGAAAGCATGTCAGTACATCAACGAAAACTACCGCAACAACATTGCTCTCCAGGATATTGCAAAACACGCTAATGTTGATAAATATTATCTGACGCGCGCTTTTAAGAAGGTTCTCGGATATCCCCCGATCCAGTATCTGATTCGCAGGCGAATCGGAGAAGCCCAGTTTCAGCTCGTTGAGACGTCAAAACCCATCTCGGAAATCGCAACCGAAGTAGGTTTCAACACTCTGAGTCATTTCAGCACTACCTTTTCAAAAATTCTGAAAACATCACCGCAGAAATATCGTTCGGAAGTGCTGACCAAATATTACGAGAACCCGCGCGGGCAAATAAACCGTCCCAGTTTTCGGGCGCCGGAAAAAACTATTAAATAATAACCGGTATTTTCACAGTGTAAAAAAGAAGCGCCGCAAAATATCTTCAGAAAATTTTTCTTCCGATATTCTGCGACGCTTCCCACACCGAAACCCCATATTCATCAGGGCTTCATCCGATCAGTTCCGTCATTTTCCGATAAACTTTTTTCGCAGTATCCTTCGGGAGTTGCTCACGGTCCTTTAAATAGAACGTTTCATACATCCATTTCCCGGAAAATCCGGTCGCCTTTACCGCATCGATCCATTCACCCACCGGAACGTCTCCCTCCCCCAGAGCGACATTTCTGATTACTGCTTCGTTCGGCACGCCTTCTGCCTTTCTCGTATCGCAGACATGGACCTCTTCAATCACCGAAGGATCTAACGTTGCGATATAATCGGGCGAATCCCCGGCAATAAATCCGTGGAAGAAATCAATGACCATCTTCACATTATCAAGACCGGTCTTCTCGCAGATCTGCACCCCCTGCCGGATCGAACCGACCGGAGTCCAGCAAAGCGGTTCAAAATATATATTAATGCCAAACCGATGCGCCAGTTTCCCGATTTCTTTCATATTCCTGACCGTGATTTCTTCCTGTTCCTTCAGTTCCAACCCCTGAAGCGCCATATATCCATTGAAAGGAAGTCCTTGCTGAAAGCATTCAACCGCCCGGAAATCAGCGGGTCCGGTCAATATCTGCACCGCTTCTGCTCCAAGCTGACTGCTGACATCGAACAGGAACTCACATTCCTTCATCAACCGGGTAAATTCATATCCGCCTCTCTCGCAATCCAGAATATAGCCGGTGGAAAGAATCGGCATATCCTCTGAGAGTTTCTTCAGATCCCCGATGGAATATCCGGCATTCAGATATCGTTTCAGCTGATACTCACTGGCCTCGACCCCGTCGAAGCCCGCCTCCTTCGCAGCATCCAGCAAAGTCGCTATGTTCGCCTCCCCCAGATTCGAATGATGAAACAACAGGGTATAATTTTTTCTACTCATAACTGCCTCCTTTGACATATTCTGAATTACTTTCAGTTTATTCCAAAGAAGCAAAGGGCAAATCAGGAATATTGGTGAATGACAGCGTCAAATTCATTTTCACAGAATACGCATTTTCAAAATATTGACAGATGATTCGCTGTGCCCGTCGGACTGAAAATAAGAGAAAGAGGGACTGCCGTTTGGCGACAGTCCCTCTTTCTCTTATTATTCAGTTTTTCATCCGTCCCGCCGGAACTTACTTTCTGGCGATGACTTTCTTCACTGCGGCTACGATATCTGCCGGCATCAGGTTGTACTCCTCCTCGAGGAAATCCTGCGGGCCGACCTGGCCGAAGCGGTTCTGGATTCCGACGAACTCCTGCGGTACCAGGCAGTTCTTGACCAGAACGTTGGAAACGACGGAACCGAGTCCGCAGCTGACCTGATGGTTCTCAGCCGTAACAATGGCGCCGGTCTCCTTTGCCGCTTTGATGATCAGTTCCTCATCGATCGGCTTCCAGGTATGCATGTCGATGACACGGGCGGAGATGCCCTCTGCCTTCAGTGCTTCCTCCGCCTGCAAAGCCTTGTCGACCATGATTCCGGAAGCAATGATGGTAACGACATCCTTGTCGCTCTCACGAAG
Source organism: Bilifractor sp. (assembly GCA_050944685.1). Lineage (GTDB taxonomy): Bacteria > Bacillota > Clostridia > Lachnospirales > Lachnospiraceae > CADBRN01. The sequence goes on from JBMNRP010000002.1 coordinate 113,375, forward strand.
AGTGACGCCTTTTCCGATCTCAAAATCCGATCCGTCTGCGTAAACGGTCGTGAAGCCCTTGCGGATCAGACGCATATAGGTGAGTGTCGGAATATCCGCCAGTTTATGGACCAGAGAATAGGTCTGCGCATAGTCAGCAGAATCAATTACGGTCGCGTTCGGTACGGAAAGATACAGCGCGCAGTCCTCGAACGGCATATGGGTTGCGCCGTTGAACGCCGCCGTCACTCCCGGATCAGAGCCGATGATGTGTACCGGCCACTCGGAATATCCTGCGGACAGGAATGCCTGGTCGAATACACGACGGGAAGCGAAGCATCCGAAAGAGTGAACGAACGGAATCAGGCCGGAAGCCGCCATACCGGAAGCGACGCCTACAGCATTTGCCTCGGCGATACCGGCGTTAAAAACACGGTCCGTATGCACTTTGCGGATCGACTTGATGTTGATGCAGTTCTCCAGGTCGCAGTCAATATGAACGATCTTGTCGTTTTTGTTCATCAGATCGATCATCGCCTGGCAGTAGCCGTCACGGTTTGCGCGGCTGTCCTTTTCATGTTTTCCAATCAAAGTATAGCTACTCATTAGTTTGCTCCTTTCTGCGCGCGAACTGCGGCCAGATTCTCTTCAGCCTCCGCGATCGCCTTATCCCACTCTTCCTTGCTCGGCTGAGAGGAATGAGCTCCGGTAGACTCTGCAAAGAACGCGCCCTTGCCTTTGATGGTGTGCAGAATCAGAGCCGTCGGTTTTTCGGTTGATTTCTTTGCCGCCTCGATTGCATCATAGATCTGCTCGACATTATTTCCGTCTTCTACCTCGATAACGTTCCATCCGAAGGCGTCAAACTTCGCGCCGATGCCCTTTCCGTGGCTCATGATGTCTTCCGTAGCTCCGTCGAGCTGACGTCCGTTATTATCAACAAGGCAGATCAGATGATTCAGATTATACTTATGAGCGAACTCGGCAGCTTCCCATACCTGACCCTCGTCAGCCTCGCCGTCGCCGATGATCGCATAGGTATAGCTGCTTCTTCCCTGAACCTTGTTGCCCAGTGCAGCGCCGACCGCTTCACTGATGCCCTGTCCGAGGGAACCGGTCGTCAGATCGACGCCCGGAGTCATCAGATGATCCGTATGAGACGGGAACGTCGTGTGTGGCTGATTCAGCTTATAAGCGTTTTCTACCGGATAGTATCCTTTCAGTCCGAGGGTGGCGTACATTACCGGTCCGCCGTGGCCTTTGGAAAGAACGCACCAGTCTCTGTCTTCCCATTTCGGGTTCTTCGGATCTACGTTCATCTCTGCTCCATACAGAACCGCAAAAGCGTCCGCAAGCGACATGGAGCCGCCTACATGGCCGAAACCGCGGGAGCCGATGATCTTTAATGTTTCTACGCGAATTTCTGCAGCAAATTCACGCAGTTCCTGCATTTTCTGCTCTTTGCTCATAGCACCTTTCTCCTTGATACCAATATAACAACAGTTTCCCGATACCTCACAAAAATATTCCCAATTATGACAACCGGGAATATTTTTGCTCACAATTGAACCATAAAATAATGGTCACATTTGATTTTATCTTATACTTTTTACTCCGAAACTTCAACCGGAATTATTAGTTTTCTCGCGGGCTCAGGCAAGTTTTTCCGGCAATCCGGAAAGCACACACCATCTGCCTCTGATACCGGTCATCAGATTCTGGCTACGCCGCTCTTTCTCGCTGCCTCGGCCACTGCCTTTGAAACGGCCGGCGCAACTCTCTCATCGAACGCCGCCGGAATGATGTAATTCGCGTTCAGCTCTTCATCCGATACCAGACCGGCCAGAGCGTGGGCAGCCGCGATCTTCATCTCCTCGTTGATATCGCTCGCACGGACATCCAGAGCCCCGCGGAAGATTCCCGGGAATGCGAGGACATTGTTGATTTGGTTCGGGAAATCGCTTCTTCCTGTGGCAACGACAGCCGCGCCCGCTTCTTTCGCGTCATCCGGGAAAATCTCCGGAACCGGATTCGCGCAGGCAAAAATGATAGCGTCACGGTTCATGGAGCGCACCATATCCTTCGTGACCAGCCCCGGCGCACTGACGCCCACGAATACATCCGCGCCCTTCAGCGCGTCCGCGAGCGAACCCTTGCACATCTCCGGATTCGTGATCTCCGCCATCTCTTCCTTGATCGGGTTCATGCCCTCCGGGCGTCCCTTGTAGATCGCTCCGCGGCGGTCGCACATGGTCAGATTTTTCACGCCCGCAGAAATCAGAAGTCTGGAGATGGCAACGGAAGCCGCACCGGCGCCGCTCATGACGACCTTGATATCTTCCAGCTTCTTGCCGACGATTTTCAGAGCGTTCGTCAGACCCGCGAGAGTGATAACGGCGGTTCCGTGCTGATCATCGTGGAAGATCGGAATATCGCATTTTTCTTTCAGCTTCTTCTCAATCTCAAAGCAGCGCGGCGCAGAGATGTCCTCCAGGTTGACGCCACCGAAGCTGCCGCTGATCCGGTAAATCGTGTCGACAATCTCATCAACATCATGGCTCTTCACGCAGAGCGGAAATGCATCAACTCCGCCGAAGGATTTGAACAGAACACATTTTCCTTCCATGACGGGCATACCTGCTTCCGGTCCGATATCGCCGAGTCCGAGAACGGCAGATCCATCGGTGACAACCAGAACGAGGTTCCAGCGGCGGGTCAGCTCATAGCTCTTGCTGATATCCTTCTGAATTTCCAGGCAGGGCTGGGCGACGCCGGGGGTGTAGGCAAGCGAAAGATCTTCTTTCGTTTTGACCGGAACCGTGGCGATAACCTCGATTTTCCCCTTCCACTGCTCATGGAGCTTAAGAGATTCTTTTGCGTAATCCATATGTTTGTTCCATCCTTTCTTTGGTGAATAAAATATTGATGAGAGCCGTCCGGTGCTGTCACGCCTGTACCTGCGGCAGAGTAGATCCGCCGTACGGCATGACGATGACGGACGCTTCATTCCCCAGTTCACGAACAGCGGCGTCGTATGCCTCCTGAACGGTGGAAAAAGGAGTCATAAAAATTGATCTCACAAAATCCGGATCCATATCGGAAACCATGTAGATCGAAGCGCGAACCATGACCTGTGCGACGGCCGCCGCCTTGTGGCCGCCCAGCTTAAATTCCGCATTCAGACGGTCAATGATATCCTGCGGGCAGCTGGCCTCCCGGAACCACTTGTCGAACACCGGATTTCCGAGTCCTTCCCTGCAGGAACCGACGAGGATGATGATTCCTCCGTCCCGCACGGCGTGCTTCGAATTGTCCAGCGCCTTCTGTGTCTGATAGAGATTCAGGTCCTTCGGCGCTCCTCCCTGAGAGACGATGACAATGTCAGCCCTCTTCGGGATTTTTTTGGCATAGAGGCGATCGAGATATTCGCACCCGACGCGATGCGCCTTTGTCACATCGCCCGCCACTGCCTTGACGATCTTCTTATGCTCATTCAGCACCACGTTAAGAATAAAATCCACACCCACCATCGAACAGGCTTCCTCGATATCCTGGCGGACCGGATTGGTGGCAATATTGCCGGCGTGCGCCTCGTTTTTCACCATCATGCTGTGATTCGACTGAATGGCGTCCCAGGTCGATACGCCCGGCATGATCGCTTTCGCCCCGCCGGAATATCCGGCGAAATAATGGTACTCAATATTTCCGATGCAGATTCTCCTGTCCGCTTCCACTACGGTGCGCACGATATCGACAGGCGTTCCTCTGGAGGTGACGCCCACCCGCACGACATCATCCGGATCTCCGTCAATGCAGCGGATTTCTTCATACGCGCGGTCGCCTGCCAGATGGCGGCGCTCCTCATCGGTCTGCTTTCTGTGGCTTCCGAGGGCAAAGACGAGTGTGATGTCCTCTTTCTTTATTCCGAGCGAATATAACTCATCCAGAAGAGTCGGCATTACATCCCAGGTCGGCATCGGCCGCGAGATATCGCTCGTGACGATGACGATTTTCTCGCCCGGATGTACGATCTGATCCAGTTTCGGACTGCCGATCGGATGATCCAGCGCATACCGGACTTCCTCTGCTCCCATCCGCTCATATTTGACAGGATTCGGCGTCAGGACATCGATCAGATTTTCTTCCGGGATATCCACGTTCTGGGTGCGCTGCCCGATTCCCAGTTCCACTTTCATTTGCGGCTCCTTTCCAAACTGACTGCTGCTCACCGCTTCATTGTATCACGAAAATCCTCCCGGCAGAATGCCGGATTCTGCCGGCGTAATTTCCGCTGACAGGCGGACTTATTTCAGCGGGATCCGGGAGCCGTGCCGGAGGGCATGAACAACCGGAAGCTCTTCTCCGGTGAGGAATCGAATCAGCGCGCCGCCCCCTGTACAGATGTAGGAAATCTGATCGGTTTTCTGGTATTTCGTGGTAGCCGTAATGCTGTCTCCTCCGCCGACCACGGTGAAGGCCGGGGTGTCACCCAGTGCTTCCCAGACCATCTTCGTTCCGAGTTCAGAGGGTTCTTCCTCGAAAATGCCCATCGGTCCATTGACAAATACCGTCTTCGAGGAACGGATCAGATCCTGATACGTGGCAGCGGTCTTGCTTCCGATGTCAATCGCCCCGATGCTCTCCGGAATGGATCCGATCTCTGCTTCTTTCCGGACTCCGTTCTCCACCCAGGAGAGATCGGTCGGAAGGATGATCTTGTCGCCGTATTTATCCAGAAGTCCCTTCGCCTTCTCGAAAAATTCTTCGTAGTTGGATTTCACAATGAAGTCGTAGCTTCCCTGTCCGATCTTTTCTCCCTTTGCAATCAGAAGAACATTCGCGACCACGCCTCCCGCAAGGATGCGGTCCGCTGCCCCTCCGGAGAGGACAGACTCCATCATCAGAAAAGCGTCGGCGATCTTTGCACCTCCGAGAACGAAGGTGCACGGGCGCTCCGGCGATTCCATCAGCTGGGAGAGAACGACGTACTCTTTTTCAAAAAGTCTCCCCATCGCGGACGGAAGAACCTCCTCAAATCCGCAGAGTGTCGGCTGATCTCTGTGCGCGGCCGCGAATGCGTCGCAGACGTAAAAATCTCCGAGCGGGGCCAGCTTTCTGACAACCAGAGTCTGAGCCTGCTGTTCGTGAGTCAGGCGCAGCTTCTTCTCGAACAGCGTCTGTTCCTCCGCCATAAAACGGACATTGTCCAGAAGCAGAACATCTCCGTTTTTCAGACTTTTGATTTTCTCGATGGCAGCCGGACCGCAGACGTCCTCGATAAACATGATCTCTTTTCCGAGAAGTTTCGAGATCACCTTACTGTGCGGCTCCAGGGTGTAGTAATTCTTGTACTCGATATCGCTGCCCTGATGAGCCATCAGGACAACCTTCGCTCCCTTGTCGGAGAGCTCGCGAATCGTCGGCACGCACTTTTCGATTCGCGTCGTGCTCTTCAGTGTGTTGGTCTCTCTGTCGACCGGCTGATTGATATCCACGCGGCAGAGGACGGTCTTCCCTTTTACATCGACGTCATCCAGTGTACGAATTCCAAATTCCATTCCTGCATTTCTCCTATTGATGAAAAAACTGTCGCATCAAGAAAATATCCGCATTCTCAATGTGGCAGCCTGTATGTTTCTTATTCATAGGAACAGCCGGTGCCCGCCGGAATGCTCCGGCAGGCAGACGGCCGTCCGTTTTGAGAAATCAGCCCAGTCCAAGCTCCTTGAACTTGCCGATTCCGAGATATTTATTTGTCATGGAAGTTCCCTCTTCCCTCGTCTCCTGCATATGGCAGGCGGCGCGGATGCCATCCATGGTCTCGGGAATCGTGACCGCTTCCTGCGGAATCACGAGCGCGTACATAATATCATCGCCGCTCTCTACGATACTGTTCTCCCACAGTCCGACTTCGTACATATCTCCTCTCTCATGACCGAGATCACGACCGTACTTGAAGTAGGAAGCATTTCCGAGGAATCCGTCCTCGATGCGGAGAATACGGATACGGGGATGTTTGCTGAATGCCTCGAGGGCCATTTCCTTTGTGATCTTCTTCTTGCCGTGAGCGACTACGGTGATGATGTGGCCGTGCGTCACAGGCGTGTGAACCAGAATACCGGTCGCGTTGATGTGCGGCATAATCGTCATCAGATCTACCGCCTGATGCGTCGGAGCCTGATCAATCTTCAGCGCATTTGTCAGCCCGCGGTGATAATCGCCCGGATCAGCCACGCGGCGGATGATCGTGATGGCAACCTTCTCAATTCCATAGGCTCTGTCCAGACAGTCCACCGTCCGGATCAGTCCGGTCGTGTTGCAGCTCGTCAGCTTCAGATAATTCTTATCCAGACCCTTTTCGAAGTTCGCATAGCCGTGGAAAAATACATCGGCAACTTCATTCTTCTCACCGCCCTGGAAGATCGCCTTTACGCCATTCGGCTCATAAATATTCTCTTTGTTCTTGAGGCCGATTCCGGCAGGAGAAGAGTCCAGCATAATGTCAACATTTTTGACCAGATCCATGAAGGTGCCCTTTACCGGGATTCCGATCTCGTCAAATTTGCTCTTGTCCGCGCCGTCCACCAGATAAAGGTCATAAGGCATGCCCTTTTCATATAACGCGCGGATCGCAAGTGTCGGTGCCATATCCGCTATTCCGACCAGTTCCATATCGCCCTGTTTTGCTACACCGTCTGCAAGACGCTGTCCGATCGTTCCATAACCGGCAACGCCAACCCTGATTTTTGCCATAATGAAATCTCCTCTCTGACAAAACAACCACTACAATTGACATTATATTATTCTGGTAATATTTTTGCAATACCTAAATAATGCTTTTATTTTTTCAAAAAGTTATTCATTACTGCTTGCATATTTTGGTGAATAAATGGTATAATTTTTGTGAATTAAACTTTGAGAAAGTTTTTACAAAGTTTGTTAAAAGATAAATTTATTGAATTGAAGGGAATTCAGCAGGTTATTAATAATTTCTATTATTTTTGCGTGAAAACATTGTCAAACTCTTTGCTAATTTTTGGTGAACTTTTTTATGCATTTTGACGGAGGAAATGAAAATTGCGAGTAGACCGATTAAACAAGATGGAAGAATTTATTCTCTCGGAAGGCACCGTCCCTCTCGAGGAACTGGCAAATCGCTTCAGTGTTTCTACCAACACCGTTCGAAGAGATGTAAATGAGCTGATCAAAAGGGGACGGATACGGAAGGTGTACGGTGGTGTCTCCGCCATCACGGAGCACGATACAAATCTGACGCCGATTCCGCTGCAGGTACGGGCGGTAGAACACAGCACGGCAAAAAACATCATCGGACGTCTCGCTGCGGGTATGGTCAATGACGGCGATACCATTTTTCTGGATTCCGGGACGACCGTCGCCTGCATGGTTCCCTATCTGGCGGAAAAAGAAAACGTCACCGTAGTGACGCATTCTCTGAATGTCATGTATGAAGCCGCAAAATACGCTTCCCTCAGCATCATCGCGCTCGGAGGCTATTACAATCACGCGACCAGCTCGTACTCGGGAATTTCAACGCTCGATCCCCTCTCCTCGATTTCCACCAATGCCGCCTTTATCGCGGCGACCGGCGTCACACTCGAGAAGGGACTCACGCACACGGCTTATTTTGAGGCAGAGACGAAAAAGAAGGTTGTCCAGAACAGCAGCAAGGTCATCCTCTGCGCGGACGACAGCAAATTTGGCCGGGCCTCGACGCTGTCCTTCTTTCAGTTCGAGGATCTCTACGCCGTCGTCACAAACAAGACGCCGGAAAAGAAATATCTGGACGCGATTTCCTACAACAACATTCTGCTCGTCTGCCCTTAAACGGTTTTCTTACCTTTCCTCACACACCTGAAAGATATAGAACTTCAGGTAATAAGATGTATCCTCGCCCTCTGTCCACAGAATCGGATGGTCCGGTGACTGGGTGCGGAATTCAATCTGGCGGAGGCGTCTGTGCGCATCGCGGGCGGCTTCCCGAATGGTCTTCGAAAAAAGCCCGGGGGTCATAAAATGCGAACAGGAGCAGGTCGCCAGAAAGCCTCCGTCCCGGATCAGACGCATTGCCCTTAAGTTAATATCCCGATAGCCGCGGATGGCATTTTTCGTGGCCTGTCGGGATTTTGTAAAGGCCGGAGGATCCAGGATAATTCCGTCAAAGATTTCTCCCTCCCGGAGAAATCTCGTCAGTTCGGAAAATACATCCGCACAGGAAAATTTCACCCGGTCCTCCAGATGATTAAGCATGGCATTCGCCTTCGCTTCCTCAACGGCCAGCTGCGAAATATCGATGCCGAGCACCGAATCCGCTCCCGCCGCACCGGCATTGAGTGCGAATGTTCCCATGTGGGTAAAGCAGTCGAGGACCCGTCTTCCGCGGCAGAACCTCCGGACAGCCAGCCGGTTATACTTCTGATCGAGAAAAAATCCCGTCTTCTGTCCATTCCGGACATCCACGACATAGCGAACCCCGTTCTCCGAAATTTCCACATTCGTATCAAATTCCGGGCCGATAAAACCGGAATAGAGTTCCATCCCCTCTTTTCTCCGCACGGAGACATCTGAGCGTTCATAAATCCCGCGTACCGGATAACCGTCTGACTCCAGACAATTCTTCAGTTCGTCGAGAATAACCGGCTTCATCCGATCAATTCCCAGGGCGAGAGACTGAATGACCAGCACGTCTTCATATTTATCAGCGATCATCCCGGGAAGCCAGTCAGCCTCTCCGAAAATGACGCGGCACGAGGAGAGATCGGTCATCACGTCCTTCCTGTACTGCCAGGCATCCCGGACACGCTTCCGGATAAATTCCTCATTCACAGGCTCCTCCCTGCGGCGCGAGAGCATCCGGATGCGGATTTTCGAATTCATGTTCATGAATCCGTATCCCATGAAGAACCCGTCAAAGTCCTGCACCCGGACAATACCTCCATTCTCGAACCTCCCGAAAACCGACGCGATTTCATTGTCATAAATCCAGGCGCCGCCTCTCTTGATTGTCCGGCCCTCTCCTTTTTTCAGCACGGCGACCGCTCCCACGGCAAAGATGTCATTCATATTTTTTCCTCTCCGAAAAGAGCCACCGCGCCCTCCCGGGCGTGATGGCTCTTCAAGCTCAATCATCCGTAAAATTTACTTTTTCTGCGCGATGGCCGCCTGTGCCGCTGCCAGACGGGCAACCGGCACACGGTACGGTGAGCAGGAAACATAATCCAGTCCGATGCTGTTGCAGAACTCGATCGAGGACGGATCTCCGCCGTGTTCTCCGCAGATTCCGAAATGCAGATTCGGATTGACCGGTTTTCCGAGATCAACTGCCATCTTCATCAGTCTTCCGACGCCGACCTGATCGAGCTTCGCGAACGGATCGCTCTCAAAGATCTTCTTGTCGTAATATGCGCTCAGGAACTTGCCCGCGTCATCGCGGCTGAATCCGTAAGTCATCTGAGTCAGGTCATTTGTTCCGAAGCAGAAGAAATCCGCCTCTTTCGCGATCTGATCCGCGGTGAGCGCGGCTCTCGGGATCTCGATCATGGTTCCGACCTTATATTCAAGTTTCATTCCGGCAGCCTTGATCTCCTCATCCGCCGTCTCGACAACAATATCGCGGACATATTTCAGCTCTTTGGCATCCGATGCAAGGGGAATCATGATTTCAGGAACCATGTTCCAGTCCGGATGCTTCTTCTGAACATTCAGCGCCGCCCGGATGACAGCCTTCGTCTGCATTTTTGCTATCTCCGGATAGGTGACTGCCAGACGAAGTCCGCGGTGTCCCATCATCGGGTTGAACTCATGCAGGGAGGCAATGATGGATTTGATCTCCTCAACACTCTTGTTCTTTGCCTGAGCGAGAAGAGCAATCTCGTCGTCCTCGGTCGGAACAAACTCATGGAGCGGCGGATCCAGGAAACGAATGGTAACCGGATCTCCCTCCAGCGCCTCATACAGCTGCTCAAAATCGCCCTGCTGATACGGAAGAATTTTCTCCAGAGCTTCTTCTCTCTCTTCAACGGTATCGGAGCAGATCATCTCGCGGAACGCGGCGATACGATCCGGTTCAAAGAACATATGCTCGGTACGGCAGAGTCCGATTCCCTCGGCACCCAGCTCGCGGGCTCTCTTTGCGTCCGCCGGCGTATCCGCATTCGTGCGGACCTTCATGGTTCTGTATTTGTCAGCCCATCCCATGATGCGGCCGAACTCGCCTTCTACCTTCGCTTCCACGGTGTCAATGACGCCGTCGTAGATGTTTCCGGTGGTTCCGTCGATGGAGATGAAATCGCCCTCGTGGAATTCCTTTCCGCCGAGCGTGAATTTCTTGTTTGCCTCATCCATGATAATATCGCCGCATCCGGAAACGCAGCACTCGCCCATTCCTCTGGCGACAACGGCCGCATGGCTGGTCATTCCGCCACGGACGGTAAGAATACCTTCTGCGGACTTCATACCCGTAATATCCTCCGGAGAAGTCTCCAGACGGACCAGTACGACTTTCTCACCGCGGTTCGCCCAGTCAACAGCGTCATCCGCCGAAAAGACGATCTTTCCGCAGGCAGCGCCCGGTGAAGCTCCGAGGCCTCTTCCGAGCGGTGTCGCCTTCTTCAGCGCATCCGGATCGAACTGCGGATGCAGGAGAGAATCCAGGTTTCTCGGATCGATCATCGCCACAGCCTCTTCCTCGGTGCGCATTCCCTCATCCACGAGATCGCACGCGATCTTCAGAGCCGCCTTCGCGGTGCGTTTTCCGTTTCTGGTCTGAAGCATATAGAGCTTTCCGTGCTCAACGGTAAACTCCATATCCTGCATGTCTCTGTAGTGGTCTTCCAGAGTCTTGCAGACATCCTTGAACTGTTCGAAAGCCTCCGGGAACTTGTCCGCCATCTCCGTGATCTTCATCGGGGTGCGGACACCTGCAACGACATCCTCGCCCTGGGCATTGGTCAGGAACTCACCGAACAGACCTTTCGCCCCGGTAGCCGGGTCACGGGTAAAAGCGACACCGGTTCCGCAGTCATCACCCATGTTCCCGAACGCCATGGACTGAACGTTAACGGCAGTTCCCCAGGAATACGGGATATCATTGTCGCGGCGGTATACGTTCGCACGCGGATTATCCCAGGAGCGGAAGACCGCCTTGATCGCTCCCATCAGCTGCTCTCTCGGATCATCCGGGAACGGCTCGCCGATCTTCTTCCGATACTCTTCCTTGAACTGATTGGCCAGTTCTTTCAGATCATCCGCGGTCAGCTCAACGTCCTGCTTCACACCGCGGTCCTCTTTCATCCGATCGATCAGCTGCTCGAAATACTTCTTGCCGACTTCCATGACGACATCCGAGTACATCTGGATAAATCTTCTGTAGCAGTCCCAGGCCCAGCGCGGGTTACCGGACTGCTCGGCAAGTGTGTTGACAACATCTTCGTTCAGGCCGAGATTCAGAATCGTATCCATCATGCCGGGCATGGAAGCTCTCGCTCCGGAACGAACAGAAACAAGAAGCGGATTTGTCTTGTCACCGAATTTCTTTCCTGTAATCTCTTCCATCTTTCCGATATATTCGGTGATCTGTGCGCGGATCTCGTCATTGATCTCACGCCCGTCCTCATAATACTGAGTGCAGGCTTCCGTTGTGATTGTAAATCCCTGCGGAACCGGAAGACCAATGTTAGTCATTTCTGCCAGGTTTGCGCCTTTTCCGCCGAGAAGCTCGCGCATATTGGCATTGCCCTCGGTGAACAAGTAAACCCACTTTTTTGCCATTCTTTTTTCCTCCTGCTTAAATTAATGATATTTCTTCACCACTAAACATTTTAACGATTGTGAAAAACATCGTCAAGAATAGCCCGTTAAAATTGCACAAAGTACGAAAAAAAACGCATCCGCGGGGGCGGACATTTTCCCGGACACCCAAATGGTTAATCCGGTGCTGTGTCTGTACACTACAGGGCTAATATTTCCAGGTGATATATTGATCCATATTGCGTTGTACAAAAAAAATAAACATCTGCCAAACAGTCCTTCTCAGGCCGAATGACCCAGGAACATCTCTTCTGTGACATAGCAGGACTCTGGTCACAGCCTGATATTCAGAACCTCACTGATCGTCCTGACGACTCCGTTTTCCTCATTGGAATATTTTGTCACGTGCGACGCCGCACGTTTTACGTCCTCGTGGCCGTTTATCATGGCATAAGAACAGGGAATTGCCCTGATCATTGACAGATCATTCGGAAAATCTCCAAACACCATACAGTCCTCTTTCGGAATGTCCAGAAACTCCAGCAGCTTTTCAAGACCCTTCTCCTTATTTTCATCCGGAAGAGATATATCAAGCCAGTCATCTCCCGAATCCAGCAGGGCATATTTTTCAGCAAGATGTGACAGAGCGGGAATACCATGTTCCTGAACACCTTTTCTGTCAACACAGGCGATTTTCATGACGGGTTCGGCGTCCAGCGCTTCAAAAAGATCGTCTACATAAACACAATTAACAAAAAACTGATATACCTGATCCTCGAAATCCTTCGTTCGATCACTATAAAAGGCGTGTGATTCTCCGCACAGCACCACTTTCAGGTCCCCTGCCCTCCTGCACTCATTCAACAACATTGTCAGTTCGGTAACCGGAATTCTGGCAAGATAGACAGAATGGTCTCTGTACACTACCTGATTGCCGTTCTGGCAGATGAATCCCAGTTTTCTGGAAACCGGACCGAATTTTTTATAAAGTGAAGCAAGCGATCTTCCGCTCGCAGGCACAAACAGGATACCTTTTGCCTCCAGAGCGTCAATCAGCTGCGGAAGCTCCTCCGGAAGCTCTTTTCTGCGGTTCAGAAGCGTCCCGTCAAGATCCGAGGCGATTAATCTGATCATTTTCTGTCCTTTCATGTCGATAATCCATTGATCTGCGCAATATCTGTGCCCGGATGTAAAAAAGCCTGCGGCTCTCGGCGTGCATGCCCGTATGTCACGAAGCAGGAGGAAAGCAGCGAAGCTGGTCAGAACGGATAAACCAATATTATTATTTTTGCTCTTCCGCCCTGCCTGACCAGCCGAAGGAATTTTCCGTCTGCTGCGCATCAGTTCAGGTTTGCACGTCTGCAAAACCGCAGGCGTTTCTGATTTTTTCCGCGGCGCGGTTTGTCACCCCTTCCGGGACCGCAAATCGATCACAAGGATAACTCCTCTATGCCGCATCAGTAATTCGTAGTCTGGAATTTATAGATGTCAGGAAAGGCCTCTTTTGCCAGGGCCTCGTAACATGTCAGGAACAGCTGATAGACATCATTATAAATCATCACATTTTTCTCGATCGGCTCATAATGCTTCTTCATGTGAACCATATGCTCTGACGCTTCGTGCAGATCTCTGTATTCACCTGCGCCGACCGCCGCGATCATGGCGGCTCCCAGGGCAGTGGCCTCCGGAGCTTCTACCGTTTCCACAGGACATCCGTAAATATCGGCCTGAATCTGATTCCAAAGCTCCGATCTCGCCGCACCTCCAGTCACACGCAGCGTATTGAATGTAAATCCCGCTCCCTCCAGCGTATTGAGCATCTCGCGCATTTCAAAGCAGATACCCTCCATCGCTGCTCTCGTCAGTTCCGACTTTGTCGTACCGAGCGTCATTCCAATAAAGCTTCCCTTGGCATTGTCGTCGTAGTGCGGACAGGCCGCTCCTGCAAGCCAGGGCAGGAATATGGTCCCCTTGGAGCCGACAGGCGCCTGCGACGCAGTGGCCGTCATCAAGTCATATACATCCAGTCCGGTGACATCCGCTGCCGTCATCTCATATTGTGAAATAGTATTTCTGAGCCAGCGGAACGAAGATGCGGAAGCAGAGGCGTGACCCTCCATGGTATAGCCTCCCGCCGGATGGCCGAGAACATGGGCCTTTCCGTTTTTATCCCGGATCGGTTTGTCAGAATATCCAATGCATAGACCCGCCGTTCCAATACAGACAGATCCGACACCCGGCGTTCCGGAGTTGCCCACTCCTACCGCACCGCACTGCTGATCACCTGATCCGACAAACAGCGGCGTACCTTCTCTGAGTCCTGTTTTTTCGGCGCATTCCGCGGAAACCGTTCCGACCGGTGTTCCCGGTTTCAGAAACTGCGGATATTTATCGGGATCCATATCAAAGATCCGGCAAAGTTCCGGATCAACCTCAAAAGTATCCCCGTTCGTAACCAGCCACCAGTTTGCGTCCGATTCCTCTTCATACCAGTCATCAGCACCGAATGCCTTTATCATCATGGCCTGAGGAGTCACCATCTTCCAGGTTTTTTCATAAAGCTCCGGCTCATTGACACGATACCAGAATGCCTTTGTTCCGCACTGTACGGAAGACATCGGATGTCCGCAACGGTTATACAAATCAAGCTCCGTCATCCCTGCTTTGCTCAATCGTTCTCTTGCCCATGGAAAAATCTCGGCACCTCGCTGATCCTGCCAGAGAAACATGTTGTGAAGGAAATTTCCTTCTTTATCGATCGGTGCCCACGTGGTTCTCTGATTAGTAAAGCTGATCGCCAGTATATCCTTCGGATTGACGTCGCCTTTTTTGATAGCCTTTGCCACAGATTTATATGCCAGATCAATGACATCATCCGCCCGTTGTTCTACATATCCGATCTTCGGGTAAAAAGTAGGCGTTTCAAAATAACCGCTGCTGATCTGATTTCCGTCAAGATCAAAAATAACACAGCGAACCCCCATTGTGCCCGCATCCATACCAATTACATATTTTGTCATAGCATAAACCCCCCGGAAAATGCTTAGCATATCTTTTCAATTTACACAAGTTTTGTATTATTCAGTTTATAAAATTGAGCCTCTGAACTTATATTGTCAGCTGCTCTTTAATACTGCGGATATCATTCCGAAAATGGTCCGGAGCGCAAAATCGGGAATTTTTATGAAAAAGATATATAACTTTTGCCCTTCCAATCGGACGGCTTTATTGCGCTTTCTGGAACAGGATTGTCATTAACTTTATTAAAGGTGTGGTAATGGACCGGAAGATATCAATGT
Organism: Bilifractor sp.; assembly: GCA_050944685.1. Classification (GTDB taxonomy): domain Bacteria; phylum Bacillota; class Clostridia; order Lachnospirales; family Lachnospiraceae; genus CADBRN01. The sequence goes on from JBMNRP010000002.1 coordinate 128,419, forward strand.
CTGTCTTATTTACATTGTTTGACCAGATATTTTCACGAAGGTGGTATGTACTGAAGCCGATCGGTTTACCCGTCGGCTGAAAACCTGTTTCCTTCTGCGGTTGATTTCCGGAAACTGATGTCCGCAGTAACCAGAATGTCCCGGCAGAGGCCGCTACAAGCGGTCTCTGCTCTCAGGATATAGCAACAATCGTTCCTGATGGATCAGTGAAATTTATTTGACTTCAAAGCCCTTCAGCATATTTTCATAGATCGGAAGTTCATCGATGATGCTCTTTGCTCTCCGCGTTCCAATAATATCAACGCCGGCTGCGAGGCAATTCAGTGCAATAGCGCTGGTCCAGAATCCGCCTGTACCTGCGACTTTCAGTTTAACTTTCCCCTTGCAGGTTTTGACAAGAAGATCAATGACTCGCATGTCAGGTCCGCCGAAGCGGCCGGTAGAAGTCTTGACGAAATCTCCGCCGCCCTCAATAACCGCATTGCAGGCTTTCACGATTTCCTCATCCGTCAGGTAACATACCTCGATGATGAATCTGGTCTCTCTTCCCTGTGCTGCCTCAACGCATGCTTTCACTTCTTTGACAAGATGATCGTAATCTCCGCTCTTGAGATGACCGTAGTCAATGACAAAGTCAAGGATCTCGGCTCCGCGCGCCACCGCGTCTTTCGCAGCCGCCACTTTGCTCTCTATCGTACCGGTTCCGAACGGATAGTCGATTACGACGCAGGCCTTGACATCTGTTCCCTTCTGGTTTTTGCACGCCTCGACGACATCATCCAGAAAATTCGGATTGACGCAGATCGAATTTGTATTATATTCCAGGGACATCTTGATCAGATCATCAATCTCTTCCTTTGTTGAAAAGGGATTCAAAAGTGATCCGTCGATCATCTTCGCCAGTGTTGCCTTGTTGACCTCTTTGCCTCTAATGTACAGCATAAAACAGTTCCTCCTAATAAAATGCATTTGTTGATATAAAACATTTAGTTACCGTAATGAAGTTCTGCGGAACAATCCATCCTTTCCGCCTCCGCATTCAACCCGCTGAAAGAGTTTTTTCCCCTTCAGCAGATCGTCTTCAGGAAGTTATAAATCGACTGCTGATCCATGGGCTTCGGATTTGATTTCATGCTTGTTCCGATACTTTGCTGTGCGATATCCATCAATTCGCTTTCCGGAATATTCAGGAACTTGTAATCATACTCAACTCCGATTTCTTTGTTCAGATCAAACAGGAAATTGATAGCTGCCTCTGTTCCTTCGCCCTTCTTATCAAAATGCTTGCCCGTCAGCTCTTCACCGACAATATCAAGCCTTTCCATCGCGACATCCGAATTCAGTTTGACGACATGAGGAAGCAGAATACCACAGGCTCTCCCATGCGCAACGTGATATCGGATACCGATGGCCATTCCAATGCCGTGAGCGGCGCCCAGTCCTGAATTCGCAAAAGCCATGCCGCCGAGAAGAGCGGCCGCCGACATTCCCTCTCTTGCCTCGTAATCATTCTTGCCATTTTTTACGGCTCTCTTCAGGTACTTGCCGGCAAGGCCGATGCCTTTTCTGGACAGTCCATCGCTGATCGGCGTGGCACGAAACGTCGTATAGGCCTCGATCAGGTGTGTCATGGCGTCAATTCCGGAGTACGCCGTGACCTTCGGAGGACAGTTAATCGTAAGCGTCGGATCAATAATCGAGATATCCGCCACCATCATGTCGCTTCGCATGGAGCGCTTGAAATTCTGTGTAGTGGATCCGAGAACGGCGTTCTTTGTTACTTCGCTTCCTGTTCCGGCCGTCGTCGGACATGTCACGAAGGGAACAGGGTGATTGACAACCTTCTTGCCGTTGCCAACGTACTCAAGATAATCGACAGATGGGATTCCGTTCGTTAATGTCGCGGAGACCGCTTTTCCGATATCGATGCAGGTTCCGCCGCCGACCGAGATTACCGCATCACAGCCATCTTCCTTTGCCATGGTATGCACACTATCCACCAGATCAACCGTCGGTTCGCCGGACGTCTCATGAAAAACCGTGCAGCCTGCACCGAGCTTTTTGATCTGCCCGAGAATTCTGTCCATAACATCCGTCTGATAAAAGGCAGGATCAATAACAAGCAGATATTGTGTACCGTTCAGCGGCCTGATATGTTCAGCAAGTTCGTCAATCGCATTCTTTTTAAAAACAATTTTGTTTGCGGTATAAAATGAAAATTCCATTTTCTTTCCTTTCTTTACAATTCCGGCAGATTATCAGCAGTATGTCCATGTTCTTCTGATATCAGCTTTTACCGATTGTTATCATAATCATTAATGGCGTCGACTTTCTTACCCGAGCGGTCGTTATAGACGTAGGTGCAGTCCAGATAGGCACTGATCAGTTCTTTCGCCAGCATGTTCCCGGTCACCTGCGCACCGAGCGTAATGATATTGCAGTCATTGCTCAGGCACGCACGTTTCGCGCCGTAAATATTCGTCACGTTCGCCGCCCGGATTCCTCTGACCTTATTGGCGGCGAGCATTACTCCGATTCCCGTTCCGCAGAAAAGAATTCCACGGTCAAAATGGCCGGCGGCGACTTCCTCGCCGACTTTGATGGCGACATGGGCATAGACGGTATCATCGCTCCCGAAATCTGTGACTTCATGTCCGAGTTCCCTGACGAATTCCACCATTTCTTTTTTGAAAGCATCCGCGTTTGGGTCACTTCCTACTGCTATTTTCATATCTCTTGGATCCTTTCTTTGGTTCGTTTCCGATACCGTGCGACATCCCGCGCATCAGGTAGCATCCTGTTTCATTTTCCGGCCGATCGCGTCCGCTTCGATGATGGCGTCAAACACCCGCTCCTCCGAAATCGGAAATCCGAGATTGTGAATACTTTCTTCCGGCAGACAGGAAACATGAACAGCCTGCATCAGCATTTCTCTGCTGACATTCTCGCAGTGAAGATCTTTCAGCGTCATTGGTAGTCCGATTTTCCTGGCAAATTCAAATACTTCCTTTTTGACCTGATAGGGTCTGTCGTCCAGCAGCACCTGCGCCAGCACAAGGAAACCGACCTTTTCGCCGTGAAGAACGTCATGAATTTCCGGTATCACGGAGAATCCGTCCTGGAGTGCGTGGGCCGCCGCAAGGCCGCCGCTTTCCCATCCCAGTCCGCTCAGAAGAACATTCGCCTCGACAACCGCTTCAAAAGCCGGTGTGACCGTATGATTTTCATTCGCTATCTTTGCTTCTTCCCCGTACTCCATCAGGGTGTCATAACACAGTCTGGCACACGCAAGTGCTGTCCTTGTAATTCCTCCTCCGGGGAAATTTCCCTTGTGATTGCGATAGCAGGCGTCCGCCTCCAGCCATGTTGCAAGCGCGTCACCCATACCCGCAATCAGTGTCCGGACCGGCGCGTTCACGATGATTTCTGTATCCGCCACTACAATATCCGGGTTTCTCGGTGGAATGTAAAATCTCTCGAATACGTGGTCATCGCTGTAAATCAGGCCGAGCGCGCTAGTAGGAGAGTCATTGGAAGCCGTCGTAGGCATAGTAACCGTAATTTTCGCACCTGCTTCCGCCGCGACACATTTGGAAATATCAAGCGATTTCCCTCCTCCGCTGCCGATTACCGTGTCGCACTCATTGTCCCGGCAGATTTTCGTCAGTCTTTCCAATTCGGACTGACTGCTTTCACCACCGAACAATTCCTCGATCTGTTCGATGCCACTTTCGGCAAATCCTTTCTGTCTGCTCTGTCTTGTCGCCGCAAGTCCTCTTTTTCCCCCGATGACAAGCGCCTTGTGGCCGCCCAGCTTCCGGATTCGTTCTCCTGCCTGGCCTGCGGCTCCCGGTCCCTGAAGGTAGGTCCCCGGTGCTACCAGAATTTTTGTTGCCACATCCATTTTTATACCTCTCTTCAAACTGTAAACCGACATGTGTTATTTATTTATCATGTATATACATGTTTACTATTGATTTTTCATGTTTAATATACTATAATGATTTATAAATGAGAAACAAATACTTGTTGTTCGTCTTACAAGTTTTCTTCAACCATCTGGCAGGCGGCGGGACGTTGCCGTACAGATCTTATGTTAAGGAGACGCGGAATGAATATTCATGATTTGCAGTATTTTTTAAAAATATGCGAGACCGGGTCGCTCTCAAAGGCCTCCCAGTCACTGTTCATCTCTCAGCAGGGGCTTTCTAAATCGATCTCCAAAATGGAAGATGAACTAAATATCCGTGCGTTTAACCGCTCACATTCGGGGATGGTTCCCAACAAGTACGGGACGATTATTCTGAATCATGCAAAAAACATTCTGGACGAATATCAGGAACTGCTTTCAGGTCTCGAGCAGGTAAGGACCGAGAACAAACAGAAAATTTCTCTCACGATGGAACTGGGAACTCTCGCTCTGATCACGCCAAGACCTTTTCTCCAGTATATGAACGAAAATCCGGATGTATCTCTGGAAATATCCGAACATACTGAGAGGACCTGCGAACGGCTGATGCGGGATAATGAATGTGAACTCGGCTTTACAAACGCGCTGGAGGAAGACAACAGTTACCGCTATTACCTGTTGTTTTCTCTGAAACCGGTGATTCTGATCAGCAATAAACATTCTCTGGCTTTAAAAGAATCCGTATCTCTGCGGGATATCACCAGGGAGAATATTCTGATGTGCGGGTCCGCCGCTTATTACTCTTATCTGCGCCTGTTCAGAAAATACAACATCACGCCGAAAATAATATGGTCCAGTATCGAAAGAAAACTTCCGACCGAATATATCGAGCAGAACGCCGGGGTCTGCCCGTCCTTTGATGGGTTCTTTGATGTCGACTTCAGCCATACGAATATCGAGGTCCGTCCGTTTTGCAATGACTACAAATGGTTTGTGAGCATGTATCTGAAAAAAGAGAACAAACCGTCGAAGTCTCTGCAAAAATTCATGCGCTATATGTGCCGCTGTTACGATGCGCCTTTTGAACCCATAACATTTCATCAGAAAACCAGCGAACGGGTCAGATCCGAAAGGTAGAAAAACAATAAGCAAAAAATAATAAAATAAAGGGGAATCATCATGGAAACAGAATTAGACAGAAACAGTTCAACACCCTTGTATATGCAGCTGGAAGATATCATCCGGGCCAATATCGCCGACGGGGAATGGCCGCCTCTTCAGATGGTTCCCTCCGAGAATGAGCTCTCCAAAATGTACGGCATCAGCAGGATGACGGCAAGGAGTGTCATCACCACACTTGTAAAAGAAGGGCTTTTATATCGGGTACAGGGAAAGGGAACCTATGTCGCAGAGCCGAAAATTTCCACGAAATCACCGGCGTATCTCGGACTGAGAGAACAGCTGGAATCTCAGGGTTACGCCACAGAAACACGGATCATTACATTTGAACTGATCCGTCCAAACCGGAAAATTGCACAGGCCCTATCCATACCGCAAAGCACAAAAGTTTATCATATCAAACGTGTGCGTTCCATCAGTGAAACACCGATCAGCATCCATGAATCCTATATCCCGAATTCTCTCTGCCCGGATCTTAGAGCGGACCGGATTGAAACCGAACAGCTGTGCGACATTCTGGAATCGGACTATCATCTGAACGCATCGAGAGTTCATGAAATACTGGAAAGTGTTTCCCCGACATCAGAAGAAATGTCTCTGCTGAAAATTGATAAAAAAAATCCGCTTCTGCTGCTCTATGATACAAACTACAGCATCACCGGAAAGCCGTTTGAATACTCCAAGATTGTCTTTCGTGGTGACAAGCTCAAGCTTGAATTTGATTACGAGCGATAATTTCAGGCGACAGGTACGATCGATTGACTCAGTTGCGGCGTTCAAAAGAATACATGAATAAAAAAAATCTGGCGTATTACCTCTAAAAACAGACGGGGCAAACACTCGATCAAATTTCATCTGAACGATGAAACGGTCCGCGTGCTTCTGCCCGGAAGAAAATGTCTGTCGGGAGGCTACACCAGATTTTTTATCTCTTCGACAATAAAATGAGTTTATGCAGCTTCTTTTTGATTATTTAAAAAACCGCGGTGTACAGAAGTGCACCAACAATACCGCCCGCGGTGGGGCCGAGAATCGGAACCCACACATAGGACCAGTTGGAATCTCCCTTGTTGGGGACAGGGAAAAGCGAGTGAACAAGCCTTGGACCGAAGTCTCTGGCCGGATTGATGGCGAAGCCTGTCAGCGAACCCAGTGAAAATCCGATCGCCATGATCACACCATATACCAAAAACCAGTTTACTCCGCCGCTGGTGCCGGCTTGCGTGATTCCATCCAGTGCAAACACCAGTACAAGACCGCAGAAGAACTCAGACATAAAGTTTCTGAACGGCGACCTTATGGCAGGTCTCGTGCAAAATGTACCCAGAATGGCAGTCTTGTCTTCGGTTTCCTTGAAATGATCCCAGTAAAGCAACAGAACGCTCATTGCTCCTACCATGCATCCGAGAAGCTGGGCGATGATATAGGGGACCAGATCGCCCCATGGTGTCGTCCCGATGATGCATGACGCCAGCGTAACCGCCGGGTTGAAATGAGCCCCGGAAATCGAGCCGAAGCAGTATGCCGGAATCATGACGGCCAGTCCCCATCCGATCATAATGTACACACCACCCGAATTTTTAAACAGAGACTTGTTCAGGTTGCACCCCGCACAGGTTCCGTCACCAATCAGGATCAATAAAAAACACCCCAGAAACTCCGCCAGATATTTTTCCATAATATTATTATTCCTTTCTCAATTTGTATTCTGTTCTCTCTTCGTCCGTCAGTCAGCCCTGCGGTTTCCGCAGAATATCTGCAAATGTCTCCTGGCTGTATCCCGGATTGAATCATGCATATACGCGTCATATTCAAGGGGATCCAGACCGTCGGGATTCTTTTTCAGATACTCTCTGCTGCTGTCCATATACGCGTGCTTGATGGCGGTTGAAACATTAATTTTCGCCGCGCCAAGACCGATCAGTTTTCGGAAGGTATCCTCGGAAAGCCCCGTTCCCCCGTGAACAACAATCGGGACCGCAAGCGAATCTCTCAGTTCCTCCATCAGACGGAAATTAATTTTCGGTACACCTTTGTAAACTCCGTGTGCAGTTCCTATCGCGGGGGCAAGCGCGTCAATACCGGAATCCCTCACAAATCTGACCGCTTCTTCCACCTCTGTCGCACTTGCATCATCTTCTTCTACGGAAAAATCATCCTCGACCCCGGCAATTATACCGAGCTCGCCTTCCACATCAACACCGCGACTGTGAGCATAATCCGCTACTTCCTGGCACAGTGCGATATTTTCCTCTATCTCCAGTCTTGACCCGTCAAACATGACAGAATTCCATCCGGCTTCGATACAGGCCTTTGCAAGCTCAACTTCTCTGCAATGATCCAGGTGGATAAGGACGTTGACAGGTGCGTTCTGCGCGATCTGTCTAAGCATTCCGCCCAGTTCTGAAGGGCCAAATTTCTTTACTGTAGATGCTGATGTCTGCAGGATGACAGGAACATCCAGTTCATTCGCCGCGTGCACTACCGCAACGGCGGATAAATAACTGAAAATATTGAAAGCTCCCACTGCGTATCCATGCTTCTTTGCAAACTGAAGTTCTTCTGAAAACGACATTTTTTTCATAATGCAACCTCCCTGCCTGGAAATCAGCAACATCAGACCGCCCGGCATCCGTCGGACCACGCGGCAGGCCGCAGGATCATTTATTTGCCGCGAACAAATTCCTCAATGTTCCTGGCAATTCCCTCTCCGTCCAGTCCATAGAAAGAAAGAAGTCTTTCATATTCGCTGCACGTCGTGGGATAGATGCGCGGGATACCGATTCTTTTTACAACAACATCTTTCATATCGCTTACAGCTTCCGTCACGATTGATCCGAGTCCGCCTTCCGCGAAGTGTTCTTCCACCGTGACAATTTTTCCGGTTTTTTCCGCCGAACTCCGTACCAGTTCCGTATCCAGCGGCATGACTGTCGGCATGCCGATCAGCTGTACGTGAATACCTTTTTCCGCGAGAATTTTCTGAGCCTTCATCGCCTGCAGAGTAGAGGAGCCCGTTGAGATGACGGTCACGTCCGATCCCTCGCTGATGATCCGTCCCTTTCCGATTTCAAACTGACAGTTTTTAAACAGAACCGGTATTTTGGGATTTCCCACCCGCATATAAACCGGTCCGACATGTTCGATCATCGCAGCGACGGCGAGATCTATTTCGACCGGATCCTGAGGAGCAATAATCGTCATGCCCGGAATCAACCGCATCAGGCCGAAATCATCTATGCTCTGGTGTGTAAATCCCAGATCCGAATAGGTGATTCCACAGTTTCTGCCGACCAGCTTGACATTTTGTTCCATATATCCCACGTCGTCTCTCACCATTTCGTAGGGACGGGATGTGACAAAAGGCGCGATGGCACAGAATACAGGGATCTTTCCCGCAGACGCCATCCCCGCCGCCATGCCGACGACTCCCTGTTCCTCGATTCCGCATTCGAAATACCGGTCAGGATAAAGCCTGATAAAATCCGCAAATCCGGAACTTTTTCCACTGTCGGCGGAAAATACCACAATATTCTTGTTCGTCGCGGCAAGCCGCGTCACCGCTTTCCCGAACTCTTTCCTGGGATCAATCAGTTCCCCGACCATCAATATCCCTCCTTTCCCTTTCCAGCGCGGCGATCCGGGCATCAAACTCACTCTCGGCCCTGTCAAGCAGATCCCGGGTGGCATTCCAGAAATGAAACTCAGCCTTCCCCTCTCCGAAAGAAAGCCCTTTCGCTTTCACTGTTTTTGCGAGAATCATCGTGGGTTTCCCCTTCTGCAGCGGAAGCTCATCGAGAACATCGCAGATTTCTTCCATGTTGTTTCCGTCGATAGTTTTCACCGCCCAGCCAAATGCCGCAAATTTCTGATCAATCGGTTCCATGTTCATGACATCTGTGACATCTCCGCTGATCTGCAGTCCGTTGTTGTCCACAAATACAACCAGATTGTCAAGTCCGAATTTTGCGGCCGCTGCCGCCGCTTCCCAGTTCGATCCCTCCGGAAGCTCCCCGTCACCCGTGACGACGTAAACGCTGTAATCGGAATGATCCAGTTTTGCCGCCATTGCCATACCGGCCGCGATCGACATGCCATGTCCGAGCGCACCCGTATTGGCTTCTATTCCCGGCAGATAATGCATATTCGGATGGCCGGGTATCCGGGAAGAAAGTTCTCCGTAGGTATCCAGGACCGCCTTGTCAAAATATCCTTTTTCCGCCAGCACCGCGTATTGGGCGAGACACTTATGGCCGGCGGAAAGAAGAAACCTGTCGCGGTTTTCGTCCCTGGGATTCTTCGCATCCGCATTCATTTTATAGAAATACAAAGCGGTGACGATATCAATCGCGGAAAGCGCTCCTCCGATATGGCCATGTCCGCCTGCACGAATCATCCGGAGAACATTCTTTCTGCAGCGCGCCGCCTGAAGCCGAAGCTCTGCTGTTATTCTCTTGTCTGCCATACTATTCACCCTGCTTTCTGAACTGTTATTTCTCACCGTTAGCCGCGTTCATAAACCTTCTCTGGTAGCTCACCACCTGGTTGGAACTGGAGAATTTCGCCAGATATTTGGGTTCTGCCGTCAGAACGACTCTTCCTGCCATATCTCCGAATTCATCCGAGGAAAGAAGGCGGTCGATGTCGAAATAATTCCGGTCTCCCTCCATGGAACAGATGATCAGTCTTGTATCTTCCAGATTGGTGTGGCGAAGAACTCGAAGATTGTGTCTGACTCCGTCAAGACCGTCACTTCCCTCCGGAGAATCAAAATGTCTCTGTTCCAGAAGCAGTTCCGCTTTTTCTTTAACCCGGAAAAGATCAATCTGATCCTCTCCTGCGGCAAAATAGTCTTTCTGAAGCATGAAAGCCCGAAGATCTTCCAGAAAGCGAATATCTCCTGATGCATTATAAAGATCCAGATCCTTCTTCATCTCCAGAGACTGCGCGTAACGATGGCGGATAAAACTGTTGATAAAATACGGTTTTGCCTGAAGAGCCAGTGCCGTCTGAGCCGGATCAAACATCAGCGTATAATTAATGCGAAATCCGTGCTCATGCAGCATGAGAGCAAGATTGTGACCGCGGAAGGCATCTTTGGTCGAAGGCTCGTCGTAACGGATATCCAGACGCTTGTCTCCTTTCAGAAGTTCGCCGACATTTGCTGCATTGACCGGACCGGTATGAGGAACCTTGATGACAACCCGGTATGGGGAAAGCATCTCGCGGAAATGCTCCGCCTCTTCCAGAATTTCTTCATCGCTTTTTCTGAAAGGATCGTTCAGTTCAACCGAAATATCGCATCCGGGGCCGAGAATTCTGCCGATTTCCTGCATCACCTCATCACGGTTTTTAAATCTGTTTCCGACATTGGCCTTCGGGTTATTAATAAACAGATCATAGATAATGCCCGGGTTGCATGTCAGGTTCGCGATAAACGGGGCAACCGGTTCCACCTCATACGGATTTGCGCTGTCCGCTGAAAACAGAAGATTTGTCGGACGCTTTCGGCCGTTTTTGTCGAATGAAATATTTCTCTTCAAATTCACCCGGAGAACCCTGTCACTGCTGACAGTCAGCTGGATTTCAAAACCGGGTGGTGTTTCTCCTTCCGGGGTTTTAAAATAATCGATGACTTCCCTGAACTGCTTTGTAACCCCGATATATTCCGCCATACCGTTTATGGAACGGAACTCGTCAAACGAAAGTTCATAATCAAGGATTCTGTTTACATACGGTTCATCTCCACTGACGGCTTTCAATCCCAGAGCGGCGATTGTTGATGTAATTTTCACAGTTTTCTGTACTTCCTTTCCAGTATCAGCTATGGTTGATTTTCTTGTATCTAACATGGGCATACTTGTATATACGTGTATGTTAACATGCGTACCTATTTGGGTCAATAATTCAGGCCCCAATGATAAATTGTCGCAGCTACAACCAGCTATTGATTCCGTCCGCCCGGACATCTCCTGTAATATAAGTATGGGATATTGTCGAAAATGAACAGTCAGGAGAATAAATCATGGAGAATCAAACGCGTTATCTGGCGGATCTTCACTGTCACACCAACCGTTCCGACGGATCCGATACGCCTCAGGAACTGATCGACCATGCGGCAGAACTTCATATGGAGATTCTGGCGATCACCGATCATGATGTCCGCCCGCCCGAAAGGATCCGTCTGGCGGACGGGAAGGAGGCGGAACTGACGGAATACGGTAAACTTCGCGGAATTCAGCTGCTGCCTGGCATAGAAATTTCCTGCGATACTCTGGTGGAAGACTGCCATATTATTTGCTTTGGCTGCGACTGGAAGGACCCTTATTTTGATGAACTGGAGCAGCGGGTCGCGGCTTCGAAGATAAAAAGCTACCGCACTCTGATCCGGCGTCTGACCGAACATGGAATGCCACTGACATGGGAGGAAGTACTGGACAATAACGGCAGTCCTATAGAAGAAGAACATGTGCAGAAAAAAATGATATTTGAACTGATGGCAAGGAAGGGATATGCCCCCGACTGGGGAGCGGCAAAACTGATGGTAAAAAATACACCGGCTTACCAAATCAGCAGAGAAAAGCCCGACCCGATCGAAGTCATTGCAAAGATACATAACGCCGGAGGAATCGCTATCATGGCTCACCCGTATCTGGTCAATGAACCTGTCAGACTGCCGGGAAATTCCAAAGCCTCAAGAAGAAAATATATTGACTTGCTGATCCGAGCCGGGCTTGACGGTATCGAGGCAAGCTATACCTATGATAAGACCAGCTACGGCGGGACAATGACACCTGAGGAAATCGAAAACGCGGTTCGCTCGGAATATTCTGACAGGGTATCCATTATTTCCGGAGGATCGGATTATCACAACGATCAGAAAAAAGGTGCAAAAAAAATACGCCATATCGGAGAGCGAGGCGTCTCTCCGGAATATGTGCGTTCCAACTCTCTGCTTTCGGGACTGCTTCCGTCCCTGTAAAAACGGGTTATTCTCCCGGGAAAGGTCTCCTGAACAAAATGGATCCCTGCCAAATAATAAGTACTGGAATATCTCCTGCGCTTTCAGGAGTGTTCCGGTACCTGTCAGTAGCGGGAGGGGGATTTGAACCCCCGACTCTGCGGGTATGAACCGCTTGCTCCAGCAGGCTGAAAAAGCAATTTTCAGTGCCGTTACAACCTGATTGATACCGTTGGTATCGAGGTTTTACACAAAGATTGCAATTTGGATTCCGTCATGGTATACTACATTTTGTTTCGGAAACATAGCTCAGCCGGGAGAGCGTCTGGGTCACAACCAGAAGGTCATGGGTTCGAGCCCCATTGTTTCCATTTCAGAGTTCCCCGAAGTCCTCGTACAAAAGGATTTCGGGGATTTATTGTAAAAAATCGAGTAGGAGGGGGTGATTAGCCCCCGTCCTCTCACACCACCGTGCGTACCGTTCGGTACACGGCGGTTTCAACAGTTGACGTGCACAGACTGATATGCTGAGGCAAGATCGTAGAACCCCCAGTGTATCAGTCTTTCTTTAGTTAAAGCCCTCTTAACAGACCCTATATTGGCCACTCTCCAGTATGCTTTACGACAGTAGGCTGCTTCCGCCGCCTGCCATTCCTTTAACCCAAGACCCTTGAGCTTGCGGAACCGGGTGCGGGGAAGCTTCCACTGTTTCCAGATGCACATGCGGATGCGCCGGTACAGCCACCCGTTCAGGGCTTCTATGTTGTTCTTCATGTCTGCAATTCCGTAATAATTAAGCCAGCCACGCATGAACACCTTAATCCGTGCCATTGCTCCGACAATACTGCCACAGCGGCTCCGGGAAGTGAGCTCTCTGAGCTTGTCTTTGGCCTTCTTCCATGACTTCGCATGAACGCGGATAAATACTCCGTTGCGCCCCTTTCCGAATGCAAAGCCAAGGTACTTAAAATTTCGGATTGAGTACACGCTGACTGCGCGACTCTTTTCCTTGTTCACCCTGAGCATCAGGGTGCTCTCCAGAAACTTCGTGCTGGTCCTCAGAAGTCTTTGCGCCGCTCTTGGGCTCTTTGCCAGCAGAACGATGTCGTCTGCATATCGTACACAAGGAACCCCGCGCCTCTTGAACTCCTGATCGAATTCGTTGAGATATACATTTGCAAGCAGGGGAGAAAGGTTTCCTCCCTGCGGCGAGCCTTCTGTGGTCTCAACAACAACACCGTTTTCCATCACGCCGCTCTTCAGGTAACGTTTTACCATCTGTATCACTCTTTCGTCAGAGATCTGCTTTCTGAGCAGATTTAACAAGAGGGTATGGTTCATCGTATCGAAGTACTTGGACAGGTCAAGCACTACCGCGCTTGTGTAGCCCTGTTCTGCATACTCCTTAACCCGCTTCACGGCATCTTTGGCACTTCTGCCTGGTCGGTAGCCATAGCTCCCATCCGAGAACAGCGGCTCAAAGATGGGCATCATCTGCTGTGCCATTGCCTGTTGGATGATACGATCTATAACGGTAGGAATGCCAAGCTTTCGCATTCCACCGTCCGGCTTCGGGATTCCCTTCCGTCTGACCGGGGACGGAGTGTAGTGTCCATTCCTTATCCTGTCGACCAGTTCGCGATTATGCTCCCTCAGCCATGGAAGCACTTCTTCAATGGTCATGCCATCTACTCCCGGTGCTCCCTTGTTTGCCTTCACTCTTTTGTAGGCTCTGTTAAGATTATCCTTATCCAGTATCCTGTCCAAGAGCTCCGGCTGTGCACTGTTCCTTTCCTTCCATATCCGGTTGAAAGAGCGGTGCGCTCTCACATACTTTTTGCATTCCGTGCTATTCCTTTGTGAGCAGCTTTCCTTGTTGTTTTCTGCCGCCATAGCCCTTTCCTCCTTTTCCGGGTTGTACTTGGAACTCCTGTTAATTCAGCCCTTCACCTCTCGGCTACTATGGCCTCTGCTGACTTCTGAGCGCTCAGCGCCGCCTTTCGGTGGCGGTTGCTCCTTTCGGAGTATCCCGCTCAGACCTCCCCGGGTACCACACGTTTCTTTTCCTCCATCTGCCTGCCTCATTTATCCCTTGTGGTTCCGTGTAGTAATTGGGCTTCAACTTGTAGCGCAGTCTTACCCTCACAAAAGACCTTGTATGAGGTTCCTATACGTCAGGCCAGAGGTTTGTCCTCAGGTTAGTATGTTCCCCGAATCCGGCTTCCTTCGGATTCCATCTCACAATGGACACCCTTGCCTTCGACTATGTCCTTCCCACTACCGGGCGGACTCTGGACTTTCACCAGTAAGAAACGTGCGCCGCCGGGCGCACGCTAAAAAGATCCCTGCCGCACCAAAAGATGATGCGTCAGGGATCTTTTCATACCCAGCCCGCAGGCTGCCAATATAATATTATTTATTGTAGTTGACGATGTCGCCGAACTCTGCCTTCAGAGAAGCGCCGCCGATCAGTCCGCCGTCGATATCCGGCTTGGCAAGCAGCTCTTTGCAGTTGGAAGCCTTCATGGAGCCGCCGTACTGGATGCGGATTGCATCTGCGGTAGCCTGATCGTACATCTCGGCGATGCACTCGCGGATGCCCTTGCAGACTTCCTCTGCCTGATCCGCCGTAGCGGTCTTTCCGGTTCCGATTGCCCAGATCGGCTCATAGGCGATGACAGCCGTCTTTGCCTGATCCGCGGTAACACCCTGGAATCCGACTTTTACCTGCTGACGGATCCAGTCCATCGTGATCCCCTGCTCTCTCTGCTCGAGAGATTCGCCGCAGCACATGATCGGGGTCAGGCCGTGCTCAAAGCATTTCAGAATCTTTTTGTTAACGTCTTCCGAGGTCTCACCGAAATATCCGCGTCTCTCGGAATGTCCGAGGATCACGTATTTGACGCCGGCGTCTACCAGCATATTCGGAGAAATCTCTCCGGTGTAAGCTCCCTTTTCCTCAGAGTACATATTCTCGGCGGCAACCTGGACATTCGTGCCCTTGACCGCCTCAACGACTGTCGTGATATCCACTGCCGGAACGCCGTAAACAACATCCACATCCGGATTATTCACGAGCGGCTTCAGCGTCTCAACCAGCTCTTTCGCCTCGCTCGGAGTCATATTCATTTTCCAGTTTCCAGCAATGATCTTTTTTCTCGCCATGATAATTGGCCTCCTGTATGAAATTTCGGGAAAAACCCTTCAACAACTGAACTGTTATGATAATAATAATACAAAAAATTCCGTTCCGGAAGATATATCCGGAAGAAACCGCCCCGTATTATTTATCGTCCGCGGATACGACACCCGGAAGCTCCTTGCCCTCGAGGAATTCCAGGGACGCTCCGCCGCCGGTGGAGATGTGGCTCATCTTGTCCGCATAGCCGAGCTGATTGACCGCCGCAGCGGAGTCGCCGCCGCCGATGATGGTCGTCGCGTCGGTCGCAGCCAGAGCAGCCGCAACCGCTTTCGTTCCCTTTGCGAGAACCGGATTCTCAAAAACGCCCATCGGGCCGTTCCATACGACCGTCTTCGCGGATTTCACAGCCTCTTCGTACATTGCGATGGTCTTCGGCCCGATATCCATGCCCATCTTGTCCGCCGGGATCTTGTCGATGTCAACCACCTCGGTGGCAATCGAAGGATCGTCGATCGGATCCGGAAAATGATCCGTGATGACCGCGTCAACCGGAAGCAGCAGCTTCTTGCCGAGCTTTTCGGCTTTCTCAATCATCTCTTTGCAGTAATCCAGCTTTGTATCATCGCAGAGAGACGTTCCGATCTCATTCCCCTGAGCTTTGACAAAAGTATAAGCCATGCCGCCGCCGATGATCAGCGTGTCGCATTTCTCAAGAAGATTCGAGATAACGTTCAGCTTGTCCGCAACCTTGGCTCCGCCGAGGATCGCGACAAACGGGCGGACCGGGTCCTCGACTGCGTTGCCCAGGAACCTGATCTCTTTCTGCATCAGATATCCGACCGCACAGTTTCCTCCTTTTTCACGGATATACTTCGTCACGCCGGAAACCGAGGAGTGAGGTCTGTGAGCAGAACCGAACGCGTCGCAGACGAAGTCGTCCGCCAGATCCGCGAGCTCTTTTGCAAAACCGTCGCCGGCTTCACCCGGCTTGGTCTCCTCTTTGCCGCGGAAACGGGTGTTCTGGAGAAGAATAACATCTCCGTCCTTCATTTCTGCGACAGCCTTCGTCGTCTCATCGCCGGTGACATTGTAGTCCGCGATAAACTTCACTTCTTTTCCGAGCTTCTCAGAAAGTTTCTTGGCGACCGGAGCCAGGGATTCTCCCTCGTTCGGGCCATTCTTTACCTTGCCCAGATGGGAGCAGAGAATCACTTTCGCTCCCTCGTCGATCAGCTTTCGGATCGTCGGCAGAGCGGCGTTGATACGGGTCTCGTCGGTGATCACGCCGTCCTTCAGCGGGACGTTGAAATCACATCTGACCAGAACCTTTCTTCCCTTTGCATCAAAATCATCAACTGTTTTTTTGTTTAATGCTGCCATACTGGCCTCCTTTTCTTTCCGGAGCAATCGTTCTTTCCGGCGTGACCCGAAATACTTCCCGGGACGCCGGGTTTCCCGATCCCTCCTGATAAAAAGAGGTCCGGGTCCAATTAAGGACCGGACCTCTCCGCTGTCAGTCTTCATAACTGAATCCCAGCGAGGACTTCAAGAGGATTCCGGATACCGAAACCTTCTTTTCCCCGCCTGTCTCTTTTTCAGAAGCTTCGTCCGATCAATTATTTCGTGATCAGGGAGCCGAGATATTTGATGGTGCGGACCATCTGGGAAGTATAGGAGTTCTCATTGTCGTACCAGGAAACAACCTGTACGAGAGTCTTTCCGCCGGGCATCGGAAGAACCTTTGTCTGGGTGGCATCGAAGATAGAACCCGCCGTGCTGTTGATGATATCGGAGGAAACGATCTCATCCTCGTTGTACTCGAAGGACTCGGTCTCCTCAGCCTTCATCTGAGCGTTAACATCATCCGCGGTAACTTCCTTGTCAACGATAGCATCAAGGATAGTCGTGGAACCGGTAGCGGTCGGAACACGCTGCGCAGCGCCGTTCAGCTTTCCGTCGAGCTCCGGAAGAACCAGTCCGATAGCCTTGGCAGCACCGGAGGATGTCGGAGTGATATTCATGGCGCCAGCACGGGACCTGCGCAGGTTGCCCTTTCTCTGCGGTCCGTCAAGAATCATCTGATCACCGGTGTAAGCATGGATGGTCGTCATGAATCCAGCCTCGATCGGAGCTACATCGTTCAGACCCTTTGCCATCGGAGCAAGGCAGTTCGTGGTGCAGGAGGCAGCGGAAATAATCTTGTCGTCTTTGGTCAGCGTCTTATGGTTTACGTTATAAACAATCGTCTTCAGGTCTTTGCCGGCCGGTGCGGAGATAACGACGTATTTAGCTCCGGCATTGATGTGAGCCATGGATTTGTCTTTGGAGGCATAGAATCCGGTACACTCCAGAACTACGTCCACATCGAGGTCTTTCCACGGAAGTTTGGAAGCATCCGCCTCCGCATAAATGGTGATCTCTTTTCCGTCGACAACGATGGAGTTCTCTTTCGCTTCGACTTTTCCCGGATATCTGCCGTGCGTGGTATCGTATTTCAGAAGATAAGCAAGCATCTGAGGAGAAGTAAGATCGTTGATCGCCACTACTTCGTATCCCTCAGCATTGAACATCTGTCTGAAAGCGAGACGACCGATACGTCCAAAGCCGTTAATTGCTACTCTTACTGCATCTGCCATAACAATATTTCCTCCTGGTAATCGTCTATAGTATTGTTAAAACCTAAACAACAATATTGTACCGAACAGGAAACAAGAAATCAAGTATTTTCCACAACATTTTCTGTATCAATGGTAAACTTCTTGAAAGACTTCTGACAAAAAATCCATCTTCCATACATATCATCCGGAGCCGCCGGACATATTATATCAATGATAAATCATCCGGTTATATCCGGACGAAGGAGGGCTTTTTCCCGCGGAATTCGGCTATCTGTCCGACCCCGAGTTCCTTCAGCATCGACACCGTCTCCGGAAAACCGTATCCGAGATCTTCCGGCCGGTGCGCGTCGGATCCGATCGTAATCATATCTCCTCCGAGCTCCAGATACCGCCGGATCACATCCGGGTGCGGATTCGGAAAAGACATTCCTTTTGTCAGATTCCCGGTATTTACCTCGAGTGCAATGCCCCGGTCAATGATTTTCCGGAGAATCGGATCAATCAGATCCTGCATCGCCCCGAAGGAATACTCCTCGTCAAGGTGCTCTCCGTAACGGACCACGTAATCGAGATGACCGAGACTCTGATAGCCCTCCGTCCTGTCCAGGTCCTCCAGCATCACCTCAAAATAGCGACGGTACATCTCCTCATCTGTCCCTTTGAAGTGGTCGCGGTAATACGGATCAAAGCCGTCCATGACATGAACCGAACCGATCACGAAATCGAAGGGAAACGACTCCTCGATCGCAAGAATCTCATCATGAAGATCCGGAAGCAGTCCCATCTCCAGACCGATGCGGATCTCGAGTTTCCCCCGGTAATTCTCCCGGAGTTTTTCCATTGTGTCCCAGTACCTTTCGGGATCAATCATAAAACCCCCGGTCGGATATTCCGGATCATAGTGATCGGTGATACAGATGCTGTTCATACCTTTTGCGATCGCAGCTTCCGCTACGGACTCCGGCGATGCCTTGGAGTCGGTTGAAAAATTCGTGTGCAAATGCGAATCTGAAATCATGGTCCTTCTTCCTTTTCTGCCCGGTCGGAAGAACTCCCCCCGCCGGTCTGTTCTCTATCGGGAACTTTTCCTGTATCCTGTCTGTCCATCCGGCTCCGGAATCTCCCGCCGGCTCACGTCAGAGAATGGTTCCGCCGCCCGCAACGCATCCGTCCTCGTAGAATACGACTGCCTGACCGGGCGCAGCCGCACGGACCGGCTCATCAAACAGACACTCGATCCGGTCTTCGGCCGTCCGGGTGACTCGGCACATAGCGCCGCGGTGATTGTAGCGAATCTTGGTGAGGTAATGCCCGGATTCTCCGATCTTCATCTCCGGAATTCCCATAAAATTCAGCCGATCCGCTGCCACCATTTTTGTGAATACATCTGCGGACTCCCCGATCACTACTTCATTGGTCTGCGGACGGATTTCCTTTACAAAAACTCTCCTCCCCATCGGAAGTCCGAGACCTCTGCGCTGACCAACCGTATAGTGGGTAATGCCCCGGTGGCGTCCGAGAATTTTACCCTCCGGCGTGACGAAATTTCCCGGCGGCGGGACGACCCCGGTATCTCTCTCGATAAACGCGGCGTAATCCCCGTCCGGAACAAAACAGATCTCCTGGCTGTCGTGCTTGTGCGCCACAGGAAGCCCGGCCTTTTCGGCGATCCCGCGGATCTGCGGTTTCGAATATTCACCGACCGGAAGCAGCGTGCGCGAGAGCTGCTCCTGTGTCAGAGCATAGAGCGCGTAGGTCTGGTCCTTCTGCTCCGTGACGGAATTCCGGATGGCAAGCCTGCCGTTTCCCCTTCTGACAATCCTCGCGTAGTGACCGGTGGCGATGTAATCGGCACCAATCGCCAGACTGCGCGTGAGCAGAGCTTCCCACTTGACAAAGCGATTGCAGGCAACGCAGGGATTGGGCGTTCGTCCGCGAAGATACTCGCGCACAAAATAGTCCATCACATTCCTGCGGAATTCCTCTTTGAAATTCATTACATAATAGGGAATGTCCAGCACTTCCGCCACGCGCCTCGCGTCCTCTGTGGCAGACAGTCCGCAGCAGCCTCCTTCGCGCTCCGCGTCGCAGAAATCGTCGTCCTGCCAGATCTGCATAGTGACCCCCGTGACGTCATATCCCTGCTCTTTCAGCAGCAGCGCGGCCACCGAAGAATCGACTCCTCCGGACATCCCGACAACAACTTTTTTCTTTTTCATCGTTTCACTCTCTGCGCCCGGCGTCTGGCATTTCCCGGTCCCGCCGGCCTCTTCTTCTCTTTACCGCCTCCGCGTACTTCGGAGACATAGCTCTTAAGCGCTCCGCGATCGCTTTCATCTCCCGGACCGTCACATCCATCTCTTCTTTCGTATTGTCCGCACCGATCGAAAAACGAAGCGAGCTGAAAGCCTGTTCCTTCGAGAGACCCATTGCCATCAGAACATGCGACGGATTAATCGATCCGGACGAACACGCCGAACCGGCGGACGCACAGATTCCCTTCTCGTCCAGCAGGATCAGGGCGGATTCTCCGGCGATGTAATCAAACGTAATATTTACGGTCCCGGGAAGCTTTTCCTCTGCCGCGCTGTTCAGATGACAGAAGGGAATGGTACGGAGTATGGAAGCCTCCAGGTAATCCCGAAGAGACGCGGTATACCGGGCGCGCTCCTCCATTTTGGAAGAGGCGATTTCTGCTGCCGCGCCCAGCCCGACAATACCCGGAACATTCTCCGTTCCCGCCCTTCGGTTGCGCTCCTGTGCGCCGCCGTGCAGAAAGGCGCCGAGCTTCAGGCCGCGTCTCATATAGAGAAATCCGGTTCCCTTCGGTCCGCCGAATTTATGGCCGCTCACAGACAGCAGATCGATATTCATCTCCCGCACATCCAGCGGGATGTGTCCGTATGCCTGCACGGCGTCCGTGTGAAACAGGATTCCCCTCTCGCGGGCGATCGCGCCGATCCGGGTCACCGGTTCAATCGTCCCGACTTCATTATTGGCCGTCATCACGGAGATCAGAAAGGTATCTGTCCGGATGGCGTCCCGCACCTGCTCCGGGTCAACGCAGCCGAACCGGTTCACCGGAAGATACGTCACATCGATCCCTCTCTCCCTCCTGAGATATTCGCAGGTCGCAAGAATCGCCGGGTGTTCGACAGCGGAAGTGATCAGATGCCCTCTTCCGCCTTTCCTTCCGGACACCGCCTTTTTTGCAAAGGAATCCAGCGCCGCCGTGAGCGCCCAGTTGTCCGCCTCCGTTCCTCCGGAGGTAAAATACAGCTCCGAGGGATCGGCTCCGATAACGGACGCTGCCTGTTTTCTGGCTTTGGCAACCGCTTCTTTGCTTTTCGATGCGATCCGGTAAACGGCCGACGGATTGCCGAATTGTTCCGAAAAAAAAGGAAGCATGGCAGAAACTGCTCCCGCTTCCATCCTGGTTGTCGCCGCATGGTCAAGATATATCATAGCTCTGTCTCCGCTTTCTTCCATTATCTGTTCTGGCACGGGACCGGCTCGCTTCCGCTCTCACGGATCATCTGCCGGCTCTCAATGACCAGCTGGTCGAGCATGATCGAATCCACCGCCTCCGAAATAGCATCATTGATCCGCTTCCAGACATATTTCGTCACGCACCATTCCGCTCCGGCACAGGCACCGGATGCCTCGCTTCCGGCCGGGACCGTGAGAGCGGGGCAGGATACCGCGTCAATATTTCCCTCCAGGGCTCTCAGAATATCTCCGACCGAAATTTCCGATGCCGGCTTCGCCAGATGATATCCGCCGCCCGCTCCGCGCACACTGACAACCAGTCCGGCCTTTTTCATAGAACGGATCAGCTGTTCGAGATAGCTCTCCGAGATGTCCTGACGCTCCGCGATGCTCTGCGCAGAGACGGCACCCTCATCCTCATGAACCGCCAGATCAATCAGCGCACGAAGCCCGTAGCGTCCGCGTGTAGTAAGTTTCAAACCGTGTCACCTCTTCCGGGAAAAGCGTTCCGGCGTCTCCGCCCCGCCACACGCAGTCTGTCCGCGCAAAGCAGCCCGCCGGTTCTGAATTCCTAGTAATTTACTCCGATTTCGACGAGACCAGAATATCATCCGTCCATCTCGTTGTCAAGCGCGCATTCTTCACGGATTTTTCCGTGAGACAGCGTCCGGATTTTCGCCGGGTCAGGCAACGCGGAGGGAAACAGAAAGAAAAAACATGAGGCTGCACGCGAAAATACGTGACAGCCCCATGTAATAATCCCGCTCTTCTCTTCTAAGATTTCTCACCTCTTCAGCGAATCCACGTAAATCTGCGTCGTTGACAGATCCGCGTGACCGAGCATCTCCTGGATGCTTTTCAGGTCCTTACCGCTTTTCAGCTGGTGCATGGCAAAAGAATGACGAAGCGTGTGCGGAGTGATATCCTTTTCAATCCCCGCCTGCTTGACATAACTTTTCAGAACCTTCCAGAATCCCTGTCGGCTCATCGGATTTCCCTGGCAATTTGTAAAAAAGCAGTCGCACTCTTTTCCCTTCAGCAGCACGCTTCTCGCGCTCTTCAGGTAATTTTCCAGCTCCTTTTTTACCGAATCATAGAAAGGAATACTCCTCTCTCTTCCCTGCTCCGAACACGTGATATACCCCATCTGCAGATTCACATCTCCCTTTTTCAGGTGAATCAGCTCACTCACACGTATTCCGGTCGCATAGAGAAGACTGAGCATCGCCTTATCCCGAATTCCCTTTGCGGTCCTTGTATCCGGCTGCTGAAGCAGAAGATTTACTTCTTCCTGAGTCAGAATCTCCGGAGCTTTTTTATCAACCTTCGGCGGTTTCAATTTTTCAGTCGGATCATCTTCCAGTCTTTTTTCCTTTACCAGATAGCGAAAAAAAGAACGCAGGGAAGCGATATTTCTTGAAACGGTTGCCGGTGACATATGGTTCTGTTCCAGATACAGCACATAAGAGTTGAGATTTGTTTCCGTTATTTCAGCGACATCGCGGATATCCATTTCCTGAAAATAATCCGCCGCTTTTTTCAAATCCCTCTCATAAGAAATCTCCGTGTTATACGAGATTTTTCTTACATTGTGCAGATAATCCACATACTCCTGAATTGCATTTATCATCCTCAAAATACCTCTTTTTGATTTTGTAAAAGCAATTCACCCTTCAAAACTTATGGTCTATTATAAGCATTCATTTTTTGATTTGCAAACCTAAAAAATACGCTGATCACAAGGCCTGACGCCCCTTTTTTATGAAAACCACGAGATACAGAAGCCGGCAGATTATTGTCTACCATATCTAGTAATTTTCTCCCATTATTTTTTTCAGTACAAACCGGACTCCCGTACTATTCGTCTTCTTTCGTTTCCGTACCCGATTCGTCCCCCTCCGAATCCTCATCCGGTTCATCCTCATTCAGAGCCTCGTCCGGCTCATCCTCATCCGAGTCCTCATACGATTCATCCTCTTCCGAATCCTCATCCGGCTCATCCTCATCCGAATCCCCGTCCGGCTCATTCTCTTCCGAATCCTCGTCCGGTTCATCCTCTTCCGAATCGCCCTCCAGAGAAAGAGAGTCCTCCGGGTGCGCCTGCCCGGCTTTTTCTTCCGCCTCTTCCCTCTCCCTTTTTTCTCTGGCAGCTGCCTCTTCCTCTCGGATAGCATGCAGTTTCTTTATGGAAACTACCATGATATAGCCGCCAAAAGCAATAAAACCTGCGAAAGCCAGGATCAGAAGCCATGTCGGCGCCGATGATTTTTTCCCAGAAAACAAGCCCGTTTTGGCAATCTGATAAGCAAGATAGATCAAATATCCTCCCGCGAGAATCCGAATCGAATATCTGGCTTTATCATTATTCATTCCTGTCTCCATTCCGCCGGAATCCATCCGGCTCTCCGGTCCGTAACAGACATCGCAATATCACCCGCCTCCGGAATCCGGAAAAATCTGCTGACCTGCATCGCCCGGATCTCACGGCAAAAACGAGGTTTTCTTATCATAACAGAATTTTCTCCGCCGGGCAATATCCGGAGAAAAGCAGACGTTCTTCTCCGCTCATTCCAATGCAAGCAGTGCCGCTCCGATCGCACCGCAGAGCTGGGCATATCCGGACACCCGGATATCCGCCCCGAGCTTTTTCTCCAGTTCTTTTACCAGAGCGGCATTTTTCGCAACTCCTCCGGTCATCATATAGGCCTCTCTTCCGCCGACCCTTCTGACCAGCGACGCCGTCTTCACCGCCACAGCCTTGTTCAGGCCGTGGATGACGTCCGGAACCGCAGTATTCCGGGCGACCAGCGAGACCACCTCTGACTCCGCAAAGACGGTGCACATGCTCGAAATCGTCACATCCTCTTTCCACTCGGCTCCCAGCTTTTCCATCTCGTCCATCGAAAGTTCGAGCGTTCTGGCCATCATTTCCAGAAAGCGCCCCGTTCCGGCGGCGCACTTGTCGTTCATCGTGAAATTCACGACCGCTCCCGTCTCATCGACACGGATCACTTTCGAGTCCTGACCGCCGATATCGATGATCGTCCGGATCTCCGGATCCAGAAAAAACGCCCCTTTCGCGTGACAGGTGATTTCTGTCACTGCTGTGTCTCCGATGCCGATCGTGTCCCGGCCGTACCCGGTGGACACAGTTTCCGAAATCTGTTCTCTCGAAAGACCTGCTTTTGTCAGCGCATCCTCCAGCGCTCTCTCGGCGCCGCGCGCCGCTCCGGCTCCGGTTCTCAGAATGGACGTGGACACGATGTTGCGGTCCCTGTCCATGATCACCACATCGGTGCTGGCCGATCCGCTGTCTATTCCGGCGACAAAATTCGGCTGGTTCACCATCTGACTGCCTCCTGCTCTTCTGGATATTTCCGGAAAACCGTCTCCGGCAGGGAACGTCGTGATGACATTTACCCGGCCGCCGGACGACGTCCGGTTTGCCCGTTTTTTCTGATTCACGCTCAGATTCAGACTCTCCGCAAAAGCGTCCAGCCGGGTCAGCAGCTGGCCTTCACTCTGTCTGGTCGCGTCGGTCTCAATCTTCAGGCTGGGGATTCTCCCCGGGCGGACCCTGTCCGCGTAGTCAAATCCGTAATAATCACAGAATTTCATCGTGTGATAGATAATTCCCGCCGCTCCGCGTCCGAGTTCTTCTCTCTCTGTCACATCCGCCATGCGCATGCAGGGAATCTGGCCCAGAAGATTTCCCGCGTAGTAATGCAGAAATTCTTTCTCGTCCTCCGGCTGTTTCACGGGATCCAGTCTTCTGTTTCCGCTGCAGGTCTCATCCCGCACGGGAACGGAAAAATGACCTGATATCATCTGAAGAAGGTGCGGTCCGCCGTGTGCTCCCTGCAGGCTGATATATTTTCCGGAAGGCAGATCGCCTGTCCCCGGAAATTGCCCCGCATCTCCGCGCGGCGCGAATCCCGGTCCGCTCTCCTGCCCTTTCTCCGGAAACCTTTCAGACTGCCTCCGAGTCTCCCGGTATGCCAGCGCGGGATCGAACCGGATGCCGCTGTATTCTTCATAGGTGCGCACCAGCTTCTCGAGGAGACTCTCAAAAAGCCACTTCTCCGCCCTGCCGCGCTTGTGCGGCAGATCCAGCAGATAAAGGAACTTCTGGTTCCCCCGGTATTTCAGGATATCGTAAACCCGTCGCGCCACATCACAGCAGTTGACCAGCACGACCTCTTCCACTTCCGGCCTCGTGCACGCTTCCAGAAGGGATTTTCCGTAGCCGCAGATATTCGGATGGGCGATCGAGTCCGCCATCTCAAACGAATCCATGACGGATTCGAGCCGCTCTGTCTCGCAGGAAAAGCCTGCAAAAATCTCCAGCGGCGTATATTTGCACATGTACCAGATTTTATGTTGTTCCGCCATATCTTTTACACCGATGCATTCCGTTTTTTCTTCCGGCCATTTTCTCCGGCAGCCTCCAGCATCTCAATAAAGGCCTCCACGCGCGTCATCATCTGTCCGTTTCCGGTATTGCGGCGATCACAGCCATCTCCGTCCAGAACCAGAATGGGAATCCCCGCCGCCTCGAACAAGGCACGCGCATTACCGGCAGAAGCCATCGTCTGCTTGCACCCCCAGTGGCAGAAGTATATGACTCCGTCCGCATCCAGCTCAGAGCACATCTTCAAACTCCTCATGATCCGCCGGTCCGAGGAGCCATTGAAGGCATCCAGGACGACCCGCCTCGCCATGCTCTCATACGGCTGCTCCGGGTCCATCTCGACATATCCGTCGAAATTCATGTCGCACGCCATGATCTGGCACCGCTTGCTGAAATTCAGGAGCTTCCTCAGGTCCTGCTGGTAATACGGAATGGTGTGCATCCAGAGAAGTTTCACTCCGTCAAACGGCTCTGCCTCCTTCAGCTCCTTTTCCAGCATTTCCGCAAACCTCTCGATCTGCGGACTCCCCATCAGGACATGCGAGCCGAACACCTCATACAACTCGTCGGTGAGATCGTTGGAGAGATACTTTCCGGCTTTCAGCTTCTGGCATCTTTCCAGTGTTCTCATGGTGCGGTTCCCACGGGCAATGCTCTCCTGCAGTTTCTCCCTGCTGATCTTTCTCCCGGTCACATCCTCAATCATCCTCGCGGCTTCCTTCAGCTGGTCCGCGACATAGCGGACGCTTTCGGAAGACGTGTCATACGGCACTTCGATATACTGCCGGGGGACCTTATAATATTCCGCCGCCCGACGGAACGTCAGATTGTTGGCGTCGCAGGCGAGAGAGGTATTGAGCACGAACTTCGGCTTCGGAAGGACGCCGGACATCACAGCCCCGAGCAGGACCTTGTGATAGGAGCAATACGTCTCCGGGATGCCCTCCCGCTCCGCATATTCGACGAAGCCGCGCTCTGCGGAAGCCCCGTTGATATAGGAAGCCATCGCCTCCGCGAACATCGGGTATATTCCGGAGGCCTGCAGAAGTTCACAGGGCGTAAAAATGCTCACCAGCGCAGATCGGTCCGGATGCGCGTAAGGGGCGATGACAGATTTCATAGATTCCACTGCCATCAGGTCGCGCGCTTTGGAGAGGCGTTTGTCCGGAAATCGTTTGAGCTGAAAAAGCTTTGCGCGGTAAGCGGAAAGGAGCAGGCGTCTGGCCCGCTCCGGATATTTTTCGATTTTTGAATCCACGTAATTTCCGAATCTGGTTACGAATTCGCTCATGTTCCGAGCAGCTCCATTCCGATATCGTAGATATTTCCCCGGGTTCCGTCGTATAGCCACCGGGCCATTGAAGAGCGGCGTCTCCCCTTAAAGAAAAAGCGCTTGTGCCGGACCGCGGTGTGCACCGTGCCGCCCAGGTGAAAGCGGTGATTTTTCCAGTCGTAGAGAAACATGCCGAAGCGAGGGGTGATCGACTTGAGGGCGTCGATCATCTCCTGCATCCGCCGGAAAAATTTCTCCTGAATTTCGGCGTCCGTCCGGTATTCCTTCCGCAGCATATCGTTGTAGTAGGCGCTGAGAAGGTAATCTCTCACCGAGCCTGCATACAGATACCGGATGCTTTCCCCGAATTTTTCATAGCAGTCCCTGAACCACTCAACGGTGAGATTTTCCCCGTGAATCGCGCTCCAGATCCGCTCCGGAGATCCCCAGACATCGCGTGCCGTCTCTCTCCATCGGCTGCTGGGAAGCAGACCGCTGTCGGAGAGCAGCGTCACATTGTGACAATCCGGAAAATAATCGGTGAGAATTTCCTCTGTCAGGGCCGGGACCGCGAACGCCCCCGCGGAATCCCCCGCAATCAGAAGGCAATCCGGACCCCGGAAAAATGACCTGCCGATATCCATGGCAAGCCGGAAATTCTTGTGCCCGTGGAAGTGCAGAATCTGGCTGCTGCCGTCCTCCCCTTTGTAGGGAAAGCTGCGGTTTCCGACGTGAAAATCGCCCGTCGCGTACGTGATGACGAGAATACTCCAGTCATTAAAAGGATTTCGCGGATTTCCGATCTCGGTAATGCCCGTGTTGATGTTCATGATCTGAGTAAACGGCCGGAGATTATTCCAGTAGTAATTCGGGAGTCCGGCGGCAATCTTCCCACCGGTCGCCGGTCTCGCCGCCGTGTATTCGTTCCAGGCGACTCCTCCGCCGGACAGAAAAACGCAGACCTTCTTTCTGTCCGCGGTTTTCAGATAGATATGATATTCCGATCCGTCCCCGGCCACCGCCTGCGGAACATGAATGCGATACCAGAACTGATCCTTCGGACGGCCTTTCAGAAGCGGAGCCTCGAACCGGCGCGCAATGTCATGCCCGATCGCGTTCTCCACCGCGTTTCCCACCACATAGGAAATGGGTTCGTTTTTGGAATGAGAGGCTTTTTTCTTCTCCATCTGTCCTCACTTATCTTATATATAAAACCTTTGAAAATGGGTGTCAGACATGAAATACCCGGCCCGCTGCGCTCCGGACAATCCGGTGGTAGAAAATCAGTGCGCCCAGCGCCATAATCACCATGATCGTGATGCATATCACGGCAGGCCAGATAAACTTATTCCATCCGATGCGGATAAACACGATCTGCAGAAGCGAGAGGGCCATGTCCACCGCCAGATACACGACATATTCGACCAGAAGTCTTTTCTGAATCACTTTTCCGATAATAATCGTAATAACAGACAGCCCGAGAAAACAGGACGGAATCATCCACTCGACCGCCCAGCCCGGGTGCCCGGTCATCCGGTCAATGACAACTCCGATAATCATGCCGACATATGTCTGAACCGTCACCAGCTGAATCACGTTGTTGCGCAGGTAAAACGCCAGGACCAGGTCAACCCAGCCGACCGGCGCACCAATCATGACAAATGTCACCCACGGCAGATATCCCGGAAGCATGATCTGAAGCATGGTCATCACGACTTCCAGAGCCAGAAAGCAGAAAAGCGAGACGCGGACGATTCCCATTTTCGTCACCTTCTTCGCTTTCAGCACCGGGTATCCCGCTGTTTCCGGCTCCGCCGTGCCTGAAAGGCGTCCCCCGCATAAGGGACAGCACCGCTTGTTCCCCCGGATTGTCACCTTGCATTTCTCACAGTACTGCATATCTCTCCCCTGAGCTCACAGCAGGAATCACCGGCGGAAAATTCCGTGTTTCTCACGCTCCGTGAGCATTCTCATTGATCAAAATCATTGGTAGACAGCTCGACATCCAGCCCGAGCTCCGACAGTCTTCTCATGAAATTCATCACGGAAACCGGCTGCAGATAGGCTGACGTAAATCCAAACACCAGACGGTCCCGGAAGGAGCTGACACACATCTGCACCGTCTGGGTCGACATGAAGCTGCTGAACCGGTCTATATAAGGGATGAATTCCTCCGGCATGGTGACGCGTCCCACATTGGAAACCGAGGTAGTCACCTCTTTTTTCCGTAAATAATTTATTCCTGAAATTCCCACATCCTTCA
>JBMNRP010000003.1:0-151393 GCA_050944685.1 Bilifractor sp.
CGTCTGTGCAATGGGCTGCCGCCCGCAGTCGGTCCGCAAAATCTACTGCAAAGAATGTCCGCGGGACGAGCTTCATGTCGATCCGGATGTGATGACGACGCTGATGGCCGTCCTGAAGTTCAGATGCGGCTCCGTCATCAACATGAACATGTGCTGGGACGCGTGGGATTCCGTGCTGCCCCGCATGGAGCTGTACGGAGAAAAAGCGACCCTGTGCATCGACGAAGAAGACCCGGACGCGGGTCCGAATATCTTCGGCGGAGACACGCTCGTGAGAACGAAGGAGACCTATCGCTGGAAATCCATGCCGCCCGCTGACTCCGAGACTCAGGTCCCCTGGGAAATCGCCGAGGTCCGGCACGATTACGGCGCGACGAGCTACGTCACAAACAACCGTGGAATCGGGCTGATCGACACAATCCGTGCCATCCGGGACGGACGGCAGAACCGGGCCTGCGGAGCCATGGCCCTCCATCTGCTCGAGGTGAGCGAAGGGATCCTGAACTCCGCGAGAGACTGCCGGTACATCCGGATGACGACGACCTTCGAGAGGCCGGAGGCCATGCCGCAGAAAGCCTGAGCCATTCAGCCGCTGATTCCCTTCCCCACGAGATC
This sequence comes from Bilifractor sp., assembly GCA_050944685.1. Taxonomy (GTDB): domain Bacteria; phylum Bacillota; class Clostridia; order Lachnospirales; family Lachnospiraceae; genus CADBRN01. The sequence goes on from JBMNRP010000003.1 coordinate 616, forward strand.
GATCAGACCGCATACGATAATCACGGGGATTGCCACAACCGCAAACCCCATGGAAAGCAGCAGAAGAAATGAAAGCGGCCACAGCAGTATCGCCAGGATGGAGAAACCGATTTTCATGACACCCCAGCTGAGTCTGAAGATGAGGCCGATGAATTTGAAGAACAGCCAGATCGCCAGAAGAAATAAGATAATGGAAAACATACTTTTTCCCCTCCCTCAACAGATCCAATACACGTTTTGCATATGCCCTATGATATCATATTTTTGGCGGAGGCATTCGCCCGGGAATATAATTTGCACAAATACAGGAAAAATCCGCCCGGAAACCCTCTGAACCGGCAATTTCCGGCCGGCCATTTTATGAATCATGCAAAAAAAACGGGGCGCAAAGAAAGGCGGAACACAACACCATGAAAAAAATACTGATCGTAATTGATATGCAGAAGGATTTTATCGACGGATCGCTGGGGACGAGAGAAGCCGTATCGATCGTTCCCTCTGTCGTGAAAAAAATGAAATCTTACAGCAGGGACTCGATCTACGCGACGCGCGACACACACGAAGAAAATTACCTGGAGACGCAAGAGGGGCGCAATCTCCCGGTTCCGCACTGCATCCGCGGGATCGCCGGCTGGCAGCTGCATCCGGAGATCGAGGCGCTCGTCCCTGCGGACCACATCATCGACAAGCCCGGATTCGGCTCGCTCGAACTGGCAAAACGCATGAAAGAACTTGCCTCAGAAAAAGAAATCGAGATCGAGCTCGTGGGTCTCTGCACGGACATCTGCGTCGTCTCAAACGCGGAGATCCTGAAGGCCTTCCTCCCCGAGACGATAATCCGCGTCGATCCGTCCTGCTGTGCCGGCGTCACGCCGGAAAAGCATCAGGCCGCCCTCGAGACAATGCGTTCCTGCCAGATTATGGTCGAAAAAACGGGACTGTGAGAATCGTCACAGTCCGCTCAGCCAGCATCTCGCTGGCTGTGTTTTGTTTATGGTTCAAATTATCCGCACGCCGGGAGCCTCAGACCCCAGCTGTTTTCCCGCCTGCTTCGCTTTCTTTTTTTCTGCTGCGTATCCGTCCCGTTCGTCTCAATATGTGCCGGCATGGTCGTATACCGGTTTTTCTCATACGCTCTTCTGCATTCCTGATCGGACGAAAAGGTATAGTATGCAATCCGAATGTCACCGTCCCCTGATACAGCCTCACGACAGGTTTCTGCCATCATGTCGGACGCGTCTCCTTCGCTCAGCACATAGTCCTCCTCTTCGGCCCAGATGAGAAACTCACTTTGGGAAGCGAAATCCTTCTGACCCCGGGACCCGTGGTGCCGCCGGTAAAAAGCGGACCGTCCACCTGATGGGTTTTTCCTCCCGGGAACCCCGCCTGTTAAGAAAAATCTTTGTAAATCTTTTGAAAACAGCATTCTTTCTGACGACATAGCAGAGTATAATCATTTACAGATTTCAATGTTTGTAAAAGGAGGCAATGATGCAAATATTTAATCTGGAAAATGAATATCGCAAAATCGTCAATACCGCCGGACCGTTCCACGTTCTCGAATATTTTCAGGATACGAGTATAGCGCCGGGAATGGCCACGGAAGAATATTTTATGACCAAAATGAATGTTCACCGCCGCCAGATCGTCGCGGACCTCACCGGCAGCAACACGATCGTCGCCCAGGCCGGCGCGATGCAGTGGATGGTCGGAAATGTCAGCCTCACTTCCGGAGTGAAAGGCGTCGGCGACCTCTTCGGAAAAATGGTTAAGGGAGCCGTGACGAAAGAGTCTGCCGCCAAGCCGGTATACACCGGGGCCGGCGTGCTCGTCCTGGAGCCCACCTATAAATATCTGCTGCTCGAAGATATCGGTCAGTGGGGAAACGGAATGACCATCGAAGACGGCATGTTCCTCGCCTGCGAGGGAACCGTTCAAAGCAGGGTCATCCACCGCAAAAATCTCTCCTCCGCGGTAATGGGCGGAGAGGGCTTCTTCAACCTCTCCCTGTACGGCCGGGGAATTGCCGTTCTGGAAAGCAATGTTCCGGCATCTGAGCTGGTCACGATTGAGCTGAATAACGAAGAGCTGAAAATCGACGGAAACCTCGCGGTGTGCTGGTCCTCCGACCTGGACTTCACGACAGAGCGTTCCTCCAGGTCACTGGTGGGATCCGCCATCAGCGGAGAAGGTCTCGTAAACGTATACCGCGGAACCGGGCGCGTGCTGATGGCTCCTGTAACACCGACAGGTTCTCTGTATTCGGCCTCCACTTCCACGAGTGGAAAACCGGCCGCGAAAAACAGCAACACCTGATCCTGTTTTATCCCGTCGAAACCGGAGAAGTCTTCGCCTCCGCCCTCATGAGATACTTCTTCTCCAGTTCTCTTAAATGCGGCAGGTCTTTCCGGAGATCCTGACGGATCTGCCGCTGCCAGAAATATTCTCCCAGAAACAGCAGCCGTTCCATTCCCCGCTTCCGGATAACGGCCCGCACCAGATTGGGAAACGAATAGACGGTTTTGCTCGCCCTGATAATTTCCATCTGCAGATCCGACGGAGAAATGTTCTCCGGATAATGCACGACGTTTCCCACGCATCGCGACCAGTCCTCGTCCAGGAGCTTGTTCCTGTGGGACGCGTACACCGGCGTTCCCGGGATGAAGTACATGGACTGGATCAGGATACCGGAAATGTGCTCACGGAGCACGAACTTTGCCAGGCGGTCTCCCACGCCCTTCGTGTGATTGTCCGCTCCGAAGATGAAGAGTCCGCGGACCCTGAGACCGTGACGCCGGATGTTCCGGACCGCCCTCAGGACGCCCTGATACGTGCTCGCCTTGTGATACGTCCCGAACGCCTCATCCTCCAGAAATTCGATTCCGACCGCGAGTTCCGAAAATCCGGCCCGTTTCAGGAGATCGAGCATCTCGTCGTCGAAGCCCACCTCAAAACGCGCCTGAATCGTAAAGTTATAGTGGATATTCTCGGAAATGATGAGCTTCAATACCTGAATGGCCCACTCGCGGTTGGCGAAGAAATTGTCGTCCGTGATCCACAGAATTTTCGTCAGCCGGTGACGGCCGGTATCAAAAAAATCGATGGCGGCCCGGATATCGTCTATCACGTTCTGCGGCGACCGGACGCGCACACCCCGGCCGAATGCCGCGACGAGAGCGCAGTAGTCACAGCAGTGCGGGCAGCCGCGGGACGCGTGAACCTGCGGCCAAAGCGTATTATGCCCCGCCATTTCACGAAAACGGTAGACCAGATCACGGTCCGGAACGATGTCCAGATGGACGGGCGGAACCGCTCTCCCGGTGTTGATGCGCTCCCCGTTTCGGCCCCCGTAAACGCCGGCGAAGTCAAAATCCCTCTCGCCAGAGAGCGCATGCAGAAACGGAAGGATGATCTCATCTCCCTCCCCCAGAAGCACGTAATCGCCGTACTGAATCGTTTCCTCCGGATTCAGTGTCGCGTGAAGTCCTCCGAAAACGATAACCGCGCTGCTGTTTTCGCGGATCTTTCCGGCAAGCTCGTAACCGCGGTTCGCATTGAACGTGAAGATGCTGATGAAAATGACATCCGCGTCATACACATCCTCCCAGCGGATTTTCGAGATGGATTCGCTGTACATGAGCACGTCGGGATACTCCTGCTTTACGATCGTCGCAAGTGTCATGGCGCCCTGCGAGGGGTTGCGGATATATTTATTGTAGACGAAAAGATTTTTCAGTGATTTTCGGTAGGGGAGATTCCCCGGCTCCAGAAATCGGATTTTCATATCGTGTCCTCCTGCATTCCTCCGGCATTTACAATAATAATACCCTGCAGCAGTCCGAAAAGTTTCACGAACCGAAAACCCGTTTTCCATACAAAAAAGATCCGGCCGCAAAGCCGGATCTTTCCTGTACGGATGAATCTGAGAAAAGTTTTCAGATCGGCTTTTTGTTTACCGCCTCGACAAATCTCAGAAAAGCCTCATCTCCCTTTTCGTTCATTTTATAGACGCCGGCGTCCTCCAGCACATGACTGAAGACGATTCCGGTCTCCTTCCGGACGATCTCCGGGACGTTTTCCCGTGAAATTCCGGAATACTGAGCGCGGATCTGCTCCGCCCAGTCCGCGTGCTTCTCCGTAAGTGCATCGGAACGGAAGTCTCCTCCGCTCACCAGCTTTTCCTCCACGGCGGCCAGTTCTTCCTTCAGGCGGGCCGGGAGTACCGCGAGCCCCATCACCTCAATCAGGCCGATGTTCTCTTTCTTGATGTGATGCCACTCCTTATGCGGATGAAAAATTCCGAGCGGGTACTCTTCGGTCGTCCGGTTGTTCCGGAGCACGAGATCGATCTGATAGGCGCCGCCGCTCATCCGGGCGATCGGCGTGATCGTGTTGTGCATTTCTCCTCCGGTTTCCGCGAGAATGTCCGCCTCTTCGTCGGAATAGCCTCTCCACGCCGTGAGAATCCGGTCGGAGAGTTCTGTCAGCTTTTCCCGGTCGCCCGAGGTCAGCCGGATCGTCGAAAGCGGCCAGTTTACATGCTCCGCCGTTACGTCGCCGAAGCCGGAAAACGAAAGCTTCTGCCGGACGGAGGCACGTTCGATCGCAAAGGTATAGCGCCCTCCCTGAAAATGATCGTGCGCCAGGATGGATCCTCCCACGATCGGAAGATCCGCGTTGGAACCGATGAAATAGTGAGGAAAAATATCAAGAAAATCGAAAAGCCTCGAGAAAGTTTTCTTCTCGATTTTCATCGGCTGGTGAACGCGGTTCAGCGCGATGCAGTGCTCATTGTAATAGCCGTAAGGCGAGTACTGAAATCCCCAGGGCTCCCCGCCGATCGTGATCGGGATAATTCTGTGATTTTCCCTGGCCGGATGATCCAGGCGGCCTTCGTATCCCTCGTTTTCCCAGCAGAGCTGACACTTCGGGTAGGCGTCCGGTCTCGTTTTCCGGGCCGCCGCGATCGCCTTCGGATCTTTTTCCGGCTTTGCCAGGTTGATGGTGATGTCGATCGTCCCGAATGCCGTGTCGGTCTTCCAGGCGACATTCTTTTTCATGCGGTCGCGCCGAATATAATTCGTATCCTGCGAAAAGCGGTAAAACCAGTCCGTCGCATCGGCTGGACTTTTCTCATACAGGGAGCGGAAACGGGCGATCACATTGGATGGGCGGTCCGTCAGAACGCCCATGATCTTCGTGTCGAACAGATCTTTCTCCGTGATGCCGCCTTCGATCAGACCGCGGTCCTCCGCCTCCTTCAGCAGCGTCTCCAGTATCAGCGGCAGCGTCGTATTGGGAACCTCCGCGCGCGGATCGGCCGAAAAACTGTCCTCCCCGAACAGACCGATCAGGCTGTTGATCACGTAACAGCGGTCCTCCTCCTGAATCAGTCCGCGATCCGTGCCGTATTTCACGAGCTGCAGAACCGCTTTATCAAACGTATTCATGATGAATCCTTCCTGCCGCGGCAGGCGGCATAATATCGTTTCGCAAAAATCTGCGTTTTCTCCTGTCCGGGAATCCTCAGATGCCCCGCCCTCAGGCGTTCTCTTCCCCTTCCCCGGTCAGGACGGCTCCGCCGCAGGGCCGGACCTGGACGAAATGACAGCTCCCGTCGCCGAGCACGCCGTCAACGGTCTTCTGAAAAGAATCCCGCATCCCGAGCGGGACGAAAGCCTGCACGGTTCCGGCAAAACCGCCTCCGTGCACGCGGAACGCTCCTCTTCCCTGCAGAGCACAGTCGCAGATCGCAAGAGCCGCGTTGACCTCCTGATGTGCGGCGCTTCCGGGCACCGCCGTATTCTGAAGATACATCCAGGAGGAATTCCCGGATTCCCGGACGAGTTTCAGGAACCGGTCCGTGTCATGAGCGCGGATCGCCTCCGCCTCCTCCTGCGCGCGCCGGTTTTCGCGCACGAAATGCAGGGCACGCAGAAAAGCGCGGTCTCCGCAGACCCCGCGGATCTTCGCCGCGTCGCATACGAGCTGCTCTTCGGTGATGCCCCTCAGATATTTCTTCCCGAAAACGGCCGCGACGCTCTTCATCTCCTCCGGAATCGAAGCGTAGGCGTCCGTCAGATCATCGTGAGAGCTGTGGGAATCCACGATGCATAAGGAGTATCCTGCCTCCTCAAAATCAAAACCGATCTTTCCGACCTTCGGCTGATCCGGATCCTCAAAATCAATCGCGACGAGACTTCCCACCGAGGAAGCCATCTGATCCATCAGTCCGCTCGGCTTTCCGAAATAGCGGTTCTCCGCTGCCTGCCCGAGCACGGCGATGTCGATTGCGGAAAGCTTCCCTCCGAAGAACAGGTCATTCAGCACGACACCGACCAGCGTCTCAAACGCAGCGGAAGAGGAAAGTCCCGAGCCGCTCATAACCGAGCTGACGCAGTACACGTCCGCCCCTTCCGGGGAGAAGCCCCGTTCCGAGGAGAGCGCGGCGATTCCGCGGACGAGAGAGGCAGTCGTTCCCCTCTCGCTCTCCTGAATGCCGGGCTGATCGAGATCGATCCGGGTAACGCCGTAACCCTCCGAGCAGACCCGCAGCATCCGCGTGTGATTCGGCGCAGCCGCTGCGATCGTATCGAGATTGACGGCCGCCGCCAGAACACATCCCATCTGATGATCCGTGTGATTCCCTCCGATCTCCGTTCTCCCCGGCGCACTGTAAAGTCCGGGGAGAGCGGAATCGTTCTCCGGAAATGTCCTGCGGAATCCATCCAGAACGGTGCGGAAACGATGCTCATATTCTCTTATGCTTTTTTCGTCGCGGCACCCGTATATCTCCCGGATGCGCCCGTCAAAACTTCCGTTTTCCAGCTGTGAAATCCGTTTATCGTTCATAGCAATCCTGTTTCACGCCTTCTCCAGGTTATTTCCGTCCTCTCCGAACAGGTGGATGGTATTCGGATCAAACGTAAACGACAGCTCCGAACCGACCGCAACCGCGTTCTCCGACGGGACGACGATGATTCCGTCCCGGTCATACGCGCTGATATGCATATGGACACTGGAGCCCATCATTTCGCTGACCTCCACTCTTCCCTTGAGCGCCGGGCCCGATCCCGTTCCGATCCGGATGTGCTCGGGGCGTACCCCGACCGTGACATCCTGCCCATTGACGCCGTTTTTCTTCAGGTTTGCCTGCTTTTCTCCGGACAGATTAAACAATACGTCCTGAACCTGAACACAGTACGTGCCATTGTTTTTGCGGATCAGCTTTCCGTCGTAGAAATTCATCTGCGGAACGCCGATAAATCCTGCCACGAAGATATTGGCCGGGTCGTCAAACACCTCCTGAGGCGTTCCGATCTGCTGGACAACTCCGTCCTTCATGACGACGATCCGGTCACCGAGCGTCATTGCCTCGGTCTGGTCATGCGTGACATAAATAAAGGTACTGTTGATTTTCTGGCGGAGCTTGATGATCTCCGCCCGCATCTGATTTCGCAGCTTCGCGTCCAGGTTGGAGAGCGGCTCATCCATCAGAAGAACCTTCGGCTCGCGGACGATCGCACGTCCGATGGCGACACGCTGTCTCTGGCCGCCCGAGAGAGCCTTCGGCCTGCGCTCCAGATACTCGGTGATACCGAGGATCTCCGCCGCCTGATTGACCTGTTTGTCTATCTCTTCTTTGGGAACCTTTCTCAGCTTCAGCGGAAATTCCATGTTCTGACGAACCGTCATATGCGGGTACAGCGCGTAGTTCTGGAAAACCATCGCGATATCCCGGTCTTTCGGATCAACGTCGTTCATGACCTTTCCGTCAATTTTCAGCACGCCGTCGCTGATGGATTCCAGCCCGGCCACCATCCGGAGTGTCGTGGACTTTCCGCAGCCGGACGGACCGACGAGAACGATGAACTCGCGGTCCTTGATCTCCAGATTAAAATCCTGAACCGCTACCACGCCTTCGTCCGTAATTTTCAGCGTCGTTTTTTTCTTCTCCGGTTCGCCTTTCTTCTTTTTTCTCTTCTTTTTGTCATCCTCGGCAAACGGATACACCTTTTTAATTCCCTGCAACGATACTTCCGCCATTTTTACTCCTTCCTGGCCGCGTAAAAACTCCCCGGGACAATTCTCTGCTGTCACCCCGTTTGTATGCATTTTTTTAATCCGGAGAGCCGTCCTTGCCGTCTGTCGTTCGCAGAACTGACAGTATTGCTGTTAATTTAATTGAAATTTTAGAGGATTTTGCCAAAGCTGTACATGGAACGTTTCGCATGAATCATGGAATAATGTGTTCAAAGTTTCAGGGCGTCATCGGATACCGGACGGAATCCGTTCTCCATCCGGTACTCCGTCGGACTTTCTCCGAACCGTTTTTTGAACATTTTCGTAAAAGCCAGCGCGTCCGGATACCCGCAGGCCATCGCGATCGCCGTGATGCTCTCCTGAGACGAGCGCAGCATGCTCTCCGCCCGGTTCATCCGCAGCCGCATCAGATACTCCTGAGGAGAGGTTCCGTACTGCGCCTGAAAGCACTTCGAGAGGTAGCTGCGGTCAATTCCGATGTAGTTCGCCAGATCGCTGATCCGGATTTTCCGCGAAAAATTTTTTTCTATGTAAGACATGGCCGTTTCCGCAAAGTCCGACGGTCTGTGCTGGTCCGATGCCGCACCGGTGCGCGGACGGTTTTCTATGATCGTCGCAAAGAGGCGAAGCAGCAGCGACGTCCGGTACAGCTCATTCGCGTAGGTGAGACGGTGCGTATTGACCATCTCAAAAATACAGTCCCTCAAGGGATCCGTATCCGGAACCGTGATCACGTGATTTTCCCGGGAAAATCCCATCTGCTCCGTCAGAAACTGGGACTGATGGCCGCTGAAGCCGACCCAGCAGTATGTCCACGGGTCGTCCCGGGACGCTTTGTACGTCGTCGTGTCGCCCGGGTAAATCAGAAAAATCTGGCCTCCCGAGATGGAATAGGTCTTATCCCCCACCTGATACGTACCGGTTCCGCTCAGAACCACATGAATTAAATAGGAAGTTCTCGAGTGCGGGCCAAACGCAAATCCCGGCGAACAGGCCTCATATCCGCAGTAATTCACGTGGTAGGGAGACGGACCGTTGTAGTTGGTGTGAATATCCGCGACGTCTTTCCGGGGAAAATTGACCTGGTTCCAGGATTCCAGCGACGGAAGAACCTCCATCACCGTCATGTTTGCGGTCTTTTTGATATTCTGGTAATTATCTGCCACGGCGTCTCCTTTCCGATATATGCAATATCGTGACAAGCCATTTTACATAGTTTTTAATAAAGTTTCCTGTTTTTTATGCTATATGCACAATTTTATTTTAAAAATATTATTGAATATGCGCATTAACACAACGAGTTTCACGTTCTCCCTCCATAATAAGACACATTTTTCCATAGGTCAAACACAATAATATATTCCTCCGGTTCGCCCCGCATGATACTTTAAAGTCAACGCGAAAGGTGCATTGATCTTTCTCTTTCCGACAAAGATCATCGCTCAGAAAAAAGGAGGACAATATGAAAAAAAGAGCAATCATCAGCGTAACTCTGGCGGCAGTCCTTGCGGCCGGCATGCTCGCAGGATGCGGGAGCGGGGATTCCGCGGAAGAAGCGGCGAACACGGACTCTTCTGTAGAATCGGGTTCCGGCGCCTCCGGTTCCGGAACGCTGGATGTCAAGATCTGGGATTCCAATCAGAAGGACGGCATCCAGACCATCTGCGACGAGTGGACAGAACAGAGCGGCGTGAAAGTCAACGTCGAGGTCGTCGACTGGGACAACTACTGGACGCTGCTTGAGGCCGGCGCATCCGGCGGTGAGATGCCCGATGTATTCTGGATGCATTCCAATTATGCTCAGAAATACATGGAGAACGATCTTCTTCTGAAACTGAACGATTACATCGACAAGGACGACGCGATTGACCTTGGCAACTACTACGAGGATATCGTAGATCTCTACAACACAGACGACGGCAGCCAGTACGCGATCCCGAAGGACTATGACACGGTCGCCCTCTGGTACAACAAGAAGATGTTCGACGACGCCGGAATCGCTTATCCGGATAACACCTGGACCTGGGAGAAGCTGCACGAGGTCGGACAGCAGCTCAACAAGGGTGAGAATCAGTACGGTCTCGTCGGAAACACCGACGCAAACCAGGAAGGTTACTACAACATCATCTACAGCTACGGCGGATACGTCATCAACGAGGATCACACCAAGTCCGGATACGACGATGAGAAGACGCTTGAGGCGATGGATATGTATGCACAGCTGATCAAAGACTGCATGCCTCCGCAGTCCGTCATGGCAGAGACCGGAAACTCCGATCTGTTCATGTCCGAGACCGCTGCTATGGGAATGTTCGGTTCCTGGTACGTTCCCGCCTTCAAGGAAAACGAGAACGCTTCCGACTGGGGCGTCGCTGAGCTTCCCTACCACGACGCAAACGAAAACGGCCAGTGCGACGAGGGTGAGCGCGTATCGATCTACAACGGACTCGGATGGGCCGCAGCCGCCAACACGGACCAGCCGGACGACGCTTACGCCCTGATCTCCTACCTGTGCTCGAAAGAGGGGCAGACCCGTCAGGCAGAGCTCGGAGTCACCATGAGCGCTTACGAGGGAACCTCCGACGCGTGGGTCAACAACACGGATCTCTTTGATCTGAACCCGTACCTCGACGAGGCGAACGGCGATGCGACACTTGTGATCATGCCCTACTCCAGATCGACGACCTGGGCAGAGGAGGCGAAGCAGACCTTCGTAGCCGCATGGCAGGATCCGTCTCAGATGGAAACGGTCTGCAAGCAGGTCGCGGAAAGCATGAATGCGGAACTCGCACAGGAGTAATAATCCGACGGTTTTCTGAAAACTGAACAGGTATACACGGCATCGGTATCCGGAAGAGTTTCCGGGTACCGGTGCCATGCAGAAAGTAATTTTGTACGCAGCTGAAATTTTCAAAGGAAAGGAGGAAACCCAATGGAAGGTACAAAGCGCGCCAGGATGACGCCCCAGGAAAAATCCGAAGCGAAGTGGGGACTCGCGTTTGTCGCGCCGACAATCATCGGTCTGATCGTTCTGAACTTCTACCCGATCGTCCGGACGATATACCTGTCCTTCTTCAAGACAGGAGACTTCGGAAAAGGGAACACGTTCATCGGTCTTCAGAACTATTCCGCTGTCATTCACAGCTCGGAATTCTGGGGATCCATGCTGAACACGCTGAAATATGCCGTGATCGAAGTGCCGTTCTCTATCGTTATCGCGCTGCTTCTCGCCGTTCTCCTGAACCGGAATATCAAATTCCGTTCCGGATACCGGACGATCTTTTTCCTGCCGATGGTTGCGGCTCCCGCCGCGGTCGCCATGGTCTGGAAATGGCTCTACAATCAGCAGTACGGTCTTCTGAACCACATGTTCCACACAAACATTTCCTGGATCTCGGATCCGAGCCGGGCATGGATCTCCGTCGGAGTCGTCGGCGTCTGGTCCATCATCGGTTACAACATGGTTCTGTTTCTCGGCGGCCTGCAGGACATCCCGCACGATTACTATGAATCGGCCGAGATTGACGGAGCAAGCGGTGTAAAGCAGTTCTTCAACATCACGCTGCCGCTTCTGAGTCCTACGACATTCTTCATCGTCCAGACACGGATCATCGCCGCGCTGCAGGTATTCGACCTGATCTACATGATGATCGACAAGACGAACGTGGCACTGAAATCCACCCAGTCCGTCGTCTATGTGTTCTACCAGTACGTATTCACATACGACAACAAGGGCTACGGATCCACCATGATCGTATTCCTGCTGATCTTCATCATGATCATCACGGCAATCATGCAGAAAGCGGAAAAGAAACTCGTCTTTTATAACTGAGGGAGGTAGTCATCATGAAAGAAAACACACCGGGAAAGAAGGTGGCGACGAGCATCGTCATTCACGCTTTCCTGATCTTCATGTCAGTCATTATGATCCTCCCGTTTGTCTGGATGATACTGACGGCATTCAAAACAGTGGCGGAATCGACGTCGATCAACCCGTTCATCATTTTCCCGTCCAGCTGGAAATTCGACAACTTCGTCTACGTGTGGAAGAACTACAATTTCCTGGTTCTCTATAAGAACACCCTGCTCATGATCTTCTTCCGCGTGGTCTGCGCCGTACTCACGGCGACGATCGCGGGATACGCGTTCGGCAGACTGAGATTCCCGGGAAAGAATTTTCTGTTCGCTCTCGTGCTGATTCAGATGATGGTTCCTCCGCAGATCTTCCTGCTTCCGCAGTACCTGATGGTTTCCAACATGCATATGCTGAATACGGAATTCGCACTCGTATTTCCCGGCCTCGTCACCGCGTTCGGCACCTATCTGCTGAAGACCTCCTACCAGGGACTGCCGAAGGATCTGGAAGAGGCCGCCGCCATCGACGGCTGCAACATCGGCCAGCGATTCCTGAGGGTCATGGCGCCTCTGGCGCGCTCCGGAATGGTATCGCTCTCGATCTTTACCGCGGTTATCGCGTTCAAGGAGCTGATGTGGCCGATGATCGCCTGCACCAACACGAATACGACTTCCCTCTCGGCGGCTCTCGCAAAGATGCAGGGACAGTTCTCGACCAACTATCCGCAGCTGATGGCAGCAGCCATGCTCGCCATCCTGCCGATGATCGTGATCTACCTGATCTTCCAGAAGCAGTTCGTAGAAGGAATCGCAACGACAGGCGGAAAGCTGTAAAGACTGATTCTCACAGCGTCTGAAAGAGCTGTGGAAATCCTGCCGGAACCGGACCGGTGCCTCTCTTTCTTCCGCGGAATCATCCGCACGGAAGGAAGAGACGGGCGCCGGGCGGTCCGGACAGCGGAAAAACTGCGATATCGGCTGATGCAGAGCGGTTTCCCATCCGAAGAGAACGCGTTCTGCCTGAACCGACATCGAACCCGATCCGGAAACTGATTTCCAGAACCAAAAGGCTTTCACATTAGGAGGTACCCACGATGACGGATTTCCAAACCGAAAGGGAAAAAATCAAACGGCTTCCGCGGAATCAGCGGGCCGGTTATATCTGGGACTACTACAAGCTGCCGATCATCGCGGTGATCGCAGTCGTGTGCATCGCCGTATATATGATCTCCAATTTCATCACAAACAGCCGCCCGACGCAGTTATACGTCGCGTTCGTAAACACGACAACGGACCTCGGAAAAGGCAGCTCATTCTACGACGGCTACACCGACTCCGCAGGGGTGGATACCTCAGAGGAAAATGTGATCTTTGACACGCAGAATTACTTCACGATAGACGGAGAACACGCCTCGAGCCGCCATTATTACGACAAGCTCGTCGTCCTGATCGACGCGTCGACGGTCGACGCGGTCGTCATGGACACGGACACGCTGAAATCTTTCGGCAGCCGGGGAAGGCTCATGAACCTTTCCGATGAGCGCGTCCGACAGCTCACCGAAAAATACAGCGACCTGGTCATCACAACCAGTTACACAGACGAAGACGGAAATACCCAGGAGATCCCGATCGGATTTGATCTCAGCAAGACGAGGCTGGTCTCCCGGGACAGTGCCTACCGGAACTGCGCGGTCGGCATCTCCGCAAACGCCCAGCACATCAGCGCGATTGAACAATTTATGAGTTATGTCACAGAGGAGGAAAAAGCATGAATCTCTCATCGGTTTTCGGCAATGAAACTCCCTTCGGAAAATTCTGTGCGAAAGCGGGGGCCGTCATTCTGGTCAATCTGCTCTTCATCCTGACGCTGATTCCGATCGTCACAGCGGGAGCCGGACTCTGCGCGTCCTACTACTGCATGCTCATTCTCGTCCGCGACGGAGAAGTCAGCGTATTCCGCACCTTCTGGAAATCCTTCAAGGAGAACTTCAAGCAGGCGACGATCGCCTGGCTCGTGACGATCGGGCTGGTTCTCGGCCTGCTGATCGAGTACAACATCACGCGCCAGATGCCGTCCGTCTTTATGATCTGCCGCGTCGTGGTAATCGCCGTTCTGATCACGGTGCTTCTCGTGGCGATGTATATGGGTCCGGTCATGTCCGCCTTCAACGGTACGCTGAAGCAGCATTTCCGTAACTGCCTGTTTTTCATCGGAAAAAATCCACTGATCGCAGCCGCTGTCGCCGCCATCAGCGCCGTTCCGATGGTTCTGACCTACGTCTATTACCAGTGGATTCCACTGACCTCTTTTCTGTGGTGTTTCTTCGGATTCGGACTGACGGTGTACATCAACGCCGCTCTGCTGACTCCTCTGTTCCGGAACTACCTTCCGGGACTCTCCCCGGTGCTGGCCGAAGAAGAAGAAACTCCCCGGGAAACCGAAGAACAGGTACGAAACGACATGATTAAACTCGGCATGTAATCCATCCGGCAGAAGACGCGCGGCCTGCGCGATTTCAGACGTCCGGATCGGCCGAAAAAAACAATTGAGAGGAGAAGATCATTGAGTATTTACTTCAACGAAGAAAGCCGCACGTTTCATCTGACCAACGGAAAAATCAGTTATCTGATGGACGTTATGCAAAACGAGCAGCTGCGCCATTTCTATTTCGGAAAAGCCGTGCGCAACCGGGACAATTACGACTACCTGATCGAGCCTGCCTACCGGCCCATGGCGTGCTACTCCTTCGAGGGAGACCGGAGTTTCTCTCTGGAGCACGAGATGCAGGAATATCCCTCCTTCGGAAGCGGAGATTTCCGGAAGCCTGCCGTTCAGACACAACTGAAAAACGGAAGCCGCATCTCGGATTTCCGCTATGACTCCTACAAGGTAACGCCGGGAAAACCCGTTCTCGAGGGGCTTCCCGCCACCTACTGCGAGAAGGACGACGAGGCAGAGACGCTCCACATTTTTCTGAAGGATCCGGTGAGTCTCGTGCGGATCGAACTGCTCTACACGATATTCGCGGAGTTTCCCGTGATCGCACGCTCGGTCCGCTTCGTCAACGAAGGAGATTCGCGGGTCGATCTGGAATACGCAATGAGTCTCTGCCTGGATCTTCCCGACAGCAATTACGAGATGATACAGCTCTCCGGAGCCTGGGGCCGCGAGCGGCACCCCGTATCCAGAAAGCTGGTGCCCGGGACGCAGGGAATCGACAGCACCCGCGGAAATTCCTCGCACAACCACAACCCGTTCCTGATGCTGAAACGGCCGGAAACGACGGAAAACCTCGGGGAAGCGATCGGCCTCAGCCTCATCTATTCCGGAAACTTCCTCGCCCAGGCGGAGGTAGATACCTGGGATGTGACGAGAATCCTCGTCGGGATCAATCCGTTCAATTTCTCCTGGGACCTGGAGCCGGGTGCTTCCTTCCAGACGCCGGAAGCCATTCTGGTCTACACGGAAGAAGGACTGAATGACCTGAGCAAACATCTGCATCATCTCTTCCGCTCCCGCCTCGCGCGCGGAAAATGGAGAGACCAGCCGCGTCCGATCCTGATCAACAACTGGGAGGCGACAACCTTTGACATCAGTGAGGACAAGATTCTGAAAATAGCGAAGACCGCACACGAACAGGGAATCGAGATGTTCGTTCTCGATGACGGATGGTACGGCAGGCGAAAGGATGATACGGACGGTCTCGGGGACTGGAACGTGACGCGCGACTGCCTCCCGAACGGCATCCCCGGCCTCGCCGACCAGATCGAAGCGCTCGGAATGAAATTCGGCATCTGGATCGAGCCCGAGATGGTCAATAAACATTCCGACCTGTTCCGGAAACACCCCGACTGGGCGTTCCAGGTTCCCGGAAGGCGCATGACGCACGGACGGAACCAGTATGTCCTCGACTTTTCGCGGAAAGAGGTCGTCGATGAGATTCACCAGATGATCTACAGTCTGCTGAAGAGTGCGAAGATCTCTTACATCAAATGGGATATGAACCGGAGCATCACGGAGGCTTACTCCGCCGCTCTTCCTCCCGACCGGCAGGGAGAAGTGCTCCACCGCTACATTCTGGGCGTCTACGATTTATACCAGCGTCTGACGGATGAATTTCCGGATGTGCTGTTTGAGTCCTGTGCTTCCGGAGGAGGACGGATGGATCCGGGAATGCTGTATTACGCGCCGCAGAACTGGGTCAGCGACGACACGGACGCCATCGAGCGGCTGCGGATCCAGTACGGCACATCCTACTGCTATCCGATCAGCAGCTTCGGCGCACATGTGTCCGCGGTCCCGAATCAGCAGACCTTCCGGAAAACGCCGCTGCGGAGCCGGGCGAACGTCGCCTGCTTCGGAACCTTCGGCTATGAGATGGACCTGAACACCCTCTCGGAAGACGATCTGAAAGAAGTCCGGCGGGAAGTGGAAATGGTGAAAAAATACCGCAGGGTTCTGCAGTTCGGCGATTTTTACCGGCTGATCAGCCCGTTTGAAAACGACAACGTAGCGTCCTGGATGGTGGTCAGTCCGGACCGGAAAACCGCCATCGTGGGCTGGTACAAAATTCTCAACGAAGTGAACGGACCTTACCACAAGGTGAAGCTGCGCGGACTGGATCCCGACTGCAGCTACCGAATCAACGGCGAGCTGCAGATGGGCGGCGACGAGCTGATGAACATCGGCCTCGTCACCTCGGATACTTCCGCCGGGGAGTGGCGTCCCGGACTGATGCCCTCCTGCGACTACGACTCGCGGCTGTACATTCTGGAAAGCGAATCCTGAAAACACTATCCGACGATACCTCATACATTTTCCTTCTAAACAGAAAAGCCGATCCGGCCGGGCCAGCCAATGACCCGGGATGCCGGAGACGGCTTTTCTGTTTGTCTTCTTCTTTTCCGGTGAACTCCGTCAGATATGGCGGATGATGATTTCATTCATATTGTCGTAAGAATCCCATACAGTATCCGGGATCGAAAAACCCGTGTATTTAAACAGTTCATGAATCTTTTCCATGATCTGTTCCGCACGAAAACCGGTATATTTCTCTATGTCTTCATCCGAGATGGATACGATTTCATGCGCCGCCATATTTCTTACATTTTCCTCAACCATGCGCAGATCTTCCGCTAATTTTTTTACTTTGCTGTCCTGTGCAAAATGATCGATCAGGATCACCAGCTGATCAGAGGACACGGGACCTCCGGTCCGGAACCCCTCACCGTTCCGGTATCTCTCCTGATACGTTTCATCTAAAACCCGCAATACCTCCGAATCCTCCAGCAGATTTCGATTCCATTTTCGGACTCCGCCGTTCTTTGAGCAATAGTCGTCAATCCGGATGCCGCACTTTCTTCTCAAAACGATTTCCAGTAGATTCACGATCAGCGGCGTCAGCGCCCGCAGAAAATCCGCGTATTCTTTTCTCCTCATTTTGGTTTCTACGCTAAGCGCATATTCCAGTTCCGGGCGTATCCCATCGTCCTTCACCGGAATAAAAATCCTGTATTCCCCGGATTGCTCTGATACGGACCGCATATTCTTCAGATCCAGCTGGGAGCGGAAAAAAGCGGCCCGGATCAGATGAAGATAATTTTCCGTGACATTTTCCGGAAGCGATTCCGCCACATCGAGAGCCGCACTGTAATTATACGCATTGATGTGTTTTTTAATGATTTCCTCCTGCTTTATGACGGACAACGTAGGACACCTGACCTCCCTGCAGCGGTTCTCGAAATCCGGCCGGTTGTCCTCATTCACTTCCCACAGGCCGACCACATCATACCCTTCATGATTGTGCTCGTTCATTTGCCGGACCGGCGTCACGACCTGAATCAGCCGGCAATTGTATTCTTCAATGGTCTGCAGCACCGCAAGCCCGCTTTTCATGGCGGGCGTTCCGGAAGAAATATTCAGAAGCAGAGTATCCGTTTCGTCCATCCCCGCGATGATTTCTTCCATGATCCCCTTGAAATCCTGATAAAAATAGTCAAAATCATAGACTTTTTTGAGATCTTTTCTTTCGATAATCTCGTACTGCATCCTGCGGTTCTGCATTTCCGCGAGTTTATCCAGGCAATAGATGTAGCGGTTGTCTTTTTCATGGATCCGCAGGATTTCTTCCGACATATACATAATGACCCGGGTCGGTTTGTATACCCGGCAAATATGGATCAATGACCCGTCGTGATAATTATTCTGCGACATGGGATCCGTCCCGCCGACCGGAGAGAAAAGTATGGTTTCATTCATCGTTCAAATCCTCCTGTTGTTCTGCTTTCAAACAATAATGACTTCCGTGTCATCCGAATGGTCTTTCGTTCCAAACGACCGGATTTCATCGCAGTCGCTGATTTTATATACGCGGATATCATCTTCTTCCTGAAGTATCTTTTCAATATCCTTCAGAAGTTTCTGGTATTGTCCGGACCTCAGATTTGCCTCGTAACACGATTTCTGGACTCTCGTTCCATAAGAATCCAGCAATTTTGAAACCTTCAGCCGGTGCCTGTTATCCGTAATATCGTATATCACCAATACCGTAAATATCGTCGAACCGTCACTTGCTCTCATCATCATCGAATCCTCAGCGGCCTGTAACTGTCAAAATTACCCTGATCAATGCACCCCGCCAATGTCTTTGTCTGCCACCAGATTGCTCTCCGGAACATGACCGGATGATCCAGATAATCGAAATACTGAGTTTCTGTCCGCATTTTGTTTTCCAGCTTCCTGATGAAGGCGGAAAGCGCCGTCCGGTTCAGCATGACACCTCCCGTATCCGGATCCCGGTCAAAATCTGAAGAATTCACTTCATGCCCCTGAATCAGGCTGAGCACCGTCGCGTCCACGATAACAGCACGCCACTCTTCCAGCAGATCGCTTGCCAGCGTCGGGTGATTTTCCCGGATCTGATGGATGAAACCGAAATACGGGCTCATGCTTCTGGCTTCTATCCCGGCATATATTTCATACAGAAGGATAGTATATCCCAGACTGATCATGGAATTGAAAGGATCTTTCGGAGGCCGTCTGTTTCTCCCGTTAAACTTAAATTCTTCATCGATAAGATTCGATAATATCTTGAAATAAGCCCGCGCGGCTATTCCTTCATAGCCGAGCGCCTGCTCCAGAGAATCCGAGCTCTCAATTTTCCGGTCAATGACCGACATATCGTTAATCAGCCGGTGATTGTCAATATCCGAACGATTTCTGGAATATCGTCTCGCCAGAACGATCTGATTGTGAATTTTCGCTTCCAGTATTTTTTTAGTAAGCTTCAGACACTCTTCCCGATTCTCCGAGAGCTGCATCTGCTTTTTCAGCCGAAATGTGTTCATGTGACCGGTAGACTGCAGACGCCCGAAATAATGTCCGCGCGTTGAAAGAAAAGTCACGCTGATTCCTCTTGACAGGCACTCTTCCTGCGCTTTTGCCGTCAATTCGACTCTGCCAAAAAGCATGATGGATTCCAGTGTCTCGACGGGAACAGACCTCGTCGATCCATCTTGGCCGGCAACAATGATTCTGCCTCCCGACGATCTAATTTTTGAGCCCTGTTCCGTTACATAAAGACAAGCCACAATTTTTCCCCCTTCAAAGAATAAACAACTTCTGGTTTACAGTTCCCGTCCCCTTGCGGGGTCTTATTTTCTCTAACCCCATTTTGACATTGACACAAGCGAATGTTCCAAACGTTTCCGTCCCCTTACGGGGTCTTATTTTCTCTAACAGTCGAAAGAAATACATTTTGAGTCGTACAGTGAATATGTTTCCGTCCCCTTACGGGGTCTTATTTTCTCTAACTCTTTGAATTGAAAGGAGTTAATTATGTTTGATAATTTGTTTCCGTCCCCTTACGGGGTCTTATTTTCTCTAACGATTTGGAAAACGTCCGTAAGGCATTTGCCAATGACAGCAGTTTCCGTCCCCTTACGGGGTCTTATTTTCTCTAACTCATATGCGATTGCGTTTAAGGGCCAGACGGGATCACAGTTTCCGTCCCCTTACGGGGTCTTATTTTCTCTAACTTCCGTGGGAATTTGCACCTGAAAGGAGCGTGATTTTGTTTCCGTCCCCTTACGGGGTCTTATTTTCTCTAACTTTGTCAACTTTAGGAATAGGTGCCCACGCGTTAATTGTTTCCGTCCCCTTACGGGGTCTTATTTTCTCTAACAAGGATCTGAAAGATGAACACGTTGAAGTTGTATATGACGTTTCCGTCCCCTTACGGGGTCTTATTTTCTCTAACAATGTAGTCGAATATTCAAAGAAACATAATGCATGGAACGTTTCCGTCCCCTTACGGGGTCTTATTTTCTCTAACAAAAAATGAAGAACATCAAAGGAATGAACGAAGTCAAGAGTTTCCGTCCCCTTACGGGGTCTTATTTTCTCTAACAGCAAACAATCAATACTATATGGTTTTCGGTCATACCAGTTTCCGTCCCCTTACGGGGTCTTATTTTCTCTAACCTTAAGGACAAGAATTACGAAACACCAGAGGTATACAAGTTTCCGTCCCCTTACGGGGTCTTATTTTCTCTAAATTTATGACGCGTTTGATTCAGAGGAGGCCGCAATCATTGTTTCCGTCCCCTTACGGGGTCTTATTTTCTCTAACAATTTGAAGAAAAGCATGTTGTAGCACCAATCGTTCATAAGTTTCCGTCCCCTTACGGGGTCTTATTTTCTCTAACACAAAGAATATCACGAAAAAGAATGTTCTAAATGTTTCCGTCCCCTTACGGGGTCTTATTTTCTCTAACAAGGAGGTAACAATCATGACAAATAAAGAGATGATTATAGAGTTTCCGTCCCCTTACGGGGTCTTATTTTCTCTAACGATCGGCTGTTCTGATGATCTGGAGTACGAACAGAGTTTCCGTCCCCTTACGGGGTCTTATTTTCTCTAACAAAAATGGCAGAAATCTATGGTTTGCCGGTTGATATGATGTTTCCGTCCCCTTACGGGGTCTTATTTTCTCTAACACGATGACAAATGGTCATTCGGAGTTACATCTGTAAAGGTTTCCGTCCCCTTACGGGGTCTTATTTTCTCTAACTATAATCAGAAAGAGAGATAAGGAACATCCCAAAGTTTCCGTCCCCTTACGGGGTCTTATTTTCTCTAACAAAGCGCTGGAAATAATTAACGATACCGGTGAGAAAAAGTTTCCGTCCCCTTACGGGGTCTTATTTTCTCTAACCTATCCCAGGGACGCGGTTATTGACTGCGGGAGAATGTTTCCGTCCCCTTACGGGGTCTTATTTTCTCTAACTAATAAGAGCGATTTTGAATGGCAAATGAATCAGATTTGTTTCCGTCCCCTTGCGGGGTCTTATTTTCTCTAACCCTGTCCCCCGGAGCCCTTGAAATTCCTGGGCTCCGGTCCGTTCTTGCGGCTGAAAACATTTTCTGCACGAACTGATGGTTCGTCAGGCCGGGAAAATGCGTGAAAAGCCTTGTATTCATGCGGTGCGGCGCAAAATGCGCGGAATCAAATTTCCCTGGAAGAATATCGAACGACACAGCATGCTCCCATCTGATACAATCGGTCATTATACTTTGTACATTTCAGCATGTGCGGGGAAACGCCGAGTTCTGCATCCTTATCATGCCCATGTTCATTCCTGATCCCCTGAGGCAGCGTGGCATTGATGACATCACTGACGATCCCGTGCGCTTCTTCTCCTTGCACCAGACCATAAGCAACCGTCTTGGAAGGATATCCGGAACCTCCGCCGAGAAAGAGAGTCGTGCTGTTTCCGAGCACTTTCGGTGCTCTTGAAAACTTGCTGCTAAACTCCTTCTGATAATTTGCATAGAACGTCCGGATCGCTTTCAGCAGCTGATTGATATCCAGATCACAGATCCGGGAATCCACTGTAATCGGAACGGTGAAATCTACTTTTGGTTTGATGCATTCACGCAGCAGTGGTATATTGCTTTCTCGTTTGATATTTCCGTCAACGCTGATATCGAATTTCTCACAGACACACATGTCACCCTCGGAAAACGGTTCCGCATCCCCGATGACCAGCCCGCGAAGAACATCGTTCTTCATATCTTCCGGCACGCTGTTTCCCCTCTCATCCGGGAAAATATCCCGGTGAAACGCGCGCCGTGCCAGACTTTGATCATTCGATTTCAGATATTTATTCCGTTTTTCAGCCGGTGCCTCCCGGATATCCCGGATCTCCTCTTTGGCCTGCTCCGGATGATCCAGATACCAGGCTGTTTCCAGAACGGTGCGAAGCATGCCCTTGACACTGCTTCCCGGAATATACGGACGGCCCTGCGGATCTTTGATGAACTCCTGAATATCTTTGATGCTGTGTGCATTCAATGAACGGTCTCCGACCCCGCAGGTACGCCGGATCCACTTTTCATACACACCGGGACGAATCTCTCTGTTCTTCAAGAAGCTGTATAAATCCCTGTCTCTCGTTTTTCCGAGAAGATACTGTTCATAATCGTTCTCTCTATGAAGCTGCCGCATTCCTTTGTACATCTGATCGACGTCGATAAACTGAATCACGCCTGTCTCCGTGTTGAACAGATATTCCCGTTTATTGGCAGATCTTCCGCTGCCGATAAATACAGGGCTGACGGTACGAAACGTCAGATCTATCGATTTCAGATAACTGCTCATCAGATCACCCCCAGAAAAAACGGTTTGGCGTAACGATAGACAGGATGCGATCCTCCGGCGGATACATCGTAGACATCTCCCCGGAATTCATGGCTGAACACGGACCCCGCCTTCATCAAATAGAGGTCCTGCTTTTTCCGGGAGGTATCCGCATACCGGAGAGATGCGACAAAACCGCCGCGCTTGACCAGAAGATATCCGGCTCCCTCCAGCGCCTGCTCCAGTTCATCGTCCCTGGGCAGACAGATCGACAGCGTCATCTTTTTTTCAAATTCGCTGCTCATCCGATCTTCAAATTCCGCTCCGCGTTCCGCCGTTTGTATCGTAAACTGACCATAACCAGACGAAAGCTTTCCCCCGATACCGGAATACTGAAGAGATTCAAATATCTCCAGAATGAGAGAAAATGCCTCGTCGCTTTCATATCCGACGCAGATATAAAGACCGCTTTCATCCGAAAAGCGAAACAGTTCAACCGCATACGGCATAGCGTTTTCCCGACCTGAGACCGCGGCTTTCTGAGAAAGAAAAAACTTTCCGTAATGATCGTGAAAATAGTTGGTCTCGGCGGCGACATCCATCGCTCCCGCCAGATAATCATCCAGTCTGTCCACGGGGAGGTAATTCATTTTTTTGTATAGCTTGGCGACGGACGGGTCGCTCTCGCCGTCTCCGCTTCGTTTCAGAAGCGGCTTTGGTATATAATAGCGGTCCCGGATAAACGGAAGGGCATCGGAAATAATCAGCGATCCGTTTTTCACCATGGTGACAAAATTCTCCACGTTCTTGCCGATCCGTGACGCCTCGCAGCACAGAGCGGAAAATACGGTATCCGCCGGAAGGACATTCGTGCACGTCGCCAGTCCTCCGTCCCCGAAATGCACCGCACCCGGAAAACTCATTTTAATGATCTGATATTTCATATGGATTTACGCTCCTGTCACAGCGGTTCTGCATTTTTCCAGAATTTCATCACTCACTTCACCGATGACACAGCAGACATCCAGACCCGAGAAGGATATCTTTCCATACCCCCTGGAACCGTGACCGCCTAAATAATCGTATTCCAGCAGACGAATGCCCTCTCCGATCGTCCGAAAATCTTCTTCGATTTCGTCTTCTTTTTCCGCGTTATAGATCCAGTGAATTTCAAATTCTGTTCCGCGGGAGGTTCTTTCAATCTGCCTCGGGTTTGCTACCGCCGTGATCCGGTTGATCGTATTTTCAAATTTTATTTCCGTGGTCGGAATTCCCTCGAGTTTCATTTCTTCCCCGTTTGAAAGAAACATATCCGGGATTTGGAGGCGGCTCGCATGCGCTTCGCGACGATCGTCCTTATCCTCTTTATTATCATTCGGATAACCGAACAGTCTCTTGACCCGTCCGTCCTCATCTTCAATTTTGACAAAGGAATTCCCATCCGCATACTGGCGGGAAAGGAGGTACCGCATTTTCCCTTTTACGCTGCTCCCGGGAATCATCGGCTGATCCGTATTTACATCACGGATAACCGGAGAATCGACCGCGCCGATCGCCGCAAACTGTGAGCTGCCTCCGATATGCATT
Organism: Bilifractor sp.; assembly: GCA_050944685.1. Lineage (GTDB taxonomy): Bacteria > Bacillota > Clostridia > Lachnospirales > Lachnospiraceae > CADBRN01. Next base: position 24,742 of record JBMNRP010000003.1, read on the forward strand.
CCAGTCTTCACCTGTATGGACCCCGTAATTTCTATTTTTGCAAACATTCTGGTTCCCTCCTGTCAATCTTTTCCGCCGTAAAAGCGGTGATACGCAACCAATGCTTCCATATAGTGGCAGAAAATAATCAGCTTTTCTTTATCGGTGCCGATCTGATTAATCAGATCGAGCAGATGTGCCTTCTCCGCAAATTCTTTTACAACCGGATCCCTGCCCGCTTCATACGCGATATGCATGCGGACATACTGGATACGGCCGACCCAGTCTGCGTTCAGTCTGTCGCTCCGCTCTCTTTTTACGTCATTATACAGATCGGACACCAGTGCCAGCAGTTTGCGGATTTTCGAGGTCGTCAGTTTGTAATATCCCTGCCGCAGTTCCCGGATCACGTTTTCTGCTTCCGTCACATAATTTTCCTTCGTCAGCTCCACATGCGGCGTCCGGTTATTCTGAAAATCCTGCCGTGTTTTATTCTGATTCGGATAATCCGCTCTCGCTCTCTGAACATTCTGTTTATCACTCATCTTTTTTCAACTCCTCCCGTTCCCTGATCAGGTAAATATACAGATATATCGCGGTGATGGCTTCTGAGCTGTCCGACGGGTTCTGCCTCCATTCATACATCTTCTCACGAAATCTGCGGTAGCTTTCCTTCTCATTTTCCGATGCCTTGCGGCCGGGCTCCATCCTCGCAAACAGATACGCCAGCCGCGCCAGATTGATTCGTTCTTCCTGATTCCGGAAGAGATCCAGAATCTTATATAAAAATGCTTTTCCGCGCTCCTCTGAATATGAGAAATACTCATGGATCACACTGAATTTTTCATTCAGCACCCGATCGCGGAACTCCTCCCAGTGATAGGTACTTTTCAGATGTCCGCCTTCACTTTCGACCGGTGTATCCTCGAACAGCGTGACCGCGTTTTTTCCCTCCTCCTGTTTGGAACGATCTTCCAGCGCTCCGGTATCTGAAGCGATGTACGCGATCGGATAATGGACATCGTACATTCCAAAACCGGCGGAAATCGTAAGGGCGCCCTGCGTAAACCGCTCCAGGTCACGGGAAAGGTCGACCGCAAACTCCAGAATATCCTTCCAGGCGCCGACCACAAAAATATCATCTCCGCCGGAATAGATGACAGCGGCATTCCGCTCCTTCTGTCCTCCGTTCAGAGAATATTCCCCGTTCTGGAGAATATCATTGATATACAGCTTGAAAAACAGCGACATCTTCCGGGAAAACGTGGCGGACCGGGATAATGTCTGGTATTCCGGAGGAAAACCCGCTACAAATGTCTGTCCCAGATTATCGACATCCGCCCGGAGAACGCCCAGCCGCGGGATCCCTTTTCCGCTCTCTGCCAGCTGTTCCAGCGTATCCGCCCGGCAATAATCTCCGACCCAGAGCCTTGTTGCGACCGCGTCCCCGGTATACATGGTGTTTTTACAGTAAGCCCTCACGTAATGCGGATTGTCCCGGATCAGCTTTCGGGCAGATTCACGGTCCGCCGGCACCAGGACCCGATCCCTCCAGAGCGGCATCCCGTCCATTCCGCAGGACGCATCCATCACCACAAAAAATTCTTTCCGCAGAATTCCGCCGGACAGACGGATCAGGCCCGCGCAGATCTCGCAGAGATCATCACCGGTCAGGCGGTCCGACCGGTGACAGATGCGGCATTCCCGTCTGTCGCTTTCACGGTCCGCCGTATTCAGGTATCGGATGTCATCCGCACTGTATCGCTGAGACTTCTGTTGCGAGATGGAAAGGGATACTCTGTGGAATATTTTCTGATAGCTCCCCTGCGGCCGGTTGATCAGTTCATTGGCGGTGCAGAAGGTATAGCCGCAGGCCACGAAAAGATCGGTCTGAAATACCTCCTGAAGCCACTGGTTTGTAATCATCTGGAATTTCCGGAGAACTTCCTCTGTCTGTTCGGTTCCCGGAAGGAGAAGATAGGCATGGCCTCCGCCGGAATAAATCAGATTCGCCCGGGAAAGCCCGCTCATCTCCAGCAGCTCATCGACCAGATTTTCCATCAGGATGTCGAGATAAAAGGAACGGGCCCTCAGGTTTTTCAGAACGTCGTCGGTATCGTACTGCTTGTAAATGAAGGACTGAATCCCCGACATGTCCATGCTGAACAGGCAGAACGCCTTCCGGTCATAAAAATCCGAACCCGACGAAAACAGGCAGCTTCGGAAATCGGAAACCCCCTGCTCCTTCAGATATTGATAAATACAGCATCCGATCGCCGCCGTCAGCTTTACATGATCAAACAAAGAGACATCGGCTACTTCCGTTTTGTCGGTCGAGGAAGGGACGAAACTGAGATTAGCTTCCAATACCTCAAGCAGTGAGTTCACATACTCCTGATGAATCGCTTCTCCGTCGGTCACCTGTTTTATGACATCTCTCAATGTATGGCGCAGACCGGTGTAAAATGCTTCATCAAAAGAGATTTCTTCATCCGTCGGATACGGAATTCCGTTTTTTCGGTCCAGCGTCGCGGGACGATACTTCCTGTTTCCGTGATCCCCGTTCAGATGGTTGAAGATACTGTCCAGCGCCGCGGACCGGTCGAATCCGGAATCCGAGGAATCCTTTTTTCTCCGGTCGGCCGCTGCCGCGATGTTATCCGCCATATAAGTAATGTAGGCGGGAGAATCATCGGACAGCCGGGCATCCTTCAGAAATTTCGCGTGATGATACCTGACCTGGTCCAGAATATCCGTGTCGGTCAGTCCGACATCGTCCTTCAGATAATCAAAACCGCTCTGGCTGTGATTACGCCCGTCATCTCCGCGATACAGAACTTTTCCGATATCGTGGAGCATCCCTCCGACGGACAGTTTTAAAATCATCTCTTTCACTTTGACCCCCTTCTTCAATCCTGTCTTTTCAAGAGGCGCATACCGCCCATGCCCGCACCCGTCTTGATTCCGACTCCGGAATATTCTCCGAATGCCCCCAGCATCCACGCGACGTTTGCCATCTGCTGCGGGCCGCGGATCCGGATCGTCACCGTACCGAGGAACGACGGGATCCGGACGCCCTCCATCGAAAACGACGTGCTTCTGAGTCTGTATCCGACGATTTCACTGTGCTGCTCAAATTCTCTTACCATCTCCTCCGAATAAATCGTGCTTTCCCCGGACGCCTGATCATATTTCTGCATAAGGTTCTGAAAAATCAGTCTCGCGGACGGAAACAGCTGATATCGTCCCTTGCTCTTAAAAGAAGTCGGCGTGAGAAACTCCAGTTTCAGGATGTGGCTGCACTGGCCGAGATAATATTTCCGTATCAGTTCATCATAGGAAAGAGACTGCGTTTTCTTTTCGACTACCGAAAACGTCTCCTGATGATCTTTGATGCGGACACTCTGGAAATCATCCGCCTCAAGTCCCGAAATCAGATACTTCCCGGCCTCCCGGTTCAACGCGCTGACCGTCCATATCACCTGATTTCCCAGGAATTGCAGATTCTGGCTGTACGGATGCATACCCGTCTCATGCATCTTCTCCGCATAAGAGGAATCCACGCGCTCCATCAGCGCTCCCTGAAAGAGAGAGGACAGATAAAAAGAAGGCTTTTCCCCGGAAGATCCGGTTAACGTGACCGATATCTTTTTTAAAGTATCCATGTTCATTCACCCGAAAAAATCCGAAATATTCACTGTCAACAGAAAACTTTCGATAATATAACTATATTGTACAAATAAACACATGTCAAATAAACTAACTCTTCGATTTTCTGCACAAAAAATGTCTTATTGAAAATGTTTTTTTATGAACAGCGCTGTCTCATATCCGGGGTTCCGACGATGATTCGCTCATCACGAATCATCGTCGGCGAAGCGCCTGTTGGCGGCCACACCCAGGAGGGCGACGATGATATCGTCGACCGGCCCGGGAACCACATCCGGAAGGACGATATAAAGAATAACCAGAACGACAAGCATACCGCCGACAAACTTTTTCATAGAATGAACCTCCTTTTTTCTGCCCTTCGCGATCCGTTCCGAAATCAGCCGGATCCTTCAACTGCCGTATCCTTTTCACAATTCAATAATACCGCACTGCAAAGAACAAAAAAATTCTCGTTTAATATATATTCAATACCCCCTTTTATTTCATTAATACAGGAAATATAATAAAAATGCAGGCGTTTTTATACCCCTTTTCGGGGTCGTTTACTTTGTCACAGAAAGAATCTGTCATGAATGAAACAGAGAAAATCAATATTTTTATTTCCGATCGTTTAATAAACACTCTGGACAGCGACGCCAGAGCATTTGAACTGTTCAAGAAAGATGGGGAAACCATCAATCGCAACCATTTTCTGAATCTGCTCATTGACGGGTACGCCTCTCAATATGACAGCGAATATAACCACGCTTATGAAATGATAAACAAGAAGCTCACCGATTCCGGAAATCCTCCGGACCAATCCGGCGAACTTGCGGATTCGATCTTAAAAGAAATCATCTTTCCGGAAATTCCCGGGAGGAAAGGAAAACAGACACGAAAAATATCCCTGAAGCCAACCGCATTGACATGTACCGCTGTCAGCGGAATCATGAGGGAGCTTCACGGGGATGCCGTATCTCAGTATTTCCGGAGGATGTTTACTTCCTACGCAGAAAAGCCCTTCAGCGAACGGGAACGGATCATCTTTCACAAGACCGTTTCTCAGCTGAACCTGGCATGTGAAAAATCCCGACCCGTTTCTTTTTCGACGCTCCGCGCGAGGGAAGTGATTCACGACGTTATCCCGTATGCGATCTGCACGGGGAAAGAAGAAATGTACAATTATCTGCTGTGTCAGGAATACAGCGATTCTCTGAAATGCTGTCAGGCGGCCGTATTCCGTCTGAACCGAATCACCGGCCTTCGCTCCAGCAGTAAAAACGTACTGATCGACAAAGATGTGAAAAGGCATCTGGATCTGATGAAACGATACGGACCGCAGTATGTCATTAATGACGATGAAGAAACCTGCGTCCGCCTTTCTGAGCATGGCGAATTTCTGTATCACCACAGCATTTATTACGGGCGTCCCGAATATGACCGGAACGAAAAAAAGCCGGATGGGACGTACTATTATTTCAAGGGCTCCAAGGATCAGATCTTTCTGTATTTCAGGCGGTTTGAAAAAGATGACGCGATAATCCTGTCGCCCGCCTCATTACGACAGCGGATGATCGAATTTCACCAGTCCGCGTTAGAATCTTATCAGAAAAGCAATCCATGATATTCTTCCGGAGACGGTTTCTTGTTCCTCTTCTATTTTTCAAAATTATACAAAAAATTCTCCGCAGCAGGCAGCGCCTCTGCGGAGAATCCTTCTGCTTTCATTCAGTTCTGATTGTCCCCGTATCCCTCCGGGTTCATGCTCTGCCACTTCCAGGAATCCGCGCACATCTCGTCGAGTCCGTACTCGGCCTCCCAGCCGAGTTCCTTCTTCGCCAGCGAGGCATCCGCGTAGGACGTGGCGATATCGCCCGCGCGGCGCGGAGCGATGACATAGGGGATCTCGTGGCCGCATGCCTTCTCAAAGGAATGAATGACATCCAGAACGCTGCTGCCCTTTCCGGTTCCCAGGTTGTAAATCGAAACCCCGGAGCCCTCCTCGATCTTCTTCAGCGCACAGACGTGACCGCGAGCGAGATCGACCACATGGATGTAATCGCGCACTCCGGTTCCGTCCGGAGTATCGTAGTCGTCTCCGAACACATTGACCCTCGGAAGACTTCCGATCGCGACTCTCGCGACGTACGGAAGCAGGTTGTTCGGGATGCCCTTCGGATCCTCTCCGATCAGACCGCTCTTGTGCGCGCCGATCGGGTTGAAATAGCGGAGCAGGACGACGTTCCACACGGGATCCGCGGTGTGGATATCGGTCAGAATCTGTTCGATCATCCACTTCGTCCATCCGTACGGATTCGTGCACATGCCCTTCGGGGTCGATTCCGTGTAGGGGACCATATTATTTTCCCCGTACACCGTCGCCGAGGAGCTGAAAATAATGTTATGAACGCCGTGTTTTCTCATCACGTCGCACAGGAAAAGCGTTCCGGTAATATTGTTGTGGTAATACTCGATCGGTTTCTCGACGGATTCTCCGACCGCTTTCAGGCCGGCGAAGTGAATCACGGCGTCGATCGGTTCCCGGTCAAAGATTTCACTGATCTTTTCCCGGTCCAGAAGATCCGCCTCGTAAAACACCGGTCTTTTTCCGGTGATCGTCTCCAGGCGGTCAATCACCTTGCTGCTGGAATTGCTGAGGTTGTCCACAATCACGACGTCGTGGCCGGCGTTTAACAGTTCTACACACGTGTGACTTCCGATGTAGCCGGCTCCGCCGGTAACTAATATCCGCATATCATCTCTCCTGTCTTGTGTCTTGAAATCTGCACCATCTGAAAAATCCCTCCGTAATCCGGTCCGGATAATTTCTCTGGAAAACACCGGCCGGAGGGAGTCTCCTCCTGATAATGTCAGTCTATCATGCCCGGAGTGGAAAGTGAAATGGAATATCGTGTCCGGATGCGGTACAAATGTGGAGAATCAAATTCTCATTTCAAAATCGTTTTCCCCCAAAAGAATATCTGTTAAATGTCTGAACGAGTACAGACTTTCGGAAGAAGGAAAACGGCTCCCGACCGCTAATCAGGCCAGGATTTTCTTCACCTCCCGGAACATCGCGTCGGCCATCTTCCGGTGTCCTTCCGCGTCCATGTGCAGCTGGTCTGCCTCTCCCGGTTCGGCTGTCTTTGAGGCATCCATAAAGTAACAGTCATGCTTTTCGGCAACCGCTCTCATCAGCGGCGCAAGTTTTCGGGATTTTTCCACTGCCGTGCGGCCGCCCAGAACTTCACTGTCCGCGCAATTTTCGATATTTTCCCCTACGTGGATCGGTGACACAAGCAGAATTTTCAGCCTCTCCGGGGGCTCCATGAGATATTCCGTAAACCCTCTCACTTTCGTGAGAAGGCGATCCATCTCCTGCGAAATCTGACCCGCCGAAAGACCGAACTTGACCTGCAAATCGTTCGTTCCGAGCATGATAATCAGGAGATCGAACGGAGCCTGAGATTCCAGGCACGGACAGATATAATCATACGCGCTTTTCTCACCCTCGTCCGCGGAGTTCAGCGCGATTGTACGTCCTCCCTGCCCTTCTTCAATCACCGTATACTCTTCCCCGAGCATTTTCTGGAGAAGCCCGGTCCATCTGGTATTCTCATCATAACGGGTTCCCCGGCCTCCGATATAACCCCAGGTATTGGAATCCCCGAAACAGACAATTCTCTTCTTCATCTCCACCAAATCTCTCTTTCCGCAATCCGCCGCTTCCCGCGGCGGGGCTTTCCGCCGCCCTGTTCCCGGCAGAAAAAATACAGGCCGGCACAGTTTTCCGCGTCAGAACAATTAAGCAATACTCCGGTTCTGCGTATACTTACAGGATTCCGCTTGCGACCGCCTCAACAACGCACTCGATGAAATTGCCCTCCGAATCCACGTCCGTATTTTCAAAAACCGTGACTTCGCAGGATTCGGCGCCGGCTTTTTCCGCTTTTTCCTCCGCCGCTTTTTTCGCAAAGATACCGGCTTTCTCCACGGCATCATCGAAGTCGGCGACTTTCAGATTCTCTTTTTCGGAATAAATGCTGTAGGAAGAGGATCTCCTGTCGTAGCGTACTATCGCTTTTGACAGCTCCATGATCTTTCCCGCCGCGGCGCCGACGGCATTCGCCACGTCCGCGTGTTCAGGGATCAGAACCTCTCTTCCCATATGCTCCGCTGCTTTTTTCAGCCAGAGACGGGCGGGAGCTCCGACTCCGATGACCGGAACAGAGCTGTCCGCCCCGAATGCCTCAATGCTTTCTGTCAGATCCTCGGCCGCGAGTCCGGCGATTTTTTCCGACAGGATGCCCGCCAGAGTATCCGGATCCGATCCGACCTGATCCGCCATGCGTTTCATTCCTTCCCGCGAACGCGATTCATCCCACTCGAGATATTCTCCGGTCACATGGGCGACGTCGGTCGGAGTCAGGTCGCTCTCGCCTTTTACGAGCCCGCTTCTGCAGAGGGGGACGGCCTTTCTGGGACCGATGAATATCTGCCTGTTCTCATTCGCCCGGATCCGGCTGTCTCCTCCGAGTGCGTAGGTCCGGATATCCAGGGCCCTTACGCGCGTTCTCCATCCGTCAACAGTCGCGCCTTCCTCCGAAATTTCCGCTTTTCCCTCCGTGATGCGGACGACGTCGAGCGAAGTACCGCCCATATCCGCCACGAGCCCGTTCTCCTTTCCGCTCAGGAAGCACGAGCCGAGCATGCTCGCCGCGGGTCCCGACAGAATCGTCTCGACCGGGCGCTCCTTTGCATAGCTTTCCTGCATCAGGCTGCCGTCGCCACGCACGACCATGACGGGAACATTCAGGTTCCGTTTCGCGAAGATCCGGTCGACCGCTTTCAGGAGCTGGTCGATGATCGGGAGCAGGCGGGCGTTCAGCACCGCCGTCACGGTGCGCTCGTAAAAACCGAGCTGTCCGGTCAGATCGTGCGCGCAGACGACGGGAATCCCCAGGATTTCTTTCGCCATCTGGCGGACCTTCTCCTCATGCACCGGATTGCGCACGCTTGAATATCCCGAGACGGCAAGCGACTCATACCTGCCCTTCATGGATACAAGAAGGTCCCTGACCTCCTGTTCCCGCAGGTAATTCTGCACTTCGCCCCGGATGCTGATGCGCGCCGGCAGATATTCAAAAGAACTGACCGGAAGCTTGCCGTCCGGAACCGACCCCATCAGAATCAGCCCGGCCTTGCACCCGCGATGCTCCAGAATCGCGTTGGTCGCAAGCGTAGTTGAGAGGCAGATCATGCTGATCTGACGCAGGTCCGATTCATCAAAGTGATCGACGCAGTTTTCCAGCCCGACAGACAGATCCCAGGGGGTTGTCAGGGCTTTTGCCGTTTTCAGAACGCGCTTCGTTTCCCTCTCCAGAAGAGCACCGTCTGTGTAGGTGCCCCCGGTATCAATTCCGAGTATGGTCATATCATTCTCCCTCTCTGTATGCCTGGCTTTTTAATTGCCAGGTCAGCTTTTCCGGACAGAACGAAAAAGATCGTCACAATCCATCCGGATGGGTTAAAAATCTTTTACTGCTTCCTTCAGCCATTTGATGTCTTCTTTGAGAATTTCGATACAGGAAGGATTCAGATCCCGCATGGGTTTCTGTTCGTAAAGATTCTCGAGAATCAGCCATCCGCTGAATTTCTTTTCTTTCAGAAAACGTATCTTTTCAAGAAACCGCGCATTTCCTGTGCCGAGAATCCGAGACGCGTTTTCTCCTTTCATGCCGTCCTTGATGTGCATCTGATTGCTCAGGCTGGGATAAAGTTCCTTAAGGATTTCATAGCCATCAAAGTCCGTCAGCCCTTCATAATTTCCGGAATCATAGAGGAGAGAAAAATTCTCCCGGTCAACCATCTGAACAAGAATCTTCTGGCTCTCAGAACTGTTCGGCATCTCGCAGGCGATCTGAATTTCTTTTTCCTGTGCACAGTCACAGATCCTTCTGTACCGCTCTGCTGTTCGTTCCAGATCCTCCTGTGTCCGGTTTTCGCTCCTTCTGAAATGTGAAAAAAACACACAGGGAATACCCATATATGCCGCGGCATCAACAGCTTTATCCGCTTCAAGATCGACAATCTGGTCCTCTTTTGTTCCCTTTCGCGCATGAAAAGGGATATTATCTCCGTCACTCACGCCGATGTTGCAGTATTCGATTCCATATTTTTCACGTGCATTCAGATAACGATTCTGCAGATCCCTCTGCGAAAGCGGCCATCCGTTCGTGTAGGGACCAAACTCAATCGACATCCCGTCGAGACCGAGTTCCGATACAATCTCCGGTGCAAATACACCGGTACCGGGAACGCAGAAATTACAGATACCGAGCTTTATCTTCATTTTCTCTCCTTTTCCGCAAAATGGGCGGATCAGCATGAAACGTTGATCCGCCCTTAATTTTTGATGGTTTTCCGTTCAATTCATCGTCTGACCGCCGGTAATGTTCACTGCCTGCCCGGTCATATATCCCGAATAATCCGATGCCAGAAAAACCGCAATGTCCGCGACATCCTCAGGCGTAACCCATCTGCCAAGCGGAATCGCTCTCTGCCACTCCTTAAGAGATTCCTCAATCGGAATGCCGTGTGCGTCTAACGCCGCCTGGGCTTCCCGCATCGTCATATCGCTCATGACAGAACCCGGGCAAAAGCAGTTGACCAGGATATTGTCATCTTTCAGTTCGATCGCGAGTGCCCGCGTAAATCCGATCACGGCCGCCTTCGTCGAGCAATAAGAAACCTGCTCCGGGATGGCCCCCTTGCCGGCCTGAGAAGCGGTGTTAATGATGCGTCCGCCGCCCTGTTTTTTCATCTGGCGGATAGCTGCCTTGCTTCCGAGGAAAACACCCTTGCAGTTAACTGCAAAAATCTGATCCCACTTTTCCACAGGCATATCCTCTACCTTCATGACCGTGCAGATCCCCGCGTTGTTATACATCAGGTCAACGGAACCGTAGAGTTCGACCGCTTTCGCAATCATCGCCTCTGTTTCTTCTTCTTTTGTTACATTAACCGCCATGGCAGCGGCAGTCCCTCCTGCCTCGTTAATGAGATCTGCGGTTTTCTGCGCTGTCTCGATCGTGATATCACACGCAAGAACTTTTGCTCCGTGAGCGGCCAGTGCCTCGCAGATGGCTCTCCCGATATTTCCTCCCGCGCCTGTCACAACCGCCGTTTTGCCGGAAAGATTAATTCCTTTGCTTTTCATTCTAATTCTCCTTTAAACATGAACTGTTAATTATGGTTATACATCGCGTCTTCTGCGTTTTTCGGCGTAAAAGTCCATGGCGATGACAAAGACAATCACCACACCTCTGATGAACTGCTGAAGATAGGAACTGACGTTCAGAAGATTGAGCGCATTCTCCAGAAGACCAAAGAGGAAAATTCCAATGAGAGACTGAACCATGCCTCCGCGTCCACCGTTGAACGGAGTTCCACCGACGACAACGCCGCAGTTGATAAGCAGCGCCGTGTTCTCGCCATATACGGCGGATCCGGAGTTCAGCTCTGCCGAGTAACAATACCCGGCAAGTGCGGCCATAACTGCGCTGATGCAGAATGCAATCCATTTATGCCTTTTGACGTTGATACCGGAATATTCGGCGACGTCCTTATTTCCTCCGACCGCATAACAGTTCCTCCCGAAAGATGTGTGACGCATCACCCAGAATGCAGCGAAAAACAGAATAATCGCGACCCATGTGATATAGTTCAAACCGAGAAATCTTCCATTTCCGAAGTTTACGTAGCTCTGACTGCTTCCGGAAATCGGCTGCCCATTCGTCAGGACAAGAGCAATTCCCTTCAGCAGAAACATCATCCCGAGTGTCATGATGAACGCATTCGCACCCTGATTAACGATGATAAAAGAGTTGACAATTCCGATTGCCAAACCCACCAGAAGGACGACCGGGAGAATTGCCGGCAGCGGCAGGTATTTCTGCAGAAGGATTGAAATAACGCCTGCCAGACACATATTGGTTCCGAGTGACAGATCACAGTCTCCCGAGATAATAACAAAGGTTACTCCTATCGCCATGATCAGAAGAATCGTGATCTGGAGAAGCAGAGAACTCTGGTTCCTTCCCGTCAGGAAATGCGGACTTAAGAACGGCATCACGATATAAAAAATGATAATCGCCAACAGAGCCTTCTGCTGTTTGAGTACATTCCATACTTTTTTCGCATTGACTGATTTTTCCATCGGCCCCTCCTTAAATCTCACGTCTCGCATCAAGCCAGATCGCAATAACCAGAATCGCGCCTCTCCATACAAACTGCATATTCTGATCAATTCCGAGGATATTCAGCGAATTAATCATTATTGTAACAAGAGCGACACCGATCAGTGTGTTTACGACGCTTCCGTGCCCTCCCTGAAGACTCGTTCCGCCAATCGCTACCGACATGATCGCATTCGTTTCATAATTTTTTCCGACAACCGGAGTCGCGTTACCGACGCGGCAGGTAATCAGATAGGCTCCGATGCCGACGAGTGCTCCCGTAACGACGTATACGATCGCAATGACCTTTGAAGCAGAGATCCCACAGAGAGAAGCTGCGGTCGGATTGCTTCCGGAAAGATGAATACCGCGGCCGATCTGAGTCTTTTTCATCATGAACTGCAATAGAATTACGAAAATCGCAAAAATGTAAACCATGAACGGTACTCTTGCGAGTGATCCCTGTCCGAGGAATTTCGTGAAATTACTCTGCTTCAGAATAATCGCGGAACCGTCATTCATCATCAGGGCCATCGCCGTAAATACGGTACTCATTCCGAAGGTGATAAACAGGGCATCCGAGTCATCCCTGGCGCCGCATCCGATCAGAATGAGAGCGTTGATTCCTCCGCAGAGTGCTCCAATCAGAATGATCAGCAGAAACGAAACCGCACCGGTCTTATTGTAAAGAAGAGCTGAAAGCATGCTAAGGAATGAAAACATTCCGGCAACTGACAGATCGATGTATCCGCCGATAACAATCAGTGTCATACCGAGCGAAACAAGACCAAGCGGAACGAGCTGTTTCAGGATGCTGCTGATATTGCTATAGGAGAAAAAGGTCGGCTGCATGATGGCGGTATACACCATCAGAACGACGATACCCGTAATGATCAGATAGTTATTTACAAATTCGCGCCACACTTCTTTGAGACTGCGCTTTGGTTCCTCCGCCTTTGCCACACTTCCTGTTCCGGTCATTTTTCCGCCTCCTTTCCGCCGAATGCCAGTGACATTACACTGATTTCATTCGCCTCCTCAGCGCTTAGTTCACCAGCAAGATTCCCGTCTGCCAGAACATATATACGATTGCTCATATTGATCAGCTCTGGCAGCTCCGACGAAACCAGGAGAACAGTCCTTCCTTCTTCTGCCATTTGTTTCATCAAAAGATAAATTTCATATTTCGAGCCAACGTCAATCCCTTTTGTCGGTTCGTCCATGATCAGGATCTCCGGATCTGTTTCCAGCCACCTGGCGATAAGACATTTCTGCTGGTTTCCTCCGGACAATGTCCGGATTTTTACATTCGGACTAGGCGTCTTTACCCGCAGCTTCTCAATCTGTCTGTCTATGATTTCTTTCTCTTTTTCTTTGTTAAATATTCCGTGACTGCTGAAATGATCGAACGCTGCCATCGTGATATTCGTTCCGACCGGAAACGACTGGCACAGTCCCTGTTCCTTGCGGTCCTCCGTAATAAATCCGATTTTATTTCGAATCGCATCCTTCGGACTCTTTATCTCAATTTTCTTTCCGTGCAGATATATTTCACCGGCTTTCATTCGATCTGCACCAAAGATTGCCCTCATCGTTTCTGTACGTCCTGCACCGTCCAGCCCCGCGAAGCCGACAATCTCTCCCTTCTTCGCGATAAAACTGATTCCGTGTAACTTTCGGGTCGTAATATTTTTGACTTCCAGTACGGTTTCTCCCGCGCAGTCCGGACGAGGCGGATATTCATTCTCAATCTTCCGTCCGACCATTTTTTCAATCAGATCGGCCCTTGTGTAATTGCCGATGTCCCCCGTGTCAATCACCTGACCATCACGCATTATCGTCACTTTATCGCAAAGATCGAAGATTTCGTCAAGCTTGTGGCTGATATAAATAATAGTTATTCCCTTTTCTTTGAGGTCATGGATTATTTTCGTCAGCTTCTCCATCTCTTCACCGGTAAGAGATGTACTCGGCTCATCCATAATGATCAGTTTTGAGTCAAAAGACAGTGCCTTGCAAATCTCGACCATCTGCCGGTCGGAAACCGGAAGCTCTCCAACCTTAGTATGTGTGTCAAAATGACAGCCAATGGAATCGAGAAGCTTTCGTGCCTGTTTGTGGATGTTCTCAAGACTCTTCATTTCTTTGAACCGTCCGAGAAAAATATTCTCACCGACAGACATGTAATTGACCAGATTCAGTTCCTGATAAATAATGCTCAGACCAAGCCGAAGGGATTCCATCGGGGTCTTCGGATTCATTTCTTTGCCGTTGAAATAAATAACTCCTTCATCTTTTTTGTATACGCTGGAAAGGATTTTCATCAAGGTCGACTTTCCGGCTCCATTCTCTCCAACGACACCGTGCACAGTGCCCTTCTGAATATCAAAGGACACATGATCCAGCGCAAGAACACCGGGAAAACGTTTCGTTACATTTTGAACTGATAGAATAATATCGGGATTTGCGCTCATATACTTTCCTCTCTGTTCTATATTTTTGAGGCTGCCGCACTGTACTGCCCGCTGCGGCATATACCACCCACAGGTTATGGCAATAGCAATGCGCCAGCCTCACGGTCCGTCAGCAGTTACCGGGGATTTACCATCCCGCCTCAAAATTCGACGCGTTATCCTTTGTAATCGCAACGTAATCCGGATAGTTTTCCTTTTGAATTTTATCGCCGTCACCATTCAGGAAGGCGAGTGCTGTCATGATCTGCATCTCAGAAGCCGCATTGAAATCCTGCATAGCAGTTCCGTAAAAACATCCTCCTTCCGCGATCTGATCGAGTGCAACCTGCTGACCGTCAACCGAAACAAATGTTATTTCATCCGCCCGATCGACAGACTCCGCAGACTGAATGCAGGAAACCGTTCCCATATCCCACTGGCAGAAGCAGACATCAATATCGGGATATTTCGAGAGGAACGGGTCCATGATATTCATCGCGTCCGCTCCGGACCAGTTTGTGGCTGCCTGTTCATCGAGAATCTCATATTCCGGATGGCTTTCCAGCACTCCTCGAAAACCTTTCGTACGGTTAATCTGCGCCGTAGATCCGGCAAGTCCGTCTACCATGACGATCTTTGCGCCATCCGGATACTTGTCCATAACCATCGAAGCAGCAATCTGCCCGGCCTGTTTATCATCGGGTCCGATATAGCAGTCATAGGAATCCGGATCGTTCGTAATGTTCTGTCCATTAATCACAACGATGCCTGCTTCCCTGGCTTTTTTCATCGCCGGGACAGCGGACGGCGGATCAATCGGATTGATCACGATCGCATCGACGTCCTGAGAAATAGAACTGTTGATCTGATCCGTCTGCTTCTGCGGATCGCCCTGTGCGTCATAACTGACCAGGTCAATTCCATACTCTTCGCCCTTCTCTGTCATCGCCTTCGTCATGTAGGCCATCGACTCATCTGACATATCCGGATTCAGCCACGCGATTTTCCATTTGCTTCCGTCTTCCTTCGTTCCGCTTGTATCCGCATCCTCCGGAATATAATCCGTCATCGTCGGTGCCTCGGAAAATTCGGAGAGGTCGAGCTTGTCGAGACTCTCAATTTCCCCTGTACTGACGCTCGTACTATCTTCTTCCGCTGCCTCCGTACCAGTGCCAGCCGCTTCAGCTGATCCCGAATTCGATATCCCTTCTTCCGCCGCCGTGGAACATGCGGCAAAACTCAGGGAACCGACAAGTAAAACCGATACTAAAACTTTTTTCGTCATGCTTTTTCTCCTTTTTCCCTTTCTGCCCGATAAACTTCTAAACGTGTTCCATCCTCTCCAAAACCAGAAATCCGGTGATCCGGGATGGCTGATTCAGATCAGTCCGCGTAATAAGAAAAGACTTTTTCGTAAGCCGCGAGTGCCTCATCCAGGACGCCAAGCGAAGCGTAATTGAAAAACGTCTTGTTTCCGCCTGCCGTGATGACCCCGTTCGCCGCCAGGGCCATGGAAAAGTCAACCATCCTCTTCTGCGCTTCTTTTCTCTTCGCCGCTGCTTCTTCCTTCGAATACGTATCAAATGTTGTCACGTGTTTCATTCCGGTGAGGTCGATCTGCAGAACAGATCCCTGGTGCGTAATGATAGCCGGAACATTGTACTTATTCGCAAATCCAAGAACCTTATCGCAGAAGTCCTCGGCAGCCGCGTCCAGCTTTTCCGGAACATGGTGCTTCTGAATTTCGCACAGAGCCGTATACCCGGCACGGGCGCTGACCGGGTTCGCCGTGAGTGTTCCGCCGACGACGATTTTCTTTTTGGAAGCCTGGTGGGAAACGCCCGAGGTCAATACACTCATGATCTCTTCTTTTCCGCCAAGACCGCCGGCACTCGGAAGTCCTCCGGCGATGATTTTTCCAAATACGGTCAGATCTGCATGCGTGTGGAAATACTCCTGTGCTCCGCCGAGAGCGAGGCGGAACGCCGTGACAACCTCATCGTAAATCAGAACGACGCCGTATTTATCGCACAGTTCGCGTATGGCGTGATGATATTCCCGTGTGGTCGGAAGGCATCCGGAATCCTGCCCCATCGCCTCGACCAGAAAGGCAGCCGTTCCGCCTCTGGACTCGTTTTCAATAAACAGCTTTTCCAGGGCATCTGCATCGTTGACCATAACAGCCTGTGTGTACTTGTAACACTCCTCCGGGATTCCAGCCGCGAAGTCTCCCCTGGAATTACAGGCGCGGATGTCATAGACGACCTGATCGGACCAGCCATGGTAACATCCTTTCAGCTTGATGATGTATTTTTTCCCGGTATAGGCGCGGGCAGCACGGATCGCAGCCATCACAGACTCCGTACCGGTACCCAGCATGCGGAACTTCTCAACCGACGGAAAAAACTCTTTTACTTTCTGTGCGAGCTTATATTCATAATCGTTAAAAAGTCCGGTCAGATAGCCGCAGGTGTTGACCTCATCGATGATCGCCTCTTTGATCGGCGGATAAGAATTCCCGAGGATGGTCGGACCACCGGCGCAGCAGAAATCAATGTAGCGGTTTCCGTCGATATCATAGAGATACGGACCTTCCGCTTTCACGATATCCAGTGCCCACGGATGATTGTTTGCCAGATTATGCTGGACACCCCCGGGAATAATGCTCTTCGCTTCCTCAATCTTTGCCTTTGAAGTCTGGCAGTGATCATCAAACCACTTCAGACACTCGGCCTCTGCGTCCGGACGGAGTTTCTTTCCTTCCTTCAGAACATAAGCGGCCCGCTCATGAATCGCGTCATAGTCAAATCCATCGAGGTGTTCCATTTTCATTGCTCTACTCTCCTTTTACCTGTCAGATCTCATTTCAATTTTGTTTCTTTTGAAACATTTATGATGTTTCGTATGTTTTCTGATGAAATAATAATAGCGCGATTTTGTTTCAAATGCAATATATCATTCTATTTAAAATGAAAATCTATTTTTGTACAAAATCGCCAATCTTTTCACTTATAATATATTTTTTTGACTTGAAACCATTTATTTTCCCGCGATATTGTTATCTTTTTATCGTTTTTCCTCCTGAAATAGAATTTTTTCTGTATTTCGTATTGTTGTTTTTTCTCATTTCCTGTTTCGCAAACTGCGGCTCAGATCGATCATAAATGCACTTTCGTTTCTCCATCAATATATTTTCAAATAAAATTTTTTCAAACAAAAAAAATCTGCGGGACGGGCAGGGCGGCAGAAATATCTGCCGTCTCACCCGTCCCGCAGACGGTCTGACGTTTCCGCGCACATCCGCTCATCCGTTCAGTTTACGGTAAATCGGCTGCATTGCCTCAAATGTTTTCCGATAGATGCCGTAAAGTGTATCATACCGGTTTTTTTCCGACAGATCCGGCTCAAAAGTTTTCCTTTCTCTGACTGCATTATCCAGGAGGGTAAAATCCTTCTGCGGATTCAGCCCGATATCAATGCAGGAGGCCAGCCCCAGGGCCCCGGCAAACCGGGGATTCTCCAGCGTTGTAACTGGCGTCTGCAGTACATCCGCCAGAATCTGCGGGAGGGTTTCATTTTCGAACACCCCGCCGACCGCACGGAGAAAATTCACGTCCCGCGAGGATGTCTGCGCATGGATATCCCTCATGAGCCGCATATTGTAACAGAGTCCTTCAAAAAAAGCTCTGGCTATGTCTCCTCTTTTCGTGCTCCGCTTCAGATTCATTAACGTCCCCCGGACCGTAAGGTCCGAGAGCGGTGCGGACGCGCCGGACAAAAAGGGAAGGAAAATTACATTTTCATGCTTTCCGCTGCTGATTTCCGTCTGAATCTCCCGGTCAATCAGTCCATACACGTCGGCCCCGGACTGTTTTTCTGCAGAATAGAAATTGTCAGCCAGGAAATCAATGCAGGCACCGCCGGAATCCGTATCGTAAAAATGGTACTTCAATCCCGGTACGGGAGAAGGCATCCGCCCGGGATGCGGATCATCCTTTGACGTGACGATGGCAAGCCAGGCGCTCGTTCCCATATAAATATGGGAATCCCCCGGACGGATGCATCCCGTTCCCAGGATTGCGGCCGCATGATCCGAAGTTCCTCCGAAGACGGGGGTCCCTGCTTCCAGTCCCATCTGCGAAGCAGCTTCCTGTGTCAGAACGCCTATTTTCTCCGTGGAAACCGCGATCCGTTCCGGAACAAGACGCCGCGGGAAACCGATCAGGTCGAACATCCTCTGATCCCAGCATTTGTTTTCAATATCCACCAGACACGTCGCCCTGGCTCCCGTAAATTCATAGGCAAATTCATCGGTCATTTTATGAAAAAGCCAGGAGGACAGATCCAGCATATAGGAGGCGTTTTTCACAACCTCCGGTTCATTTTCCTCAAACCACAGAAGCTTTGAAATGACATTCTTTCCGTTAAATTTTTTTTCACCAAGCAGCGAATTGATCTTATCCGCCTGCTCCCCGGCTCTTCCGTCCGTCCACATGACGCAGTCCGTCAAAGCCCTTCCGGATTCATCCGCAAAGATGACAGAGGTGGCCGTCTGGGCCATCGCCAGCCCCGATACCGAAGAAGCGGGAACTCCCGTCTTCCCGAGCACCGCTCCCGACGCCCGGATCATCGCCTGCCACTGTTCCTCCGGCTTCTGTGTCGCCCATCCGTTTCGGGGAAAGTATGTCCGGTAAGCCTCATTGTGCGAGCCGAGAAGGCGGTAATTTCCGTCAAACAGGGCCGCTTTTACGCTTCCCGAACCGAAATCAAAGGTGAGATAAAATTCCTTAGCCATAATGCACGCCTCTCTCCGGGCAGAAATCATTCCTTATTGACTTCGATGACGATCTTATTGACTTCTCCTTTTGCCATAGCCCGGACCGAGGGCATGATATTTTCCATCGTCTCAACCCTGGAGACGATCTTTTCGATCGGGATGATCCGGTTCTCGATGATCTTGATGGCTCTCGGGAATGTTCCCTTTGTGATGTAGGTTCCCTGAATCTTCAGCTCTTTAAGCGTAATATTGTACTGATTGACCGTCGGGGTCTTGATCTGGTTCACACCGAACGCGGCGATCTGTCCTCCCATCTTCGCCATGTCGATCGCAGTTCCGATCTGAGTTCCGTTCGCCTCGGCGACAATCTCGAAGCCCTCCGGCGCGAAATCCTTCGTCGCCTCTTTCAGATCCTGCTCCAGAGGATTGACGACAAAATCAGCACCACAGTCAAGGGCAGCCTGCTGTCTCTGCGGCTGAGGCTCGGACACGGTCACCCGGGCTCCCATTTTCTTGTAAAGCATAGTAAACAGGAGACCGATCGGGCCGGCTCCGATAACCAGCACTTCATCGCCGGGATGCGAACGGACCGTCGTCGTTCCGTTCAGCACGCAGGCGAGCGGTTCTGTCAGCGCCGCGATATAGGGCGGAACCTTCTTATCGATTACATAGACCATGCGTTCCTCGATGCAAAGATAATCCGCCATCGCACCGTCAATCCGGTCTCCGATATGTTTGAAATGGTGGCAGAGATTGATATGACCGGTTCTGCAGGACGGGCACTTTCCGCACCAGATATTCGGATGAACCACAACATGATCGCCCACTTTGCAGTTCGTGACTTCCTCGCCGACCGCCTCGACGACGCCGCAGCACTCATGGCCGATCGTCACGCCTTCTACCAGATTGAACGCGGGCGGATTTCTCAGCGCGTTTACATCCGTTCCGCAAAGAGAGACATTCAGGATCCGTATCAGGACCTCGTCCGCCTTTTTGATCTCGGGCTTGTCTATCATGACCATCTCGGCATTTGGCACATTGTTGTTTGTAAGATAACGATACTTCACCGCTCTCATCTGTTCTCTCATCGTTTTTCCTCTTTTCTGTAATATTCAGTTACCGCAGTTCCCTGCAGATCATTTCCGCGTCAGAAAGGCTCTCTCTGCAGAGTTCCTTCCGCCTTCAGCTTTTCAACGATCTCCGGATTCTTTCCGGACGTGCCGAACAGGCGGAATTTTTTCCTGGCAACATTTTTCACCTGTTCTCTGGCATACGCGGAGAGTACTCTCGGCTCCAGCTCCCCTTCGTCAAGTCCTTTTTTCATCGCATGGGACCAGGCGTGCTTCAGCTCGGTTCCGACATTGATCTTGCTGATTCCGCACCGGATTGCCTCCTGAATCATGTCGTCCGGAGTTCCGCTGCCTCCGTGAAGAACCAGGGGAACATCCACCGATGAAGCGATTTCCCGGATCCGGTCAAAATTGATCACCGGAGGTTTCGTGTAAATGCCGTGCGCCGTTCCGACAGCAGCCGCCAAGGAATCCACACCCGTTTCTTTCACGAGGCGGACACAGTCCTCCGTCGCGGCGATCTCCTCTTCATCCTCCGCGTTCGCATCGACGCCCACGCGGTAGATGTGACCAACCTCGGCCTCCGTAAAGACCTTCACGCTCTTCGCTGCATCCACAACCGACTTTGTCAGTTTGATATTGTCATCCAGCGGAAGCGCGGACCCGTCGATCATGACGGAAGTAAATCCTGCCCGGATCGCCCGCATGGTCATGTCATAATCCGTGCAGTGGTCCAGATGAATCGCGGAGCTCACATTTGTCTGACGCAAAGCACGGAGCGTCGCGTCAGAAAATACCTCATAGTGCTGGAACGGAAAATAAGCCATATAGGGCTGGACGATGACCGGTGCGTCTTCCTCCTCCGCCGCGTCCAGAACTGCAAAAAGCACATCCAGATTGTAATAATTGAATGACGGAACGGCATAGCCGTTCTCTTTTGCGTCCTGCAGGATAATCTTCGGAGAAACAATCATTTTGATCTACCTCTTTTCTGAATTAGTGACAGGATCAGCTGCTTCTGATCAGCTCAACTGTGGTTTTCAGGTTATTGTCCGCCGAAATGCCCATATCAATCAGCATCTGACCGACCTCCGTCGGTTCCGAATCTCCCGGCAGTATTGTGTTCAGCTTTCCGCCCATGAAAATAACGTATTTCTTTTTTCTTTTTTCCGCCAGCTCCAGAAGCTGCTTCCCGTATCCGAGCGCCTGCCCGTTGTGAACGCTCACTCCGATATAAGGTGTATTGTCCTCGTCCGCGGCATCCAGCAGATCGATCGGGTCCATGTCAACGCCGACATTGATCACCGTGGCTCCCATCTCTCGGAGAACACCTTCCACAAGCATCAGGCCGTACGCATGCGCGTCTCCGGATCCGACGATCACCTTTTTCCCTTCCAGACTTCCCTTGTATCCTTCCGAAACAAGGGAGCTTACAATCTCGTTTTTCTGCTGATTGGTCTGGCGTCCGAGAACGGTCGGATAGAAGGGAATGACCTCACTGTTCTGTCCGTCGACCGTGCTGGAATGGAAAGCCGACTCCAGCTTCTGGGGCTGAAATTTCTTCAGCATCAGAAGCATCTCAAGCGGGTCTTCCGTATCGATCCCCGCTTCGCGGAATCCCTCCATTGCATTCTTGAAATAGATCTTCGCCTCTCTCACAATGACGTCTTTCATCTCGACGATCGGAGTAAAATCCACAAGAGGCAGCCACTCATCGGCCTTTTCCTCCACGCGCTTTCCGCACACGAAAATGTTCAGGAGCTCCTGCAGGGTCGGAACCGCGATCTTCTCTGTGATCGAAACCGGATTGATTCCCAGCGACATGTGGAACTTCTTTTCCGCCAGGATTTCCAGAAGCATCTCCTGCGATGCGAAGCCGTAGTTTCCTTCGATATCATGATCCCACTGCATATTTGTGGAGCCATTGATATAGGTCAGAACCGGCTGCTCTTCGGTGCCCATGAGCTCATGCAGGGCGAGCGCCAGAGCGATTCTGGAGGGACCCTCGCTGAGAAGTCCGCCGAAGCTGATGACATATCTCGCGTTGCACAGCTTTGTGCAGATATAATGCTCAATCAGCGCATACCCGGCGTAAGACGCAACGTCCATGAAGTATCCCGGGAAACTGTCGTCCAGATACGTCTCCACACAGAACATATCGTCCCGTTTCGACGCCATGATTCCCAGCGACGTCACCATCTCGGAATATCTTCTGAGATCATCCTTGAATCCCGGATAATCCCACATAAACTGGCCGAAAGACCCGACGCGGACCGCACCTGCCTTCAGCGCGTTCACCGTCGTCTCGATCGAATTCGGAACGATGAGATGATGATCGTTCAGGCTGAGATCGATCGGCGCCGCGTTCCGCAGGCGGAGATAATCGTTTACATCATTGAGCATGAAGCTCGTTGTCTTCGGTGCGTTCTTTCTGTACTCCTTCGGAAGGGCAATATTCCCGCTCGGAATGTGCAGAAGGGAACCGAGATGATAGCCGTTTCTCTCCATGAACTCGTAAATCTTTTTCTGCCCTTCCACCTCTTCATCCAGCGTCGCGAGTCCCATCAGAAGAGTCCAGTAAATTTCGCCGTTTTTCTGGAGATGCTTTTTATACTCCATATGATTCGCAAATCCCTTGTAATGTGTCAGCGGCGCTTCAAAGGAATTGCCGATCTCGATTCCCTTCTGAACAAGTTCTTTTCCGTTCTGATGAGGAGCCGGCTTCAGGCTGCGGATATAATCAATTGTTTCCCGCTTCATTGATTTTCTCCTCCTCGATCCGATCCGGGGCAGTGTCTGTCAATCCTCAAACAGACCCGTCCCCTTCAGATAAGCGACTTCATTGTGAATACAGTCGATCGCGTTCTGTCTGGTCGTGTGCGGTTCCAGCGTACACATGAAATCATATCCGTCCGCAGCCAGTCTTCGAAGCAGTCCGTCGATATTGACAACGCCGTCTTTCGCCTCGCAGTAATAGATCGTTCCCGCGGTACGCGTCATGGATGTTCCATACCACTTCGTGTCGGGGCAGTATCCGCCCGGTCTGTATATGCGGCCATTCTTGATATGAACATATGCGATCTCATCCCTCAGCAGCTCATAGGCATACGGAAACGCCTCGCAGGATGCATGATAGTAATTGGTCGCGTCAAAATTCGTCTTGAAATTCGGAGAATTGAAATCTTTCACGATCTCCAGCATGTTCTCCGGAATTCCGCTCGCGTCGCACGCCTCATTTTCCAGCGCCAGCACGACTCCGAGCTCCTCCGCTTTTTTCAGGGCAGCGTCAAAATACTCATGAAGCCTTCCGAGCTCCGGAACCGTTCCCGGCTGGATCTTATCCGAGTAGTGGTTGACCACTCTGGCGCCGAAGAAAGCCGCTGCCTCGACAGCAGCCACCAGCTCGTCGGAAAATGCTTTCGGATCGCTCGTCATCATAGAATCGAGGCCGAGTCCGGAAGAAACAGATCCCACAGTCAGGCCGGCGTTTTCGATCTGCTTCTTTGCCTTTTTCAGATCCTTATCGGAGAATGCGTAATAATTTACCGCCTCTTTCCCGTTGGATTCCAGATTGCTTCCCCAGAGCTCGAGATAGCGGATGCCGAAATCCTTCGCCATGGGAATCAGCACATCCAGTTTCTCGCCCGGAAACGTATTCGTATTTAAGCCAATTTTCATCATAGTTATCTCCTTTCCGATCCGGAATCAGATCAGCGGGAAATCTTCCCGAAAACCTCTTTCAGTACATAAGATTTTTCCTGTACATATTCCATCAGCGTTCTGGAAGAACCTTCTCTTCCGATTCCGCTCTTTTTATAGCCTCCAAACGGCATCGCCGCCGTGCGGTAATTTCCGCCGCCGTTGATTACGATTCCGCCCGTCTGCATTTTTTCCGCGACGCTGATCGCCAGAGCCATATCCGCGGAAAATACCGCTCCGTTCAGGCCGAAGCTGCTGCCGTTCGCGACGTCGACAGCTTCCTCCGGAGTATCCACCTCAATAATCGGAAAAACCGCGCCGAAAATTTCCATGTCTTTCGCGACAGGCATGTCCGGCGTAACACCGGTCAGCACCGCAGGCGTCATGAACGACCCGTTTACCTCGCCCCCGTAAACGAGTTCTGCGCCTGCGTCCACGGTTGCCCGGATCTGTTCTTTCACTTTTGCGGCAGCATCCCTGCTGATCATGCTTCCGATATCATTTGAGCGGTCCATCGGATCTCCGACCTTCAAACCCCTGAGGGCCCGGATCAGTTTTTCCGTGAACGGCTTCGCCGCTTCCTTCTGGACAATATATCTCTTGCTCGCACAGCAGACCTGACCGGCATTGTTCGTTCTGGACTCCAGCGCATTTGCGACCGCAAGATCGAGATCCGCGTCATTCAGAACAATAAACGCGTCATTGCCGCCCAGCTCCAGATACGTTCTGGTCAGATTTCCCGCCGTCTGCTGAGCGATACGGATGCCGGTTTCCGTTCCGCCCGTCATCGTAAGGATCTGAATTCCGGGATGTCCCGAGAAATAATCTCCGATCACAGAGCCGCGTCCCGTCACGACCTGCACTGCCTTCGGAGGCACTCCCGCTTCGCGGAAGCACTCAATCAGCCGGCAGACAGCCAGCGGGCACTCCGTCGGCGGCTTTACGACTACCGAATTTCCGACCGCGAGAGCCGGAACAATCTTATGCCGCAGAGTTCAACCGGGAAATTAAACGGGAGAAGGCAGGCGACGACGCCCACCGGCTCAAACCGCGTCACGATCATGTCGCGGTGGTCAGACGTCAGATCCGTCCCGTTCGGGAGACTGGTTCCGTACAGATGACTTGCCGCATCCGTGTAGCTCTCGATCAGTGCAGCCACCGTGTCAAACTCTTCTTCCGCTTCGGAAATGCGCTTGCCGTTTTCCATGCAGAGCAGCTTCCCGAGCTCACTTCTTTTTTTCAGAATAATTTCCGCCGTCTTCCGCAGGATACGGTTGCGCTCCATCTGCGTTCTGGAAGCCCAATCCTTCTGTCCTTCTGCGGCCGCGGCGACCGCCGTGTCGATATCTTCCCGCTTCAGAGCCGGAACACTGTCAACGATTTCACCGGTCACCGGATTTTTCACATCGATTTTTTCAGATCCGGTTTCTTTATACGATTCAGCAAATGGAATACGCATGAATTCCTGCTCCTTTCAAAAAACATTCATTTTTATACAGCTTGCCGGGCAGAAAACTTCAGGAGAATCCGATCCTCCTTTTGTTTCCGGCCCGGCACTGCGAGGTGTATGTAAGCGACCTCAATGGAATAAGAAGGTGTTTTGAAAAAATGTATGGAAAACCAGGCACGGATGATTGTCTGCAATACATCCGATGCCGGTTACGGCCAGATGCCTCTCAGTTTCTTGGTCTCGATCACGCGGCTGACTGCGATGCAGTACGCAGCCTTCCGATAGGAAATATTTTTCTCGGCCGCCAGGTTCCAGACTTCCTCAAAGGCTTTGTCCATGGTGATTTTCAGTCTTGCGTTCGTCTCAGACTCATCCCAGTACAGAGACTGCGTGTTCTGAACCCACTCGAGATAGGAAACCACCACACCTCCGGCGTTGCAGAGAATATCCGGGAGAATCGGAATATTCTTCTTCGCCAGAATCTCATCACCCTCGATCGTCGTCGGGCCGTTTGCTGCCTCAATGACATACTTGCAGTTCAGGCTGTCCGCCGTCTTTTCATTGATCTGGTTTTCCAGCGCCGCGGGAACCAGAATGGTGCAGTTCAGGGCGAGCAGTTCTTCATTTGTGATGTGGGAGACGCCTTCCGCCTCGTAATCCTTAAAGAGCTTTCCGGGATTGTCCGCGAGCCATTTCATGATTACCGGAACATCAAATCCGTCCTCTTTGTACAGCCCGCCGGAAACGTCGCTGAGTGCGATGACCTTAAAGCCTTCCTTAGCGAGAAGTCTCGCCCCCGCACTTCCTACGTTTCCGAATCCCTGTACCGCAACCGTAGCATCCTGAATCGCGATGCCTTCCTTTTTCATAAGGTTTTTGGCCGTAAACATGACGCCTCGGCCGGTCGCGGTTCTTCTTCCCGGAATACCGTTCAGTTCAAGCGGCTTGCCGGTGACAACAGCAGGAATGCTGTGTCCGTGAAGCATGCTGTAGGTGTCCATTATCAGAGACATCGTCTCCGGATTGGTCCCGAGGTCCGGTGCCGGAATATCCATCGACGGCCCGATAATCGGATCAATCATGGTTGTAAATCTTCTCGTAAGTCTGCGAAGTTCTCCGTGAGAAAGCTCATTCGGATTGACACGGATTCCGCCCTTTCCACCGCCGTACGGAATATTAACGACCGCACACTTGAAAGTCATCCACGCGGCCAGAGCCTTGACCTCATTTTCATTCACTCCCTGATGATAGCGGATTCCGCCTTTTGCGGGTCCTCTCAGTGTAGAGTGCTGCACGCGATATCCGTCGAAAACCTTCAGGCTGCCGTCGTCCATACGAACCGGGATCGAAACCCGAAGCTCTCTTTCCGGATACATCAGCGTGATGTAATCCTCTTCTTTGTAACCCATCGTATCAGCTGCTTCCTTAATCATGGTGACAACACTGTCATACGGGTCATACACTTTCACGGATTGTTACCTCGCTTTCCTTCGAAACACATTATACTTTCGTTTTGTTTTTAACTGAGTTCATATTAGCATTAAATCTTTTCATTTGCAAGTCGTTATTATGTATGAATCGCATTTCGTTTTTTGTCTAAATTATACAATCCGGAACTTCCCCGGTTTTCTTTTTCACTCCCGGAAAAATCCTAATAATTCAGCCACCGTCCTGGTTTTTTCAATAAGAATGTACAAATTCCGGCCTTCTTTTCCGGCTAAATTATCAAACTTAACGAAACTTATTGAATTTTCATATGAAAGATATTATAATAAAAACACCACCTGGAAAAAACATATTATTTTCATATTAAGAACTTTTTAACACATTGCGAAACCCATTTGAAAAGAAGAGAAAATCATGGTCAACAAGAAAAAAAGACGGCAGAACATCTACCGCCTGATCAAGGACAATCGTTTTATTAAAGTAAGTGATCTGGAAAAAAGCTTTCAGGTATCCGCCCCGACCATCCGGAAAGATCTGACAGCACTCGAAGAAAACGGTCTGATCAAACGATCCCACGGATTCGCCAGAATCAGTGACGACTACAAAACGGTCCGGATCACTCCATTTGAGACGAGGGAACGTTTGAATCTCAGAGAGAAAGAGGCGATCGCACGAAGAGCAGTCAAATTCATTGAGGAGGGAGACAGCATTATCCTGAACGCCGGAACCACTACGCTGCAGATCGCAAAGCTTCTCGCGGATCGCCGGAATCTGACTATTTTTACAAATTCGCTTTCCATAGCCTCCGTGTTCAATGTCAGCCGCGTGTCTGTCATTCTGATCAGCGGAATCTACGTCAGCGAGGATTTTGCCACACACGGGCCGGAAACCGAACGGTTCCTTCGGACGATCCGGGTCGGAAAAGCGTTTATCTCCTCTTCCGGCATCCGGGCGGATTTCGGGCTCGCCTGTTCCGATTCCCTGGACGCAAGCCTGCTCCGGGCAATCGCCTATTCCAGCGAAAAAACATATGCGGTGATGGACTCCTCCAAGCTGATCAAAACAAACATCTATCCCTCCGTCAGTTTTCAGGAACTGGAATGTCTGATCACAGACTCGGAAATTCAGGACAAAGAGCTGGCGGCTGCCCTGACAAAAGCGGGAACTCCCGTCATTCTCCCGTAAACGCGTCTATGTCCCTCCTCGCGGATGCAGGATCGGGTAGAAACCGGATGAGGCCGGAAAATGATCTGACTGAAAAAGAAAAGACCGGCGAAAGAAAATGCTAAAAAAAAGTTTCTATCGAAACCAGAAAGAAAATGTTCACAGTTTACCGGCGATCTTCCGGTATGCTATAATGAAACCGTTGAAACCGACAATATTCCCGGGCACCGTATCAAAACACAGACCCGGAATTCAGCAGGGAGAAGCAAAACCATGTCTGCATTAGAAGAACGGCAGAAAGAACTCTACCGACTGATCAAAAATAACGGTTCCGTAAAAGTCAGCGACATGCCCTCGCAGTTTTCCGTATCGGCTCAGACCATCCGAAAAGATCTGACCGCACTGGAAAATCGGGGGTTAATCCGCCGAACCCACGGATACGCGGAAATTCCCGACGATTACACAACCGTCCGGATGACTCATTTCGAGTCACGCCAGAACCTGAATCTCGCGGCCAAGCAGCTGATCGCCCGGGAAGCGGTAAAACACATTGAGGAAGGTGACAGCATCATCCTCGGCGCAGGCACCACGACCCTGGAAATCGCAAAGCTTCTCGTCGAACGGCGCTCTCTGACCATCTTCACCAATTCGCTTCCCGTCACGACTCTTTTCAACATCAGCCGCGTGACGGTCAATCTGATCGGTGGAATTTACGTCAGCGAAAACTACTCGACGCACGGTCCGGACACAGAAAACTTTCTGCACAACATTCGGGTCAGCAAAGCGTTTATTTCTTCCTCGGGAGTCCGGAACGATCACGGTCTCGCCTGCTCCAATTCTCTGGACGCGAGCCTGAACCGGGCCATGATTGAAGCAAGCGAGAAAACCTACGCGGTGCTGGATTCCACGAAATTCAGCAAATCGGATATCTACCTTTCTTCCGGTTTTGAAGATCTGGACTATCTGATTACCGATTCCGAAATTACGGATCCGGGGATCTCCGCCCTTCTGCGGCAGTCCGGAGTCGAAGTCATCATTGCCGGCTGAAAAACGGGGCTCTGCACTAAATGCAGCAGCCCCGTTTTTCATGGTTGGCATCTGACCGGTTCACTGTTCCAGACTCTTCGTCACCTGGATCGACATCACTTCATTTCCCTGCGCCTCCGATCCGGTGAGTGTCACCATATATACCCCGTCTGTGCTGTCCGCCTGATAGCCGAACGAGCCCGCTCCGTCAACCACGGTGGGATCTTTGGTAAATCCCATCGACTTTACGGCCTCCCGGTACGCCACCAGCTCATCGTGATTGCAGACGCCGTACCAGTTCACGACGTAACCGGCGTCAGACTCGCCCTTGTCATTTGGCTGCTCCGAAAAATACTTTGTGTAATCCGGAACCAGCCTGCTGTACTCGTCTGTCGTCGTCAAGGTGATGTTCTGATCCTCCGGAGCGGTCTGCGTCGTCTCCGCCGCTTCCGTGGTGTCAGCCGCCTGCGTCGTGGCCGCCGCTTCTGTCGTACCGGCCGCCTGCGTTGCCGCAGGTGCCTCTGTCGCAGAGGACGAAACTGCTGTCCCCGGCGTCTCTGTCGCGGTGACCTCCGCCTGTGCCTGCTGATCTGCCTCACGCTCCGCCTGATCCTGCTTGAAAATGATGAACGCGAGTGCCACAATTCCGATGACAACGATTAATACAACTGTGACGATTACCTTTCCGACTGATTTCATAAAATATCTCCCTCCTCTTTAAATTCCCGGACAATCTGACGTACCCTTCGCTCCGAGAGCTGCACCTTTCTGGAAATTTCCCGGATGCTCATGTTCCCGTAATTTTCCCGGATAAATTCTCTGGTATATTCCTTCGAATACAGTTTCTGCGGGAATGAAACGGTCATTCCGGAAAAATACTTCCAGACTTTGACAGCTGCCTTTTCCCCCAGAAGTTCCGCGAACATCTGGTATGTTTCGTTGAAATGCTCCGGAATCCGAGTCACATCAGGATCCTCCTCCGTTTTTCCATATTCTACCGAATCCGGTTTGAAATTATCATCTGCTGATTTCATAGAAATTTTCTGTGCAGATTTCCTATCTGCAGGCACGCCTCCTTTCATAAAGGAACCTGCAAAATCTGCGAAGTTACGAATCCAGATCCGATTCCATCCCGCATCCCTGCGGGCAGCAAAAAAAGCGCCGGTCATCTGATCGGTGCTTTTTTGCTGAATTTCCCGGAGAACGGGATCCTCTTCCGTTAAAATCGGTCGTCACGGAAACCGGAAATTTGTTACACTTAAGAACGACAGAGAAAGAATGAACCGAAGTCCCGACGGCGTGTACGCCGGGCAGGCTGCATGGCAGGGATACATGGGAGGCGGACTACTGTGAAAAATAACTTTCGCGAATCGATAGCCGAATACACGGATCGCCACAGGGATGAGGCGATCGCGCTTCTGAAAACGCTCGGAGCCATCCCCGCTCCGTCGCATCACGAAGATCTGCGAGCGGAGTTTGTCCTCTCGTGGCTGAAAAATCAGGGCGCGGATCATGTATATATCGACAGGGCAAAGAACGTCGTGTGCGAGATCGGAACGGCCGAGCATGAACAGGTCGTTGTCTTCATGGCGCACACAGACACCGTTTTTCCGGATACGGAGCCGCTGGAGGTCGTCGAAAAGGACGGAAAACTGTTTGCGCCGGGAATCGGTGATGACACGGCCAACCTCGTGAACCTGCTGATGGGAACGAAATATCTGCTGGAGAAGAAACCGAAGCTTTCCTTCGGATATGTGATCGCGGCGAATTCCTGTGAAGAGGGGCTCGGAAATCTGGAAGGCTGTCGGGAGATTTTCCGCGTGTTCGGGAGACGGGTCCGGTATTTCTACTCTTTTGACCGGTATATCCCCGAATGTGTCAATGAGGCGGTCGGTTCCTGCCGCTACCGAATCGAGGTGAAAACACAGGGCGGACATTCCTGGACGGATTTTGGCAATCCGAACGCCATCCTGGTTCTGAATCGGATCCTCTCGGACCTGGCTGCCATTGAATTTCCCGGAGAAGGGAAGACGACCTGCAATGTGGGGCGGATCGAGGGCGGAACTTCGGTGAATACGATTGCGGAAAACGCTTCCGCTCTCTATGAGTTTCGGTCTGACCGTCAGGAAAATCTGGATTATATGAAAGAAGAGGTGCAAAAAGTCTTTGAGAAGTATCAGGGGGACCCTTCCGTTCAGGTTCACCCGGAGGTAATCGGGGTACGGCCCGGAACCGGCGCGGTGAACGCGGAAGAGATGGCGGCGTTTACGAACGCCAGCCGGGAGATAATCGAATCTTATTACGACGGGAAGGCAGTGATCCTCCCGATCTCCACGGACGCGAATATTCCGCTGTCCCTGGGAATTACCGCAAACACGCTCGGAGCGGTCCGGGGCGGCGGAGCGCACACGCGGGGAGAGTGGATCGAGCTGGATTCCCTCGCAGAGGGAGGGAAAATCGTACTCGCCTGCCTGATGCGGTTCGCCGGTGAGGAATGTGAATGAAAGTGACTGTCATCCTGTCTATAGACTGAAAAGCACCGACAGGCCAGACAACACAATCACCGCGAGAAGAACATTGATAAAAGTATGCCCGCGGTTTTTCTTTTTCGGGAGGGTATGCATAAAGCTCCGGAAATCCTCCGGCGTCCCCTCCTGGAACCCGTTTTTATCAAATCCAAAGGAAAAATTGCCTTTCGTCACGATATAAAAATAATTTTCACTCTCAAAATAATTGACCGTCGCGCCGAGAGGAATCGTCAGCCGCTCCTCTTTTCCCGTGAGCTGAGAACTGATGGTCCCCTCTTGCAGATCTATCACCTCTCGGACCGGAGTATTCTGGTTCATACCCGATACCGCATATCGTTCCTTCTGAAGCTTTAGCGCCCGCTTCTGAGCGCTGATCCATGAAATCGGCAGCAGGACCGCGGGAAGCAGGATTATCAGGCCGGCCAGACAGGTGCCGGAATCCTCTCCTGTTACCATCAGAGCAACGGCGATGATTCCCTCTGCGATGCACATCACAATACGATAGTTCGTCAGCTGGAAACGTCTCATCCACGCTTTCAAATACTCTTTCAGATAATCATCCGTGAGTGTAATGATATTGACAAAATATCTCATAATAATATGACTCCTTCCTTGTATGATCATACCCGGCAGCATGAAACGGAATCCGAATGTAATTTCGGTTCAGTATAACAATAATACCAGGCTGAAAGAGAAAAAATTTCAGAACAATCCGGTGAAACTTTTCGCGCCGCGGATCGGTATTGTGTATAAAGAAGCAAATCACCGGCTCGAAATGCCACTTATTAGGAGGAAAAAATGAAAAAGAGAATAGTCATTTCCATCGGTTCCGCACTGCTGGCCGCGACCGCACTGTGCGCCTGTACCAAATCGACGACAGCCACCGTCAAGGTAAAAAACGCGGAGGTTCCGACCCTGTACTCAGTCCTCGATGAAGAGAGAAAACTCACCGGTCAGGGAACCTCCGTGGAAAACGGAACGAGCACGAAAACCCTCACCTACGGAAACGGCGATGTCACGCAGGACGATGCGATCAATTACATCAACGCCCTCGCAGAGAACGAGGATTTCACGGTCGTCGACGGCTCAGAGGACGAAAACGACAGCTCCAATGAAATAAAGGTCGGCGCCGCAAAGGATATGGGCGAGGGCAAGATCGTGGTCGTCTCGGCCGACTGGACCATGTCGGAAACAACCATCGAATATGCATACGGCGAAGGCACCATCACCCCGAACGAATAATCGCATCCGGTCAGTCCAGAAGGTACTCATAGGTCAGCTTCAGCGCCTGTGCGGCCTCGACCGGATCCTTTTCATAGCCCTTCCGGCAGAACGTCTCGGTGGAATACCAGCCGTCGTAGCCGGTTGCTTTGATCGCTTTGATGTAGCGGCCGATCGGGATATCTCCCGCTCCGATCCAGACATCTCTCAGGATTTCCTGATCCGGAACGGTGCTGCGGTCGTATTCCAGACCGTCGCAGAGATGAACGATCTTGATGACGTCCCTGTCCAGGGAAGCGACGAATTCCGGTGACTCGCCGAGCGTCCACAAATGCCACAGGTCAATGACGACGCCGACGTTCTTTTTTCCGGCGTAGTCAATTACCTTCAGTGCCTGCGCGATTTTGCCGAACGGCGTCCAGGCGAGCGGCTCCAGATACAGCACGACTCCATACTCCGCCGCAATATCCGCCGCGGCGGCAATATTGGCTGCGGCGGTCTCCAGCACTTCTTCCTCTGACTTGCCCAGGGTTCCGAGATATCGCGTATCTCCGGGGGCAATCTTTCCCGCACGGAAATCCTTCACCGTCTGGACATCCGACGGTCCGGAGCACATCTGAACCATGCCGGCTCCCAGCTTCTGCGCGACGCTGCAGTAGTGATGAACTTCCTTCAAATACTCCTCATATCCGTCTCCCTGCCTCTCCAGATTCTGGAGGGCACCGATCGCAACGACCTTCATATCACCCAGAAGCGGACGAAGCGACGATACGTCATATCCGGCGTCCTCGTAGCGGAATAATTTTTCCGCCATCAGTTCGACCGCTTCGTAGCCCACCTGCTTCGCGATCTTGATATCGCTTACGATGTTGCAGTACCTGGTTGTCGTGGAATTCATCGCTATTTTGGCCATACTTCTTACCCTCTTTTCCCTTGCTCTGCTGCTTTTTTAATCCGCTGCCCGCTCCGGAACAGCGCGACCCTTCAGGTTATCAGAAACATCATAACACAATACCCGGACGCCGCATTAGAAAAATTCCGCTCATTCTTCTGTGAAGGAAATCCCTGTACATTCCGGAACACCGACCCGGAATGCCAGACAATACCGGACAATATTCAGTGCGGATTCAGTTCCACGATCCACGGATCCGGCACTTCTTCGACGAGCTCGGAATAGAGATTGTACCAGCTCTGACACGCCTCAATCACCTCAGAATCCGCGCTGATCACGTGATCGTCCTGCTTCAGCAGGTAATCCGCATCGCGCGCCATCACAAAATCAATCGGAAACTCCAGTTTTTCCGCCTCATCCGCGATCAGACTCAGCAGGCGGCCGCTGTTGGAAATCGGTGCATCCAGATGAAAAACACCTTTTGCCACACCGTGCTGTTTCAGCTTTCCGATGATGCGGTCAATGGCTTCACCGGTCACAGTTATGATCGAATAATTTCCTGCCAGCCCTGAAAGATCGCGGATACATCCGTCCATGCAGCGAAGCAGCAGACTGTGCGATAACGCCGTTTCCATGATAATGACGGCGTTAAATGCGTCGATATGCACCGTGCAGCCAGGATCGAGCGCCTCTAGCTCCTTTGACTTCCGAAGATTCTTTCGGGATGGACAGGTCGTCATTCGTCCGAGTGCGATCCGCTGCCGTCTCGAAAGCAGCCGCCTGTCTCCCGTAACGGTAACCGCTGACTTCAGCGGATAGCCGCGTTCCAGAAGGAATGCTGCTTCATAGGCGCAGAGCGAAAGTTTTTCCATTTCCTCCTCCGAAAACAGCTTTTCGTCTCCTTCATGCCAGCCGCGACGGGTTGATTTCATACTTTTTCCCTTCCCTGAAAAGATACCTTCACTTCACCGGACCGCCTCCGCCTGCAGATTACCTGCAGCAATTGATGAAAAGCAACGGCGATCCCCAATATTATAATATAATTCAGGACCAGCCGGACCCCTCTGTTCATCGAAATCCGCTTCGCAATGCCGGAAATGGAAAGGAAGTAATAATAAGCCATCTGGGTCAGAAAAATTTCGTACGTAATGGTACCCACCCTGGTGATCGGCCCGCGAATCCTGATTTTTTTTATTTTTGTCGTCAGGTACCAGAAAAGCGGAACGACCATCATCACGTTAAAGAGCGAGGTTCCTTCCCAGTGACAGAAAAACGCGGCAAATGATTTTCGGAGGCTGCTGTACTTTGAAATAATGACAAAGAATATTCCCGCTGCCGAAATAAGCCAGTACCACACATGAAATTCTGTCATGAAGCAGGCAAAAACTCCGCAGGAAAGGATAAAAATGTATCGGAAAAAGAGAAGACGATACTGCGGTGGCGGCATAAAAAACGGGAATTTTATTAACTCGAAAAACAGGTTCACTAAAAACGCATATACAACTCCCCGGAATCTGTATTTCCGGACAATAACATAGGAAAACGGCACTACAAATATCATCTGAATAATGATCGGGAAATAATAGCTTCCGGGTCCGAATCCGCCGGTGACAAACGCATACAGCAGCTGTTTTGCGTCAGCCTTCTTCATAAATAACAGGATCACCGCCTCCACGATAAATACCAGACAATACGGCAGGAAATATCTCTGAAGTTTTTTGGCAATATTATCTTTTTGAAATGCCTCATCTATCGAGCGGATCCCTTTTCGGTCAAAGAACAGGGCTTGCAAATATCCGGATATCAGCAAAAAAAAAGGAACGGCCATATCAATCCAGAAGGGGAATCCAAATTGAAGCCTCTCCTTCCCGGTCCAGCCAAAATGCGTGGCAATAATAAACAGAATAGAAAGTCCCTTGAGAAAATCTAATAACGAATATCTTTCATTCTTTCTGTCTGAGGATTCTTTTTCCATTTCCCTTTTCTTTCCCGGATCAATTCTTCACCGATTCTGATGTGCTTCCGCAATCTAAATCACTGACAATACAAGAAATCATAACACTACTATACCTGCTCTACAAGGATGACGAATAAATCAAAAAAAATACTTCTTCCCGGACACACGGTCTGCGTGTCCGGGAAGAAGTCAGAGTAGTCATAACATCTTCTTGTCGACAATATTTTCGAAAGATGCGGCGATCATTTCGCAACGGTCTTGTAGGCCTCGATCATGGAATTGAACAGATCGTCCAGCTCCATGCCGTTCAGCTCGGCGCCGCGGCGGATGTTGTCGCGGTCGCAGCCGGCGGCGAACCGTTTATCTTTGAATTTTTTCCTGACGGATTTGAGGTTCAGATCCTGCGCGGAATGCGACGGATACATCAGCACGATCGCTCCGAGCAGTCCGGAAAGCTCATCGCACGCCCAGAGAACGCACTCCAGCCTGCTCTCCGGTTTCGGCAGCTCCTCGTTGTTGTCGGAGTTGTGGGTCTGAATCGCGTGAGCGACCTCTGCATTGACGCCTGCCTTCTCGAGGATTTCGGTCGTCTTCAGCGTGTGAAGCTTCGGATCCTGCCATTTTTCCCAGTCCAGATCGTGCAGCAGTCCGACGACCGCCCAGAACTCCTCGTTCTGCGGATCATACTTCTTCGCATAATAGCGCATCAGGTTCGCGACCGTTTCTCCGTGCGTGATGTGAAACTCGTCCTCGTTGTATTTCTTCAGAAGAGCGAGCGCGTCATCGTAGGAGATGCCGGCGTCGAGCTTTTCATTTTTCACCGCTTCCGTCTGCGTTTTTCCTTCCGGCTTTTTGTCCAGACTCTTCATGGTCGGGAACAGAAGCACATCCCGGATCGCGGCGCTGTCCGTGAGCAGCATGACGAGGCGGTCGATGCCGTATCCGATACCGCCCGTCGGCGGCATGCCGATCTCGAGGGCGTTCAGGAAGTCCTCGTCGGTGTGGTTCGCCTCCTCGTCACCTGCGGCGAGGCGCTCCTCCTCCGCCGCGAAGCGTTCGCGCTGGTCGATCGGATCGTTGAGCTCGGAGTACGCGTTGCACATCTCCCATCCGTTGATGTAGAGCTCGAACCGCTCGACGAGGGACGGATCCTCCGGTTTCTTTTTCGTCAGCGGAGAAATCTCGATCGGATGATCCATGACGAAGGTCGGCTGGATCATCTTTTCCTCGCAGAACTGATCGAAGAAGAGGTTGATGATATCGCCGCGTTTGTGGCGCTCTTCAAATTCGACGCCCTTCTCGCGGGCGACAGCCTTTGCCTCCTCGTCGCTGCGGATTTCATTGAAATCGACGCCGGAATATTCTTTGACCGCGTCGATCATGGTGATTTTTTTGAAGGGCTTTCCGAGATCGATCTCCGTCCCGTTGTATTGGACGAGAGTGGAGCCGTTGACCTTTTCCGCCACATCGCGGAACATGCTCTCGGTCAGCTCCATCATGCCGTAGTAATCGGTATACGCCTGATAAAGTTCCATCAGGGTAAACTCCGGGTTGTGCCGCGTGTCGAGTCCCTCGTTGCGGAATACGCGGCCGATCTCATAGACCCGCTCCAGTCCGCCGACGATCAGGCGCTTCAGGTACAGCTCCAGCGAAATGCGGAGCTTCTTGTCCTCGTCGAGCGCATTGTAATGCGTGACGAAAGGACGGGCCGCCGCGCCGCCTGCATTGTCCACCAGAATCGGCGTCTCCACTTCCATGAATCCGCGTCCGCCGAGGAAGCGGCGGATTTCGCTGAGAATCCGGGAACGCTTGATGAAGGTCTCTTTGACCTCCGGGTTCATGATCAGATCGAGATAACGCTGGCGATAGCGGATATCCGTGTCCTGCAGCCCGTGAAACTTTTCCGGAAGCGGTTTCAGAGACTTGGAGAGCAGGGTGATTTCCTTCGCGTGAACCGTGATTTCGCCGGTCTTTGTCTTGAAAACAAAGCCCCTGACGCCGATGATATCACCGATATCCAGCTTTTTGAAAGCTTTGTACGCCTCGTCACCCAGATCGTCCCGGGAGACGTAGCACTGAATGCTTCCGGTCTTGTCCTGCACGTTGCAGAAGGACGCCTTGCCCATGACACGCTTGCTCATCATGCGGCCCGCGACTGAGACGTTCTGGTTCTCCAGCGAATCGAACTGGTCCCTGATATCCGTGCTGTGATGGGTCACGTCATATTTAGTAATCCGAAAGGGATCGTGTCCCGCCTCCTGAAGCTCCTTCAGTTTATCGCGTCTGATTTTTATCAGATGATTCTCATCCTGGTTCTGTGCGTTATTCTGCTTCGCCGGCATATTTCTCCTCTCCTCCTGTCGCTGCTTCGTCCGGCCGGTACTGGATTTCTCCGAAATCTGTTCCGGAACGGATCACACGTTCCGCTCAATGGAGAGAACCTTGTACTGAGTCTCTCCCGCAAGTGTCTCGACGGTAACCACATCGCCGACTTTCGCGCCGATCAGGGCCTTTCCGACCGGGGATTCATTGGAAATCTTTCCGGAAAGGCTGTTCGCCTCGGTGGATCCGACGATGGAAAAGTCCATCTCCTCGTTGTATTCCATATCGAGGACGCGCACCTTGCATCCGATGTTGATCTTATCGGAGGCGACATCGTCCTCGTCGACTACCTCGTCAATGTTTTTCAGGATCTCCTCCAGCTCCTCGATTCTGGCCTCGATGTCGCGCTGCTCATCCTTCGCCGCGTCATACTCGGCATTCTCGGAAAGATCTCCCTGCGCCCTCGCCTCTTTCAGCTTCTCGGCGACCTCTTTTCTCTTGTTCACCTTCAGCTCGTGAAGTTCATCCTCCAGTGCTTTCAGTCCGGAACGAGTCACTATATTTTTGCCAGCCATTTCAATACCCTCTTTTCAAAAAAATAAAACATACTGCAATATCGTCACTTCCGAATGGCCGTAATTTTGCACAATATTAATGGCATGCAACGCATGCCCGCAGTTTTGTTATTATATCAATTGACATTTCCGTTGTCAACGGAGCGGAGCCCTTCCGGGACCGCGAAAGAAAAAATTTCCGGGAGTGCAAAAAACCCGGGAATATCCCCGCCGCTTCTTAAGGGAAAGCGCTGTCCTTCCCTCTTTTTTCAGCGGCCGGCAATCGGATATTCCCGGTCGTGGTTCTTTTGAGCCGTATACCTCAGGCTTTCGCCTCATCCGGATGTTTGAGTTCGTCGTTCAGCACATCGAGGATGTCGTAGACGTCGAGGCCGTGAACCTCGCACGCCTCTTTGAGTGTCTCCATCTGTGAGACCCCGCAGCTGATACAGTGCAGCCCGACGTCGAGCATGGCCGGAACGAGTTCCGGATACTGGGCGACAATGTCGGAGACGACCATATCCTGTGTAATGGTATCTCCGCGATTCCCGAAGGACTCCTTGATCTCGTCGTCGATATCGCCGATGTTCTTCAGACCGAAGTAATTGATGAACACCTCGCGGATTCCCCTGGCGAGGAAGGTGAGAGTGGTCGGTCCGAGATGCAGATTCTTGAAGCCGATATACAGGATGTCCAGAATGGTGATGACGGATTTCGGGTCGTACCACGCGATGTTGATGTACACCGGAAGCAGTCCGACGTCGCTCAGATTCATCTCATCCTGAATGGTCAGCAGCATCTCCGCAATCGAATAGGCGTCTGCGGAATCGCCCGCATCGAGGATACGCGGAATTCCGTTGATCTCGCCGAGTTCCATATCATTGAAGCGGTACTTCACCGAACCCGCGGTGAGCACGAGTGTGTCCTCCGGCAGGGCTTTGATGAAATCCGTATAATAGTTCCGGCTCTTTGCGCGCCCGTCACTTCCGAGCATGACGACGACTTTCCGTATC
Source organism: Bilifractor sp. (assembly GCA_050944685.1). Lineage (GTDB taxonomy): Bacteria > Bacillota > Clostridia > Lachnospirales > Lachnospiraceae > CADBRN01. Next base: position 64,181 of record JBMNRP010000003.1, read on the forward strand.
TCCCGGTTCCTCAGAAGAGAACCGATCGTGCCGCAGTAGCTGATCAGCTGCTCTTTTCCGTATCCGGTCATGACCGTGCCGCGCCCGAGTTCTTCCGGCGCCTCGCAGGTCTTCGCCATCTCAATGATCTCACCGAAGTCTTTCGCATTGTCCGCGCCGTCGATGTGCGTACAGCCGGGATATCCCGCTACGCCGGTGGTGAAGACGCGGTCTTTATAGGTCTTTCTCGGTGTCGTAAATTCATCGGAGGTAATGAGGATCGGTCCGTGAAAGGACTCGAACTCCTCTTTCTGCTTCCACCAGGCTCCGCCGTAATTGCCGGCGAAGTTCGGGTATTTCGCGAGCTCCGGGAAGGAGTGCGCGGAAAGCATATCCGAATAGGTATAAACATCTACGCCGGATCCCCGGCTCTGTTCGAGCAGCTGCTCAAGATCCCGATAGCTGTCCCCGACGACGAGAATACCCGGATTGCTCCGGACACCGCGGTCTACCTCGATCGCTTCCTGCTTTCCGTAGCGCGCATTGCGCACTTCGCGGAGCAGTGTCATCGCCTTGATGCCGTAGCGTCCGGCCTCAAGGACATTGGCGATCAGCTCACCGCCGCGGACCTCATCATCGACCGTCTTCCCCAGCGATTTCTGGACGAAGGCGTCGATCTCTTCCTCCGAGGTCCCCAGGCAGTCCGCGTTTCTCAGGTAGGCGGCAATGCCCTGGCACGCGAGCAGGAGCATGGAGCGCAGGCCGCGGATATCTGCGTCCTGCGTCGCCATCGTTCCGACGGTTTTCGCTTTTTCCGCATACTCGGACTCGCTTCCGTTCCAGGTGGCGGCCTCCGGCAGATCCGCGCCGGACAGGCCGGCCTCCTCGAGGAAGGACTGCTTCCGCTCGAGAGTCTTCGTGATCTGCGAGCGGATGACATCCGGATCGAAATTGACATTGACCGTGGTCATGACCAGGTTGTCATTGATCAGGCGGGTGACGTCGTGCGGAACCTTTTTGATATGGTCTTTCTTCTTATATTCTTCCGGTCCGCGATACGCTGTCGCGACCGCCGCGAGCCCCTTCGTAACATATAGGAGCAGGTCCTGCTCCCCCGCGAGCTCCGCGTCCATGCCGCACATCCCGACCCGGTTGCAGGCGATGCCGCCGGCGGCTTCCTGACAGCGGTCGCAGTACATCTGTGTATTTTCCATCAATCTATTTCCTCCACTAATGGTTTGATCCGTGTTCTATTACGGACGGGAAAAATTTCCCGATACTCTGAACATTATATAGAAACAGCCTGACGGATTCAACCTTTTGTCTGTAATTAAATTTTACACAATTTGCTCCGGGTGGGCAATTTTCCCCGCCTTCAGGCGGAGATGGACTCTACTTCGTAGTCCTTATCCTCAACCGCCTGCTTCAGAACGGCGTCGTCGACGTCCTCCGTCATGGTGACGACCGCCGTCCCTTTTTCATGGCTGACCTCCGCGGAGCTGACCCCGTCAATCTTTTCCAGCGCCTTTTTCACCGTTGCCTCGCAGTGCTCGCACATCATTCCCTTAATATTCATGGTCTTCGTCATTTCCGATTCCTCTCTTTCTTTTCTGATACGGTTCTGATTTTCCAATTCTTCTAAAATAGCGTGAAGCGCAGGTTTTTCCGCCCGGCTCTTTCTGGCTCTGTCTCTGCCCGGATCGTGGATCTTCAGCAGATTCAGCCGCAGCGCGTTCGTCACGACGCAGAAGCTCGAAAGGCTCATGCAGGCCGCCCCGATCATCGGGTTCAGCAGAATTCCGAATGCGTGATAATAGGCGCCGGCCGCGAGCGGAATGCAGATCACATTGTAGAAGAACGCCCAGAACAGATTCTCGTGGATATTGCGGAGCGTCCCTCTCGCCAGACGGATCGATGCCGGAACGTCGGTCAGGCGGCTTTTGGAAAGAACCACATCCGCTGCGTCGATCGCGACGTCGGCTCCCGCTCCGATGGCGATGCCGATGTCCGCGCGGGTGAGCGCCGGGGCGTCATTGATCCCGTCGCCGACCATGGCCGTCTTTCTCCCGCCTTTTTCTTTCAGAAGACGGATCACACTTTCCTTTCCGTCCGGGAGCACATCCGCGATGGTCTCGTCGACGCCGGCCTGCTCTCCGATCGCCCTGGCCGTGCGCGCATTGTCCCCGGTCAGCATAACGACCTCGATGCCCATGTTCCGGAGCTGACGGATCGCCTCGGGGCTCTCCTCCTTCATGACATCGGCGACGGCGATAATGCCGAGAAGCCGGTGATCCTTCGCGAAATAGAGCGGCGTCTTCCCCTGCTCCGCCAGCTGGTCCGCGCGCTTCTGAAACTCATCCGGAATATCCGCTGCCGTGCGGATAAACCGGAGATTGCCGCCGGACAGCCTGCTGCCGTGATACGTGCCGCGAAGGCCGTTTCCGGGAAGCGCTTCAAAACCGGTCAGTTCTTCGTCCTTATCTGCATCGTCCGCGGCAAATCGCTCGTTCTCCGCACCGGATACGGTCGCCGCTTCTGTTCCGTGTTCCTTCGCGGTTTTCTTCATCTCCTCCGCGCGCCTCGTCACGGCTTTCGCCAGAGGATGCTCGCTTTTCTCCTCAAGCAGATCCGCGTAACAGAGAAGTTCCTCCTCCGTCACGCCTTCGGCCGGAATCAGATCGGTGACCTGCGGCTCGCCCTTTGTGATGGTGCCGGTCTTGTCGAGCACGACCGTCTCCACGCGGCCGGTCTCCTCGAGAGCAGCGGAAGTCTTAAAGAGAATTCCGTTTTTGGCGCCCATACCGTTTCCGACCATAATCGCCACAGGCGTAGCGAGTCCGAGAGCGCACGGGCAGCTGATAACCAGGACCGCGATCGCGCGCGAAAGAGCGAAGGATAAATCCGCTCCCGTCACCATCCAGATGACGAAGACAACGGCTGAGATAGCCATGACGGCGGGCACGAAGATTCCGGAAACCCTGTCCGCGATCCTCGCGATCGGTGCTTTCGTGGCCGCGGCGTCGCTGACCATCTGAATGATCTGAGACAGCGTGGTATCCTCTCCGACGCGCGTCGCCCGGCATCTCAGATAGCCCGACTGGTTGATCGTGGCCGCCGCGACGGTATCTCCCTCCGCTTTGTCAACGGGAATGCTCTCACCCGTGAGGGCAGCCTCATTGACCGCGCTCGTACCCTCGACGACAACTCCGTCTACGGGAATGTTTTCTCCCGGTTTCACCACGAAGATGTCGCCGATCTTTACCTCGTCGATGGCGACCTCGGTTTCTTTTCCGTCCCGGACGATGACAGCCGTTTTCGGCGCCATCTTCATCAGGCTCTTCAGGGCATTGGTCGTCTTCCCCTTCGACATCGCCTCAAGCATCTTTCCGATGGTAATCAGCGTCACGATCATCGCGGCCGACTCGAAGTAAAGATTGTGCGCGTAGCTCATGACCGCGTCCATATCTCCGCGGACCTGCGCACCGGTCATGGCGAACAGCTCAACCAGGCTGTAGGCAAAAGAAACGCCGGAGCCGAGCGCCACCAGCGTGTCCATGTTCGGCCCCCCGTGAATCAGGCTGCCGATGCCGCTGGTGAAGAATTTCTTATTGATGTTCATGACCACCAGGGCGAGCAGCATCTCCAGAATGCCGAGCCCGACCGGATTGTCCTCGAAAAACGCCGGAACCGGCCATTGCCACATGGTGTGTCCCATGGAAAAATACATCAGAATCAGCAGAACCGCCGCCGAGGAAATGAGACGTTTTTTCAGCACGGGCGTCTCGTGATCCTTCAGGGCCTCCTCCTGCTCCGCCAGCTTTTCGGCGGAAGTCATGCCTTTATTTTCCCTTGAGGCTCCCTTGGGAGAAGCCCCGTATCCGGCGTTCTCCACTGCTTTCACGATATCACTCGGAGAAAAAGTCCCCTCAACGCCCATCGAATTGGTCAGCAGACTGACAGAACAGGACTCAACTCCATCGACCGCGCTCACGGCCTTTTCGACGCGGGTCGCACAGGCGGCACAGCTCATGCCCGTTACCGTATACTGTTCCATCCAATCAACTCCTTTCTCTTGAAATCTATGTCATAAAACCGGGATAATATGTTATTTCATCAGCTTCTGCAGCGTCGCGAGCAGCTCCTCAACCGTTTCTTCCTTTCCTTCCTTAATGTCGCGCGTCACGCAGGTGCGGATGTGGTTGGCCAGCAGCTCCTTCGTGAAGCTGTTCAGCGCAGAATTTGCGGCCGCCGTCTGATTGATGATATCAATGCAGTAGACGTTGTTCTGAAGCATCTTCTTGATGCCGCGGATCTGTCCCTCAATCCGGCTGAGGCGATTCAGCAGAGCCTTGTATTCCTTCTCCGAGCGCTCCTTCGTCCGGTGCCGGCAGCAGTCCGGAATATGATCCATATCCGCTCCGTCCGCCTCCGAACACGATGAGCACTCCGCCTTTGTATTTTCTGTATCCATCATTTCCTTATCCGTAATATCCTTCTTCATCTTTCCTGTTTCCTCTGCAGACCGAACCATAAACCTCTTTCTGCTGACAATAATATACCCTGCAGGGGTATTTTGCAAGCATTTTATTGATACGGTCCGGGGGTATTTCGAACACCGGGGCGCAAAAAAAGAACCCCTCTCTCCCGAAAGTGGTTCCAGAACAAATCAATATCCTCTGCTTCAGCGCCCCAGCCGGTCCGGTCCGAAGCTCTCCGGAAGAAGCTCCACGAGCCTGGCCGAGTGATAACTCCCGTTTCCATCACTGAAAAGAACGAGGAAATCCGGTCCGCAGAACTCGCGCATTACCTGGCGGCAGGCACCGCAGGGCGGGCAATTTGCGAGAATCTCTCGATCCGCCGGTCCGCCGGCGATCGCGATCTTCAGAAATTCCCTCTCGCCTTCGCTGATCGCTTTAAAAAAAGCCGTCCGCTCCGCGCACATCCCCATCGGATAGGAAGCATTCTCCACATTCGAGCCGGAATACACAGATCCCCGGCTCGAAAGCAGCGCCGCGCCGACCGCAAATCCGGAGTACGGCGCATAGGCTCTTCTTCGTGCTTCCTTCGCTGTTTCAAACAATTCCCGGTCCGTCATCGCAGTCCGCCTCACTTCAGAAAAAACCGACCTTTTCTGTTCGTTATCCCTGCTCGCTGAGAATCATAGAGCGGATCGCTTCCACCGCTGTCGTGATGGCCCGCTCGGGGTCATGCTCCTGCGGATTCGGCAGGCCCGCCTTCTCCCGCTCCTGATTGGCGAGCGCCAGAAGAACCGCTCCCGCGCGGACATGCAGCGTATTGGCCACCGTAAACAGAGCGGCCGTCTCCATCTCCGAGCCCAGCGCCCCGCAGGCGATCCAGGCCTCCCAGCGGTTCATCAGCCAGTAGCTGACCGGCTTGGACTCCGGCTCATGCTGGCCGTAAAAAGAATCCTTGCTCTGGACGACGCCCACGTGAACCGGAAAATTCATCGACCGGGCCGCCTCGACCAGGGCGGACGTCACGGTAAAATCCGATACCGCGGGAAATTCAATCGGCGCATACTCACGGCTGGTGCCCTCCATCCGGATCGCTCCGGTGGCGACGATCAGGTCTCCCCCGATCACTTCCTCCTGCATGCCGCCGCATGTTCCGACGCGAACAAAGGTATCCGCTCCGCACCGGACGAGCTCCTCCATGGCAATGGCCGCCGAGGGACCGCCGATTCCGGTCGAGGTCACCGTTACCTGCTCTCCCTCGATATAGCCCGTATACGTGTTAAACTCGCGGTTGCTGGCAATATGAACCGGATTATCCAGATGCGCCGCGATTTTCCGGCAGCGGCCGGGATCACCCGGCATGATCACATAGCGGCCGACATCTTCCGCTTTCAGCTGAATGTGGTACTGGACGCCGGCTCCTTCCGTATAATCGATCATGGAAAACTCCTTTCCGGTCATCCTCCGTGGTTCACACCTCAATCGTGATAGTACGATGAGTGGACTCGTAATGAATGATCTCGACGCCGGCGGCCCGGAACATCATCTTCGACGCCGTGTTCGAAGCGGACCCGTTGTATTTGTCGCTGTCGTAAATCACGGTCCGGATGCCCGCCTGGATAATCGCCTTCGCGCACTCGTTGCACGGAAAGAGCGAGACGTAAATCTTTGTCCCCTCCAGGCTGCCGCCGCGGTAATTCAGAATCGCATTGAGTTCACTGTGGGTCACGTAGACATACTTCGTCTTCAGGGGGTCTTCGTTTTCCCGCTGCCAGGGAAATTCATCGTCGGAACACCCGGTGGGAAAGCCATTGTACCCGATCGAAAGAATCTTGTTGTCCTGGCTGACGATGCACGAGCCGACCTGGGAATTCGGATCCTTCGAGCGCATTCCCGCAAGCTTCGCGACCGCCATGAAATATTCGTCCCATGAAATATAATCTTTCCGCTTGCCGCTCACAGCCAGTCCTCCCGTTTATCTCTTACTTCGTTCCGAAAATCCGGTCCCCGGCATCGCCGAGTCCCGGCACGATGTATCCGTTTTCATTCAGATGATCATCCAGCGCGCCGATGTACATATCGACGTCCGGATGTTCTCTTTTCATTCTCTCCACTCCCTCGGGGGCAGCGATGATGCACATGAAATGAATTTTCCTGGCTCCGTGCTGCTTCAGCAAGGTGATCGCCGCCGTGGCGGAACCGCCTGTGGCGAGCATCGGATCGGTCACAAAAACCTCCCGGTTCCCGATGTCCGAAGGAAGCTTGCAGTAATACTCGACCGGCTCGAGCGTCTCCGGATCGCGGTAGATTCCAATATGACCGACTTTCGCCGCGGGATTGATCGTCTTGAAACCCGAGACCATGCCCAGGCCCGCGCGCAGGATCGGCACGACAGCCATTTTCAGGCCGGCCAGCCGCTTCACGGTCGTCTTGGCGAGAGGCGTCTCGATCTCCACATCCTCGAGCGGAAGATTGCGGGCGGCCTCGTAGCACATCAGCATAGAGATCTCGCCGATGATTTCCTGGAACTCCTTCGAGCTCGTGTTCTTGTCGCGGATAATTCCGATCTTATGCTGGATCAGCGGATGATCCATCACCATTACTTTACTCAATTCTGTTCCTCCTCGTTGATTCGCTTCGCGGCGATCCGGACCAGCTCGCGAAGAAGCTCCCAGCATCTTCCATACTGTGCCAGATCCTCCCCGAAGAGCGGATCGATATCACCGGAAAATCCGGTAAATTCGCTGATTGAATAGACATCCGTCCGGTAATTCAGAAGTTCCTCTGCTTTCGGCTTCTGATTTTCTTCCATGACCAGAACCAGCGTCTTCTGCGTCAGGTCGTCCTCCGACAGCTGGGAGGCGGTGTGTTCCGCCGCCGTCATGTCATGGCTCCGGAGAATGGCCTCCGCCTTCGGATTGACCGGCTGAGGAAAGAGAACCACCAGACCCCTGGACAGAATCCTCGGTTCCGTCACCAGGTCTGCCGAGCGCATAATGGTGGCCGCCATCACAGCCCGGGCCGTATCGTCGGAATCGACGAAAATTATTGTGTCATACTGTTTCAAAACGAATTTTCTCCGTACTTCCCTCTATGATTTCAGAATATCCTCTGCTCTGCGGACCTTGTGTCCGGCCGCTTTCATCAGGCGGTTCATGATGGCCGCCCCCATCTCAGGAGTGTCGAATGACTCGGAATAGATCAGGTCCGCATGCTCCTCGTCGAAATCTCGAAGGATTTCATAGAGATGACGGGCGATCGACTCCTCATCCAGACGGCTTCCGATGTCGTGGACATCTCCCTCCGTGTATGCGCCGCGGGACTCGTCCGTGCAGATGACGCCGGTTTTCTTTCCGGCTTCCGTGTTCTCACGGACCAGTTTTCGGATGGCCTGCTGCACTTCTTCCGGCTTCCCCTCAACAATCGTCAGATCCGCCTTCGGGGCGTAGTGGCGGTACTTCATCCCCGGCGCCTTCGGGCGGATGCCGGAGTTTTCCGGCAGGATACCCGGATCGACCGTCACCGGTCCGACGATGGATTCCGCCATTGTCTGATTGATGTACCCGGGACGCAGAATGGACGGCGGATCGACTGTAAAATCGATGATCGTGGACTCCAGCCCGATGTCGACCTGACCGCCGTCAATAATCATATCAATCTGATCGCCGAGATCCTCCTCGACGTGTTCCGCCAGGGTCGGGCTCGGCCGGCCCGAGGTATTCGCGCTCGGCGCGGCGATGTAGCCGCCGGCGAAACGGATCAGATGCATCGCGATCTTATTGCTCGGGAAGCGGACCGCCACCGTGAAAAGTCCGCCCGTCGTCTCGAGCGGCACTTCGTCCGTCTTTTCAAAGATCATCGTAAGAGGCCCCGGCCAGAACGCCTCCGCCATCTTCCGCGCCTTTTCCGGCACATTCTTCGCGATGCGCCCGAGAGATTCCAGATCGGCGATGTGGACGATCAGCGGATTGTCCGACGGTCTTCCCTTTGCGGCGTAAATTTTCCGCGAAGCCTCCGGGTCCAGAGCGTTTCCGCCCAGACCGTAGACCGTTTCGGTCGGAAACGCGACAAGGCCGCCCGCCTGCAGGATTTCTCCTGCCTCGCGAAGCGCCCCGTCATCTATCCGGTCTTCCGTCATGCGGACGACCTTTGCATGAGCCAATTACTCTTCCTCCTCGTCGCCGCCTTCTTCCATGCCCGGCATGTCGCGGACGATTTTGTGGATCGAGCGATAAGACTCCATGAATTTTCTCTGAACCTGGTTAACCATGTCGATGATGCTCTCCAGTTCCTCCTCGACGGATTTGTAGCGCTGTTCGCCGTCGTCGATCCTGCGGTCGATCTCATCCTGAACCGCGTCGACCTTTCTCTCCGCCTCTGCCTCGGCGTCCGAGATGATCTGATTCTTCTTCTCCTCGGCGTCGCGGATCATCTGATCGGAACGAACCTTCGCGTCGTAGACCAGACTCCCGATGCTCTCGTAATTGTCAATGTAGGACTGATATTTCTCACGGATATCACGCTTCAGCTCATCGATCTCCGAATCTTTCTCGTCAACTTTTGCGCGAAGGCGCTCGATCTCTTCGTCTTTTTTTCTGATCTCATCTCTTAATTCCAAGGTATCCACGCTATTTTCACCCTTTTTCTGAATTGCTTTGCCGATTTTCTCCGCCGTCTGATCTACTACTTTCGTCTCGCCGTCTTCTCCGACGATCTGCGTTTTAAACATTTCCTCGTTTTCTGCCATAGTTTGTCACTCCCCTTTTCAGCTTGACATTACTTCATATTATTTATTTATATTTATATACAGTCCGGTGCGCACAGCCGCCCCGGATCGTACAGACGGATCCTTCCCTGAAAAGCGCGCTTCTCAGGAGAGATATTTCTGGATAATGTTCCACACGGAGGAACGCTCATAGCCGAGCCGCCATGCTCCGACGCCGGCAAGGTCATACTCCTTGATCAGCTTCATCTTTTCTTCCAGAGCGGTTTCGTCCTCCATCCAGATGGAATAACGGGCGTCAGAGGTCTCGGCGGTCCCGTAGTTTTCACCGACGTCCTCGTCGAAGGAAAGCTCGATACCGTGTTCAGAGACGAAGCTGTCGGCCTCGTCCATCCCGAGCGTCTCGCTCTGAGGAACCGAACTTCCGAATTTTTCGGTCCAGCCCCGCGTGTAAAACGGAACCGCATTGATGACCTGCTCTTTCGATACCTCGGCAAGCGTATCCTGGATTCCCTGCTCCACGAAAGAGATCGAGGCGACCGGCCCGGGCTCCTCGGAGGTGGAGTTGTACTCATCGTATCCCATGATGACGATGTAGTCCGCGCATTTGGCCTGTTCCGCCCTCTTGTAGTACTTCGTGTAGGAGGGCACGAAATTGTCCACCGAGATGACCAGGTTTTTCTGGTGAGCCGCGACGCAGAGTTCCCGGATGAACTGCAGATACTGCGGAAGCGATTCTTCCGAGAGCGACTCGAAATCCAGATTGATTCCGTCAAAGCCCGTCGCGTCCGCAGCGCTCATCAGCTGGCTGATAATGCCGGACCGCGCTGTACTGTCCGCGAAGAAGGTGGCGGGATCGGCGGACTGGCTGTCCGTATCGACATCCCCGAAGTGAGCCCAGACTGACAGTCCCGCTGCATGCGCCTGATCCACATAGGACTTGGACGCGTAGGAACGAAGCGTTCCGGAATTGTCCGTGACGGCGAACCAGGTGGGGCTGATGGTATTCAGTCCGGAGGCATTCTGGATCACCTGCTGGAGCGTGTTGTTCACGTCAGAGTTGCTCATATAATGCCAGGCGAGACAGATCTTTTCCCCGGATGTGTCCGCCTTCGGAAATACATATTTTTCGTCGGTCGTGTGTTCGATTCCGGTCTTGTCGGAAACGGAAATGGAGCTGTTCTTCACATAACCCACATATCCTTCCTCGGTCGCGATCTCCGTCCAGGAATCCATCTCCTTGTTCACAACGACAGAAGCGCCCTTTTTGACTTCCGTGATGATCGCGCTCTTCGGGCCGCCGCGGTAGCGGACCTCGGTATCTTCGGTGACTGAAGCCGTCTTTACGTCTTCCCACTCGTTCCGCGCGACGAGACGGTTCGGATCCGAATACGTCGTCAGATCAATGTCTGAATTGTCGCGGATGCATTCTGCGGAGATATAGGGGGTCCCGTCTATCATGATCAGATTTCCGCTCCCGTCATCCTCCGTCCAGGTCAGAGTCCCGGAGGGCAGAGTCAGAAGAAGCTGCTGCTTATTGCTGTCATAATAGAAACCGCTGTTCAGATAATTCCACGCAGTCGTGAAATCAACATAGATTTTTCCGTTTACAACCTTTCCTTTTTCGTCCAGTTTCTCGCCGTTGACGATCAGCGCCGCTTCGTCACCCGCCTGGATGCCAAAATAGGACGAAGCAGACATCTTCTCGGTAGATCCGGAATACTTATTGAAAAAAAGTGCGATCACGATAACGATCAGCACTGCTACGATCAGAGATATTAGAATCGGAATGGGAGATTTCCTTTTCTTTTTTCGCCTTTTTGCCATTCTTCTGTAGATTCCCCTCTTCGTAAAATCCAGAATTAATTGTAGCATGACAGAATTGAGATGGCAAATCCTTCGCAAAATTCTGACGAAAAAAAAAGACGGTTTCCGGACCCGGTGAACCGCAGGGGACCTCGCGTTCACTTTCTTCTCCGGAAACCGCCTCTCTGACGGAAGAGCATCGTCAAAATGCCCCTCACCGGTTCCTGACGGGGCGGAAGTCCAGCGCCTCGAGCTTTCCGTCGCGGGAGAACTGATAGTCCCGCATATAACATCCGCTCTCGGCAACCAGGCTGGCGATCGTCCGCGGCTCGAACGGAACCCCGTTCAGCGAGATCTTCGCTCCGCGCACGCTATAAGCTTCCAGCTCCCTTCGGATCCGGTCCGTATCGTTTTTTTCATTTTCCTCCCGAACGGAAGTCTGTCCTCTTTCCTCCGGACAGTCTGTTTCCCGCACGGAATCGTCTGTTTCCCTGCCGGGACCTGTGAAAAAAATTTCCTGATCCTCCTTCTTTCTGAAATTTTTGTGTGCGGCGCCCCATCCGGCTGAGCCATATGAAATTCAGAGGATCCTCTCCGCCCGCAATGTCCGGCGCGGGATCTTCTGTGACAAGAACCGTTTGCCGCGTTTCCGCCGCCGATCATCCGAGGGAGATAGCCGGGTCAGAGCAGTCCTGCAGAAACGCAGAATAAAGATATGGAAATAAATTTGCAGCCTGTAATAAAATAAGGGATTGAATATTCCGCGAAGTGCGGAGAGAGAATGCACGGGCAGAACGCCCGGCCGAATATAAACGAGTCAAAATACAAATATTATCTGTACAAGGGAATCACCGCCTCCCGCACAGCCTTTTGACGCGCCGCTTCATTTATTATAGAAAACAGTTTACGTAATTGCAAGATTGAAATAGATTTTTTTGAAAAAAATATTACAATTTTTCTGGGCTTTTTGCATTTACAGCGGACGGCGGCTGGTATATAATTCCTGCAAAGGGAGGAAGTGATGAGATGAAGATCGAAAAGATCAATGACAGTCAGATCCGATGCACTCTGACCAGTGAGGACCTGGAAAGCCGAAAGATTCGTCTCAGTGAACTGGCATACGGGTCCGAAAAAGCCAAAGCGCTCTTTCAGGATATGATGCAGGAAGCCCAGGCTCATTACGGATTCAATTCCGGAAATTCTCCGCTGATGATCGAAGCGATCCCCGTATCGCAGGACAGCATCATGCTGATCATCACAAAGGTGGATGATCCGGAGGAACTGGATTACCGCTTCGCGAAGTTCTCTCCCTCAAAATCCGATTCGGCGCCGGAGGAAGGCAGCCGGAAATTCACGGGTGCGGACGACGTGCTGGATCTGTTCCAGAAGATCCGGGATGCACGCGACCAGGCTTCCGGAAAAGATCCGAAAACCGACAGCGACGCAGAAAAGACGGAGAACGACGAAGTTTCCGGAAAATCCACCGGGAACCTCGATCTCATGCGGGCGTTCCGTTTCTCCAGTCTTGATCTGGTGATCCGCGCGGCGCACAGTCTGAACGGATTCTACAGCGGGAAAAACACCCTGCTGAAGGGGGATGGTTTCTACGATCTGGTACTGCAGCAGTCCGGAAGTACCCCGGAACAGTTTAATAAGGTCTGCAATATCCTGACCGAGTTCGGGTCCAGCAATCCGATCTCCGCGGCAGAGGAAGCCCACATGCTGGAGCACGGGGACATCATTATCCGGAGAAAAGCTCTGCAGACTCTGGCGAAACTGTAAAAATCAGCATTAAAAGAACCGGCTGTTCCGCCGGTTCTTTTTCATGTCCAGTTTGCTGTTATTCCTTCGCCGTTAGTGCGGCAGTGATTTTCTCCAGGGCGACCGCTTCGTCCGAGCCGTCCGCTGTAACGGTAATATTATCTCCTTCGGTCAATCCGAGCGCCATCATTCCCATGATGCTCTTCGCATTTACGCTGTGGTTTTCGCTCTCCAGATGAATCTGGCTCTGGAACTGGCTGGCAAGCTGAACCAGCATTGCCACAGGTCTGGTCTTAAAATCTCCTGACAGACTAACAGTCACATTTTGTCTGACCATTTTTTTCTCCTTCCATTTCCTCACGAAGCTTTGCGGCTATTTTCCCCAGCCTTCTAAGTCTGTGATTTACTCCTGATTTGCCGACAGGCGGGTCAAGTTTCTCGCCGAGCTCCTGAAGTGAAGCCTCTGGATATTGTATACGAAGTCGCGCCATTTCGTCAAGTCCATTTGGCAATGAGCATAAGCCGATTTTTTCTTCGATCAGGCGGATGTCCTCCGTCTGCCGGACCGCCGCGCTCACGGTCTTGCTGATGTTCGCGGTCTCACAGTTCACCTTCCGGTTCACATTCCCGCGCATTTCCTTCAGAATGCGGACGTTCTCCAGCTTCATCAGGCCGGTTCTGGATCCCATCATGCCGAGCAGATCGGATATCTCATCAATTTCCTTGATATATACGACAATGTCATTCCGCCTCCGGACCGTCCTGGCGTGAAGCCCCTCCTCGTTGATGGTGTCCTTCAGGGTTTCCGCCCGCTCGTCATCCTGGCACACCATCTCAAAATGGTATGACCGGTTCGGATCGCTGACCGATCCGCACACCAGAAAGGCGCCGCGGATGAAGGCCCTGCGGCAGCACTCTCTGCGGAATACCGGGTGGGCGTTTGCCTCCGCGATTTTGCGGATGGTATCCGGATTTCTCTCGATAACGTTATACCGATGGGTTCCCTTCCGTCTGCCCTTTTTTACTTCCAGCTCCGGGGAACCTCCGAACAGCTTTTTCAGGAGACGGAAATACTTTTCCGCTGCGGGAGCGGAATCCGTCCGGAAGACAAACGCGTCCGCCCCCGGTCCGTCCGGAAGCGCCGATCCGGAATAATACGTCATCGCGTAAAACTCGGCCAGCTGGCAGTGCCTCGCACCGCCGATCCTTCTGGACAATTCTGATCTGATCTCTCCGGAAAACGACATGTCTCTCTTCCCGTCCGTTTACTGATATCTTTTTATCACATTGTCATGTTCCATGTCGCGGTGCTCGATCCGGACACCGCAGTCCGGGACGGCCAGAAGGTTGTAAAACAGATCCTCCGCGATCGTCACGGAGCGGTGTCTTCCGCCCGTGCATCCGATGGCGATGACCAGCTGGTGTTTCCCCTCCCGGATGTAATTGGGAATCAGAAATTTCACCATATCGATCAGCATGGAGTGAAATTGGCGGGCGGTATCATTGTTCATCACATAATCCCGGATTGCCTTGTCTTTCCCGGTCAGGGGCTTCAGCTCTTCGACATAATAGGGATTGGGCAGAAACCGCACATCAAAGACAAGATCCGCGTCCGCGGGGATTCCGAATTTAAAGCCGAACGAGAGAACCGTGATAATCATGCTGCGGAAAGAACGGTTCTCGACAAATATTTTCTCGAGCTCGCTCTTCAGATCGCGTGTCAGAAGCTGGCTCGTATCGACAATGTAGTCCGCCTGGTCCTTGAGAAACTTCAGCTGCTTTCGCTCCTCCTGCACGCCCGTCTCGATCCGGCCTCCTCTGGCCAGCGGATGGGCCCGGCGCGTCTCTTTGAACCGTCTCACCAGGACCGCGTCGCTCGCGTCCAGGAAGAGAATTTCATATCGGATCCCGCGGCCTTTCAGGGCATTGAGAACAGGGGCGAGCTCTGAGAGAAATTTCCCGCTTCGGATGTCGATCCCCATCGCGATTTTATTCGTTTTTACGGAATCCGAGTTCTCCGCCAGCTCGGTAAATTTTTCCACGAGCTGAACCGGAAGATTATCCACGCAGTAATACCCGGCGTCCTCCAGAACATTCAGCGCCGTACTTTTTCCCGCGCCGGACATCCCGGTCACTATCACACATCGCACCTTTCCTGCCCTCCTTCCGGATGTTCCCTACAGGGGCGGAAATTCTCCGAGAAATTTCACCTCCGGCTCCAGAAGGACACCGCTTCTGGCGTAAACAATCTCCCGGATTCTGCGGATCAGGATGTAGACATCCTCTGCCGTGGCATGGCCCCTGTTGATGACGAATCCGCAGTGTTTTTCGGAGACCTGGGCGTCCCCGACCGAAAAACCCGCGAGACCGCTGTCCATGATCAGCTTTCCGGCGAAGTGACCCGCCGGACGCTTGAATGTGCTTCCCGCACTGGGAAAGTTCAGCGGCTGCTTCGAGGTTCTGGCTTCCCGCAGCTCATTCATGCGCGCCTCTATTTTTTCACGCTCTCCGGATTCGAGCTCCATCGTTGCCCCGAGCACGATCCATCCGTTTTCCTTTGCGGCGCTCGTCCGGTAGCCGAATTTCATCTCGTCTCCGGAAAAACGCCGGATCTCGCCTTCGGAAGTCATCACCGTAACCTCCCGGACGATATCCTTCATCTCTCCGCCGTAAGCTCCGGCGTTCATGATCAGCGCCCCGCCCAGCGTTCCGGGAATGCCCGAGGCGAATTCCATTCCGGTGAGATTTCCGGCGGCCGCCGCGGAAGCGATCTTTGACAGAAGCTGTCCGGCCCCTGCCGTCACGGTGCTTTCCCCGACGCGAAGCTCCTGAAATCCCGCGACGGTACAGATCACCGCCCCGCGGTATCCATCGTCGCTCACCAGAAGATTGCTTCCGTTTCCGAGAATAAAATACGGCAGTTTCTCTGTTTCCAAAAAGCGTATCAGCTTTCCCAGACACTCCGCGTTTTCCGGCGTGACGAAATAATCCGCCGGCCCGCCGATCCGGAAGGTCGTATGCGCACGCATCGGCTCATTCACTATCACATTTTCCGCGCCCGCGATCTGCCGCAGTTTCTCTTCTGTCTGACCTGATTCCATATGATCCGGCTCCTGTATCGTTCCGGTCAGCCGCCCGTCGTGTCTCCGGTCGTGCTGTCCTCTCCGTCTCCGCCTGCATTGTCCGTACTGGTATCCGTCCCTTCCGTGCCGTTATCTGAGGAGGTCATCTGGTCGATGTATGCCTGAGCGGAGCTGGCCTTTCTCGTATCCGGGAAAAGCTCGATGATTTTCTGGAAGATCTCGATGGCCTTGTCCGAATTTCCATTGTCCCGGTAGGCAAGCCCGAGATAGGCGAGGGTGGTGTAATCGTCATCCTTGATCTCCATCGCCTTTTCCAGATCCGTGATCGCCGACTGGTAATCCCCGTTCTCATACGAAGTCATGCCGCTGTTTTTCAGCTGCTTGAACATGATATTCTCGACTTCTCCGTAGATCTCATCGTAGATCTCCTTTGAGTCCGAAGAGAGCTTGCTGCTGTCGACGCTTTCCAGTGTCTGGGCAGCATCGGAATAGGAGCCATTCTGGTAGGACACATACGCCTTCAGAAGATTTTCATTACTCGCTGACGTCTCCTGGGCGTCCGTGATCTGCTGCTGGGCGGACGTAACCGTGCTGTTCGATTCTTCAACCTGGTCCTGCAGAGAAGTGATCTGGTCCTGCTGGGTGGCCATCGTATTGCTGTACTCGACGATTTTTTTGTTCGCCGCCGTATTCGTCGACTGGCGAACGGACGGCGCGATCAGGAACCAGGCGGCGAGCAGACCGACCGCGATTCCGATGATGATGTTGATCAGGCCGATGAACGGCGACGACTGGCGGTAGCCGAGTGCCGGAACGACCGTGCGGTCTACTTCCCTCTCCGGCGCCTCCTTTTTTTCCCGTCTGCCGATCCGGGTGACCGTTCCGGTCTGTTCGTCGATCTCCCGGATGTAGCGGAGCGTCGTGGGATTCGTGCGGTCAATCTTGATGACCCGGCGCAGGATCTTCCTGGCACGGGTGTATTTTCCCTGTTTCATGTAGATGAGTGCGAGCAGATGATGCGCCTTGATGAACGTCGGATTCTGCGTAACCACCTTCCTCAGATTGATGGCCGCCACATCCTCATTTCCGTTCCGGCAATTCTGAAGCGCACTGTTGTACGTCTTGATGGAGCGGTTGACGACCGCGAGCTTGTTCTGGTTCGCCTTCAGCTTGTCGATAAAGTCGGACGCAATATTATCCTCCGGCTGGAAATTCTTGCTGATGACCCACTCCGAGAGAGCGGCAACGGCCTCGCCCATCTCAAAGTAGACGAGCCCCAGCAGATTTCTGGCCTGAATATTCTGCTTGTTCAGCTGCAGACTGGTGCGCAGCATATCCGCGGCTCCGGAAAGATCCCGGATCTGTGCCCGGTCAAGTCCGCGGTTGTAATAGGCGTTGGAGAATTTCTCCAGTTTCTTTTTGATTTCTTCATCCGCCATTCCTGCAATAACCCCTTTTTCCGTATGGTATACGGCTCAAAAGAGCCGGTAATCATTTACTTTTCTTCTTCCTCTTCCTGGTAGCGGCTCATGCGCTGGTTTCTCTGAACCTCCCGGATGAGGTCGAACACATCCGTCAGATCCCTGCTGTAGACGGCGTCCTCCACCTCGTCCACATCCAGACAGGGCTCAAATTTTTTCAGTTCTTCTTCGTAATTCAGCATAATGCTCCCCTTTTATCTCATGCATTTCCCTTCCGGGGTTTTCGGTCCTGCCGAGGACCCCCGGTCTGTGCTTCTTTCCGGGATCTGTTTTCCGGCGCCTCACCGCCCGCCGCCAGCTTCCGCACGGCGCCGGCCAGATAGAGTGACCCGATGCAGAACAGAATCCCGTCTTCTTTCTTACTATAGGCAATCCGAAATGCTTTTTCAACATTTTCTTCGGCTGTCACATCCGACGATCCCGCACGGCGGAACAGATCCGCCAGCTCCTCCGCGGAAACCCGCCGGGGCCCGCCGACGCTGACCGTAACCACATGCTCCGGCGAAACCTCGCGGACAATGTCCCGGATCATGGCCGGGTAGTCCTTGTCCGCGACCGCCCCGAAAAGGATGGTAATGGTGTCCCCGCCGCGAATCTGTCTCGCGGTGTCGATAAACGCTTTCATCCCGCCTTCGTTGTGCGCCCCGTCGAGAATGACTCCGTCCGGAAAGATCTCCATCCGGCAGGGCCAGCTCGCGCGGGCCAGGCCGTTTCGTATCGTCTCCTCTGTAATTCTCTTTTGTCTTCCGGGAACAGAGAACCTGATGTCTTCCGCGGATTCCGCGCCCATTCCGCCAAGCCGCTTCGCCGCGCGGACGGCGAGGGCAGCGTTCATCATCTGGTAGCGGGCCGGGGTTCTCAGCCAGAAAGAATCTCCGTCAAAGGAAAAGCCGATTCCGTTTTTGTCCTGCCGGATCAGGGAGAGATCCCCGGGCGCAATCTTCTCCCAGGGAGAATGCAGCTGTTCCGCTCGCCGCTCGAAAACGCGGGAAGACGCCTCACAGCTCCCGTCAAAAACAAGCGGAACCCCAGGCTTGATGATGCCCGCCTTCTCCGCTGCGATCTTTTCCACCGTATCCCCCAGAATCTGTGTGTGGTCGAGACTGATCGACGTGATCACGGTCACCAGGGGATCCCGCACGATATTGGTCATGTCGAGCCGTCCTCCGAGACCGGTCTCCAGAATACAGACCTCCGTCTTTTCCCGGCGGAAAATATCGAGCGCCATCAGAAACAGCACCTCAAAATAAGTCGGATGCGCGAGACCTTTTCTCATCTGTCTTTTTGCGGCGTCCATCACGGTCTCGAACGAATCGAGGAAGAGGCCGTCGCTCACCGGCACCCGGCCGATCTGAATCCTCTCATTGACCGATTCCAGATGCGGCGAGGTGAAAAGCCCGCAGCGATACCCGCTCTCCCGCAGGATGGATTCCAGATAGGCGCAGACGCTTCCCTTTCCGTTCGTCCCGGCAACATGGATCACCTTCAGGTCCCGGCCGGGATTTCCCATTTCCGCAAGGAGGAGCCTCGTGTGATCCAGTCCCGGCTTTTCGGTAAACCGGGGGATATCTTCCAGATACGATACGGCTTCTTCGTATGTCATTGTCCTTCTCCAGCCGCTTCGGACGCGGTGTCGCCCGTCCCGCCGGCCGCCTGCGCAGATGCATCCGTTCCTCCCGAACCTGACAATTCTCCCTGACTCAGATAATAGCTCAGGGTCTTTGCCTCCGTCCGGGTGAGGATGCTCTTTTTCGTGGAGGCGCTCTGCTGCCCGACGTCCACCATGTCGTCCGGCTCGATCGTCACGCCGGTCAGGAACAGCTCTTCCGAAGACAGGAACACCGTCTCGCCCTCCGTCTTCTCATTGATCTCCACCACGCTGTGGTCCGTGAAATTCGACCCCCGGATAATATACCCGTCCCCTTCCTTACGGATGGAATCCACCGTGATCGGAACCACGCCCATCTGCATGTCCGTGGGCTGGAACAGATCCTTCTTTCCCTGATAGACGTATCGGTTCCCGTAGAGCATGTCGTACTGGAGGACCTCCAGGTCCGCCTGGTAATTCTTCGTATTCCGGCGCGTCTGATGATACCGGACCAGTGTGCCGTCGTGAATGCCCAGCCGGTCCAGAACCTCCGCTCCTATCTGATAGGAGGCGATGTCCTGATCCTTTTCCTCCAGGCCGAAATTGTCCCAGATGACATACTCGGTCTGGAAGAGATAGCGGTCTTTCAGATCCTCTGTCTCCAGGCCCATGGTCGGAAGGTGATCTCCGTACATCACCAGCACCACCGGCTCATCAAAATCGGAAAGCTCCTCCGTCAGCTCCTGGATAAATTCATCCATCTCATGGATCTGCTGACAGTAATATTCCCAGGACTCGTTGTTCTGTTCGCGGCCCTCCGCCCCGGTCACCTGGAACTGCAACTCCTCCTCTCCCTCTTCGGTCGGATACGAACCGTGGCCCTGGACGGAAATCGTGTAGATATAGTCCGGTTCGGAGGTAGAATTCAGCGTCTTCATAACCTCACTCGTCAGCGCGGCATCCTTCATCCACCCCGTCTCCGTCCGGTCATCCGTCTTCTCCATGTACTCCTCGGAGGTAAACGTGTCAAAGCCGAGCATCGGGAAAACCTTATTGCGGGAATAAAAGCTCGCCTCATTGTTATGGATCGCGTGAGTCTTGTAGCCGAGACTCTTCATGATGTAGGGAATGCTCTCACAGGTCTCTTTTTTCAGCAGCGTTTTGTACGGATACTCGCCCGCCCCGAAATAGCGCAGACTCATGCCGGTAATCGTCTCAAACTCGGTATTGGCCGTCCCCGCTCCGACGACCGGAACACGGAAATAGCCCGACGAATATTCTTTCTCAAGCGAGTGGAAATAAGGAATCGGATCTTCCGAGATATCGAGGAAATTTACCAGAGAAGGATCCATGAAGGACTCCAGCTGCAGAAATATGATGTTGACATTTCCGGTCGCGGTATCCTCCTCGTCTCCCTCGCTGGCCACGATATCGTCCACCAGCTCTTCCGAATAACCGTTCGGCTGGCTGATCCCGGTGTCAAAGACGGTGACGCCGAGACAGTACGGGAACCCGTAATCCTCATAGGCAAAGGCGATATTCCCGAAATAATTGGAAATAATGCGGGCGTTCAGGGCGAGCTGCCGGCAGCCGAAAAAAGCGGCCACCGTCCCCGCCACCAGAACGATATCCAGGACGAGATTCCGCTTTCCCTGGTACTTCGGACCGACGAAAAACAGACGCACCAGCGCGAATATCGCCAGACCGATTCCGATGAGGATCAGTACGACGAAAGGCGCCGGAATGTATTTGCCGATGACACGGAACGCGTCTTTTATGAGACGGAAATCCGGTCCGGTGAATGGCGTCACGCGGTTCATGAGAACGATCCCGTTCGTCATCCCCAGAGCGAACCAGAGAGCAAAGACCAGAACGCGGATAAAGTACCGCCTGCGGAAAAGAAACGCGACGGTCGAACACATGAAGATGATCAGCGCGTTGAATAAAAATACGAGCGGTTTTCCTGTCATGTACTGGAAAGCCGCATAGAAGGAGTGGCGGGACATCCACTCAATCGCGAAATTGAGCAGAATGCTCGCCGCCGCCGACAGGGGCACCGCGAACCGGTTCATGAACTGAATCCGGCGTTCCCGGGTTTTATTGTCTGTTTGTTTCTTTTTCATAACGGAATCCGTCCGACTGACACAGGATCGGGACCTGCTGTCAGCGGTCCCCTCTCCTGCTTTACTTCGCCATCTGTTTCAGGCGTTCCTCCACCTGGTCCATCATCCGGCGGTATTTTTCAAGCTTTTCTTTTTCTTCCCGAACCTTTGACTCCGGAGCTTTCGCCAGGAACTTCTCATTTCCGAGCATTCCCTCGCAGCGGCGGATCTCCTTCGTCAGACGGTCCTTCTCCTTGTTCAGGCGGGCGAGTTCCTTTTCGCGGTCCACCAGATCGGCGAAGGGAATGCAGATGGTCGCGCCCGGGATAACCGCGGAAAACGCGTCGTCGTCAATGCCCTCGCGGTCCGCCCGGATCCCGCAGGAGTCCGCGTGAGCCAGCCCGAGAAGAATCGTCTTTCCGCGCTCGAACATGGAGCGGATACGCTCGTCGTCCGACACGATGAACAGATGCGTCAGGCGCTTGCCCGGCGATACATTCAGCTCGGTGCGGATTCCGCGCACACCGCGGATGGCTCCCTTGACCAGCTCCACTCCCTCGGCGTCCTCGCGGAATTCGAGGTCGGGCGTGTACTCCGGCCATTTCGCGGTCATGATCGTCTCCTCGTCCGGATTCAGCGTACAGTAGATCTCTTCCGTAATGAACGGCATGAACGGATGCAGAAGACGCAGCGCCTCGGAAAGCACGGTCCGGAGCGTCCAGAGCACCGGAACCTTCTGCGACTCGTCGTCCTGATAGAGGCGCGGCTTCGCCATCTCGATGTACCAGTCGCAGAATTCCTCCCAGATGAAATCGTAGATCTTCTGCACGGCGATGCCCAGCTCGTACTTGTCCATATTATCGGTCACATCGCGGGCAAGCAGATTGACCGTGTGAAGAATCCACCGGTCCGGTCCCTCGAGCTTCTTCGGGTCCATGGTCTCCGGAAGCTCCGTGTCCCCGAGATTCATCATGATAAAACGGGAGGCGTTCCAGATCTTATTGGCGAAATTGCGGCTCGCCTCCACGCGCTCGTTGTAGAAGCGCATGTCGTTGCCGGGCGCATTTCCCGTCATCAGCGTCAGGCGCAGGGCGTCGGCGCCGTATTTATCGATGATCTCCAGAGGATCAATGCCGTTTCCGAGCGATTTGCTCATCTTCCGGCCCTGCGAGTCGCGGACCAGTCCGTGGATGAGCACGTGGTGAAACGGAACCTCTCCGGTCTGCTCCAGAGCGGAGAAGACCATGCGGATGACCCAGAAGAAAATAATGTCGTATCCGGTGACCAGCACGTCCGTCGGATAGAAATACTCCATCTCCGGCGTCTTCTCCGGCCAGCCGAGCGTGGAGAACGGCCACAGCGCGGAGGAGAACCACGTGTCCAGCGTATCCTCGTCCTGAGTAAAATGCGTGCCGCCGCACTTCGGGCATTTGTCCGGGGCTCCGCCGCGTCTCACGACGACCTCTCCGCAGTCGTCACAGTAGTAAGCCGGAATCCGGTGACCCCACCACAGCTGGCGGGAAATACACCAGTCTTTGATATTCTCGAGCCAGTGCTCATAGGTCTTGCTGTAATTATCCGGAACGAAGGAGACCTCGCCGCGGCGCTCCGCCTCGAGAGCGGCCTGTCCCATCTCCTTCATGCGGACAAACCACTGGGGCTTGATCATCGGCTCAACCGTGGTGTGACAGCGGTCGTGTGTTCCGACGGCGTGGGTGTGCGGGACGACTTTGACCAGGAGTCCCTGCTCCTCCAGGTCCGCGACGATCGCCTTTCGCGCCTCGTAGCGGTCCATGCCGGCGTATTTGCCGCAGAGCTCATTCATGGTGGCGTCGTCGTTCAGGATATTGATCTCCTCCAGATGGTGACGCTTTCCGACCTCGAAATCGTTCGGGTCGTGTGCCGGCGTGATCTTCACGCAGCCGGTCCCGAACTCCCTGTCGACGTACTCATCGGCGATGACCGGGATCTCCCGGTCGGTCAGCGGCAGCTTCAGCATCTTTCCGACCAGTTCCGTGTAGCGCTCATCGTCGGGATTGACCGCGACAGCCGTGTCCCCGAGCATCGTCTCCGGGCGGGTGGTCGCGATCTCCACGAACTTTCCGGGCTCGCCGACGATCGGATAGTGAATGTGCCAGAAGAAGCCGTTCTGGTCGACGTGCTCCACCTCCGCGTCCGAGAGCGAGGTCTGGCACTTCGGGCACCAGTTGATGATGCGGTTTCCCTTGTAGATCCATCCTTTCTCATAGAGACGGACGAACACCTCTTCCACGGCTCTGCTGCAGCCCTCGTCCATGGTGAAGCGCTCGCGCTCCCAGTCGGCCGAGGAACCCAGCTTCCGCAGCTGCTTCATGATGCGGCTGCCGTAATCCTTTTTCCACTGCCAGCAGTATTCCAGAAATTTCTCGCGGCCGATCTCGTGTTTGTCGATTCCCTTCTCTTTGAGCATGTTGGTGACACGGACCTCCGTGGCGATCGCCGCGTGATCCGTTCCCGGCTGCCAGAGCGCCTCGTACCCCTGCATCCTCTTCCAGCGGATGAGAATGTCCTGCATCGTATTGTCGAGCGCGTGTCCCATATGAAGCTGGCCGGTGATATTCGGCGGCGGCATCACAATCGTAAACGGTTTTTTATCCGGATTTACCTCTGCGTGAAAATAGCCGTTATCCAGCCATTTCTGATAAAGGCGGTCCTCGATCCCCTTCGGATCATACTGCCTGGCGAGTTCTTTGCCCATGATGTCCCCTTTCCGTTACGACGAAAATTTCTCCCCGGATCCTCCCGGCGTTCTTTCGTCTGAATCTTTACAAATAATAATAAAGAAAAGAATCCGCGTCAAGATGACGGCGCGGTAAAATCGTCCAGGATGGCCCGGCTCCGGATCTTCCGATCCAGCACGCGCGAGAGCCAGTGGTCCGAATGCTTTTCCAGCCCGGCCAGAATTTCGGGGGTGACGCTGAAGTGAAACAGCTTCTGAAGCGGAGCCGTGCAGATATACCGGCAGGTGTAACGGATGGAATCGTCCGCCCGCTCGGGGGAATAATCCCCGTTCAGCGACATGAGCCGGATCTCATAGATGCGCCGCACCAGACGGTCGTCAAAACGCGGATTCAGCAGTGCCTTCAGCGACAGATAGAGGAGATTCAGCATATCGGTGCTCTCGATCCCCTCCCGCCCGTAATAACTCGCGAGCTCCAGAAAATAAAAGCCGTAGTAAACGCCCGGCATGTCTGCCGCAAGGTCGGTAAAATATTCCTTTATTTCCGCCGACGTGAGGCTGTAGGCGCTTCTTCCGGGAACGACGGAAAAGACGCCGGTCGCAAACGGATTCGACGCGGCGAGCAGCGTACTCCTCGGCCGTCTGGCACCGCGCGCGAAGGCGGTGATCTTCCCCTCCTCGCAGGTCAGAAGAACCAGCCGCTTGTCATTTTCCCCGACCGGCATGGCCGACAGTACGATTCCGGATAAATTGATCGATTCACTCATTCGCCCGTCCGTTTCCTGTTATTTCCTATTCGCTCAGCCGTTTCCTGTCATATCCGTAGTTTTTCATCAGAACGTCGCTGTCGCGCCAGTTTTTCCGGACCTTGACCCACAGCTTCAGATTGACCTTCGTCTCCAGAAGCTGCTCGATCTCGGGGCGGGCCTCGCTTCCGATCTTTTTCAGCATACTCCCGTTTTTCCCGATGATGATGCCCTTGTGGGAATCCCGCTCACAGATGATGGTCGCGTCAATGTCCGTGATTCTTCCGTCTTCCCGCGTCTTCATCCGCTCAATGGTGACGGCGATTCCGTGAGGCACCTCCTCCCCGAGACTGCGGAGAGCCTTTTCACGGATCAGCTCCGCCGCGATCTGACGGACCGGCTGGTCGGTGACGGTGTTTTCGTCGAAAAAGCGCGGTCCGTACGGGAGATACTGGAACAGCGTATCGAGAATGGTGTCCAGATTCCGGCTCTGCTTCGCCGATGCCGGGATGATCTGCACAAACGGGCAGAGGCCGCGGAACCTCTCGATCGCTTCCGGAATCTCCGCTTTCTTCACGGTGTCAATCTTGTTGATGACCAGAATAACCGGCAGGCCGGAGTGCGTCAGCATCGAGGCGATGTGCCTCTCGCCGGGGCCGATGGCCTCGTGCGGCTCCACCAGCCACAGAACGGCGTCTACGTCGCGGATCGTGTGCTCCGCGGCGTATACCATGTATTCGCCGAGCCTGTTTTTCGCCTTGTGGATGCCGGGGGTATCCAGAAAAACGATCTGGCCCCGCTCGCAGTTGTATACGGTCTGGATCCGGTTTCTCGTCGTCTGCGGCTTCCGGGAGGTAATCGCGATCTTCTGCCCGATGATGTGGTTCATCAGAGTGGATTTCCCGACGTTCGGCCTCCCGATCAGAGCGACGAATCCGGACTTCGTCTGCGGTGTATTTTCCATAGGGTGATGTCTCCTTCTTGTGCGGCAGGAGCGGAAGTCTTAAGACCGCACCAGCGGACCGGTAAAGCGGAAGGTGTCCGCCTCCCGGTCGATCGCGGCCTCACTTCCGATCACGCAGATATTTTCGGTGTCCGCGATCACATGTGACATTTCCTCCAGCGCACGGATCGTTCCGTCATCCGCCGAGAGAATTTCATCCCGTTCCTTCTGGTAATCCGCCTCCGAAAAGCCGGAGAAATGGGATTCCAGCGAGACGGCGCCTTTAGCCGCCGCATTCATCGGCGTATCCATCTCGCTGATCGTGCCGATGATGTACTTCGTCATCTCATCCTCGTCCGCCTCGAAATTTTTCAGGTATTCCGGGAGTCCGCGGTACACCTCCAGCGTTCTCTTCAGATGCGGGTCGCGGTAGGAAACCAGAACCGCATCCCCGTTTTTCTGGAAAAGAGCCATACAGCCATAAGCCCCTCCCTTCACGCGGAGATTTGTCCAGAGATAATCGTACGAGAGGATGGTCTTCAAGATCCTCAGCGCGCCGGTATAGGCAAATCCCCTCTGGATGAAATTGCCCGCGGTCGCGGCGTACTGCACCTGACCGGACGTCTTCCAGCCCTCGTTCTTTGCCTCCGGCTTCCAGACAAAACCCGTCTTTGCCTCTTCATAGTAGTCCTCCATGGAACGGTCGAATTCCGCGAGCGCTTCTTTCATCGAGACGATCTCCGACCGGAGCTCTTCGAAACCGCCGCCTTCCGCAGCCCGGTCCGCCTCATCGAGTTCTTCTCCGGAGGCGGTGATGCTGACGATCATATTTTCCGGGCGGAAGAGGAGAACCAGGAGTTTCCGCATCCCTTCGATCAGATCATCGATGCGCTCCTCGAAATGCGCGTCCGCGTCCTCTATGAAACGGTAGAAATCAATACCGTCCGCGCGCTCGTGCCACCCATCGACAGGCGTCAGATAGGACATCGCCCTCTTCGCCGCCGTCACGTGGCCGGCAGAGGTCATAGAGCTCTGCATGCTGACCTTCATGCTGGCAATAATCTCGCGCAGCCGTTTTTTGTCGTCGATCTTTGAGGTCAGCAGGATCTCCCGTATCATCTCAAAGACAAACTTCTGCTTCGGCAGGAGATACCTGGCCTGCACCCCGAAAAAGCAGTCGAATTTCATCTCCGCGTCCGGATCCGAAAAGGTCTGGATCCCGCAGGAAATGCCGCCCGTATTCGCATTGATCACATGGAAGAGCTTCCCGTAGTGATAATGCTCCGTGCTCACCATCCCGAGCACGCTCTTCAGAAGTCCCATATATTCCGTAAGCTCATCCGGGACTTTTTTCGCATCAAACAGAACGGTCAGATAACCGATCCCGTTCGTGAAATAATTCTGGTGCAGAAGCTTCGTTCCGCCGACGTCGGTCTCTTCCCGGCAGATCCGGACCGGCGTTTTCTTTCCGATATCCCCGCGGGTCAGATGCGGCAGGCTGGCAATGGCCTCCTCGCTTTCCTCGCTCTCCTGATATTCCCGGAGTGCCTCTGTCTCCGCGACGATGCGGTCCACCTCTTCATCCGGAAGCGAATCTTTATAGGCGGCCAGCTTCTTCGCCGTCTCCTCTTCCTTTTCCTTCTGCATTCCCTTCTTCGGGGCGAGCGTGACCACGCAGCGGAACGGATTGTCCAGGAGATACTTCCGGATCAGATCCTCGAAGTAACCCTCGTCCGCCTTCTTCTTCAGCGTCTCGAACACATCCAGCTGCTTCAGGTAGTCAAACGGCCTGTTCTCGTCGTAGAGCCAGCTCTCAAACAGCTCCAGCCCGTAGATCAGCCCCTTCGGATAGGACGCGTAGTCCGCCTCGCGGAACCGGAACTCGAAGAAATTGATTCCGGAGGCAAGAGCGGTTTTGTCGATGCCGTTTTTCGCCTGATCCGCCAGCACATCACGGATGATCTGCAGGAACTGCTCCTGCTGCTCTTCGTCGGCGTTTTTCGCCACGACGGAGAAATAGGGCTGCAGGATCCCGTCCTCGTAGGAGCCGTAAACCTCTTCGCCGATGTGAGCGTCAAGCAGCGCCTGCCGGACCGGAGCGCCCGGCGAGGACAGAAGAACGTAATCGAGGATGGTAAAGGCGACATTGAGCGTCACGTCCATCGTGTCCCCGATCACCATGCTCTCTTCCAGATACGTATTGCGATCCGTCGATTCGTCGTCCAGAATCGGGTAATACTCTTTCACGTACACCGGCTTCTCAAAAGGCTTCTGGAACCGGATCTCCGAGTCGACAGCAGAACTGTCGAATTTCGAGAGATACGCGCGGTCCATCCAGTCGAGCCGCTCCTCCATATCCATATTTCCGTACAGATAGATGTAGCTGTTCGACGGATGGTAATACTTTTTATGAAACGCGAGAAAATCCTCATAGGTAAGCGTGGGAATCACGTCGGGATCACCGCCCGATTCCACACCGTAGGCCGTATCCGGGAAAAGCGTGTTCATGACGATGCGGGAGAGGACCTCGTCGCTCGAGGAAAACGCTCCCTTCATCTCATTGTAGACGACGCCATTCAGCGTAAGCGGGTCGTCCCGGTTCTCGAGGTGATAGTGCCACCCCTCCTGCCGGAAAATCTTCTCCTCCCGATAGATATTGGGATAGAAAACGGCATCCAGATAGACATCCATCAGATTCCTGAAATCCACGTCATTGCAGCTGGCCACCGGAAACATCGTCTTGTCCGGATAAGTCATCGCATTCAGAAACGTGTTCAGCGAACCCTTCACCAGCTCGATAAACGGGTCCTTCAGAGGATACTTCCTCGACCCGCACAGGACCGTGTGTTCAATAATATGCGCGACGCCCGTCGAATCGGCGGGCGGAGTTCGAAACGCGATATTAAACACTTTATTTTCATCGTCGTTGGAAAGCAGCGCCACTCTTGCGCCGCTCTTTTTGTGACGCAGAAGATACCCTTCCGCGTGCACATCGGGAATGTCTTCCCGTCTGATCAGCTCATAGGCTTCCGGTATCGTAATCATAGCCCTCCTTCTTCCGGACATTCTTCAGCCGCCCGTCACGTATCTTCTCTTCATCTCCCGCAGCTGCTCCACCGTCAGCGAAAGATTGATGCTGGCCGGATTAAAGACAAAAGCCTCCGCCGGTTTTCTGATGATCTTCGGCAGCGCGTCATAATCGACGGCCGTGATGCTGAGTTTCATATTCCGGTTGCCGGAATTGAAACGCCGGAATTCATAGAAATCCGAGTAAACCGGGAAGAACACCTTTCCGGCCTTATTCTTGATATAGGGAATGCCGACCTTCTGTCTCTTGTCCGCAGGATTCCACTTTCCCTTTACCTGACTGGTGTCAAACGCCACAATGAAGCTGGAGCGGACCAGATTGACGGCCATCTCCTCCTCCAGATCTCTCAGATGCTTTTTCTCATCCTGAGAAAATTCCATGTGACGGCGCGCTCCCTGCATGAAATAGGCGGCGGTCAGCTGAACCTCCGGATTCGTCTTCGGAAGTCCGTCCGGCAGATCGGGAAATTTCGACTGAGCCGCGAGATCGGGGAGCTTCACGGGAACCGGGGCTCCCTCATCCACCAGCTGAATCGTATCGACTCCCATCGCGTACAGCTGGTCAAAAAACATCTGGAATTTATCATTCGGAAAAGCAAATGCTTTCAGGCCGTATTGATCCTTGCGGAAAATACGCGCGTACTCCTGAAGCGTCTCTTCCTTCGTAAATACGTATACCTGGTCGCAGAAGGTCTTGTCGTCGCACTCGACGAACGGGAGATTCGTCGCCGTAGAATACAGCGCGAGAATCTGATCGAACTTCAGAAACCGCTTCGCCTCAAATCGCATGTCAATTGCCATGTCTGCCTCCGGTTTCAGTCTGATTATATGGCGCAGTAACAAGCATATTCTAACACACTTTCGGAAAAGCGCAAAGGCAGCCCCCGCCGAACTGCCCTCACCCGTCCGCGCGCACGACCTTCACCTTCCTGTCGGACTCGAAGCTGTCCGCGATCCCCTCGGTGACGAGCAGCGATCCGTCGTCCTTCAGGAGAATGAAATCGAATTCGCCGCTGTGCCCGCGCCAGAACTTCTCCGCCTCTTCCGGCCCCATGATAAAGAGCGAGGTGGACAGACCATCCGCGAGGGTCCCGTCCGCACTGACGACCGTCGAGGAAACTATGCCGCTGTCGGCAGGGTATCCCGTGTCCGGATCGATGATGTGGTGATATCGTTTTCCGTTCTTTTCAAAATAGCGCTCGTATCCGCCCGAGGTGATGACAGCCTTGTCGTGGGTCGTCAGAATCCCCAGATAATCCTCTTCCTCTCCTTCTTCGGTTCCGCGGATTCCGACCTTCCAGTCACTTCCGTCCGGCTTCTCCCCGAGCGTCTCGACATTGCCCCCGAGATTGACCAGACCGCTGGTCACGCCGTACTCCCGGAAGATTTCCATCACCTTCGCGGAGGTATAGCCCTTTGCGATGCCTCCGAAGTCGATCTCCATCCCGTCCTTCCCGAATGAGACCTTTCCGCTCGCCTCATCGAACCGGATCTCCGAGGCGTCGACGAGCTTCAGCGTTTCCCGGATCTCTTTTTTCGAGGGCACCCGGTAGTTCTGGTCCGGGAAGCCCCAGAGCTGCATGATCGGATAGATGGAGATATCAAACTTTCCGTCCGTCTCCTCACAGAGCTCCAGCGACCGCTTCAGAAGAGCGCATCCGTCTTCGGAAAGCGTTCCTCCGCCGTCCCGATTGATCCGGGCGACCTCACTGTCCTCATTTCCGGTCGAAAGCATGTCATCGATCGACCGGATCTCCTCCACCGCGGCGTGAACCGCGTCTTCCGCGTGAGGGCCGTACGCCGTCACCGACATATACGTGTCCATCGCAAAGACATCGCGCGTCACCGCCTCGTCCGATGAATTCTGAACATTTTCTCCGGAAGATCCGGAGACCTGTCCTTCCGCTCCTCCGCATCCCGAGATCAGCAACGCGAGAGCCATCGCAAATCCCGCGATCCTGAGCCGGTTATTCTTTCGCTTTCTCATTAATACACCTGATTTTTCCGTGTGTAATGCATTTCCCGCCGCTTCGCATCTTCCCGCGAAAATCCGCAGGACCGCCTCTGTTCATATTGAGATCTCCGGCTTCTTTTGTCAATCCGCAATCTGCGGAAAACCTCCCGGCTCACAAAAAAAAGGCCTTCCGCGCAAACCCGGAAAGAAAGCGCTGAAGGCCACGAAGGATATCCGCCGACGGAAAGCCCGTAACATAAAAAAGGCGAAAAAAGCAGCGGGGCTGCCGTGCCGTGGCAGCCCCTGTATATAAGAAAACAGAAGATTGAAAAATGGCAAATTTATGGTTTCCGTGAAGCCCGCCGGAACCGGCGCCGGCTGTCACGCATTTACTCGACGTCCTGAACAGCCGCGTAGCCTTCCTCACCGGTACGGACCTTGACGACGTTCTGTACGTTGTAGACAAAGATCTTTCCGTCACCGATATGACCGGTGTACAGAGCCTTCTTTGCGGTCTCGATGACATGCTCCACGCTGATCTTCGAGACGACCACCTCAACCTTGACCTTCGGCAGCAGGGTCGAATCGACGACCGCGCCACGGTAGCGCTCGGTGGTTCCTCTCTGGATACCGGAGCCCATCACCTGAATCATGGTCATTCCGGTAACACCCAGCTCGTTCAGCGCCTTCTTCAGGGTATCAAAACGGGCCAGTCTGCAGATAATGACCACTTTGTGGATTCCGGTATCGGTCTCCGCGATCGCGGGCTCGGTCTGAACCTTGACCGCCGCATTCTTCATGGCCTCAGAAGCCTCTTCGTAGCTGTCTACACCGAGATCGGTATTCTCGTTTGCGTCAACCGTCAGATCGGTGATATCACTGATCGCAAATCCGGAGTACGCGGAAGCGAGGCCGTGCTCGTGAATATCCAGTCCGTCGATCTCCACCTCGGCCGGAACGCGAAGGCCGATGGTCTTGTCGATAATCTTGAACGCGATGAACATCACAACCAGTACATAGACGATAACCGAAATAAATCCGAGAGCCTGAATGCCGAGCTGTTTCACGCCGCCGCCGTAGAAAAGTCCCTTTCCGACGCCGTCATCGCCGGTGGAGAACAGTCCGACCGCGATCGTTCCCCAGATACCGTTTACCATATGAACGGAAACGGCACCGACCGGATCGTCGATCTTCGCTACATTATCAAAGAATTCAACACTGAACACAACCAGGAATCCTGCGACGAGTCCGATAAAAAATGCTCCGACCTGAGAGACGCAGTCGCAGGGAGCCGTAATGGCTACCAGACCCGCCAGAGCCGCGTTGAGCGTCATGGAGACATCGGGTTTTCCGTAGCGGAACCATGTGAACATCATGGCCACGACAGTCGCGACCGCCGCCGCCAGGTTCGTGTTTACAAAAGCGCGGGCCGCTGTCGTGGCTGCTTCCGCATCCGCCATGGAGACAGTAGAACCGCCGTTAAATCCGAACCAGCAGAACCAGAGAATAAATACGCCGAGAGCAACCGAAGTCATGTTGTGGCCGGGAATCGCTTTCGCTTTTCCGTTCTTGTCGTACTTTCCGATACGGGGACCGAGCATCCAGGCGCCGAGCATGGCGATTGCGCCGCCAACCATATGAACGCAGGTACTTCCGGCAAAATCGTGGAAGCCCAGCTGAGCGAGCCATCCGCCGCCCCAGATCCAGTGACCGCTGATCGGATAAACGACCAGGGAAATGATGGCCGAGTAGTAGCAGTAAGCCTTGAAGTTTGTGCGCTCAGCCATCGATCCGGACACGATCGTGGCCGCCGTCGCGCAGAACACGGTCTGGAAAATGACGTAGGCGAGAAGCGGCATGTTCTGCGGAACCACGCTGTTGGAGGCGGTGTACGACCCGCGGATCAGCGGGTCGAGCTTGCCGATAAACAGACCGGTACCGTTAAACATCAGTCCGAAACCGACCAGCCAGAAGCACGGGGTTCCGATACAGAAATCCATCATGTTCTTCATCAGAATGTTTCCCGTATTCTTCGCCCGGGTCAGTCCGGATTCACAGAGTGCAAAACCGGCCTGCATGAAATAAACCAGCGCCGCACAAAGAAGAACCCATATTACTGTAGGAATATCAAACTTCATAACTGCCCTCCTTTTCCTCTCTTTTGCATTCTTGTTTTTTCAGAAAAAATCCTCCCGGTTTTTTCCAAAAAAAACAGGCCCTGATGGTATTTCCGGAAAATCCGGAATACGATCAGCGCCTTTGCTGGAAATAATTATGGTTGATGAAAATCAGAAGTTCCCGGTCCCGCCGCGGAAAACAGGCTGCCGCAGGCGAAAGCCGGATACAAAAAAAGCGAAGATGCCTGAAGAACTCTTCAAACACCCTCGTTTGATATCTAAAATACTAAACCAATCAAAATGATATGTCAAGGCATTTTGCCATGTTTTTTTGAAATGCAAGAATTTACGGATAATTCAGACCGGTTTTATTTTGATTTTATTTTCCGCTTCAGCGCGGAAAACGCCCCCGAACCGGCCGCGCAAATTCGCCTGTCGGCGCGGGATACTGGGTGGGAATGCGGACGGTCGACATCTTCTTCGGGTCCTTCGATTTTTCGATACTCAGATCAAAGCCGTACCGGTTGAAGAAGTACAGCTCCCGGTCGTCCTTGTCATCGGTCATCGCCAGACGGTAGACACACATCCGGTGCAGGATGTCATTGGCGATATAGCGGGCGTCTGCCGCGCGCTTAAAGACCACATCCAGAAACCAGAGCGATTTCTGCTCGTCCTTGTAGTAAACGCGGACCGTCTCATAGGTGAGAAAACCGGCCTTCGGGCGGAAACTGATCTGCGACACCCATTCGTAGCGGATCATCCCCATCAGAACCATCTCGTTCCGGCGGTAGGCCGGAATCGAGGAACGCGCGTTCGAGAACACCGCGGCCATCGTATCGTCCACGTGGTGGCTCTCCTGAGACTTCTCAATCCGAAGCAGGACACGGGAATCCGTCACGAAAAACTCCGTCTCGACATTGTCGTAAAAAAGCACCTCGTAGGACTGCTTCCCCGATGCGGGAATCTTGTAAAGATGAATGCTGTCCGCGAGATACCGGTGAATGCGGCGTCCGTCCCACGACTCAAAGACGACCTCTCCCGACGCGTCACAATTCGCGTATCGGAAGGGCTCGTCATGGTAATTATATTCAACCATGTAAACCGCCTGATATCCCATTTATACTCCCCATAAAACAGAATCGCCGGCAAAGCGCCGCTGGTACGGTTCATTTTTTAATATTATACCATATTTGTCCTCTATTTCTGTGAAAAAAACAACAATAGTATTGTTTTGTTTCGCGCCGGCACCGAAAGGCAGCCCCGGAACACACGAGGGCCGCCGCACATAAGTGCGACGGCCCCCGGAAATTTCCACAACGCGCCGGATCGGCGTCCGTTTCAGAAATATTACTCGATGATAGAAGCGACACGGCCGGATCCTACCGTATGACCGCCCTCACGGATAGCGAAGGTAAGTCCCTGCTCCATAGCTACGGCATGGATCAGCTCAATCGTCATCTCGACGTTATCACCGGGCATGCACATCTCAGTGCCTTCCGGCAGAGTAATCACACCGGTGACATCGGTGGTTCTGAAATAGAACTGCGGACGATAGTTGTTGAAGAACGGTGTATGACGGCCGCCCTCGTCTTTCGTCAGAACGTAAACCTGAGCGGTAAATTTCTTATGGCAGGTAACGGTTCCCGGCTTTGCGACAACCTGTCCCTTTTCAATTCCGGTACGCTCGATACCACGAAGCAGAACACCGATGTTATCGCCGGCCATAGCCTCGTCCAGAAGTTTATGGAACATCTCGATACCGGTCGCGACAGAGCTCTTGACCTCGTCCTTGATGCCAAGGATCTCAACCGGGTCATTCAGGCGAAGCGTTCCACGCTCAACTCTTCCTGTCGCAACGGTTCCACGTCCGGAGATGGTGAAGACATCCTCTACCGGCATCAGGAACGGCTTATCCATATCACGGGTCGGGGTCGGGATATGCTCGTCAACGGTGTTGAGGAGCTCCATGATCTTGTCGCCCCACTCACTGGACGGATCCTCCAGAGCCTTCAGAGCAGAGCCCTGAACGATCGGGGTATTCTCGAAACCGTACTCGTCAAGCAGCTCGGTGACTTCCATCTCGACCAGCTCGATCAGCTCCGGATCGTCAACCATATCGCACTTGTTCAGGAATACGACCATAGCCGGAACACCTACCTGACGGGCGAGCAGTACGTGCTCACGAGTCTGAGCCATAACACCGTCGGTAGCGGCAACCACGAGGATCGCGCCGTCCATCTGAGCGGCTCCGGTGATCATGTTCTTGACGTAGTCAGCGTGTCCGGGGCAGTCAACGTGTGCATAGTGACGCTTCTCGGTCTCATACTCTACGTGTGCGGTGTTGATGGTGATACCACGCTCTCTCTCTTCAGGAGCTTTATCGATATTCGCGAAATCAACAATCTGGTTCTCATCGGTGGGCATTCTGGTTGCCAGAACTTTTGTGATGGCGGCGGTCAGAGTCGTTTTACCGTGATCAACGTGTCCGATGGTGCCGATGTTGCAATGCGGTTTGGTTCTTTCAAATTTTTGCTTCGCCATTTTAAAAAATCCTCCTTGTAAAGCACTATCATTGCTTTTTAATCTCTGATACGGCTATATCCAAGATTATATTTCATTTTGTTTTTGTTTGCAAGTTATTTCAGTATATACGGACTTCTCCGGCATCCACCCGTCCGGATGGATTTTCCGGAAAGATTATTTATCGGTCTTGTCGGAAAGAACCTTTTCCTGAACGGACTTCGGAACCTGCTCGTAGCGCTCGAAGAACATCGAATAGTTTCCCCGTCCCTGGGTCTTTGAACGAAGATCCGTGGAATAGCCGAACATCTCGGCGAGCGGTACGAATCCGCGGATCATCTTTCCTCCGCCGATGTCGTCCATGCCCTCGATCCTTCCGCGGCGGGCGTTGATATCACCGATAACATCGCCCATGTACTCCTCGGGCGTGGATACCTCGACCTTCATGATCGGCTCCAGAAGAACCGGAGCCCCCTTCTGCATGGCCTCTTTGAACGCCATGGAGCCCGCGATATGGAAGGCCATCTCCGAGGAGTCGACCTCGTGGTAGGAACCGTCCCAGCAGTTCGCGTGAACACCGACCACCGGATAACCGCCGAGGATTCCCGCGCGCATGGCGTCCTGGATACCCTCGTCAACGGCCGGAATGTATTCCTTCGGAATCGCTCCGCCGACAACCGTGCTCTCGAACTTATAGGACTCTTCTGCATTCGCATCCATGGGCTCGAATTTGACTTTGCAGTGACCGTACTGGCCGCGGCCTCCGGACTGTCTCGCGTACTTGCTGTCGATATCGGAAGCCTTGGTGATGGTCTCTTTGTAGGCGACCTGCGGCGCTCCGACGTTCGCCTCGACGTTGAACTCACGCAGCAGACGGTCTACGATAATTTCCAGATGCAGCTCGCCCATTCCGGCAATGATGGTCTGTCCGGTCTCGGAATTCGTGTGGGCGCGGAAGGTCGGGTCCTCCTCGGCAAGCTTTGCCAGGGCCTCGGCCAGTTTTCCCTGACCAGCCTTTGTCTTCGGCTCGATGGCCAGCTCGATAACCGGCTCCGGGAACTCCATGGACTCCAGGATGACCGGATGCTGCTCGTCGCAGATCGTATCTCCGGTGCTGGAGAACTTGAATCCGATGGCGGCTGCGATATCGCCGGAATAAACCTTGTCCAGTTCTTTTCTTTTGTTCGCGTGCATCTGCAGGATACGGCCGACACGCTCTTTCTTATCCTTGGTCGCGTTCAGGACATAGGATCCGGCGTTCAGTGTTCCGGAATACACGCGGAAATAGGCGAGACGGCCCACGAAAGGATCGGTCACGATCTTGAAAACCAGAGCGGAAAAAGGCTCCTCATCCGAAGACTTTCTCGTAACCTCATTCCCCTCGAGATCGGTTCCCTCGACATCCGGAACGTCGGTCGGAGCCGGCATGTACTCGATGACAGCATCGAGCAGCTTCTGGATGCCCTTGTTCTGATGGGCGGAACCGCAGCAGACCGGAACGGCCTCGTTCTGGATCGTTCCCCTGCGAAGCGCCGCCTTCAGGTCATCCACGGAAGGCTCCGTCCCGTCAAGATACTGAAGCATCAGATCTTCGTCGAGATCGCAGATCTTCTCCACCAGCTCGGTGTGATACAGCTCTGCGTCATCCTTCATGTCGTCCGGGATGTCGACGACGGAAATATCCTCGCCCTTGGCGTCATTGTAAATGTATGCCTTCATCTCGAACAGATCGACAATTCCCTTGAAATTATCCTCTTTTCCGATCGGCAGCTGAATGACGACCGCGTTCTTTCCGAGCTTTGTTCCGATCTCGTCGACCGTGTTGAAGAAGTCCGCGCCCATGATATCCATCTTGTTAACGAATGCCATACGCGGAACATTGTAGGTGTCCGCCTGACGCCAGACGTTCTCTGACTGCGGCTCGACACCGCCTTTTGCGTCGAATACGCCGATGGCGCCGTCCAGTACGCGGAGAGAACGCTCAACCTCAACCGTAAAATCGACGTGTCCGGGCGTATCAATGATATTGATTCTGTGCTCCAGAGCGCCTGGCTTCGGCTTTGTCTGTTCCTGAAGGGTCCAGTGGCATGTGGTGGCGGCGGAGGTAATCGTGATGCCACGCTCCTGCTCCTGATCCATCCAGTCCATCGTCGCGGTGCCCTCGTAAGTCTCACCGATCTTGTAATTGACGCCGGTGTAGTAAAGGATGCGCTCCGTCAGTGTCGTCTTTCCGGCATCGATGTGCGCCATAATTCCGATATTTCTGGTTCTCTCTAAAGGATACTCTCTACCAGCCAACTATTTAACCCCCTTTAGAATCTGTAGTGGGCGAAGGCCTTGTTCGATTCAGCCATCTTATGCATGTCTTCCTTGCGCTTTACGGATGCTCCCGTGTTGTTTGCGGCATCCATAAGCTCATTCGCCAGTCTCTCCTCCATGGTCTTTTCGCTTCTCTTGCGGGAGAACATGGTGATCCAGCGGAGCGCCAGGGTCTGACGTCTGTCCGGACGGACTTCGATCGGGACCTGGTAGGTCGCGCCGCCGATACGTCTCGCCTTGACCTCGAGGACCGGCATAATATTGTTCATAGCAGCTTCAAAAACTTCCATCGCCGGTTTCCCGGACTTTTCTTCCATTCTGGAGAATGCGCCGTATACAATCTTCTGGGCTGTGCCCTTCTTGCCGTCGAGCATGATATTGTTGATCAGCTTCGTGACGACCTTGCTGTTGTATACCGGATCCGCCAAAACATCTCTCTTCTGAGTATGTCCCTTTCTTGGCACGATACTTCCCTCCTTAATCATGAATGATTAGATCACTGGTACTCACATCTATGATCATGTGTCTGCGCCGGTAGTTTCTATGTGAACCCCGCAGCCGTATTTAAGGTTCCGAGAATTACCGCCTGACTGTAACCATAAACGAGTTATTTTGTTTCTCAGTTCAGATTCCTCCGGACAATCCGGGCCGCCGGCACGAAAAACGGATTTTCCGCGCCCGCCTTGCATGTGGCCGGAATATCACTTCTTCGGTCTCTTTGCGCCGTATTTGGAGCGTGCCTGTTTTCTGTTCACGACACCCGCCGTATCCAGCGTACCTCTGACGATGTGATATCTGGTTCCCGGAAGATCTTTCACTCTTCCGCCGCGGATCAGGACAACGCTGTGCTCCTGAAGATTGTGTCCCTCGCCCGGAATGTAGCTGGTCACTTCGATTCCGTTGGAAAGACGTACTCTGGCGATTTTACGAAGAGCCGAATTCGGCTTCTTCGGGGTCGCCGTTTTAACTGCCGTGCAGACGCCGCGCTTCTGCGGGGAGGACTGGTTCACGGATCTCTTCTTCAGAGAATTGAACCCTCTCTGCAGCGCCGGAGCGGTCGACTTCTTTTCGGTGGTCGCACGGCCCTTTCTGACTAACTGGTTAAATGTAGGCATTCCTTTTCACCTCCTGTAAAATGCGGCTGCTAAGGTAACTTTCATGCTCGTTCCTGTAAATGAGCACAAAAAGAGATATTGACCCCGTTCAGGGTCAATCACGTTTTGTAATTATATCCGGTGTCCCCATAAATGTCAAGAAAACTCTTGACTTTTCGCAGGTTTTGTGATCTGTTTTAATTCATTTTACAATGACGGGATTTTTCCTCCCTGCCCGCGCAAAAAAACGGGCCGCCGGTCCGGGGTTAATAAACCACCGGTCCGGCAGCCCGTGGTGGGGGCATATTATTTCAGAGAGGGAAAAAATCCCTTCCTGTGCCTGTTATGGATTTACCTGTTGTTCTGTCTGCGTCTCCGGATCGCGAATACGGCAATACCGATTCCGCAGAGCGCGAGGATAATCGCGTACATGCTCACGTTCGAGTCATCTCCCGTCTTCACCGGTGCGGTGCCGGAGGCAGCCGGAGGATTGCTCACCGTCGTGTTCGGTCTGTACCTCGGAGTGTATCCGTTGTTCGTGATCCGAGTCGTGATGGATGGCGTGTTGTCCGACGGGGTCGGTGTCGGCGTCGGGGTCGGAGTGTCACCCGGTGTGCTCGGGGTGTAAGTATTGTCGTGGTTCGTGAAAATCGGAACCGCGGCGCTTCCGCCATCGTACGTCACCGTTGCCTGCAGCCGATCCGTGATCTCGTTTCTGATAACCTCGACATTCACGGTATGCATCGTCTCATCATAAGTGATGCCGTTCTGCTGGATTCCGTCCTGATTCGGATCGTCATCCGTCGACGGAATCACTTCTTTGATGATATACTCCCACGTACCCTCTTCCGCATAGGAAATCGTATCGAAGGAGATCAGGCCGCTGGCCGTGTTCTTCGCCGTCTGGATCACCGTTCCGTTTGAGTCGAGCAGCTGGAAGGTGAAATCGTCTCCCTTCAGCTCCCGGATCATCGAGAGGAATTCCTTCATCGCACGGAGGTCTGCCGTTGCAGGCGTCGAATCCGGCGTATAGACATTGTTAAATGTCGGTACCTCTCCATCTGTGGTGTTGAACTTCCAGGTAAGCTGCAGATTGTCATTCGCATCTTTCTCAACACTGGCCGTAACATTATAGACAGTCGTGTCGTAAGTGATGCCTTTCTCGCTTCCCGCAGCCTCCCGGAGCGTATAAGTGTACTCGCCCTCCTTCGTGAATGTCATCCGGCTCATGGTCACATTTCCGGCCGCGTCATTCGTTCCTGAGGAAACGACATTTCCGCTTCCGTCCGTCATCTGGAAGATGAACTCATTCGCCTCCATGGTGTAATTGCCGCCGTTAATAGTGACATTCTTCTTCACCGTGAAGTTTCCGGTTACCGGATTCGGTCCCGTGTAGGTATTGGTGAATGTGAAGGATCCGTTATTCTGTCCGCCGACCGAAGCGGTGAGCATGCCTGCTCCGTCATCGGTTACCGTGACAGTCACGGTCTTCGCGTTCGCGTCATTCCCGACGTTCGCCACCTGACCGGACTCCGTGATCGTGTACGTGAAGGTCTTGCTGCGCGGTATTCCCGGCTGGCCTTCCTCAGCGCCGAATACATTCTCCAGCGTGTAGGTGATTTCTCCGAAGTCGACCGTTCCGGTCGCGTCCGCCGGTCCGTTCACCGAAGTGACCGCCGGCATCGGCGTTCCGGCATCCGCGCTCACCGTAAAGTTATACTTTCCGGTAATATCGGGCGCGGCGCTCTCGGATGTGTTCACCAGATCCTTTCTGCCCTTCAGGTCAATCGATACCTCGTTGGACTTGTAGCTGTTCCTGAAGACGAGAACTCCGTTCGTCGCGTCTTCCGGATACGTGACATTTGCCTTCAGATTTCCTTCACCGTCGTCCGTCACGTCAACGCGGACGGAGAAGGAACTCTTCTCCTGGGTAATTCCGTAGTCCGCGCTGACCGCGTCCTCGGATACCGTGTAATGGTAAGTGTACGTTACCTTGCTGCCGTCGACCGTACGCTGGTTATATCCGAGCGCGTTTTCCGCTCTCAGGCTTTCCTGCGTGTAGGTGATCGGGCTGAGCGAGACCGTTCCGTCTGCCGCGTTCGTACCGGTGGCCACCACGACATTTTCGGTGCGGTCCTTATTCGGTACAGTCACGCGGAATCCGAACTCATTGTCCACCAGATCCTGGCCGGTCATTTCCTTGGCCGCCCTGATCTCCACGGTCTCGCTGTTGGTATGATAGCTGTTGTTAAACGTGTAGCTGACCTTGCTGTGCGAAGCTTCCTTGTCGTTGCTGCTGATGGTGAAGGTGCTGCCGTCCGCGTTTACATCCGCGTATACGGTTCCCTTTCCATCCTCGCTCACGGTGAAGGTGAGCGTGTGGACAGCCGAGTCATAGGTCACTCCGTTCAGCGTCCAGGTTCCGTTTCCGTTGTTCTTCGCTCCATCCGGAATCGCCTCGGTTACCTGATAGCTGAAGGTCTTTCCGGCATCTGCCGCGCGGAAAACCAGCCCGGTCGGAGCCGCCACGGTCTCATTTGCCTGAAGCGTGCTGCTGTCCATCTCGGCCGCGTAGGTCTGGTAGCTGAGCGCCTCTTCGCCCGACAGCTTCTTCGCGGACGCCTCGTCGGTTCCTTTCAGCGTGAAGCGGAAGGCTCCGTCGGTGATGTCTCTGCCGGTCATGTTCTTGACGATCTGCAGTCCCGCGATAGCATCGAAGTCAACTTCTCCGGGCTCGTAGGTGTTGACGAATGTCGCGTTGCCCTTCGTCACCGCAACAGCCGTCTTCAGCTCTCCTTTTCCGCCGTCTGTGACGGTCACGGTTACCTCCGCCTCGTTGTCGTCGTAGCGGATGCCGTCGTAGAGCTTTCCGGCGTCTTCCTCGGTTACCTTATATACGTAGGTTCCCGGTTTCGTGTAGGTAATCTCTCCGAAGCGGAAGGACGCCTTGTTTCCTTTCTCGGGCTTCGTTACCTTGACCGTCGTGCTGCCAGGCATCGGAGCTCCCTCCGTCAGCGCCTGAATCTGGAAGTTGAAGTAATCGTCCTTCGTCCAGTCGCGTCCTTTCACCTCTTTCTCCAGCTCGATGACGGCTTTGCCGGCCGCACGGTAGGTATTGGTAAAGGCTGCCTTTGCGCCTTCCTCCGCGTCCGTCCGGATGGTTCCGGTCATCGTATCCTTTTCCGGAGTATATCCGGCCGGAACTTTAACCTCTTTGACCGTCCATTCTGTGCCGTCCGGCAGATCCGCGATGACAACCGATCCTCCTGCTCTCAGGGTGATCTTGTCTCCGCTCCTGACGGTTCCCGTGTACTCCTCTTCCGCGTCTTTCCTTCCGCTGAAGCGGTAGGAGCCTGTCAGCTCTTTGCCTGCCTTGCTGAACGTCACCCGGAAGGTGAACTCAGCGTCCGGATCCGGCTCCAGGCTGTCATCGGCCTTTCCGACCTCTTTCGAAATCTCCAGACCGCCCGCCGTTACCTTCGTCGTTACGGTGTTGGTGTCAACCGCCGGATTATCGCCGATCTGCACCTGAGCCGTGTTGTCTGCCTTTCCGGCCTTCACGGCGTCTCCGGTCACGACGACCTTGAAGGTCACGGTTCCGGAAGCTCCCGGTTCGACCGAATCAATGGTCCAGGTGATCTTTCCGTTCGCGTCCGGTCCGGTGACAGAGGCGCCTTCGCCTGCTGCCGAGCCTTCTGCATACTCGGTTCCCTTCGGGATCGTGTCGGTGACGGTCACCTTCGCGGCCGTGCTCTCCGGATTCACATAGTGAACCGTGTAGGTGAGCTCTTCGCCGACGGTAACGGTTCCGC
Source organism: Bilifractor sp. (assembly GCA_050944685.1). Classification (GTDB taxonomy): domain Bacteria; phylum Bacillota; class Clostridia; order Lachnospirales; family Lachnospiraceae; genus CADBRN01. Next base: position 106,490 of record JBMNRP010000003.1, read on the forward strand.
CGTTCATATCCGTTCCGGCGCTGCCTGTGACTTCCTTCTCCGGCACGCCGTTCGTTACGGTGTTCGTCTCTACGACCGGATTGTCTCCGACCTGGACGCGTCCGGTGTTGGTGACAATGTTGTTATGCTCGTAAACCTCCTCATTTACCCTGACTTTGAAGCGTACGCTTCCGGACGTTTCTCCCGGTACGTTCTTGATCGTCCAGGTGAGCATGTCTCCGCTGTCCGGTCCGGCGATGGCCGAGGCCTTGTCAACGGTGCCGTCGAACGCCGCGGAGCCGTCTACATAGTCGGTGCCGTCCGGAATCGTATCGTAAACCTTGACATCTGCGGTCTTGCTGTCGGAATTCCGGTAGTAAACCACGTAGGTGAGCTCATCGCCGACCTTGACCAGAGTTCCGTTGATATCCTGGTCCTCGTCGTCATGGACTTCCTTGTACGGAACCGGGTTGGTTACGGTATTGGTGTCGACCGCCGGGCCGTCCGGTCCGATCTTCACCTGTGCCGTGTTGTCTGCCTCGCCCTTCGCCGCCGCCGCGTCCGTGACGCGTACCTGGAAGCTGACGGTTCCGGACTTGCCGGATCCGACGTCTGCGATCGTCCATTCGACAGACTTGCCGTCCGCCGAGAGGGCTCCGTCATGGTCCGCCGATCCGTCGACGTACTCCGTTCCCTCCGGAATCGCATCGGTGATGATGACATCCGATGCCGTGGCCTGCGGATTCGTGTAGGTCACCATGTAGTTGAGCACATCTCCGACGGCCACTCCCTGGCCGTCCGCTTCTTTATTGTTTCCATCGCGGACTTCCTTCTCCGGTACGCCGTTCGTGACGGTATTGGTGTCGACCTCCGGATTGTCGCCGATCTTCACCTTTCCGGTGTTCTCTACCAGGTTGTCCTCATTCTTATAGGCATCCCTGGTTACCGTTACCTTGAAGCTGACCGTTCCGGATGCTCCCGCGTCCACCTTGTCGATGGTCCAGGTAAGCTTTCCGTTCTTGTCCGGTCCTGTAATCTTCGCGCCTTTGCCCTCAGCGGAATCCCTGACATACCCGGTGCCGACCGGAATCGTATCCGTCACGACAACCTTTGCCTCGGAATTCTTCGAGTTCGTGTAATGCACGACGTAAGTAAGCTCGTCGCCGACCTTCACCAGCTGTCCGTCGATATCATTTCCTTCTCCGTCCAGGACTTCCTTCTTCGGCAGTCCGTTCGTGACGGTGTTGGTGTCAACCGCCGGATTGTCGCCGATCTGTACGGTCGCGGTGTTCGCAACACTGCCCTTCGCCTCGGTGAAGGCCTCTTCCGTGACTTTCACCTGGAAGCTGACGGTGCCGGAAGCTCCCGGCTCCACGTTCTCCAGAGTCCACGTAACCTTTCCGTCCGCGAAGCTTCCGCCCTCGCCGGCCGAATCTTCCACGTACTCCGTTCCGGCCGGAACCGGATCGGTGATGGTGACCTTCGCCGCCTCGGACTCCGGATTCGTGTAATGGATCGTGTAGGTCAGGATATCTCCCACGGAGATCTCTCTGCCGTTCGCGTCCTTGATGTTCTTAGTGGTGTTCTCAACCTCCTTCTCCGGAACCGGATTGGTTACCGTGTTCGTGCCGGCTGCCGGATCGTCGTTCAGCTGAACCGTCGCCGTATTTTCCACGGTATTCTTTGCGAGCTTCAGCGCTTCTTCCGTGATCTTCACCCGGAAGCTGACTTTTCCGGTCGCTCCCGGTCCGGCGTTCCGGATGGTCCAGACGACTTTTCCGTCTTTCTCCTGTCCGCCGCTGTCCGCGGAACCATCCACATACTCGGTGCCCTTCGGAACCGAATCCCTGATCGTGACATCGGCGCTCTCATCCCCGCCATTTCTCCACTCAACGGTATAGGTAAGGATATCGCCTACGCTCGCCAGTTTTCCGTCGGCATCCTGGATCTTCTTCGTCACGTTGGCTACCGTCTTCTCCGGAACCGTATTCGTGACTTTGTTTGTAACGGAGGACTGATTATCAATGGCAACCGTCGCTTCGTTCTCAATTGTATTGTTCGGAAGATTCAGCGCGTCCTTCGTGACAGATACCAGGAAGGTGACCTGTCCGTACGCTCCGTCCGGTTTGCCCTTCAGCGTCCAGGTGATGGTCCGCGTCGCCGCGTCATACTGTCCGTTATTATCAATAGCGTTCGGAATGATTTCCGTCCCGGCCGGGATCGTATCCTGGATGACAACATCCGCGGTCTTTCCGGTTCCGTTGCTCCAGGAAACGCTGTAAACCAGATGATCACCGATTCCAACCGTCTTTCCGTCCGCGTGGATCACGGTCTTGTTGCTGTCATAGGTTCTGGTAACATCCTTGCCCGGAACCGGATTCTCGGTCGTATTGGTGCTGACCGCCGGATTGTCGCCGATCTGAACCGTCGCGGTATTTTCGATCCTGCGGCCCTCGATCTCCAGCACGGATTCATCTACCTTCACCCGGAAGGTAACGGTGCCGGACGAATTCTCCGGAGCCTGATCAATGGTCCATGTGATCGTTCCGTCCTTCAGGATTCCGTCTGCCCCGCTGATCGGATTCGTATCTCCGTCTTTGTAAGCTTTTGCGGAACCGTCCACATAAACGGTACCCGCCGGAACCGGATCGGTGACGACTACCTTCGCCTTCGCCGGATTTCCGTCCGCGTCAGCGCTTTCATTCTTCCAGTGTACCGTGTAGGTCAGCACATCGCCGATCTGAACCGGCTTGCCGTCCGCGTCCTCTACTACCGGGTTATCTGCGTGCTGGCTGCTGACATCCTTTTCCGGTACCGGATTTTCGACCGGGTTGGTCCGGATCTCCGGATGGTTTCCGATCCTGACGGAAGCCTGGTTCCGGACTGCCGCCGGCTCGAGATCAAACGCCGCCTCGGTGACCTTCACCTGGAATACCGCCGTGCCGGAAGCTCCGGAGGGCTGGTAATACATCTTCCAGGTCAGCTTTCCGTTCTGGTTCTCAATACTGAAGTCATCGGTCATTTCTCTGCCTTCGGCATCGAACACCTTCGCCGAATTTTCTACGTATTCGGTTCCGGCCGGAATGGTATCGGTTACAGCCACATTCGCGCGGCTGTCATCCGTATTCTTCCACTCTACTTTATAGGTAAGGATATCTCCGACACCGACCAGTCTGCCGTTCGCATCCCGGATCGTCGTCTGGTTATCGCCGGATCCGCCCGTCACATCGACGGTCTTCTCCGGCACAGAGTTGGTGACCGTGTTCGTCTTCACGGCCGGATTGTCTCCGACCTGAACCGCCGCGGTATTCTTCACCGTGTAGTCAGGCTGCTCGAAGGCTCCCTCCGTTACCGTTACGTCGAAGGAAACCGTTCCTTCTCCGTCAGAGGCAACATTTTCGATGGTCCACTTGACGGTTCCGGATGGTGCCTGATCCTCAGGCTGCCCGATCGTCGCCGTCACGCCCTCGTTGTCCGCCTTCGCGGAACCGCCGACATAGGCAGTGCCCGCCGGGATATCATCGGTAATGACGACTGTCGCCGGATCCTTCTCGCTGTTCTTGTAATGGATGACATAATGCAGCTTATCGCCTACGCCCACAAGGTCTCCGTCGATATCATTGCCATCCTGGTCCTGAACTTCCTTCATCGGGATCGGGTTTACTGTCTTGTTGGTCTTTACAGCCGGATTGTTCTTTCCGATCTGAACCTCAGCCTCGTTCTCGACCACGCTCTCGGTCAGGGCCTCATCGGTCACCTTAACCTTGAAGGAAACCGTGCCGGACTTGCCGGGTTCGACGTCCCTGAGGGTCCACCTGATGGTGTTTGTCGCCTCGTCGTACGATCCGTCATGATCCGCCGAGTCTTTTACATACCCGGTGCCGGCCGGAACCGCATCCGTGATGATCACGTCCGACTTGCCGGACTCAGTATTCCTGTAGCTGACCGTGTAGGTAAGCTCATCACCCACGCCGACGACCTGACCGTTGATCTCGGTCGTCGCTCCGCTTGCGTCTTCTCTGGAGACGGTCTTCTCAGGCACGGTGTTCGTGACCTTGTTCGTCACGGCCGAATGATCTCCGATCGTCACCGTCGCGCGGTTTTCGACCGTATCCTTCGGCGTGTTGTTCTTAACGGACTCTTCGACTGTCACCTGGAAGGAAACCGTGCCCTTTGCTCCGGCTTCCTGTTCTCCGAGATTCCATGTGACAATACCGGTGGCAGCATCATACGAACCGCCGCTGTTCGCGGAGCCTTCGACGTAAGCCGTACCCGCCGGAACCTGATCCGTGACGGTTACCGCCGCCTTTTCGGTCTGCGTGTTCACCCAGTTGATATGGTAGGTCAGCGTGTCGCCGATTCCGACCGTCTTTCCGTCCGCATCCTGAATGGTGACATTTCCGGTAGTCGCACTCTCCGTCTTCGTCGGAACCGGATTGTGCGTGGTGTTCGTGCTCATCGCGTCGTCATCATCCAGCCTGACATACGCGGTGTTGTCGATGGTCCGGGCAGGAAGTCCGAGAGCATCCTCCGTAACGGTTACGTCGAAGGATACCGTTCCTTCTGCGTTCTTCTTTACATAGAAGATCCATTTAATTGTGCCGTTATTTACCTCAGGACTCGGCGTTCCCTCCGTGCCCTCATCATCGGTGAAAATCTTTACTCCGTCTGCCGGATTCACCTTTGCGGTATTCTCTGTGTATCTGGTGCCATCCGGAATCTTATCGGTAACCGTGATCTTCGTGTAGGCAGAATCACTCAGTCCGGTATTCTTCCAGCTGACCGTATAGTGCAGCGTGTCGCCGATTCCGACGATCTGGCCGTCCGCCGACGTGACCGTCGGCTCATTCTCATCTGCCGGGTCAATATCGACATCCTTCAGCGGAGTCGGATTCTCGGTCTTGTTGGTATCAACCGCCGGGTCATCGCCGATCTGCACGGAAGCCTGGTTTTCCGCGACAGGATTCGCGAGCTTGAAGATACTGCTGTCTACCTTCGTCTGGAAGGAGACGGTTCCCTTCGCCCCGGATTCCCTCTCGTAGAGTGTCCAGGTAATGAACTGTCTTCCGTCCGCATCCTTCTGGACGCGGATGTTGATGTCATCCGTGATTTCTTTTCCGTCCTGATCGAAAGCTTTCGCTCCGCCCGCATAAGTCGTTCCGGCCGGTACATAGTCCTTTACCGTGACTCTGGCTTTTCCGCTCTCGCCATTCTCCCAGGAAACCGTATAGGTCAGCGTATCTCCGACACCGACCAGATGCCCGTTGAGATCGGTGAGCGTTACTCCGTCGCTCTGCGCAATATGGTCGTCTGCCGTTACGGTCTTCACCGGAACCGGATTATGAACCGTGTTTGTGCTGACCTCTGCGCTGTCGCCGATCTTCACTTTCGCGGTATTATCGACCTTGTTCGCGAAATTCTTCACATCCTCCGTCACCGTGACATCGAATGTGACGGTGCCGGAAGCGCCCTTCGCCGCGTGGAACGCCCACTGGAGCGCACCGGTCCCGCCTTCTTCCGGAGCGGTGATGTCACTGTTCGTGATCTGGGATGCGTCGGCCGGGTTCACCGAAGCTCCTCCTGCGTATACGGTGCCGTCCGGCGTCGCATCTGTGATCGTGATGTCCGCGCCATCCTCAGCCGGATCGGTATTCTTCCAGCTGACCGTGTAACGGATCGTATCTCCGATGCCGATCAGCTTTCCGTCCGCGTCCTCGATCGCGATACCGCCGTTTTCATCCAGCGTCGATACGGTCTTTTCCGGAACCGGATTCTCCGTGGTATTGGTGGAGACAGACGGGCTGTTTCCGATCTTTACCTGAGCCGTGTTTTGGATGATATTGTCGTCATCCGTCGTTTCGGTGTCAGAGCCGAGTTTATAGGCGTCCTCGGTCACCTTCACCTGGAAGGCTGCGTATCCGGCAGCTCCTCCCGGGACCTTCGCGGACCAGGTGATATTCTTTCCGTCCGATACGTCGGCTGTTGATCCCTCGAGTTCTTTAGCGCCTGAGGGGGTATAATAGTAAACCTTCGCCGAATCTTTGACATACTCCGTCCCGTCCGGAACCGTATCCGTCGCGTACATCTGAGCTTCGGTCTCATCCCGGTTCATGTACAGGATCTGGTAGGTGATGATATCGCCGACGCCGACCAGCTCGCCGCTGTTCTCGTTGACCAGATTGACCGTCGCCTCGCTGCCCTTGACTTCCAGCTTCTCCGGCACCATGTTATGTGTCGTGTTCGTGGAGACCTCCGGGCTGTTTCCGATCTGTACCTTCGCGGTATTGTCGACGATGTTGTGGCGCAGAACCAGATAGGCGTTCTCATCCACCGTCACGTCGAAGGTCACCGAACCGGACGCGCCAGCCTCTGCCTGGAACTCCCAGTTCACAGTACCCTTGGAGAGCTTTGACTGATCGTCGGAGTTTTGCAGAGAAGCGTCATAGTTGCTGTTTGCAGTAAACTTCCCGCCGTTATCCGCCGATACGAATGTAGTTCCTCCCGGCAGGACATCCGAAATCTTAACCGTCGCCGCCGCCGGATTTCCGCTCTCATCCGTCTCGGTATTTTTCCAGTAAACCGTGTACCGGACCGTGTCGCCCAGACCCAGGATCGTTCCCTCCGCATCCGTGATACTGTGCGTGACATTGGAAACTTCCTTGTGCGGAACGGTATTGCGCACCGTGTTCGTCGTCTTCTCGTCGTCTCCGATCTTTACAGACGCCGCATTCTCGATCTGGTACGCATATTCTTTGATCGAATCATCCACCTTCACATCGAAGGAGACATCTCCGCTCTCCCCGGCCTTTGCATCAATCGTCCAGGTAATCTTCTTTTTATCGTCGCTTACCTTTCCGCTGTCAGACGGCGAGTCTTCACTCTCCACGAGCTTCGTTCCCTCCGGCACCGTATCGGTGACCGTCACCTTCGCATCCGAGGATTTTCCGTCGGAACCGATCGCGTCATTTACCCAGTGAATGGTGTAATGAAGCGTATCGCCGATCTGGACCTGTTTTCCGTCCGCATCCTGGATATTCAGTGTTGTATCCGCCACCGTCTTGGTGTTGTCGTCCGGATGGTACCGGTTCGTGAAATTAATCGTACTGAGGATATCGAAGTTATGATTTCCATTCTCATCCTCGAGATAGTAGGCGAGGGCTCCTCCGTCATCGTATACTTCGACCTGGAACGAGCGGACCGCCTCATCATACGTAACAAACGGAAGCTTATGCTCGTCATCCGGAACATTCTCCCGGATGGTGATGATATACTTTCCGGGTTTCGTAAAGGTAATCTTTCCGAAGTTGACGTCGCCCGTATGCCCGCTGTCCGTATCTACCGCATTCTTTGCCGTCGCCTCGGTTGCGCCTGCGTCGGATTCCACTCCGCCCGCCGGAGTGATCGTCCATCCGTCGGAGGGGGTATCCGCATCTTTGGGCTTAACGTTCATCGTAAAGCTGAACTCGCCCTTTGTGAGGTCGCGCCCCTCCATTATTTTCTTGACGACAACCGGAACATCCGCATTCTCGGTATCATACGTATTAACAAAGCTGGAGCTGGCTTCGCTGTCCTCCGGGATCCTTCCTTCCAGCGGATTTTTCTTCGGGGAGAATCCGGCCGGAATGGACATCTCACGTACGATCCATCCCGATCCCTCCGGCAGTCCTTTTATCGTTACCTTTCCCCCGGCTTTGATCTTGATCTGGTCGCCGCTCTTTACTGTCGTCTTTCCGGACTTCGTCTGGTAATCTGTGCCGTCCGCGTCATACGTTCCGCTGACCGGATACGATCCGGTCAGGGCATTTCCGGAAGCATCCACAAGCGTTACCTGGAAGGTAAACTCGCTGTCGGTCGCAGTCTGTCCCTCAACTGCATTCACGGTCTTCCTGATGACCAGATCGCCGGTCCGGACGTTGTTCGTAACGGTATTCGTGGTCACCTCCGGACGATCGCCGAGCTTCACTCCGGCCGTATTGGCAAATACGCCGTCGTCAGCCGCGTCATCCGTGCCGGAGCCGAGCGTCAGAGCCGCCTCGGTCACCTTTGCCCGGAAGGAAACCTTTCTGCTGCTGTTCGCCGGGATATCCAAATTCCACTCGACGTACTTACTGCCGCTGCTGCTGGTCTTCAGCTGACCGCCGTTATCCGCGGAGACATACTCGGTTCCCGCCGGAACGGCGTCTGTGATGACCGCCTTGACCGCCGTGTAGTTGCCGTCAGCATCCTTCTGCGTGTTGATAAATTTAATCGAATACTCCAGAATATCGCCGACCTGTACGGTCTTTCCGTCCGCGTCCTTGATATTCTTCGTGACATCCTCTACGGATTTCTCCGGAACCGGATTATCCACTTCATTGGTTGTGATCTCCGGATCGCCGTTGATCTTTACGGTCGCGTCATTCCGGACGGTGAGATCGTCAATCTCGAGAACGCTCTTATCGACCTTCACCTGGAAGGTAACGCTTCCCTTCGATCCCGCGGGCTGCCTGCCGAGCTCCCATGTAATGGCGGAACCGGCCTCCGCTCCGTCCTCCGGCTGCGTGATCTCCGGCGTTCCGGCCGTTCCCTCGGAAACGACAGCGGAATTTCCGACGAACGTGGTTCCTTCCGGAACCGCATCCTTCACGGTTACAGTTTCCTCACTGTCGGAAGCGTTGCTCCAGCTGATGTGATAGGTCAGCGTATCGCCGATGCCGACCAGATCGCCGTCCGCATCCGTGATCTTCGTATTGCCGACCTGTGCGTCAACAGACTTCTGCGGCACATCATTCGTCGTCGTATTGGTGCTGATTTCCGGATCGCCGTTAATCTTCACCGTTGCGACGTTGTCGACGCGGCTGCCTTCGAGCTTTGCCGCGGACTCATCTACCGTAACCTCGAAGCTTACCGAGCCGGAAGCCCCCTTCGGAACCGAGTGGATGACCCACTGCGCGACTCCGCTGTTGTTTTCAGGCGCCGTAAAGGTAACGGTGCAGTCCTTGTCACCGATCTTCACAGAATCCGCCGTGTCGTTCTTCGCAAACTTCGTTCCCGCGGGAACCGGATCCTGGATGGTGACGTCCGCGGCGTCATCTGCCGTATTGGTAAAGCTGACCGTATACTTCAGCGTATCGCCGATGCCGACCATATGGCCGTCTGCGTCTTCAATCTGTCTCGTCAAATCCTCGACGGTCTTCTCCGGCACCGTATTGGTGACTTCGTTGGTCGTCTTCGGATCGTGGTCTCCTACCTTGATCGAAGCGGAGTTGCGGATCGTGTTGTCCTCGTTGCTGACAGCACTCTCATCTACCTTCACCTGGAAGGTAACCTTTCCGGTCGCGCCCGCCGCCTGCTCGCCGAGACTCCACGTGAGCGTTCTTCCGTCCGTGGACAGCGATGCGCTCGGGTTCGCGGAATTCTGGACGTAGGACGTTCCCTCCGGAATCTGATCCGTAACAGTGATATCGGCCTTCTGCGCGACTCCCTTGTCGCTGACCGCGTCGTTGACCCAGTTAACCGTATAGGTGAGCGTATCGCCGACGCCGACCATCTTTCCGTCGACGTTCGTCTTTACGCCGTCGATTTCCTTCTCGACTGTCTTGGTATTGTCATCCGGCTTGTAGGTATTCCTGAATACCGCGCTTCCGGAATTTCCCTCCTCGATGTAGGAGCTGTCAGGCGTCAGAACCAGATTGCCCTTTTTGTCATCGGTCACTTTCACATGGAAGGTGTAGCTGTGCTGATCGTAAGTAACGAACGGAGCCTTGGGATCCGGCACCAGCTCGGTCACGGTTACCGTATAATTTCCTACCTTCGTGAAATACAGATTTCCGAAGTTGACCGAACCGTCCGCCGCATTCTTTGTCTGGTGATCGTAGGATCCGTCTGTGGAGGCCAGATACCAGCCCTCATTTGTAACAGCGCTGCCATTCTCATCCGTCGAGCTGAGTGCGTCGGCCTCGCGCTGTACATCCGCGTTGAAGGTGAACTCGCCCTCCGTGAGCGTACGGCCTTCGAGCTGTTTCAGAGCCTTCAGCGGAATCGACGGATTCTTCAGCTTGTAGGTATTATTATATGTAACTTCTGTTGCGGAATTCTCCGGAATCACGCCGCTGTGTTCAGACCGGTCCGCGACATACCCGTCCCCGGCTGCCTCAGTGATCTTCCAGCTTGAGCCGGCGGGAAGTCCCTTGATCGTCACCTTTCCGTTGTTCTTCAGCTTGATGGTTCCGCCGCTCTTGATCGTACCGCTGATGACCGTATTACCGTCGCTGGTGCCGCTGTAGCTGTAAGCCTTCTGCAGTTCTGCGCCGGTCGCATCCCGGAAGGTAACCGTAAATTCAAATTCCTTCGTATTGTCGATGTTCGTGGACTGCGGCACGCTCAGCTGTACTTTCTTATCGAAGGACAGATCGCCTGTCTTCAGCGTGTTATGCGTGGTATTGGTGGTATCGTAGTCATTTCCGATCTTAAGCGTCGCCGTGTTATCAATCTTTTCGACCGCGTCCTCTGTCACCTGAACCCGGAAGGAGACATATCCGGTGGTATTTGCTTTCACATCGGTGAGATTCCAGGTGACAGCATTTCCGGACAGAGTTCCGCCGTCCACATATTTCGTTCCCGCCGGAATCGTATCGGTAATGGTAATATCAACCGGATCTTTTTCAACATTCGCATAATAGATGCGATAGGTCAGAATGTCGCCGACCTTCACTGCGGTGTTATTGATATCCGCGCCGGAAGCGTCACGCACTTCTTTTTCCGGAACGGAATTTCTGACCTCGTTGGTGGTCTTCGGATTGTCGTTAATGGTGACCGTACCGGTGTTGCGGATGGAATGGTCCACGTTGTCAAGAGCCGCGTCGGTCACCTTCACATCAAAGGTAACCGTACCCTTCTGTCCGGCGGCCGCCTGAATGGTCCACGTCACCGTGCCGTTCTGATTCGTTCCGCCCTCGCTTGCCTGGACAAACTCCGTTCCGGCCGGAACCGGGTCGGTGATGGTCACGGTCGCCGCGGCGGATTTTCCGGACGCGTCGACAGCGTCATTCACCCAGTTGATGGTGTAATGCAGAATGTCCCCTGCCGATACCATATCGCCGTCCGCGTCGGTAATCCTGATATTTCCGCTGCTATCCGCCTCAGAAACACTCTTGGTGTTCTCGCCCGGCGTAAAGGTGTTCGTAAATATCGTCGATCCTTTTACATTGGACGTCGTCGCCTTCAGGTTTCCGTTCTGGTCATCGGAGACCGTAACCTGGAACGTGTAGCTGTGCGTATCATAGGTAATCATCGGATCGGCGGGATCCGGGACGATCTCCTTTACCTCGACCGTATACGTTCCGGTCTTGCTGAATTCGATATTGCCGAAATCAGCCTTTCCGTCCGCGTTATTTTTCGTCCTGCCATCCGCGGTACCGTCGACCGCCTGAATCTTCCAGCCGTCGCCGGAAGTCGCGGACGAATTGTTGACTTTGATCGAGAACTCGAACTCTTTGTCCTGGAGTCCCGGGGTCCGTCCGGTCAGGACCTTCGTGACCGATACCGGAATCGAATCCGGTTCCGCGGTGTAGGTGTTGACAAACTTGTTTCCGTCTGCACCATTGTTCTCGCTGTAGGAAACCTCCGCCTGAAGCGTGCCGTCGCCCTTGTCGGTGACTGTAACCGTCACGGTGCACTTGTGGCTGTCGTAAGATACTCCGGCGATACTCCCTTTCGTCTCAGCCATGGTAAACTGATAGGTTCCGGGTTTGCTGAACCGGAGTCCGTTTTCTTTTCCGCCGAAATAGAACTTCGTCTCGGCACCGTTCTTCGGACCGGAAGCCGATCCCGTGACAGCCGCGTCATACGGAGCAGAAGCTTCGGACGTAATGTCTCCCGCATTTACCGCTGCTGTTGTGGCATTGTCCACCGCCTTCAGCGTGAAGTCGAACTCGTCACCGCTCTTCATGTCGCGGCCGTTCAGCGTCTTCGTCCCTTCTACGGTGACATCCGCCGGAGCCGGCTCATATTTGTTTGTGAAGGACGGTTCGCTGCTGCTGTCATCGTATTGGACATCCGCGGAGATCTCCTTTGTAGACGCATTCTGTGTAACCGTGACCTTGACCTTGTGAACCGTGTCGTCATAGATCATGCCGTTCAGCGTGTACTTTCCGTCGCTGTTCTTCGTCGCGCCCTCCGGAATGACCTCGCTGACTTCATAGGTATATACCTTGCCAACGTCCTTCTGGGCAATGTGAAGTTTGCCCAGTGCGATCTGGACACCGTTATTGAAGACTGTGCAGGTGCGGTCCGCTCCGGTTCCCGAAGAGCCCTCCGGCATCGGAGCGTCAGCCGCATTATCACCGGTCGGTTTCAGCGTAAAGGAGAACTTCTCCCCATCCGTATGGTTCACACTGTCATACAGCGGTTTCTGTCCGGTGGTATCGGAATAATTCTTCCGTGCTTTCAGCTCCACATCGATCTCATCCGCCGCCTTATTCGTAAAGTCGGCAGATCCCACCGTCTGACCGGAAGCATCTTTCAGCGTTCCGGAGGCGGAAAGCTGTCCGGTCTGGTCCGTATCGGTCACGACGACCGTGTACGTGTAAACGGCATCGGAATACGTGATGCCCGGCAGATCGCCCGAATTCTCACTGATCTGATAGGTATATGTTCCCGGAGCAGAGAAGGTAAACTGACCGGGGTCAAGCACAAAACTGTTTCCTGTGGTTCCTTCCGCATAATTCCAGGTCCAGGTGCCCGTCTTGACACCCGCGTCCGAGACAGAAACGATTTTCGCATTGGCGGGCATCGGCACATCCACATTTGTCGCCGCACCGCTGTAAGCGCCTACGATGCGGAACGTAAAGGTATCTCCGCTCTGAAGGTCGCGTCCGCTCATGGTCTTCGTTCCTGTAAAGGAGCTTGTGACCGGTTTCGGATTATATGTATTCGTAAAGGATACCGTCTGATCCGACGGAGCGCAGGTCACCGTGAGTGTGCCATTGTGATTTTCGTCCTTGACAACAACCGTCAGAGACTGCGCATTGGCGTCATATGTGAGTCCCCTGGTCTGTGTTCCGCTGACCTCAAGATCGTCATCCGCCGGAGCGGTCTCGGTTACCTTAAATGAGTAGGTACCGGGTTTCTTAAAGGTAATGTCTCCGAACTGCGCCGTGTGGTCCATCGTTGAGGCGGTTATCTCCGCGGAAGATCCGCTCGCCTCGCTGTAGCCCTCCGGCATCACGACCGTCCCGTCTCTGACTCCGCTTTTCGCCGCGTCATTGTCCGGCTCCAGCCTGAAGGTAAACGTATCGTCTGTCTTCCAGTCACGTCCCGCTATCGTCTTTTCGACGGCAGGACTGATCTTTCCTGTCGCCTCATAAGAATTGGTAAACGGCACCTTCGCGAGCTCCTGGGTGGCAGAAAGTTCTTTCGACGTATTTGTGACGGTCTGACTGTAATTCCCGCCCGTAACCGTCGTCTCTGTCTTCAGCGTTCCGTCCTGATTATCAATCACATGGATGGCGACGGTATATACGGTCCCGTCATAGGTAACGCCGCCCAGTGTTCCGCGGGTCTCGCCAACCTTATAGGTATATGTCTTTCCCGCGTCATCCTGTGTAAACGTGATCGAGGAAAGCTTCTGCCAGACGCTCTCTTTTCCATCGTCCGCCGCTGCCGGATTTTGGAAATTCTGATCCGCGGCGGTCAGTTTTGCCTCCGCCTGCTCCGCCGTGACGCTTTCCGAATCCGTGCCGCTGATTGTGTAGGCGAACTCATTTGCGGACAGACTTCTCCCGTTGAGGGTCTTGCTGATGTTGATGCCCGGATAGGTCATGCTCGCCGTGTAGGTATTGTTGAACTGATTGGCCGGCTTGCCGCTGTACGTTCCATAATCCGGCGTCGCCACGAGCCGGCCGCCGTTGTCTTCCACATTTACGGTAACGGTGCAGACATGCAAGTCATACGTCATTCCATTTCCAGCGGAAGCAGGAACTGTCTCACTGATATTGAACTTGTATGTTCCTTTTTTCTTAAACGTGATGTCCGCGAAGCTGAAGCTCTCTGACTCGCCGTTCTTGCCGCCGGATACGGAAACGCTCGTGCCGGAGGGAAGAGTAATCCACCCCTTCGTGACCGCCGTGCTGGTTTCCGTATCGGCCGGCTCGAGCTTAAAGGAGAACGTCTCGCCATCTGCCATATCGCGGCCGGTCAGAGTCTTCGAGCCGGTCAGAGAGAGCCTGTCATCCTCCGCCTGGTAGCTGTTGGTAAACAGCAGGTTTCCGTTTGCATCTTTTGGTCCGTCGAGGATCACGTACTGTGTCTGAAGGACGCCCTGATTATTTTTGGAAATCGTAACCGTGAATTTATAAACCGTCGTCCCTTTGGTGGTCGTGTCATAGGTCATGCCCTTTTCGGCAGTCTCCACCTCAGTCGTAGAAGGATCGTCGATCTGTTCCGCGACCGAATAATAGTACGTCTTGCCCAGATCATCCTGCGTGAACAAAAACGTGCCGAAAAGTATTTCACCGGAGCTCTCATTGACCGCGTAGGAAACACGGTCCGCACCGGACCCCTGGGTTCCGGTTTCCGGCATCGGCTGCGTATCGGCGCCCGTTCCCTTTCCGTCCGTGCCAAGAGGTTTCAGCGCAAAGTGGAACATTCCCTTGGTCAGAGGCTTTGTGCCCGTATGATCGGTATAACTCTTTTTCGCAAGAATACGGGAGTGAATGTCTTCTGCACTGAACCCGTTTGTAAACTTCACCTCGGTTGTCGTTTTGTCTTGTTGTTCACCCGCGTCATCCCGGGTCATTTTCACGACAGGGTCGCTTACGGTGAGCCCGCCCATTCCATCATCCGAAACCGTGTACGTAATAGTATAGCTCGCCCGGGAATATGTGATGCCGGCGATACGCTTGTCATCCGCGGGCACATTCTCGGATACGGTGTAGGTGTACGTTCCCGGAACAGAAAACGTTATCGTTCCGAAATCAAAGCTTCCGGAATCCTGGCCGACGAGGCTGTCATCTACCTGGAATGTATAGCTGCCGTCCTCAAAATTACTCGGAAGCGGAATCGGATCCGGAGCGGTCGCTTTGCCGCTGTAACTTCCGGAGATATTAAAGGTAAACGTGTCGCCTTCCTCGAATTTGCGGCCGGTGATCTCTTTTATACCCTTGACATTTACCGTCTTCTCCTCCGGAGTTACGGAGTATGTATTAGTAAACGTCGCAGAACCGGTCTGCCCGGAAACAATTGTTCCCATATCGCCGGTCTTCTTGCTGTTCGTAAATCCTTTCGGAAGAGCCGTCTCGGTTACGGTGTAATCTGCTCCTTGCGGAAGATTTGCGATGGTGGCCGTCTGACCCCCCTTCAGCGTAAAGGTCGCATTGTAGCTGGTGTCAAAGGTAACTTTCGTGATGGCTCCGGAGACCGTGTTGCCGGAAGCATCCGTCACCGTGACCGCGTGTTCCCCGGTCGCGCCTTTTACATAAACCTGAAATGCGAATTCTTTATCCGACTGATCCGAATAACCGGCCGGAACGTCCAGCTCTTTCGTTACCGAGAGCTTCCCGGGAACCGGAATATTGATCTTCCCGTTATTTCCAAGAGAATCCGTCACAATACCGCCGTCTGACATATCCGACGAAATCACATCCGACGCCGTGCCCGTGGTGTTCGCATCTTTCTTTTTGCCAGTCTCAAGCTTACCGGTATAGTCGGCGCCTTTCTCGATATACCAGGTATTGTCTTCCGAATTCTCTTTGATTTTTCCGTCCTGATACAGCTTCTGGATCTCGTCCGAAACGAGTTCCTCCACTTCCGTGGTCTCAGTCACCTTTCCGGAATTATCGATCGTATAGTACGTATGCTTGAAATAATAGGACCGGCCTGGATTAAACGAGGAGCCGGTCGCTTTCGTCGTCCCCTCAGGATCTGTGTAGAGCGTGGTCGCTTCTGTAAAGGTATAATACGGGTTGTTGGAAGACGGGTCGTACACCGCGGTCGTCAGACCTTCGGCCTTTCCTTTTTCATAACGGTTGGTATAGAAATTCAGCTTCCCGTCTGTCGTATTGGCGGATTGATAGGCAGTGGAAATATTTGAGAAGTTGCCCTCCTCCATCTCCGTTTTATACTGATTCTTCAGCCCGACCGAATACGTCATCTTCAGCGGAGAAGCGGCCTTTTTTTCACCGGTCATCTTCGTGAGGTCAATATCAAAATACTCAACCGGAAGCAGGGCCGCCGGTACTTTGACCGTAACAATATCTCCCGCCTGAGCAGTATCCCCGCTGCTCTCGACCGTCACGATGATATTGCTGACGTCACTTCCTTCTGTATTTAAGTTGGTTGTGGCCGTACCGGAAAACTTATAGGTAGTGACCGTTTTTCCCTCGGAAGTTGTCTGGGTTTTCTCCGGATTCGTGAAGGTCTTTCCGTTTCCGAAATCGAGCTTCGTAAAGTCCTTGACCTCCATGTAATCACCCAGCTGGTCGGTAAAGGTCACATAACCATCCTTCGCTGCATCTTCCGTCGTTGTCTCAACGGGATAACCGGTACCCGATTCCAGTTTTTCCAGAATACTCTGGAATGCCTCGGCCATCTCACCGGCGGTCTTCGCAGGGTAGAAAAACTGACCGTCTACTCCAGTCCCGAAAGTGTAACGATTTGTGGTTGTAACACTTGCATCCGGGTACTTGCTCGATACGGCGTTCATGAATTTGTTCATGTTTGACGTCGACGCGGATGTCGGATCTGCCGATGGATCCGAATCCTCCGTCGCGCCGATGCAATAAATCGTCGCTCCGCTGTCTTTGATCGTTTTGGCATATTCAACCGCCGGCGACGCAACTTTAGCTTCATAATCAATCTCAGTTGTCGGCTCGCCATCCGAGAAAAAGACGACGATCTTTTTTGCATCCGTACGCGCTTTGGCAACCTCTTCGTTCGCTTTTTCCAAGGCATAATCCGAGCGCGTCATTCCTCCTGCCTGAAGAGCGTCAATATTGGCTGTCAGCGTATCCAGCGACGAGGTGTAATCATTTACTACCTGGGCATAATTAACCAGAGGATAATAATAACCCTGAGTAGAGGATCGCGCACTTCCCAGATACATATCGTTCCCCTCGCTGGAAGTCTCGTTTCCGGCAAACTTTACAATCGAAATGCGGGTTTTTTCAGCATCGGACAGTCCGCTGTTATTCTGATCAATTGTCTTTACGAAATCTGTTGCCGCGTCTTTCAGCGCAGAAAAACGGGTGCCTTCTGTGGAGTTTGTCACTCTGTAAAATGTAGAATCATCCTGATTATCAAAGGCATAATATTTTTGAGAATAATAATCGTAACTAACTCCATAAGTGCTCGCCCAGCCGGTATAAACGCTGGTATTAAAATACCGGATCGGAATGTATTTTTTGTACCCAATATCATTTGGATATATCATATACGTTTCCGATTCGTCCAGATTGGCAAATGTGTTTTTATGTCCCCGGTATGTTCCCTTCGCCCCTTTATTAACCGCTTCATACTGGGGATTTTCTTCAAAGGGATAGTCCATCGAGCCGGAGGTATCCAGCACCAGAACGATATCGTACGGCTGCGATTTCGTGCTCGTCAGAGACGAGGCCGAAGATAACGCAGAGAGGGTCACGTTAAAGTTATCGTCATCCCCCGCCGAGACACTCTTGTCGGTCCAGATTTTTCCGACATTATCTGTCGAGTCCAGTTCCGTATAGCTCCCGGACGTGTCATCATCCGCAGACTGACTCCATTTGGTATCGGCCCGGCTGCTCCTCGCGGTTAGTGCCGTGACGGCTCCTCCGCCCAGGGAGATGATGGCGATCATGATGATAATGTTTCTTAATTTCGTGTTCTGGAAAAGATTGCGATGAGCTTTTTTCATGATAGTTCCCCCAAAATGCTCAAAAAATGATAGATGGATCAGAAATGTTTACCGTCAGAAAAATAAAAAATCGCCGAACCATGACCGGCCGGCGTGATAATCAGTTCTACAGAAGAGTCTGCTGCTCATTCAGAACCAGACTGAAAATCAGTCAGCCGCTGCTCCTCCATCGGCCTGCATTCTGACAAATGTGCCGGAAAACTGCCCATTGAAGAAGCGCTGTCTTCCCCGCGCCGGGTGCCCGGTGCGGAACCGCAAAAAAGGGAGAAAACCCTTTTGCGGGATTTTTACCCGACTCTTCCATAACATAATCCTTCCTAATTATTCGGTAAAACCATCGTGCTGAAAAACATTGGACAATAAACTGCTCAGCACTAATGTCACCTCCGACTGGAAACACACACCCGGTTCCGGATACTCCGTCTCTTTCTGTTCCTGGCAGAATTCCGGACGGCAGCAGATTCTCTGAAGCTTTTTCGCCGAATTTCCGGATTGACCATTATTTATAGGTCAATTTTCGAAAATATCAGCGGCCGGGAATGATTTTTCCCCCTGCGACCAGTGGCATTAGCAGGATTTCCGTATTCGATTTTTCAAGAAAAAATTTCGATTTCTACGTCCATTATAGCCTCTGCAGAAAAATATACAAGGTGTTTTGTGAAAATAATGTGAAAATTGTCCTTTTTTTGTCCGGATTTTCCGGATTTCTCTGCACACTTTCTCTTTATTTTACACTTTTTCAGGCGTGTGGACTTTACATACATTTTTTATGCATTTTATTGTATATTTTGGCAAAAAATATTCAATGAAAGAAAACGCCTGCCCGCCGGCCGCGATTCCGCCGGATTTTTTCTGCGGGACATCATCTGAGATACCTGAGCTGAAAAATTCTCCGGGCCGGAAGATTTTTGTCTCGTTTATTGGCGAGAAAAGCCAAAGATACTTCTTTACTTTTTCCTGGTCCGGTGATAAATTTAACGAGGATGGTATTCGCATGAACCGCATGGCGGCGCGAAATCGTACCTGTTTGTATGGAAATGGTAAAAGTTTTCGGCCTGCATCTGTAAAGACGCACTGCTTTCGCCGGAGGGCATTCATCTCTCCCGGCACACCGGACTTTCCGGAAGCACACGGAATATCAGAGCGGGACCAGGAAAGGACATCACCGCCTGTTAATTTAAAGAAGAAACTTTTCCGGGACGCCCCCGGAATTCTTCGTATTAATGAGGAGGTGAGCCCTATGGAGATCGGATTCATCGGCGCGGGAAAAGTCGGCTTTTCACTCGGCAGGATGTTCGTGGAAAAGGGACTTTCCGTGACGGGCTATTTCAGCAGGAATCCTGAATCTGCCGGCAAAGCGGCTGAATTTACAGGCACACGGCATTTTGATGACATTCATTCACTGATGGAAGCGTGTGATGTCCTGTTTCTGACGGTGCCGGACGACGCGATTGCGTCGGTCTGGGAAGAGGTCAGATCGTTCCGGCCGGCCGGAAAAATTATCTGTCATTGCAGCGGGTCCGTTTCATCGACCGTCTTTAACGGAATAGAGGAATGCGGCGCATTCGGCTATTCTGTCCATCCGCTCCTGGCCGTATCAGACCGATACGAATCATTCAGGGAATTACCAAAAGCACTTTTTACAATTGAGGGAGCCAAAGAGCATCTGAACGATATTTCTTCCCTATTGTCCGCCTGCGGGTGCCGGTTTCAGATCATCGACGCCTCTGACAAGGTCCGCTACCACGCGGCTGCCGTCCTGGCAAGCAATCTCATGGTCGGACTCGCGGACTGTGCGTTCCGCCTGCTTCAGGAGTGCGGCTTTTCGGAAGAAGCCTCGCGCGACGCGCTCGCTCCCCTCATGACGGGCAATCTTCGGTCCGTTCTGGACAAGGGACCGGCAGGCGCACTGACCGGGCCGATCGAGCGGAACGACGTGCAGACCGTAAAAAAGCATCTCGACGCGCTGGCGTCCGGAGATCCGGAGATCCTGGAGGTGTACCGGGTACTGTCCGTAAGGACAGAAAAAGTCGCCGAGCGGAAACATCCGGATCGCGATGCGTCGAAGATGCGGGATATTCTGTCCGGATATCCCGTCCGGGGCCAGAACGAAAATAAGAAAACAGAAGTGAAAAGGAGTTTTGACATGAAAAAAACAGTTCCGGTTTTGCAGAAAATGAAGCTGGAAGGGAAGAAAATCTCCATGCTGACGACCTACGACTATACGACCGCCTGTCTGGTGGAAGCGGCGGGAATTGACACGATCCTGGTCGGAGATTCTCTCGGCATGACCATGATGGGATACGATGACACGCTTCCCGTCACCATGGACGATATGATCCATCACACCCGCTGCGTCACGCGCGGGGCGCACGATACCTTCGTGATCGGCGATATGCCGTTCATGTCTTACCAGACCTCGGTCGACGAGGCGGTTTACAACGCCGGCCGCTTTCTGAAGGAAGGACGCGCGCAGGCGGTGAAGCTGGAAGGCGGAGCCGTCGTCTGTCCGCAGATCCGGGCAATGGTGGAGGCCTCGATCCCGGTCTGCGCCCATCTCGGACTGACTCCCCAGTCGGTCAACGCGTTCGGGGGATTCAAGGTTCAGGGCAAAAACGAGGCGACCGCCCGGAAACTGATCGAGGACGCAAAGAAGATCGAGGACGCGGGTGCCTTCATGGTTGTACTGGAGTGCGTTCCGGCGAAGCTCGCCTCCCTGATCTCGAAGCAACTGACGATCCCGACGATCGGCATCGGGGCCGGAAACGGATGCGACGGCCAGGTGCTCGTCTACCAGGATATGCTGGCGATGACCGCGGGCGGCTTCAAGCCGAAATTCGTCCGCCAGTTCGGTCAGATCGGAACGGCCATGGTCGACGCCTTCAAGCGCTATGACGAGGCCGTAAAGAGCGGAGAATTCCCGGCAGCAGAGCACACCTTCAAGATTGACGACGAGCTCGTCGCGAAACTGGAAAAAGAGTACGGCTTAGATTCCCCGAAAGTCCCGGAAAATTAACATAAAATCTGTCAAAGGAGCAAGAATCGTGATACGCACCGGTAAAATTGATGAAGTCAAAAAATATGTGAAGGAATGGAAAAAAGAGGGGCTCTCGATCGGACTCGTCCCGACGATGGGGTATCTGCACGAGGGACACGCCAGCCTGATTCGTCAGGCCCGCAAGGACAATGACCGCGTCATCGTCAGCGATTTCGTAAACCCGATCCAGTTCGGGCCGAAGGAAGACCTCGCGGTCTATCCGCGGGATTTCGACGCCGACTGCAGACTCTGCGAATCCCTCGGAGCCGATCTCGTCTTCCATCCGGAACCGGATGAGATGTATTTCCCGACCTTTTGTACGCAGGTTAAAGTGGACAATCTCTCCACCCACCTGTGCGGACAGACCCGTCCGTTCCACTTCGCGGGCGTCTGCACCGTGGTGACAAAGCTCTTCCACATCAGCGAGGCGGACCGCGCCTACTTCGGGCAGAAGGACGCGCAGCAGCTGGCGATCATCCGCCGCATGGTCCGCGATCTGAATTTTCCGATCCGGATCGTCGGATGCCCGATCGTCCGTGAGGCGGACGGTCTGGCAAAAAGCTCCCGCAATACCTACCTGAACGCGGAGGAGCGTCAGGCCGCGACCATCCTCTACAAGGCTCTGACGAAAGGACACGAGATGATCGACGCGGGTGAGACGGACGCGGCGAAGGTCATCGGGGCCATCCGCTCTGTCATCGAGAGTGAGCCTCTGGCGAAGGTCGATTACGTAGAGATCGTCGACTGGGAAGAGCTGCAGCCGGTCACCGTCATTGACCGCCCGGTTCTGGTCGGCACCGCCGTCTACATCGGAAAGGATCGTCTGATCGACAACTTCATCACCGGAGATCTGAACGCCTGAAGCACCTGCAGAATTGAAATTGTCTTGTCGGCACACCGCCGGCGGAACGGAGATGATTATGAACGTTACGATGTTAAAAGGAAAAATTCATCGGGCTGTCGTAACCCAGGCTGAGCTGAATTACGTCGGCAGCATTACCGTCGATCCCGAACTGCTCGAGGCTGCCGGCATTCTGGAGTACGAACAGGTACAGATCGTCGATATCAACAACGGGAGCCGCCAGGTCACCTACACGATCGAGGGAGAGCGCGGATCCGGGATGATCTGCCTGAACGGGGCGGCGGCGCGGCTCGTCCAGCCCGGAGACCGGATTATCATCATGTGCTACTGCCAGATGACGCCGGAGGAAGCCGAGAACCACCGGCCGAACGTCGTCTTTGTGGATGAGAACAATCACATCCGCAAGGTCATGCAGTATGAGAAACACGGACAGATCGAGCCGTAAGCAGGGCAAAACAGAGGGCGGAGACCCGGTTCCTTTTCCGGAACGGATTTCCGCCCTCCTGGCGTCTGTAATAGGAAACTCTTATTTTACGGAAAGATTTCCCTCCGCATCCAGACAGACAAGGCTTCCCTCGTCGATCCGGCTCTCTTTCAGAAAACACTCGGAAACCTCTGTCCGTTTCTCCTCCCCGTCGTCCGCGAGGAGACGCACCATCGCGTGCGGCCCGTCCGGAGGACACTCCTCACACCCGTAATCCGCTTCTGTAATTTCTTCTACCCGGTACACTTTTCCCGATGGATCTGTCATAAAAGCTTCTCCGTTCTGAGGACTCTGTCTCCTCTTACAACAGCTCGTCCAGCGTATTCCCGTACGGCG
The DNA here is from genome assembly GCA_050944685.1 of Bilifractor sp. Classification (GTDB taxonomy): domain Bacteria; phylum Bacillota; class Clostridia; order Lachnospirales; family Lachnospiraceae; genus CADBRN01. The sequence continues at coordinate 129,054 of JBMNRP010000003.1, forward strand.
GAAGGAACTCCTCTGTGAAATCCCGGACCTCCGGCATTTCTTCCGCGAGCTTTCCGATCGTCTCCTGCGTGCTCTTCCGCGCCGTCCGGAACTCGGAATTGCCGGCGTTCTCCTCTTCGATGCACTTGATCAGGGCGGAAATTTTGTCCGCCGCCCGGACCAGACGGCGCATATACATCTCCCGCTCAGCTGTCTCTCTGTCGGCCAGATCCTCCTCGGACGGACTGAAAATCCGCTCGTAGACCGGTCTCAGATCATCGGGGAGTCCCCGGAGAAGCCGTTTCTCGGCCACCGTCTCCACCTCTTTATAGGCGGATTTCAAATCGTCGTTGTAATATTTCACCGGAGTCGGCATATCACCCGTGATGATCTCGGAGGCGTCATGATAGAGGCCGATGAGAGCGGCCTTTTCCGCGTCCAGATCTCTGCCGTAGCGGACATTTCCGATCACGCAGAGAGCGTGGGCGATCATGGCGACGTCCGTCGCGTGCTCGCTCAGATTCTCCGGGCGCGAATTCCGCATCAGCGCCCAGCGCTCGATGTATTTCATTCTGGATACTGTCGCAAAAAAACTGTCTGTCATATTCACTCTCCGCCGGTTTTCGGCCGGGCTGTAAAAGAAAGCCCTGAAACCGTGCGGATTCCAGGGCTTTCCAAAAGGTTTTCTGCAGAAAATTATCTCTTTGAGAACTGCGGCGCGCGGCGGGCTTTCTTGAGTCCGTATTTCTTGCGCTCTTTCATTCTCGGATCACGAGTCAGATATCCGGCGGACTTGAGGACCGGTCTCAGCTCGGAATCCGCCTCGCACAGGGCACGGGAAATTCCGTGACGGATCGCTCCGGCCTGTCCGGTGAAGCCTCCTCCGACTACATTGACCTTCACGTCGTAGCGGTCAAGGGTCTCGGTCAGGACGAGCGGCTGACGGACGACCGTCTTCAGGGTCTCCAGTCCGAAATAATCATCAATGTCGCGTTTATTTATCGTAATTTTTCCGCTGCCGGGCATCAGATATACTCTGGCTACAGATTTTTTTCTTCTTCCCGTTCCATAGTAGCTTGTACTAGCCAATGTCTTCTACCTCCTAATCAAAATGTCAGTGTTTCCGGCTGCTGAGCGGTGTGCGGATGTTCAGCGCCTGCGTACACATGAAGTTTTTTCAGCATCTGTCTTCCGAGGGGTCCCTTCGGAAGCATGCCTCTGACAGCCAGCTCGATGACCTTCTCCGGTCTTTTGTCCATCATCTCGCGGAGGGTGGCGGATTTCATGCCGCCGACATAATCCGAATGACGATAGTAGATCTTCTGGTCAAGCTTCTTGCCGCTCACTTTGACTTTGTCCGCGTTCACAACGATAACGTAATCGCCGGTGTCAACGAACGGGGTATATTCCGGTTTATTCTTGCCGCGCAGAACATTGGCGATGTTGGAGCACATACGTCCGAGCGTCTGGCCCTCTGCGTCGACAACGTACCATTTCTTCTCTATATTATCTGGATTCGCCATAAATGTTTTCATGGTTTCTATTCCTCCTGATGTCATTATCCGGGATTTGCAATACCGGGCTCCCGCATGCGCCCGCCGGCCTCGCGCCACTGTCCGTATGGCACTTCTCCGGATCTGCACCTTCACCGGGGCTTTCGGTTCCGATGCGTAATTCCGCGCGGCGGACTGTGTGCTTACATCCTGGGAAAATGACGCATAGGCCCACTTCTGCCGTGCTTTTCCATGATATTATACGAAATTCACGTTGTCAAGGGAAAATCCTCATTCATCCGCCCGGTCCTGTCCTCCCACTCGGGATAGCGGATCTCCAGGAGGGTCAGGCCGTGGGCCGGGGCGGTATTGCCCGCGGCGGACCTGTCTTTCGCCGCGATAATGGCGGGAATACGATCCGCTCCGATCTCTCCTTTTCCGACGTCGAGCAGTGTGCCGGCAATGATGCGCACCATATTGTAGAGGAACCCGTTCCCGGTAATGCGAAACCGGATCATATCCTCTTCTCGGGTGAGAGAAGTCTCGTATATGGTGCGGACGGTATTGCCGCCTGCCGTGCTGCCGGACGCGCAGAAGCTCCTGAAATCGTGGGTGCCCCTGAAATAGCCGGCGGCCCGCTTCATGGATCCGATATCCAGCTTCCCGTACCAGAAGAGACTGTCCAGTCTTCTGGTCGGATCGGGAAACATGCGGTTGAGTATCTTGTATTCGTACGTCTTGACCGTCTCGGTATATCGGGGATGAAACTCCGGCGGAACCTCCTCGGACCGCTGAATCTTGATGTCATCGGGAAGATATGTGTTCAGCGCAAAGGCGAATTTATCCGCGCCCATGCGCGCCGTCGTGTCGAAAACGGCAACATTGCCCCGGGCGTGAACCCCGGCGTCCGTCCGGCTCGCTCCGATCGTATGCGTCTCCACGCCCAGAAGATCCGTCAGCGCCCGATTCAGCACCTCCTGCACCGCGAGCCCGTTCGACTGCACCTGAAAGCCGCAGTAATTTGTCCCGTCGTAGGCGACGGTCAGTTTGATTCGCCGCTTCTCCACCTCTGCTGCTCCTTTCACAGATGAAACGCCGCCCTCATGACTATCGCCGCCACCAGATAGGCAGCAATGAGTCCGTACGCCGTATAATCTTTCCCGGTATAATGAAGCGGCTTCATCTGGGTCCGCCCCTCTCCGCCGTGGTAGCACCGCGCTTCCATCGCCAGAGCCAGGTCATTGGCACGGCGGAACGCGGAGACGAACAGCGGGACGAGAAGCGGTATCATCGCCCTGACTCTCTGGATCAGGCCGCCGCTCTCGAAATCCGCTCCCCGCGCCATCTGCGCCTTTTTGATCCGGTCCGTCTCGCCGGTCAGGATCGGAATGAAGCGGAGTGCGATCGACATCATCATGGCAATCTCGTGAACCGGCACGCGGAAAGCCTTCAGCGGACGCATCAGATGCTCCATCGCATCGGTCAGCTTGTTCGGCGTGGTAGTCAGCGTCATGATCGAGGCACCGATCACCAGATAAATCAGGCGGATCGAGGTCAGGCCGGCGATCACCAGTCCCTCCCGGGTGACCTTCAGCGCCTTCCACTGCCAGAGAACCTCGCCCGGCGTCAGCAGAATGTTCAGGATTCCGGTGAATATCAGGATCACAAGAACCGGCTTCATGCCGCGAAGCATCATCCGGAAGGGTACCTTCGACAGAAGAATCAGAGCCGCGAGCACCGCGGTTCCGAGAAAAAATCCGTAGTTCCGGAAAAGGAAGACCGAGACCAGATACACCAGCGTGCCGATGATCTTCACGCGGGGATCGAGCCGATGGATCACGGAATCCGCCGGGTAATATTGTCCGATTGTAATATTCTGGCCCATTTCTCCTTTCCCCTCATTTTTTGCCTGTCCCGGCACACCTCCGCTGCGCCCCCTGTCACCCGGCGAGCGCCCGGAGAATCGTATCTCTCGCCTCCGCGACGGTAACGGCATCCGGATCCACCGGAAGCCCGCGCGCAGCGAGCTCTCTCACAATATACGCGGCCTGCGGCGCGGCAAGGCCGATCTGTTCCAGCTCCCTGTAATGGGAAAACACTTCCTTCGGAGTTCCGTCGTACGCCTTCTTTCCCTGATCGACGACGACAATCCGGTCTACATAACGGGCGACGTCCTCCATGCTGTGGGAGACGAGAAGAATCGTCATATTCCTGTCCCGCTGCAGATTCCGGATGACCTCGAACATCTCTTCCTTTCCCAGGGGGTCGAGACCGGCCGTCGGCTCGTCGAGAATCATCACATCCGGATTCATCGCCAGAACACCGGCGATCGCGGCTCTCCGCTTCTGTCCGCCCGACAGACGGAAGGGCGAACTGTCATACAGCTCCTCCGGCAGTCCGACCTGGCGGAGCGCCCGGACGGCCTCTCTTTTACACTCTTCCGGAGACAGACCCTGGTTTTTCGGTCCGAAACAGACGTCGGTGAGCACGTCCGTTTCAAACAGCTGGTGCTCCGGGTACTGGAAGACAAGGCCCACGCGGAACCGCAGGTTCCTCCTGTCGTAGCCGTCCTCCCACACATCTTCTCCGTGAAACAGGACGCGGCCCTCCGTCGGCCTCAGAAGGGCGTTGAAATGCTGGACGAGCGTCGACTTCCCGCTGCCCGTGTGGCCGATGATCCCGACGAACTCGCCCTGCGGAATCGTCAGCGAAATGTGGTCGAGCGCCTTCACCTCGCCGGCCGTTCCCTTTCCATATATATAGGAGACGTCCTCAAGGGCGATGGATGTGTCCTTCTGCGGCCGGTTCTCCGGAGAATTGTTCTCATAATACCCGGCCTGGCGGATGATGTTTTTCTCCACCTTTTCGCGCCACTCTTCCGGATCCTTTTTTTCCGGACCCGGACCGGACCCGTCCTCGCCCGGGTGGCTTTCCTCTCCGGAATCCTCCGGATCGGGCTTCCCGGCGGCCGGTTCAACGGCTGCTTCTCCCGCCGCCTGAGATTTCTTCTCTTCCCGCACCTTCATCACGGCTCCGACCAGCTCATCCCGGGAGAGTATGCCCGGATCGAGCGGGACGCCTGCCTCGATCAGCTCATGCGCGAGCAGAGTAGCCTGCGGGACGCCGAGTCTCAGTTCCCTGAGGCGGTCTGCCTGAGAAAAGATCTCGCGGGGGGTGCCCTCCATCACGATTTTCCCCTCATCCATCACGAACAGGCGGTCCGCGTCGACGACCTCCTCCATGTAATGGGTGATGAGAATGACGGTGACCTTCTCCTGCCGGTTCAGATCGCGGACGGCCCGGATCACCTCGATGCGGCCGCTCGGATCCAGCATCGCGGTCGGCTCATCCAGCACGATGCACTTCGGCTTCATCGCCATCACTCCGGCGATCGCCACGCGCTGCTTCTGTCCGCCCGACAGATGATCGGGATCCTTCTTCCGGAAGGCAGTCATCCCGGTCATTTCCAGGGCGCGGTCCACGCGGCTCCAGATCTCGTCCGTGGGAACGCCCAGATTCTCGGGGCCGAATCCCACATCCTCCTCGACGACCGAGGAGATGATCTGGTTGTCCGGATTCTGAAAGACCATGCCGGCTTCCTGGCGGATCTTCCAGAGATTGTCATCGTCCGCCGTGTCCATCGAATCGATCCACACGGTACCGGAGGTCGGCACCAGAAGCGCATTGATCTGCTTCGCGAGCGTCGATTTCCCGCAGCCGTTGTGCCCGAGAATCGCAATGAAGGAACCTTCCGCGACATCCAGATCGATGCCGCGGAGCGCGTGCGTGATCTCCTCCCCGGAATTTTCATCCGCGGAAGGCTCCACATAATCAAATTTCAGTTTTTCAGCCCTGATAATTCCCATTCCAGATGATTCCCGTATCCGGTAATTTTCTTTTCGTCCGGAAAAGCCTCTTCATTCCGGGGATCTGAGAATCTCCTGCATTTTCCCGAGAATGACGTCCTTTCCGTCCCTGGTCTTCGCCGAGAAAGAAATAATTTCAATCCCGGGCGGAAGCTCCAGGGTGTCGCGCAGCAGCCGGAGCTGCTTCTGCCTCTGGCTTCGCTTGATTTTATCCGCTTTGGTGGCAATGATGACCGGCCGGTATCCGCCCGTCATGATCCACTCGTACATCATTTTGTCATTGGCGGAAGGGGCGTGCCGGATGTCGACCAGCAGAAAAACGGTCCGCAGATTCGCGGACTGATTCAGATAACGCTCGACCATCTTTCCCCAGGCCTCGCGGGCCTTCTGTGACGCGGAAGCGTACCCGTATCCGGGAAGATCGACGAGATAAAAAGAATCGTTGACGTGGTAATAATTGATCGTCTGGGTCTTCCCCGGGCTCGAGCTGGTCCGCGCCAGGGACTTCCGGTTCACCAGCGCGTTGATCAGCGACGATTTCCCGACATTGGATTTCCCGGCGAAAGCGATCTCCGGCTGCCCTGTGTCAGGCAGCCGGCTGGTCACGCCGCAGACGATATCAAGACTTACGTTTTTGATTTTCAGCATATCGGATTTTTCCTTACTGCCGCACGAAGGCGCTCTGGAGCACCTCCTGCATGGTGCTGACGTAGCGGATCTCAATGCCGTCCGTGATTTCTCCGTCAAATTCCCTGACGTCCGGCTCATTTTTGTCCGGCACGAGCACGGTGCCGATACCCGCTTTCTTTGCGGCGAGAAGCTTTTCCTTCAGGCCGCCGATCGGCAGGACGCGGCCGCGGAGCGTGATCTCTCCGGTCATGGCGAGATCACAGCGGACGGGGATCTGCGTGACCGCGGACAGAATCGCGGTCGCCATCGTGATGCCCGCGGACGGTCCGTCCTTCGGAACCGCGCCCTCGGGAATATGCACGTGAATATCATGCTTCTCAAAGAAATCCGGCTGCACCTGGTATTCGGGTGCGACCGAGCGGACGTAGGAGACGCCGGCCTCGGCCGATTCCTTCATCACGTCGCCCATCCGGCCGGTCAGCTTGCACTCGCCCTTTCCGGGGGCAATGTTGACCTCGACCTCCAGGGTTTCCCCGCCGACGCTCGTCCACGCAAGTCCGCGGACAATTCCCACCTCCGGGTTCTCGGCGGCAGGATTGACGGTGTATTTCCCGCGTCCGATGAAATCCTCGAGATTCTCCTTCGTGACGTGAATCTGCATCTCGCCTTTTTCTTCGATTTTCAGCGCGGTCTTCCGGCAGATCTCCCCGATCTTCCGCTCGAGAGAACGGACGCCGGCCTCTCTCGTATAACGGCTGATCATCTCTTCTATCGCATCGTCGTCGATGATCAGCTGGTCTTTTCGGATCCCGTTGACCTTCATCTGCTTCCGGATGAGATGCTCCTTTGCGATGTGCAGCTTCTCGTTCTCTGTATAGCTGGAGATCTCGATCACCTCCATGCGGTCCAGAAGAGGCTGAGGAATCTCGTTCAGGTCATTCGCCGTCGCGATGAAGAGCACCTCGGAGAGGTCAATCGGCAGCTCGACGTAGTGATCCGCGAAATGGCTGTTCTCCTCCGGGTCAAGCACTTCCAGCAGAGCGGAGGCGATCGAACCGCGGAAATCACCGCTCGTCTTGTCGATCTCATCGAGCAGAATCAGCGGATTTTTCACGCCGGCCTGCTGCAGGCTCCCCGCGATACGCCCCGGCATGGCTCCCACATACGTTCTCCGGTGTCCGCGGATCTCCGCCTCATCGCGCACGCCGCCGAGGCTCATGCGCACGAATTTTTTGTTCAGCGCGCGGGCGACGGACCGCGCCACAGAGGTTTTCCCCGTTCCGGGCGGTCCGACCAGACAGAGAATCGGCGCGTCTCCCTTCTTCGTGAGGATGCGCACGGCGAGGTATTCCAGAATTCGCTCCTTGACCTTTTCCAGTCCGTAGTGATCCTCCTCCAGAATCTTTCTGGCCTTTTTCAGATCCCGGTTGTCCCGCGACATTTTGTTCCAGGGCAGGGAGAGCAGCGTGTCCAGATACCCGCGGATCACGCCCGCCTCGGCGGCGCTGCCCGCGTTTGTCTTCAGCCTCTCGATCTCGTGTCCGATTTTTTCTTTGACTTCCTTCGGCGCATTCAGCTTTTTCGCCTTCTCCCGGTAGCGGTCGATCTCGGACTCGAAATTATCTTCTCCGAGCTCTTCCCGGATCAGCTTGATCTGCTCGCGGAGAATGTATTCGCGCTGATTCTTGTCGATCCGCTCCTTCAGGTCCTGACGGATCTCCCGCCGGATCTTGCTGATTTCAATCTCATTGGCCAGAATCTCCGTCAGAATCTGATATTTTTCCTGGAAGCTGCGCGTCTCGAGAATCTTCTGTTTTTTCTCGTCCTCCATCGGAATATTGACCGCGAGAAGATTTGCCATGTGGAAGATATCGGTCGTCCCCAGAATCTGCCGGGAAAGCTCCGGGCTGAATGTCCCTCCGGTCTGCGCGTAAACGCCCGTGAGCTCGGACAGCGTCCGGTACATCGCGATTTCCTGATTCGTCTCCAGCTCGCTGACCGACGGCTCCTCCAGCGGACAGACCACGGCGATATAGCGCTCGCCCAGGCTCTCAAACCGGGCGATCTGCGCGCGCGAGACGGCCTCGATCTGCACCCGGGTGATACCCTTCGGCATGCGGATCGCCTGTCTCACCCGGACAATCATGCCGACCTCAAAGAGATCCTTCTGGTCCGGGTCGCCGACGGAATCATCCCTCTGTCGGACCACAAAAAGACGCTCCTCATGAAGAAGGGCGTCCTCGACCGAACGGAGCGATTTTTTCCGGCTCACATCAATCTGCACAATCATTTCCGGCAGAACCACGATCCCGCGGAGCGGAACACAGGGCAGTGTCAGTGTCTCTTCATTCATTGAATTCTCCTGTTTTTGAAAAAAATCCAACCGGGATGCCTCAATAAAAGCGCCACCGGTTGGATATAAAATCCAGCTGAGTTAAGCGGTTGCCGGGTCGTCCATCCGGTTTCTCTGGGCCGGACGGCTGGTGCGGCGGGGCGGAACCGTCTTCGGATCGGAATGCACGACAACCGGCATTCCCTTCCCCTCGACAGACGCCTTCGTAATTCTGCACTCGCGGATCGTATCATCCGAAGGAGTGTCATACATGACATTCAGCATCGTTTTTTCCAGGATGGAGCGCAGACCTCTGGCTCCCGTCTTGTGCCGGAGAGACTGTCTGGCGATTTCCGTGAGCGCGTCATCGTCGAACTTCAGATCGACCCCGTCCAGCTCCAGAAGTTTTTTGTACTGGCGGACCAGCGAATTTTTCGGCTCGGTCAGGATTCTCACCAGCATTTTTTCATCCAGTGCGTCGAGCGTGACCACCACCGGAACACGGCCGATAAACTCGGGGATCAGGCCGAACTTGACGAAATCCTCCGGCATGACCTGGCGGAGCACCTTCCCGATGTCCTTCCGGTCACGGACACCCAGATCCGCCCCGAAACCGATGGCCTTCGTATCCTGTCTGGCCTCGATGATCTTATCCAGACCCTCGAACGCGCCCCCGCAGATGAACAGAATGTTCGTCGTGTCAATCTGCAGAAACTCCTGATGCGGGTGCTTGCGCCCGCCCTGAGGCGGGACATTGGCCACGGTGCCCTCGAGTATCTTCAGCAGTCCCTGCTGGACGCCCTCTCCGGACACATCTCTGGTAATAGAGGCATTCTCCGATTTTCTGGTGATTTTATCGATCTCATCGATATAGATGATTCCGTGCTCGGCCTTCTCGATGTCAAAATCCGCCGCCTGAATCAGCTTCAGCAGAATGTTTTCCACATCCTCACCGACGTACCCCGCCTCGGTGAGTGAGGTCGCGTCCGCGATCGCAAATGGAACATTGAGCATACGCGCGAGCGTCTGCGCGAGCAGCGTCTTTCCGGATCCGGTCGGCCCGAGCATCAGAATGTTGCTCTTCTGCAGCTCGACGTCCGAATCGGCTCCTGCCAGCACTCTCTTGTAATGATTATAAACCGCGACAGAGAGGACTCTCTTCGCATCCTCCTGTCCGATCACATACTGGTCGAGAAAATCCTTGATCTCCCTGGGTTTCATCAGGTTGATTTCATCCGACTCGCCCTCATTGGTCAGAAATTCTTCGTCGATGATTTCCTGACAGATGTCAATGCACTCGTCGCAGATATAGGCACCGCCCGGTCCCGCGATCAGCTTTCTCACCTGATCCTCGGTCTTGCCACAGAAAGAACACCTGATTTTTGTATCCGACATGTATGATATACCCCTTTCAAAACAGATTAACCGATCCGTTTAGTAAGCCTATTATTACCTTTGTGAGACGTATTGTCAACAAAAAATGTATCATATGGAAGGAATGCATGAAACGCACAAAGGGCCGCTGCCCGCCGTACTGTCATAATGCTATGCAGTACAGCTGCAGCGCCCCCGAATGATCACAAGCGGTTCGTGATGACCTGGTCGATCAGTCCGTAATCCAGCGCTTCCTGCGCCGTCATGTAATGATCGCGCTCGGTGTCCTCCATCACTTTTTCGAGCGGCTGTCCGGTATTCTGTGCGAGCAGCTCGTTCATCTTCTGTTTGATCCTCTTGATCTGCTCCGCGACGATCTCGATCTCGGTCGCCTGTCCCTGCGCCCCGCCGGACGGCTGATGGATCATGATCTCGGCATTCGGAAGCGAAAAGCGCTTCCCCTTCGCGCCGCCCGCCAGAAGAAAGGCTCCCATGCTGGCGGCCATACCGATGCAGATCGTCGAGACATCACATTTGATATACTGCATGGTGTCATAGATCGCCATGCCTGCCGTCACCGAACCGCCCGGGCTGTTGATATACACGTGAATATCCTTGGCCGGATCCTCTGATTCCAGAAACAGAAGCTGGGCGACGATCAGACTCGCCGATGTGTCGTTCACTTCCTCTCCCAGAAAGATAATCCGGTCTTTCAGCAGGCGGGAATAGATGTCGTAGCTTCTCTCCCCGCGGCTGGTCTGTTCAATGACATAAGGGACTAAACTCATAAATGCTCTGCCTCCTGATAATCCGGCGCCGTTTCTTTACTCTTCCGCCGGTGCTTCGCCGTTCTCTTCCTTTGCCTCGTCTCCGGACTCTTCGGACTCTTCTTTCTTCTCTACTTCCACGGAATTCTCACCCAGGAAGTCCGCGGCCTTGCGGACCTGGAGGTCACTTCTGAGGTTCTCGCGCTCCTCGCCGGCGATAATGTCCTTCATCTTATCCGTCTCGATGCCGTACTGCTTCGCCATTCTCTCGATTTCCTCATCGACCTCCTCGTCGCTGACCTCGATGTTCTCGACCTCGGCGATCTTCTCCAGCGTCAGGCGTGAGCGGAGCTGCTGCTCTGCCTGCGGCTTCATGCCGTTCAGCGCCTGCTCGTAGGTCTGGCCGGTGTACTGAAGATACGTCTGGAAATCCATACCCTGCGTGCGCAGATTGTTGGCGATATTGTCCAGCAGGCGCTCCGCCTCGCTCTGAATCATCAGATCCGGGATATCGATCTCGGCGTTCTGGGAAGCCTGAGAAGCGGCTTCGTCCCTTCTCGCCTGCATCGCCTGATCCTGCCTGCTCTTCTCGAGGTTTTTGCGGACATCCGCCTTGTACTCCTCAAGCGTATCAAACTCGGAAACATCCTCCGCGAACTCGTCGTTCAGCTCCGGAAGCTCTTTTTTCTGAATATTGTGAATCGTGCAGTGGAATACGGCATCCTTGCCCTTCAGATCCTCTGCGTAGTAATCCTCCGGGAAGGTCACCTCGACATCCTTCTCATCGCCGATGTTCATGCCGATGAGCTGATCCTCAAATCCGGGGATAAACGTTCCGGATCCGATCTCCAGCTCCTGTCCCTCGGCAGTTCCGCCGCTGAACTCCTTGCCGTCAATCGTTCCCCTGTAATCCAGTGTGACCTGATCGCCTTTCTCAACCGGGCGATCCTCGACCGTGATCAGACGGGCATTCTGCTCCTGCTCGTTTTTCAGCTGATTCTCGACATCCTCGTCGGTCACAGCCACATCCTGCTTCGTGACCTCCAGGCCCTTGTAGTCGCCCAGCTTCACGTCCGGACGAACCGCAACCTCAGCCGTAAAGATGAAGGGTTTGCCTTTCTCCATCTGCTTAATGTCGACATTCGGGCGAGATGAAATCTTCAGGTTTTTTACTTCCTCTTCCTTCAGCGCATCGTCGTACGCCTTCGGAAGAAGGTCATTTGCCGCATCCTCATAAAAAACAGACGGTCCGTACATCCGCTCTACCATAATCTGCGGAACCTTTCCCTTGCGGAAGCCCGGGATCGAGATATTCTTTTTCTGTCTGTTATATACGTTTTTAATGGCGCTGACGAAATCCTCCGCGGGAACCTCCACCGTCAGCTTTGCCATGTTATGCTCCAATGTTTCAACCTGAACGCTCATCTCACGTTTTCCTCCTTTTTCTTCCGCTGTCCGGCGTTATTCGTTCCATATTTGCCGCAACAGCCATCTTCGAAGTATATCATAAACAAATCGAATTATCAACAGATCGCTCTCTCTTTTCCGGCGGCTACTTCAGAGTCAGATACTGAAGTCCCGTGTCGTTCGCGACGACATACTGCCTCGTGCCGAGCGAGAAGAACTGTCTCGGAGATCCGTCGCAGGAGCCCTCGAATTTTTTCTTCCCGTCCAGTCCGTACACGCACAGCTGATTCCGGTTATACAGACTGATCTGAGACCCGGAAAATTCCACCGTCTCATAGGTGAAATCAAACGGCTGGCTCACCAGCTCTTTTCCGTCGAGATCGTACACCTTCAGAAGAAAGGGATTTTCTGTGCTGTCATTTTCCAGAACAAATCCGATGTATTTTTCGTTGTAAAACAGACTCTTGATGTCAGAGTCCAAATTGACCTCCGTCTTTTTTTCCGGGACGGAATCTCCCTCGACCAGAATAAAACCATCCTCCGTAAAGACGGCGAGAGATGTCCCGTTCAGATAGCGGACCTCGGGAACGAGCGTGTTTTCGAGGTCAAATTTCGCGACCACATTATCCATCTCCGACTGACCTTTCTGATCGAAGTTGTAAATGCAGATCTGCGTCTCCATCGAATCCTCGACGTACGCGAGGTAAGCCACCGCGAGAAGCATACCGTCATCCGAGAGGCTCATGCTCATCGGATAGCCCGGATCGTTCATGCTCGTCTGGATGGAAGAAATCTCCTCGCCTTCGCTGCTGTAATAGCGGATCAGCGGGCTGCTCCCATCGCTCACCATCGCGGCAAAGGTACCGCGCTCCGAGACTACCGCCTTCTGCACAGGAAGATCCGTCGTAACACGGGCCGCCTCACCGTCTGCGTCGCAGGTGATCAGGGTCGAACCCTCTTCGTCGAACAGAACGGCCTTCTCCCCGCTGATGCTCACATTCGGAGAGGTCATGTCATAGCTGATTTCCCACTTGCTTTTATTTTTTCGCGTAATGAAGGTCGCTCTGTCGTTTCCGTACCGGAGCACTCCTCCGGCGAAGCTGCAGTAGGTGCTGGAAAGAGGATTGTCCGTGTCCTGAGTCTGCGTCACCGTGAGCGAATGATAATTCCATCCGCGGACCGTCCGGTAAATCAGAAAAGACACCAGGATGACGACAGCGGAAATCAGGACCCACGCCATGACCCGAAGAGAACCCGCAGACGCTCTTTTCGGCTCATCGCCCGGTTCCTCCTCCGCTTCTGTCTTCGGAAATCTGCGGATCCGGACCTCCGGCTCCTCCGCCGGGTTCGGCCGGACGTCTTTTTCCGGTGTCTCCGGAGACTCATTTATATCATTTTTGTTTGAATCATCCATACATTTCCCCGATCAGCAATTCCCCGCCCGGAGCAGTTCCGTTACAGACCGGACGGACCCGACGGATCGTCATCAAAGATCAACGCGCCCCTCCAGGGCGCGCAGCAATGTCACTTCATCAATATACTCCAGATCGCCGCCGACGGGAACGCCGCTGGCGATGCGGCTGACACGTATGCCGGTCGGCTTGACGAGACGGCTGATATACATCGCCGTCGCCTCTCCCTCAATTCCGGAATTGGTCGCGATGATCACCTCGTCGACATCTCCCTCGAGTCTCCGCAGCAGCTCTTTCAGGCGGATATCGTCCGGCCCGATCCCCAGCGTCGGAGAGATCGCTCCCTGCAGTACGTGGTAAACTCCCTCGTATTTTCCGGTCTTCTCATAAGCAGCCAGATCCCTGGAATTCTCCACCACCATTATCTGCCGGTGGTTGCGGTTCGGATTTGCGCAGATCGGGCAGATCTCCTGGTCGGTCAGCGTGCAGCACTCCCGGCAGTAGCGGACATGCTCCCTGGCACTCCGGATCGTATCAGACAGGCGGCTCACCTGATCCATCGGCATCCCCAGAATATGGAAAGCGAGCCGCTGGGCTGACTTTGTCCCGATTCCGGGGAGCTTTCCCAGCTCCTCGATCAGCTCATTAATATGACTGCTGTAATACTCCATTATAAATTCAGACCCCCGAGATTCATTCCGCCCGTCATTTTCGACATATTTCCGGCATAAGCCTCGTCAACCTGGCGCAGCGCCTCGTTCACTGCCGCCATCACCAGGTCCTCGAGCATCTCAATATCGTCCGGATCGACGGCATCCTCATCGAAATGCACCTTTGTCACCTCTCGTTTTCCGGAAACCGTCACTTCCACGGCGCCGCCTCCGGCAGCAGCCGTAAATTCTTTTTCCTCAATCTCTTTCTGGCTCTGCTCCATCTGACGCTGCATTCTCTGAGCCTGCTTCATCAGATTGTTCATGCTGCCCGGCATTCCGCCCTGAAAACCGCCCTTTCTGCCCATTTATCTTACCTCCGTTATGAGTCGTTATCGTCTACCTCGACCTGAATCCCCTGAATCCTCGACTGGACGACTTCGTCAATCGGAATATCAGACAGGAGCTTCCCCGTTCTGTCACCCGAATAGACCGCCGCAATCTCCGCATCCGTTCCGGTGATCTCCCGGACAGCCCGGTGAAGGTCCTCTGCGTTCGAATTATCCGGAGATTCAAATGCTTCCTTCAGTGTTTTATCATTAAAATACAGGAAGAGCCTGGATTCGTCAACCGAGGGATCGTATTTCGGAACCGCGTCATCCAGAAGGTGACGCGTCATGCCCGGAAGGCTTCCGACGATCTTCCGCCAGGACGCCCTGATTTTTTTCAGATCCTCCGGCGCCGGTTTCTGCGGCTTTTCCCGGTTTCCGGGAACTCCCGCCGGACCGGCCGGGGATGTCCCCGCTTCTCCCGCGGCGGACGAGACGGGCAATCCTGTGTGTCCGGGAAGGGAACTCTCACCGGAAGCAACTCCGCCACCGCCGGAGGATGTCCCCCGGGAGAGCATGCCGCTCTGTATCATTGACACCAGATCGTCGCGCGTCAGAAGTTCGGAATCTCCCACCTTCTGTTCCAGCTGGCGGATCCGGTCGAGCACATCGTCCTGGTTTACATCCGTCTGCGGTCTGCAGAGGCGGATGATCGCCGTCTCGGTGAGTACGCGCCGCTGCGTCGAAAACCGGAGCTGGCCGGAGAGCTCCGAAAAGATCCGGATATACCGCATCAGAGTAGCGTCGTCGATCATCCCGCTCTCCTCACGGAGCTGCCGCAGATTTTCGGTCGAGACGTCCAGCACGTCCTCCAGATCATCCGAGCTCTTGATCAGCAAAAGGTTCCGGAGGTACCAGGTGAAATCCCCGGCGAACTGCGTCATTTCCCTGCCGTCGCGGACAATATCCTCCAGAATGCGGATGCTTCCGGAGACGTCTCCCGCGATGATCTTCCTCAGAAGCGCGCTGAATACATCCGTGTCCACCGTTCCCAGCACATTCAGCACCCGGTCAAAGGTCAGTTCCTCGCCCAGATAAAAAGCGATGCACTGATCCAGAAGACTCAGGGCGTCGCGCATTGAACCGTCCGCCTTTCTGGCAATGTAGCGGATCGCTTTTTCCTCCGCCTCTACGTTCTCCTGCGCAGTCAGCTCCCGGAGATGTCCCGCGATCGTATCCACGGAAATCCTGTGGAAATCATACCGCTGGCACCGGGACAGGATGGTCACCGGAATGCGGTTCACTTCGGTGGTCGCCAGAATAAAAATCACATACTCCGGAGGCTCCTCCAGCGTTTTTAAAAGCGCGTTGAAGGCGCCGGGCGAGAGCATGTGAACCTCGTCAATGATGTAAACCTTGTAGCGGCCGGTCGTCGGCCGGTAGGAAACCTCTTCGCGGATCTCCCTTATGTTATCGACGCCGTTGTTGGAAGCGGCGTCGATTTCAATCACATTTGCACTCGTTCCGTTCAGGATCGCACGGCATGTGGCGCACTCGTTGCAGGGTCCGTCTTCCGTCGGGTGCTCGCAGTTCACGGCTCTGGCCATGATTTTCGCCACCGAAGTCTTTCCGGTGCCGCGGGTCCCGCAGAACAGATACGCATGCCCGATCCTTCCGGACCGGATCTGATTTTTTAATGTCTTCACCACCGCGTCCTGCCCGCGGACCTCCGCAAAGGTCTTCGGGCGGAACTTGCGGTAAAGAGCCGTGTAGCTCATTTAATCACTCCTGACATCAGACAAAAGACAGGTCCTCAGTCCCCGAAGCTGATGCCCATCCTCTTGGCGGATTCGATCTCCTGGCACTTCGGATCGACTCCCTTCAGTTTGCCGGCAACATCTCCGAGCGGAACTTTCTTAATCTTTCCGTTAACAATCGCCACCATATATCCGTAATCCTCATTCAGGATCAGCTTTGCCGCCTCGGATCCCAGTCTCGTCGACAGGACGCGGTCATACGGACACGGGCTTCCGCCTCTCTGCATATGGCCCGGAACCGTCACGCGGACCTCCGTTCCGATATTCTTCTCAAGATCATCGGCGATCTTGTAAGAAATCGACCGGTACTTTTTCAGAAGCTGTTCCATGGCTTTCTTGCGGTCCTTCTTGTCCATTTTCGCGATATCCTTCGGAATGGCTCCCTCCGCCACAGCGATGATGGTGAAGCCGCTGCCTCGTGCCGTCCGCTCATTGATCGCTTTTACGATCTTATTGATGTCGTAGGGAATCTCAGGCAGCAGAATGACATCCGCGCCGCCGGCGATTCCCGCGTACAGTGTCAGCCAGCCGACCTTGTGTCCCATGATCTCAATGATGAAGACACGCCGGTGGGAAGACGCGGTCGTGTGAATGCAGTCGATGGCGTGGGTCGCGATATTGACCGCGCTGTAAAAGCCGAACGTCATATCCGTTCCGTAAATATCATTGTCAATAGTTTTCGGAAGATGAAGGATGTTCAGCCCTTCCTCGCGAAGAAGATTCGCCGTCTTCTGCGTTCCGTTTCCTCCGAGAATAACCAGGCAGTCCAGACGAAGCTTGTAGTAATTCTGCTTCATCGCATCCACCTTATTGATGCCCTTCTCGCCGGGCTCCCGGATTTCTTTGAAGGATTCGCGGGACGTTCCGAGGATCGTGCCGCCGCGCGTCAGAATTCCGGAAAAATCCCGGGATGTGAGCATCCGGTAGTCACCATAGATAAGCCCCTTGTAGCCGTTCATGAAACCGTAAACCTCAAGCTCGTTGAGGTTGTTCGCCAGTCCTTTCACAACACCGCGCATCGCCGCGTTTAATGCCTGACAATCTCCGCCGCTGGTCAGAAGACCTATTCTTTTCATACTCTGCACCTGCCTTATCTTGCGCTACAATGATCAACAATTTTATTATAAAGCATTTGACTCTATATCACAAGAAACCACAGAAAAACCGGCCGCAGCCCGCTTAAAACGCTGCGGCTGCGACCGGCTCCCGGGTCAGATCAATTCAATAAACAAAGGCGATGGCCATTTTTTTACATGCCGTACCAGCAGATTCCCTCTGCGCGCCATCCGACCTTGACCAGATAATCATTTTCCTTCTTGCTGGTTGTGTAGTTATGCGCTCCCGCCTTCGCATTCGGGTTATACTGGCGGTACAGCGGCACTCTCTTGTAGTCATCCGAATACCAGCGGATTCCCTCATATTTCCATCCCGCTTTCACCAGGTTGTTTACCTCCTGGGCGGAGAGGGTATAATGGTGGTCTCCCGCGTTCGGATTGTACAGTCTGTATACAGGGGTATTGGACTTCTGCGGAGCGTACCAGCCCACTCCCTCCAATCTCCATCCTGCTTTCACGACTGCGTTCCGCTCGGAGACGTCCTTCGTGTAAAAATGCTCTCCGCTGTTCGGATTGTACAGACGGTACATCGGAATGGATTTATCGGAAACAACCGTCAGGCTGATCGTCTTGGATGTGCCGAATGCATTTCCCTGAACGGTACCGGTGATCTGGGTCTTCCCCGGCTTAAGCCCGGTCGCACTGGATCCCGAAACCGTCGCCAGACTCGTGTCCTTGATGGTCCACTTCATCGGAAGATTGCCCACCAGCACGTACTGATCCGACGGGAAGCAATCCTTAAATCTCAGTCTCAGGATGGCCGACGGAGTCGCATGGGTTTTGCCCTGCATCAGGACGAAATCATCCGTGGAAAGGAACAGTGTTTTCTCATTCAGACGTTTCGCGCTGACATTGACTTTTACCGCAGCCTGAGAATTGTTCGCGGCTGTCTGAGCGACACCGGTCGCAGAGGTTCTGAACTCCTGAACCCAGAAATGATAACCTCCGGCGTAAACATGCGCAATGCCGACCGCTTTGAGCTGGCTGTTAAGCATAATGCGACGATGGCCCTGATTCGAATAATTCTGATTTTCCTCTTTGAAAAGATTAAACGCGTTTGACTCCGAACTGCTGTAGGTCACCGCAATATTCTCTGCATGAGAAGTATTATTATTCGAATCCGTCGCGGTAAAGCACGAGGTGTTGTCCGGACGCGTATGCGAGAACGAACAGGCGATCTCGGCGGCACGCTGCATGGCAATCTGCTCCAGACCGTAGTCGTACTGAAGTGCGGCCGCTTTATAATTGGTGGTCTTCGTCTTGTTATCCGAGTTCCAGAACCAGGCGCTTCCGGAGGTACGGAACTGGTTAATCAGCGAAAGCATATTCCGCGCGGAAGTCTGCTGATACTTTACCACGATATTGATCGGATCCGTGGGATCGGCCTGTGCCGCACTCGCAATCTCTTCTTCGCTCTGATCGGACCAAGAGGCCGGATTTTCGTCCGTTGCCTCATAATCTCCCTCCGGCTGTTCTGCCGCAAATTTGGCCTCTGGAACAGAGGCCTCCGCGCTGTCCTCCGCGTAAACCGGAACGGCAGCAGCGAGCATCGCCACCGCACAGAGCAAACCGGTCACCCGTTTCCAGATATTCTTTCTCATAACATTCCCTCTTTCCTTATCGAAAAAAACATACCTACGGCCGTCCTCATCCGGTCCGGCCAGCAACTTTTAAATAATTATACCATAATCCACAAAAAGAGCTCTAAAAACATCCGGATCTGTCAGAAAATTTTCCGCGTCTTTACACGGCACTTACAATTCGGATCCGCTTTACATTGACTTTTGACGGCAGAACGGGTATACTTTCAACGTCCGCGCAGCCGGGGAGACAGCGGTGCCCTGTACCTGCAATCCGCTACAGCAGGGGTGATGCAGACCGGAGGGCTCTTTCATCTGGAGGCAGCCTTTTGTAAGTGGCGTTGACGTCCGGGTCTCGCGCAACGGATCTCCACGAACCGTGTCAGGGTAGGAATACAGCAGCACTAAGTGGAACCTTTCGTGTGCCGCGAGGCAGCCTGGACTGAGCAAACTGCAAAAGAAGCGCTTCGGGTGTCAGTTCGATGGAATGCGCGCGGACATTTTTTGTATCAGTAAGGATAGACAAACTCCTCTTTCAGCTGTCTGACGATCTCGTCTCCGTGCAGGACCCGGACCAGTTCAAACGCGAAATCGATCGCCGCCCCCGGTCCGTGGCCGGTGGTGATGTTTCCATCCGTCACCGTGGGAACCTGCTGCACATCTGCTCCGGTCAGGCGGTCCTCCAGGCCGGGATAGACCACCGCTTTCTTTCCCTTCAGGAAGCCGAGCGCTCCGAAATAGCGCGGAGCCGCGCAGATCGCCGCCAGATGCTTTCCCTCTTCATATTTTTTCTTCAGGAGCTTTCGCAGACCCTCGTGATTCTCCAGATGCTCCGTTCCTGCTCCTCCTCCCGGAAGAATGAACAAATCTCCGTCCGAAAAATCTACATCCTCGAACTTCTCATCCGCCTTGATGGTAATATCATGCGCCCCGAGAATCCTCTTGCTGTCCATGATGGAAACCGTGGTTACGTGATCACCCGCTCTTCTGAGAACGTCCACCTGAGTCAGTGCCTCAACTTCCTCAAGTCCGTCAGCCATAAACAGATATACTGCTGCCATGTGAATCTCCTTTCTCAATCCGATTTTTCGCATTTTTTACAGCTGCTTTGCTTTATCGCCGCATGCGGACAGCGCCTCGATGACGGCGCTCCGGAACCCGCACTCCTCAAGAACGCGGACTCCCTCGATCGTCGTACCGCCCGGAGAGCAGACCATATCCTTCAGCTCGCCCGGGTGCCAGCCGCTTTCCAGCATCATTCTCGCACTTCCGAGAACAGTCTGGCCGGCCATCCGGTAGGCGGATTCACGGGGCATTCCCTGAAGAACAGCGGCATCCGCCAGCGCTTCGATAAACATAAATACATAAGCCGGAGAGCTGCCTCCCAGAGATGTGGCGGCGTCCATCAGATCCTCCGGGATCCGTTCCGTCATCCCGCAGCTCTCAAAAATCTCTTCCACAAGGCCGAACTCATCCTCTGTCACACGGTCATTGCAGCACATCGCCGTCATGCCTTCTCCCACCATTGCGGGCGTATTCGGCATGGTGCGCACAATCTTCACCGGCTTTTCGAATTTTTTCTCAATCCATCCGATCGTTTTTCCGGCGGCCAGGGTGACCACAATCGTATCGTCCGCCACCGCGTCCCGGATTTCCCCGATCACCTCTTCCAGTACCTTCGGCTTGACCGCAAGAACCAGAATATCCGAAAACAGCGCAACCTTCCGATTGCTCAGGTCCGTGAGAATCCCGAACTCGCTTCGAATCCTGGTGAGCGTTTCCTCTGTCTTCGCGGATCCCATCACGTCTTCCGGCTTCACAAGACCGCTGTCCAGAACCCCGCCCATAATGGCAGAGGCCATATTTCCGCATCCGATAAATCCAAGTTTCATAACTCTATCTCCCGAAAAGTGTTTTCTTATCCGCGTATGCATCCGATTATTAACAGTTGAAGTGACTGCAGTTCCATTATAAAATAATCAGATAAAAAAGCAACCTGGACGTTACGGAATCGCTTCGGCAACAAGATCGGAGGAAACATGAAAAAGAAAAAAAGCGCCGCCGGTTCCTGCGAAACCTGCGCCTGCTTTATTTACGACGACGACTATGAAGGTTATGTCTGCGACATCGACATGGATGAGGACGATTTCGCCAGAATGATGAGCGACACACATTCCGGCTGTCCCTATTACCGGAACGGCGATGAATACGCCGTCGTCCGGAAGCAGAACTGACCTGCCGGAAAGCCTGCTAAGTAAAAGTCAAGGGAAAACAAGGGGAAATTAGATAAATTCGGAAGACATTTAAAGGTACAAGTATTCCAGCCGTCTTCATTCAGGCAGCCTGAAAAGTCATTTGAAATGGCTTCATGATTGTTCGTCAGACTGATTGCGCAGGCATTCTTTCACCTTGCCGTAGTAGACGCGGAGAAATTTATTCGCACCTGCGGTCATGTAAACAAGATATGGTTTTCCTTCCGCACGTTTTTTGAACAGAAAACGGCTGACCGGATCATCTTCTCTGGGGCCCATCTTCAACATGACGTCCATGATCTGGAACAGTGTTTTTCGCAAACGCGCCGGGCCACATTTGGAGGCATGAACGCTTTTCTGGTTTCTGTCACCGGAATCGTTCTTTCCCGGATCCACTCCGGCATAAGCGGTCAGTGCTTCGCGATGGCTGAAGCGTGAAATGTCGCCGATCTCAGCAATGAGCTGAGGCCCCAGAGAAGGACCTACACCGTACATGTGGAGCACAGTGTCGTATTCAGGCAGAGTCGAAGCAAGTTCCTTCATTCTGACCCGCAGCTGTTCTACATGACGCGAGGCAAGCAATAACTGCTGAATACTGTCCTGTATCAGTTCTTTGTACAGCGGGTCTTTGGGAACCGATGGGACCAGTTCTTTTGCCTGAAGGTAAATTTCCTGTGGCTTGTCCGGCTGGTACTCGTAACCATGATGCTCGCAGAACTTCTGATAACGGGAGGTGAAAGCCTTGAGGCCGCCTTTTCTGACACAGTCAACATGCCAGAACGAATAGACATAATCGACCCATTTTTCGCTCCCGTCAGGGCGTACAGGACTGTTGAACAGTTTATTTGCGCCGGGATAGGTTCCATCGAGCAGGGCGATCAGATTCGATTTGGCGGCAACCTTTTGTTTCGTAAAAAACGTGAACTGTGAATTAAGAGTTTTCAACTCTGAGCGTGTAGTATCCATACCTGAATACTCGCGTAAAGAAGCCCAGTTGTCAAGCGTATAGCGGGCAATCTTTTTAGCGTCCGCGGGATCTGTCTTCACCTTGCGGATTGTATTGTTTCCGTAGTTTTTGATCAGATGCGGATTAACCGCTGAAACAAAAAGACCGGCTTCTGAAAGGGTATTCAGGATCGGTTCATGATATCGTCCTGTACTCTCCATAACAATCCGGGTTTCTCCTTCCAGAGAACCCAGATATTGGACGAGCTCATGAAGATCTTTGGATTTGTGGGGTACATCAAAGGGTTTTCGAAGAACGACACCGCCTGGCTGCAGGACAGCAATAGTGCTTCTTCCCTTAGATACATCAATACCTACTGCGTTTAACATAG
>JBMNRP010000004.1:0-144147 GCA_050944685.1 Bilifractor sp.
CGCTTGATCTGCGGTCCGATATAATTTTCTTTCATCATTACTCCATATTTTTTTAAATTGGTGATCCTCTCATCGGGCGAGTATTTGCTAAATAGTAGCTAGCTACGTTTTTATGTAGCTAGCTACTATTTTATACTTATGGATCCGCTTGTCAATACATTTTTCCGAAAAATTTAAAAAGCGGTTCGGGTTTTGGCAAGATTTCAACCGACAATATCAAGTCATAAGCAGGAGGATCAATCACTGGCAGGAAAAGAAGATAACGGACCAAAAAATGGAACAAAATATTCCCCTCCCAGAAACTGCAGGCATCCGATATAATATAAAAAAGCTTTATTTCTGCTTATAAATAATTTTCTGGCAGCAGAATCGAAGCGGAGATGGGAGGATTGCATGAGGTTATCGTTCGAAGAAGTTTCGTATTATTACGATAAAAACAGGGCACTAGATTCTGTTACTTTTCATACGGATTCTGGTGAGATTGTCGGACTGATCGGAGAGAATGGAGCCGGAAAATCGACAACGATAAAGATTGCTGTCCGATATCTGGTACCTGCTGAAGGACGGGTCCGTTTAGACGATAAAGATATTTCGGACATCAAACTTGATCAGTATCCTGTCTCTTATATTCCGGATTCCCCCGTGTTTTATGAGGAATTATCTTTGCTTGAACATCTTCAGTTTACAAAGGCCATGTTTCCGGATAATAAAATATTGATTGATGAAGTAATCAATCAATTCGAGCTCAGGGAACATATCCATAAGATTCCATCTGCTTTGTCGAAAGGGACCCGTCAAAAGCTGATGATTGCCATGGCGATTATGAGAACCTATGATGTGCTGATTGCAGATGAACCTTTTTCCGGTCTGGATCCCAGACAAATATCTGTATTAAAGAAATTACTGATACAGCAGAAGGAGAACGGGAAGTCCGTTCTCTTATCCAGTCATCTTCTGGATGTGGTAGAGAATATATGTGACCGCTATGACTGGTCTGTTGATTGCAGTTATCTTTTTTGCGGAAGAATAATATCGCAATACGGCGTTCTTAACGGCAGGAGAACCGATTTCCGGAAAATACAGATGGTATATTCTTTTGCTGATAGGATTTTGGAAAGTCATATCAGTGATGTTTGCAGGTTCACTTGCAGCTGTTGTAAAAATCAATTCAGCGACCATTCTTTATGCATATAACACTGGTTTTTTTGTAAAAGAATTGAGAAAACAATGGCTGGAGGCATTGGGAAAAGAATGCGCGATGGCATTCATCATTGCTCTGCTGATGAACGGATTATTGTTTGACAATAACTGGATGGCAATGGGCTGTCTGTTTGCTGTATACTTTTTTTCTGCTGTCACGCTGTCATGGATCGTTTATCACGAAAAAGCAAAGATACGTTTGGCAGCGAGGATAACGGCGGCAGCCGTATTGAGTATCTTTCTTCTGCCTGTGCCCTACAAAGGCATTCTGCTTACGGCAATCGCAGTCGTAACAACGATCTGTGCTTTCAATATTCACCTGGATATTGAAAAGTATTATCACGATATGTCCAGATTTGATGCGTCTAATGCGGCATCGAGCCAGAATAATTACGCTCAGATGAGCCGGCTTGCAGAAGAGAACCGGCCTCAAAGCGTCAGAGGAATCACGTATGGACAGCTGCATCCCACAAGACAGAATGCGATCTTCCTTTACCGTACCCTTTGAGAGATATTGTACTGAGCTATTCTCTGGTTGCTTTCTGTCTGAATGTGGGAATTTCGCTGTTGTTGGGCGCAGTATTCAGACAGTCAACCGGCAAAGTGATTATATTTTTGGTGAGCATAACTTCCGGGCATTTGATCCTTAATGTATCTGCTGTTTTGAAATGGAAACCTCAAAATTTATTTATCACGATTTCCACAATATTCATCATGACGGGGACAATCATTATCCTGTTGAGATAATGAGAGCCTCTGTAATATCTTTTTTCTCCCGGTTATACCAATTTTTCTCCGGCTTCATACGCGCTTTTCAAAAGCTCTTCGGGAAGTTTATATTCTGGGTTCTGTGTACCATAGGCCAGCAGTGAATCCTGCAATTCCCATCCGAAAATCTTAAAGAACAGATTTGTCTGATCAATTGTGCTCTTCAGAAATTCCGGGTTTGCATTGCCCTGGGCAAATATGGTAACAATTTTCTTGCCGGGACAGCGCGGCTTATTGTCGCTTCCGAGCATTGGGTACATTCGGTCGAGCCAGCTTTTGCACTGGCCATTTATTCCTCCGAAATACAGCGGGAATGAAACTGCAATTCCGTCCGCTTCGGCAATATCTTTATACATTGGCTGCAATGCATCCTTTGTCGCACAGCCTTCATGATTCCTGCAGTAATAGCATCCCTGGCATCCTCGTATGTCAGGATCGTTCAGGTCATATGCAGCAATTGCGGCACCCTTTGATTTTGCTCCTTTCACAACCTGTTCTAATAATTTTGTGCTGAAGCTGTTTTTTCTCGGGCTTCCCTTAAACACAATAATTCTGCTCATTACTGCCGACCTCCCGAAGATGCCCATGTTTTTGAATGCGGTTAATTGCACGCAAAAATAAAAGACGAAAATACAGGTACTAAATCTGTACCTCATCATTAATTTAACTCGCACAGACTAAAATGGCAATAAGTGAAAAAATATTTTCCAGGTTAAAGAATTCTGACTTGGCATGATCTGCCCGAGCGGCCGTTAAATACTGATGAACGAGCTTTACATTATGCGCTCCACATCATGCCGTCGATGGGAAATGCCTGATATCGCCGATTCTTATTCGGATTACATGCCTTAGCCGGTCTTCAATGCTCAGAACAGGAATCTACGGAAGAATACGGGTGAAAATTTACAGTAACAGTCCTAAAATAATAAAACCTGCGCAGCTTACAGCTGCACCGATTGCAATATAAGGCATTTGTATTTTTATTACAGATATTGTATTGAGTCCGGTTGCTTTGGCCGTCAGGATCGTGGTGTCTCCGTACAGGCAGATATGATTTCCCAATGCGCATCCGGACATGAACACAGCCATGATCAAAAGCGGAGAGACATTCATGCCGGCTCCAACCTGTAAGAGAATCGGTGCAGAAAGTGAGCATACACCCCAGGAACTTGCCAGCATAAAGGACAGGATAGCGGAAGCCAGAAAGGAAAGACAGGGGAACAGAAACCCGATAGGAAAGGTTCCAATCGCATTTAGAATGAATTCGGTCATTCCCATTTGGTTCAGCACATTTTGCAGGATTTTCTCAATGGACATGATTCGGAGCAGATAATAAAAAGTTGTTACGATCAGGCAGACAGTCTGACCGAAAAGCAGATTGCCGGTAACGGAAGCAACAATAATTAAAGTGGCGATTGGTATGAAAAAATGCTAGACTGTACCACTGGTCCCTATGTTTCCCTGTGGCAAATCCGTAAATTCAGTTGAACATGAATGTTCTGACGATGTCTTCCATAATGCGCTGCCGCTCTGCGCCGCTGTATCAGCCCTGTAAGTACGTTTATAATATCCGAACTTTGGAATCCATCGAACGGATACGGCAAAAAGGGGCACAGAACGCATATGAACGGTTATTTCTCCGACCTGGAGATCATGGCCGTTTATTGCGAGACGGCCGCATTTGTTATCAACTGGATTTTTTATCGGACGATTTGAGCCATGTATTCAGCCCATTGCAGACCAGCGTGATTGTGGTTTGAATGATGTCATCCAGCGGAATGCGTTTCTTATCAGCAACCCATTGCCGGTAGATTGCCAGAGTCGACTGTGATACATAGGCCATGACAATATTTTGAAGATAAGGATCTTTCGCCTTTGCGTTTTCTTCTTTCCATGTATTTCGCATTATCGCATTGACCATTCGTCGGTTGATGTAGTGATAGTTTCCGCTGCAGGCAAGACGTTCTCCGAATTTTCCGGCTTCTTCCATGCTCAGATAAAACGCACGGGTGATTTTATCCATGTCATATGGCGGTTTAAGATTCTTAATCCGGTCCATAAAACGCATACTCATTTCGTTTTGCATTTCACCCAACAGATCATCCAGAGAATCGAAGTGGAGGTAAAAGGTTTTTCGGTTGACTCCGGCTCTTTCTGCTAATTCTTTGATGGTAATCTGTTCATAATCCATTTCGCAGATCATATCGGTAAAGGCTCTGCGAATAGCTTCTCTTGTCCGCGTGATGCGCATATCTGTATGCTTCTGACTACTGTTCCCGCTCATGATTTTATCGGCTTTTTTTGGTGTGGTCATAAGAACCCTCCCTGTGGATATGCTGCCTGCTTCAATCGACGAAATAATATTACCACGTGAGAAATAATATACACAAGAGAAAAATGTTTCGCGATTGCACCTCATATATGCGGATTGTGGGGTATATTCCACAAATCATATTATTGTGATGTCGTCATGAAAAGGAAATGGAAATACGATACTAAACAGGATGTTTATTCTTTTTCCCAACAGGAAAAGATCCATGGATTAATATGTGACAGTGAAAAGAAAGGAAATGTATTATGGAATGCGAAGAAATTATTGTTGATACAAGGGATTACAGCCCGGAAGAAAGAAAAGAAGGAGATCGGATCAATCATCTTTTGTTTCTGCTGAATCAGATGGAACCATCAACACCGGAATATCTGAATTTACTCAAAGAGATATTCGGTGACAAGCTGGGAGAAGGAAGCTATATCGGACCTGGCATGCATGGGGCAGCACTGGATCACATCACGATAGGAAAGGATGTTCTGGTCAATTCAAATGCTCTTTTTATGGCAAGAGGCGGCATCACCATTGAAGATCATGCGATGATCGCTGCAGATGCTTCGATTATCACGAATAATCATGATCCTTATGACAGAAGAGTGCTTCCTTGCCGGCCCGTTCTGATCAAAGAGGGAGCCTGGATCGGGGCACATGCAATTATTCTGCCAGGCGTCTGTATTGGTCGGTATGCCATTGTAGGAGCCGGGTCGGTTGTTACGAAAGATGTTCCTGATTATGGGGTTGCTGTAGGAAATCCGGCACGAGTTATTCGGATGCTGGATCCCGATAAGTTCTCTCCGTTATCGAAAGAGAATTTGAGCTAAGTAAAGGCTGTATTCGGCAAAGACCGGGTACAGCCTTTTAATCAGGAGTCGTATCAGTAAAGCGCACCTGCATGATGAAAAATGATAAGTTTTATCATGGCAAGGACGGCCAGATGTGCCGGATAATAAATATAATAAAGCCATTTATGACGGATATTCCCTCGCTTGCCATTTGAAGCGCATATCAAGAGACCATCCAGGGCCGCAAATAACTCAATAATATTGCTGAATACCAGAGCCAGAATAATTCCGAAAATCTCCAGTTTTTTCCGGCCTGTTTTGTGAATCAGATAGGCAAGAACTATTGCCAGTATGCCAAAGATGCCATAATCGACATGTAACAGGTACGCGAGTCCGCATCCAATCGCTGTAATGAGAGCAACCATCAGGAGATTGAATACCATTGAATGTTTTGGAACATCATTACCTTTCTGGTTCAGTTTGTTCCGGCTCTCTTTTTCTGAAATAAAAGCCGGTGCTCCGTGAAATACATATTCTGAAAACGTCAGGCAAAGCGTACCGATCAGAAGTGTAAAGTAGACGTTTTGATGTATGAACAAATCCCGTAAGGTTAACGTTTCATATTGCTCCGACATTGGAAGGGGAAAGGTAATCGCAGCATCAAACGGCAATTCAGAAATCAGAGCGAACACCAGCAGTCCTGTCACAAATCGTTTTCGATTTCTGGTGTAAAAGAAACTGTCAACGATTAGATATATAAATAGTGGAAAAGCAAGCCGCCCGATAATTCGCATAGCTTCATACAACCGATCAAGTGGAAAATCTGTAAAAAAGCCTGAGTAATAAACGGGAAATACAATCGCCACTCCAGTATGATCAATGAACATCGTAATCATGGCAATCCATTTCAAAACTTTTGCAGAAAGACCTCGCCCAGAAGTCGTATGGATATTATTTGTAGTCTTGTTACTTTCATAAACTTCTGATTTGCCCATAATAATAATTCTCCAATACGTATTCCGGAATATTCTCTTTTTCTACTATTCTAATCTAATCTATTAGGCCTGTGAAGGAAGAATGTGAAATCAGAATCTGCAGTGATAATAAATAAGGTATTTTCTTTAAGACTATTGATAAAAAATCCATATTGATCGTGGCGCTTTGTATTGCTCTGCTCATTGCTAACACAGGAAGCTACTCCGGCTTATTTGCTTCTATCATGCTGGCCATGACAATCGGTATGCAAAATATTCTCAGTTTTGCAAGCGATGAGAAGGTAAACTGGAAAAAATATCAGTTGACCCTTCCGGTAAGCAGTTTTGCTGTTGTTGCAAGCAAATATATTTCTGTCATGTTCACTGTGGCAGTCAGCCTTGCAGGCAGCGTTATATTTAATGCTTTATCAAGTGTAGTTTTTCAAGACTTTAATTCGCTTATCTGGGGATTTTCTGCCGCTACAGCGGTTGTTATTCCGCTGCTATGGACGGGGATTTGCCTGCCATTAACTTATTGGTTCGGATTTCGTTCTGCACAAATATTGGGATTGTTGGCAGTCATTCCATTGTTCTGTTTTATCAAGTATTTTGAAGATGGACCGGGTGGAGTAACGGTAATGATTACTTCCGTTTATTCGTATATGCTTGCTGCCATAATAATATCAGTCTTGATTTTTGGAATCTCTTTGGCAATAAGCACTGCAGGATATAGCCAAAAGAGAAATAAAAAAGCAATGAAGCCGCTGACGATCCTTTTCGCCGTCAGATCGTACTGAACGCCGGCCAGTAGCGGATCAGGAGCCACGCCGTGATCGACATCAGCGCTATAACGATCAGGCTCAGCCAGACTCCCTTTTTCAGCATGAAGCGCGGATCCAGGCCGTATCCGACCGGGATGGCCCGGATGGATGTCGGCAGCATGTAGGAGAGGTTCACGCCGATTGACGCGGTATAGATGTACGGGATCGGATCAAGCCCGATGCCCTCAATGATGTTGATCACAATCGGGATCGCGACCGCCGCCGTCGTCGTGTTGCTCGTCATATCCGACATAAGGAGTGTCACTGTGACAATGACCAGGACCGTGAGGAACCCGCCGTTTAAGTTCATCGCCGCCATTGCGTTTCCAATGTCCTCCGCTGCTCCGCTCTCGTTCATCAGTGTGCCGATCGCAAGACCGCCGGCGAAGATATAGAGAAGATCCCAGATTACCTTTTTCTCCACCTTCTTCCAGGTGATCAGGCGGCTGCCGTCATTTCTCGTTACGATGAAGGAAAGGATCGCGCAGATGATGAACACATACGCCGGCTTCAGGCCCGGCAGCACGTTTTGGTAGAGCTGACGGGTGAATGACAGGATCGTTGCGACCGCGAACAGGGCAAGAGACCATTTTTCCGCATCGCTCATCGGGCCCATCTCACGGTACTGACGGGTGAAATACTCTTTGGATCCGCCGAGCGATTCTCTTTTTTTGCAGCAAAGCACAAGATAAATCAGGTTGCTCACAATCAGGATGATCATGATCGGCAGGAATTTGACGACCCAGTGCCAGAAGATGAATTCACTGCCGGAGATCTTCTGGATGTAGTTGACCGTGACCAGGTTCATCGCTCCGCCGAGCGGTGTCGCGAGCCCGCCGACTCCGGCACCGTAGGCGATTGTCATCAGGACCATCGAGGCCGGGTTGCTTTTCCCGATATCCTCGATCCCGATGTACTTTAACATGGAAACCGCGATCGGTGTGACGGCTGCACAGACGACCGCGTTCGGCAGAACGGACGACAGGACGGTGGACAAAAGGAACCAGAAGATGATCTGATGGCGCAGATCATTCCCGATAAAGATCAAAAACCATGACGCGATCCGACGATCCAGACCGGTGATCTCCCAGGATGCCGTGATGATCGATGCCCCAAGCAGGAGCAGAATGATCTCATCGGCATAGTTCGCGATGAGCACGGACATGTCGCATATCTGAAAGATCGCGTTGATCGCGATCGGGAGAAATCCCGTCACAGCGAAATCGACCGGAGCGCTGACCCACCAGTACGCCATCCACGCTGTCGTGCCGATCGCGCCGCGCGAAGCCGCGGACGTGAACAGTGAATGCGGCAGCAGGAACAAACAAAGAAAGAACAGCAGCGGTCCCATCAAAAGATTAATGTTCCGGTAACGATTTGAGATGTGCGCGGAGGCGGTCTTATGCATTCGTTTTGCCTCTTTTTCCATGCTCATAAATGGAGCAATCCGTTTCTTGCTTTTTTACTGTGCTTTTTTATTCTCCATCATCGGAGGAGTCATCTGTATAGGCCGGCCAGGAATCCGTCACCTCTACTATTTTCAGTTCTTTCGCGAGATTTCCCGCCGCCTGGACCCAGCTTTCATAGTCCAGATCGTTCCGGTGATCCTCCAGTTGGACTTCCTTCGCTATCGCTTTTTCCATCCAGCGCGTGAATTTGACGGCGCCGTAATAATTGACGTGCCCGGAGTCGAGAAAATCAGTGTCCCAGTCGAGACCGATCTCTGCTGCTCCTTCCTCCGTATTGAAATTGTACATCGTGAATCCCGCATCACGGATCATTTCCGTATAGCTGTTCAACAGCTTTTGCCTGTCCTCACTTATCGCGAACGGAGAAGACACGAAGATCACCTTTTGATCCAGCGTGCTGCAGTAGTCCAGCAGATCCTGAAGTACGGCCTTATTCGACGCTTCCGGTTCCGTTTTCTCTGTCGTATATGTCGGTTGTTCGACCGCCACGCTGGTCATGCTGTGGTTCGTCGCAATAAACCCTTTATAAAGATTTCCTTCCGTCGTTCCCTTCAGATCCTCGAGCCCGATATCTTCGTTCCAGCGATTGTGGTATAGCAGGAACGGGAAATAGTAATACATTTTGTTATATGATATGTCAGCATTTCTCTCCCGGAAGTATTCCAGTCCGGCATTGATCGCGTCGATTCGGTTCTTCGACTGCTTCATAGCGTCCGTGACTCGGCGGATATCCGCTTCTTTAAGGAGCTCGTCCGAAGAGGTCAGACTCCGGATGTCGATCACGATGACCTTCATGTCGGGCTGCGTTTTCAGTGCTTCCCGGATTATGTATTTATCAAGAACGATCGGCTGCGATCCTGTCCCGAGATCGAAAATCGCCATTCCTTTGTCTTCAAAGGCCTGAGTCGGAACGAAGTAGCGGTATACCGCACTGCTCCCGAGGTAGATGCCGTCCAGTGAATTCTCCTTTTGATTGTAAAATGCCTCGAAGACTTTTTCCGAACTCTTGTCGTCTTTCAGATCGAAAACGCAGTTCAGGTAGAACAGCAGCCCCGCTGCAAGCGCAAAGAACAAAAGGATACTGACCGCGGCACGAAATTTTGATGTTGCAGTTGTCTTTTTCAATTGATGCCTCAATAGTTTCTATATATAAAACTGCTGACGGAATAGCCTTCGCCGTAAACGCCGAAAATCAGTACGATGGCGAGAAGACCGAGATATGCGGTGTAGCGCAGCGGCAACGGCTTTGCTGCAAGCGACTCCCGTACATTGATCTCTTTTTCTCGCAGCACACTGACCGTAAACAGAAGCGCGATCGCAAGCAAGAGCACGATCACTTCCCGGCCGGAAAGACCGATCGCCGCGAGCCCCTGCGCTTCTCCCGAAGCACCGGCAAAGGTCAGAACCTTTTTCATCATCGAAAATGCACCTGAAACGCTTTCCGCGCGTGTCAGAGTTTTTCCGAACACCATGATGAGGAAAGTCCGCACCGTGCAGAAGATTCGCCAGCCGAACGAGTGCTCATCAATGCGAAGTGCTTTTTTCCAGGACGTAAATGCCGGTGTCAGAGCCATGCTGAAAATGATGATCAGCGAATTGTACAGACCGTAGGCGATGAATCCCCATCCGGAACCGTGCCAGATCCCGATCAAAAGGAATGTGATGAACGTCGGGAGGTACGCCGGGAACTGCTTTCCGATTTTCCGGAAATGTTTGCGCCCCCACTTTCCGATCCGGTTGGAAAAATGCGACAGCGTCAGCGGAAAGAACACGTAGTCCCGCATCCAGTTCGTCAGCGACATGTGCCAGCGGCGCCAGTAATCTGCCACGCTTGTGCCGAAATACGGCTGACGAAAGTTCTCGATCAAATCGATGCCCATCATCTGCGCTGCTCCCCGCGTTATATCGATCCCGCCGGAAAAGTCCGTGTAGATCTGCACCGCGTAAAGCACCATGCCCAGAAACGTCATCGCGCCGCTCGCGTCCGTACTTCCGTCAAAGATTTGCGAGACAGCGATTCCTGCACGGTCTGCGATCACAAGTTTTTTGAAGTAGCCCCACAGCATCAGCTGCGCACCGAACGCCAGATTCTGAAGAGAAATCGAATGCTCTGCCTTGAGCTGCGGTGCCAGCTGATCGTACCGGCTGATCGGTCCCTGCGTAACCTGCGGGAAAAAGGAAATGAAAAGGGCAAACCTGAAGAAGTTTTCCTCAGCCCGGATCTTTCCCTTATATACATCGATCGTGTAGCCGACTGCCTGGAACGTGTAAAATGAGATCCCAAGCGGCAGGATCATGTTCACGAGCGGTGCATTGATGTCCCAGTGGAACATCCCGAACAGCGACTCGATGTTTTCCGCCGCGAAGTTGTAGTATTTCAGGATCAATAGAATACCGAAGTTCGAAAGGAGCTCAAAGAGCAGTACCCCGCGGTTTTTTCTTTTTGCCGCCTTCATTCCGTTGGCCGCATCACGCACGCGCTGCATCTGTCTTGCCCCAAAATAAACGAGGACAGTCGTCCCGAAGATAAACAGAGCCGCCTGCACCCCGCCGGCCAGGTAGAAGCCCATACTCGCGAGAAGCAGGATGACCCACTGGGTGCGTTTCGGGACAAGATAATATATCAGCAGAACCGCTGCGAAAAAAACAATAAAAGAGATTGATACAAACGACATATCAGTTCTGCTGTTCCATCAGGCGTGTAACCATTTCTGCAATCGCAGCAACGGAATTAAAATTCTCCGGGGTCATGTCGTCGACGGTGATCGCGATGTCGTACTTTTCATCGAGGTCGCTGACTATCGCGACCAGATCCAGTGAATCGATCAGCCCGTCATCCATGATCGTCTTCTTCGACGCCCAGTCGATGTCACTTCCCGCATTTTCATTCAAAATTGCAATTATATTATTTTCCATGTTTCCATGCTTCCCCTTTCCACCGGCCTCTATGGGCAGTAAAAGTAGCTTTCTGTGCAGTAATTTAGTAGAATATAACATAGTTAACTTAAATCAACTAAAAAAATGCACATGTATTATAAATTATCGCATTGGCTTTGTAAAAGGATTTTTATACGTTCATAATATTTTATCATGTAAAGTTCGATTGGAAAAACAAGAAATTTGGAGGTAAAAATGAATTCAATTTTGGAAGCAGTCGCTACTTATGCCGGCCGCCCGGATCGGAGCGGGCGCCTCATGCTGGCGGATGCATCGAAAAGTGTGACGTACGGAGAGGGCTGGGCCCTGGTCAGGGCAGGCGCATCCCGCATCCGGAAAGCGGGACTGAAAAAAGGGGATCGCGCGATGATAGTCTGCACCCAGGACGTCGGTTATATGATCGCGATACTCGCATGCCAGCTCGCGGGGATCGTCTGTGTACCGCTGGAAAAAGGCGCTTCTGAGAGCCGGGTCCAGAGCATCTTCAGGGAAACCGAAGCAGCAGTCCTGATCGGTCAGAAGCCGGACCTTCCGACAGGTTTCCTTTGTATGAAAGAATTCTCTTCGCCGCCGGAGAACGCGGAAGTGGGCGCCGCTGATTTCGACTTCCCGGCGTCTGAAGCCCTGTGCGAGATCCTCTTCACGACCGGTACCACCGGTACACCGAAGGGAATCCTCCTCACACACCGCGCCAACACCGCGATCGCGGAAAATGTCATTGACGGTGTACATATGGAAGAGGACAACGTCGAAATCATCCCAATGCCGCTTTCGCACAGCCATGGACTCCGCCGGACATACGCCAACCTTTATAACGGCAGCTCCGTCGTTCTTTCAAACGGCGTTCTCCAAATAAAAAAGTTTTTTGAATTGCTCGAAACCTATCATGCGCGTTCCATCGACATCTCGCCGACCATCCTTTCCATAATGTTTCGTCTTTCCAGAGATCGGATAGCCGATTACCGGGATCAGATCCGCTACGTGCAGCTCGGCAGCGCACCGCTGCCGGAAGCCGACAAGGAACGTCTTTCCCGCTGCCTGCCAAATTCCCGGCTTTATAATTTCTATGGCACGACAGAAGCCGGCTGCTCCTGCATCCTTGACTTCCAGGAGCACAGAGGGATCGCCCACTGCATCGGCCGACCGACGAAAAACGCACGGTTCATTTTTACAGACAAGGATCGCCATGAGATCAGGGCGACGAGGGAAAATCCCGGATTCATTGCGACCGCAGGTCTCCAGAATATGAGTGGCTACCTCAATGACCCGGAAAAGACCGCTGAGGTCTGCCGGAACGGCTATATTTGCACGAACGACCTCGGCTATGCAGACGAAGACGGGAACATCTATTGTCTCGGACGCCAGGATGACGTCATCAACTGCGGCGGGATCAAGGTCGCGCCGGAGGAGATTGAGACCGTGATGAGACAATGCCCGGGCATTTCCGACTGCGCCTGTGTCCCGGTGCCGGATCAGGTACAGGGTCAGATACCGAAGCTCTACATTTCCGTTACAGACCCCGATAGTGAATTCGACATGTCGTCGCTCCACCGCTTCATGCGGAACCATCTGGACAGCAACAAGGTCCCTCGTGAAATCGAGATTATCGACCACATACCGCGCACTTCCAACGGAAAAATCCGTCATAAAGAACTTATCCAAAAAAGCCGCGAAGAAGCCTGAACACATGGCAGATATGCTGCCCTCATGCAGGGCATAGAAATAATGTACTCAAAGCTCATAAGGGTGACATTACACTCGGATATCAAATTGTGTGCTATATTGATATACAGGTGACACAAAAGAAATGGAGGGATCAGACACATGAAAGTTGTATTGCTTGAGCCTCTCGGCATCTCCAAAGAGACTCTGGACAAACTGGCGGAGGCTCTCACAGGGAAAGGCCACACATTTGAGTCCTATGATACATTTACCACCGATGAAGATGAGCTGAAGAAACGCAGCGCGGGTGCCGACGTTCTGATGATTGCGAACCATCCGCTTCCGGGCAGTGTGATCGAGTCGGATCCGAATCTGAAGTTCATCTCTGTCGCGTTCGTCGGCATTGACCATGTGGATACGGATGCCTGCCAAGCGAAGGGAATCCGCATCTCAAACACCGGCGGCTACTGCAGCGACGCTGTCGCGGAGCTCGCTGTGGGACTTGCACTTGACTGCCTGAGAAATATTTCTGCGGGCAATGCCGCAGTGCAGGCCGGCAAGGGGAAAGCAGGTCTTCAGGGATTTGAGCTGGCCGGCAAGACGGTCGGCATTATCGGAACCGGTGCGATCGGAATTCGCGCGGCTGAACTTTTCAAGGCGTTCAAATGCAGCCTGATCGGATACAGCCGGACAAAGAGAGAGAGGGCGGAAGCTCTCGGTCTTACATACAAGACGCTCGATGAGGTTATGTCCGAGGCGGACATCATTTCCGTTCATACGCCGCTGACGCCGCAGACAAAAGGACTGATCGGGGAAAAGCAGATCGAAGAGATGAAGCAGGGCGCGATTCTGATCAATACCGCAAGAGGCCCGATTGTCGATACCGAGTCACTTGCCAGGGCACTCCGCGCAGGAAAAATCTGCGCCGGGACTGACGTGTTCGAGAAGGATCCGCCGCTTCCGGAGAACCATCCGCTGCTCGGTGCGCCAAATCTGGTCTGCACGCCGCACGTGGGATTTGACACCCGCGAGTCGATCCATCGCCGTGCGGTCATGGCTTTCGAGAATGTGACATCCTGGATGGACGGAAAGCAGATTCGTACGATGCTCTGACAAATCAAAAATCTCGTATCCATTGCTTTTATCTGTTTTTTTGAAAATCGGAAAGGAACCGGTCCTGACTCAGAGAGGAAAGAGAAAATAAAGACCTGCCATGAAAATTTTGTATTTCACAGCTTCAGGAAACTGCCTTGCAGTCGCAAAGAGATTTGAGGCGGAGAGATATTCCATTCCGCAGATGATCAAAGAGAACAGATATATCCTCGAGGACGATGTCATCGGCATCATTTATCCGGTGTATGGTTTCGGTATTCCGGGAATCGTCATACGGTATCTGAAGCAGGCCACGCTGAAGGCCGACTATATCTTCGTCATCGCCACCTATGGCAACATGGACGGCGCAACGCTTCATGAGATGAAGAAACTGCTGGAGTCGAATGGAAACCGCGCCGATTATTATAGAACTCTTCTCATGGTGGACAACTATCTGCCGGGCTTTGATATCAGAGATCAGCTGGCAAAACTTCCGGAAAAGGATATCGAAGGACATCTTTCCGGGATTCTGGAGGATGTCAGGCAGCGGAAGAAGCGGTATGTGGATAAGGGATTTGGCTGGAATATCATTACGTCCGTCTTCAATAATCACAAGGCAGGCATTATGAGCAGGTGCGCAGAAAAGCTGTTTTCCGTGAGCGATGACTGTATCGGCTGCGGTCTGTGCAGCAGGGTTTGTCCTGTCGGAAACGTCACACAGACAGAAAAGAACAAACCGGTTTTCAGTGACCACTGTGAAAGCTGTTTTGCCTGTGTCCATAACTGCCCGGAGAGGGCAATCCATATCAAGGGTGAAAAGAGCAAAGAACGCTTCCGCAATCCCGATGTCAGCGCCGAAGAGATCGTTGAAGCAAATATGCAGTGAAATGATCCTGTTTTTCAGCACACATGACCGCTTTGCTTTGAGAGTCACTGCCGCAGCAGAAGTGCGGCGTAAAAGCCGGCGGCGTCCGTGAATTGTCGCGGATTATACCCGCTCTTTTTCCGGATCTGATCCAGACGGTACTGCACCGTATTCTTGTGGAGAAACAGGGCGTCGGCGGTCCGGACGAGGGACATCTCAGACCGGTAGTAGATTCGGAGCAGGTTGAGGTCCTCTTCGGAGAGCGCGCTCAGATATTTCTCTGCAAAAAGATGAGCGGTATTTTTTTCCGCGGAAGCACAGAGCATTTCCAGGCCGAGGCCGGAGTATTCGACCGGATTGTCGGGCAGATCGCAGGCTGCGGCAGTCTGCGCTTCTTCGTAAGAACGGGACAGGTCTCGGATCCTGTGGACGTCGGAGATGGCGATCCGGAGGATCGTGCCGTTTTTTTCGGCGAGCTTCTGGAAAATTTTTCGGAAGTTTCCTGCTGTTTTTTCTTTGAGGAGAACAATATATTCTCCCGGATAATTGAACGTGTACATGGAGGAGCCGGAAGCGAGGATGGCCTGCTGAATTTCTTTTTCAATAAGGGAGAGGTTCATCGGGTTGAATCGCCCGTCCAGATGGATGAGAATCAGCCGGCAGAGATCTTCCGGCTCGATTTTCATCTCGGACAGATACTGACGGACGATCGGGTCGGGCATTTTTTTCGGATGTATCAGAGAGCGGATGATATAGTTGATCCTTGTGTTCCGGTCGGAGTTGCGGCTGCTGATTTCCTGCTCCCGGAGAAGCAGCAGAGTGATTCGCTGGGCGAGATAGGCGTATTTCCTCACCTCGTCAGGATTTCCGCTGATTCCGATCACGGCGAGAATCTCATCCTTCCAGACGATCGGGATGTTGACACCGGACTGGGTTCCCGGAAAAGAGTCATCCTCGGTCACTTCGATGGTCTCATCGGTTACGGCAGCGCGTCTTCCGATTTCGTGGTACTGTCCGATTCTGGATTTGTCCGTGCTGGCGACGATCGTTCCGTCCGGATCGATGAAATTGATGTGACATCCGGATACGTCGCGGACCGTATTGACGATCTGTTCAGCCGTATCCTGTGTTATCTTCTGGGCCATGGGAACACCTCCGGTCAGGATTCATAGGCGGAAATACCGAATTTCTTCATGCGTCGCCAGAGCGTGGTCGTGCTGATTCCGAGTGCGGCTGCCGTTTTTTCGCGGCTCCCGCCGTTTTGCCGCAGCGCCTCGCGAATCTCATCGGCTTCCCGGGAGTGATAGACGATCCGGGTCGGTTCACCGCCGATATCCTGCATTTTCGGGTAGAGTTCGTCGAAGAGAGGCTGGAGGACAATTTCGTCGATCTGTCGTTTCCGGGCGGTCAGAACCAGCCGCTCGGTGAACGCGTGCAGCTGCAGCAGATTGCCGCTCCAGGGAAGCTCGAGGAGCTTTCGAATGCCGCCCTGTGTGATGTGCAGATGACGGTTGTAACGTTTCGAATATTTCAGGATATCTTCCCGGAAAAAAGTCTCCAGGTCCTGCGGCCTCTGGTTCAGAGAGGGGATCTCGAGCACCAGTCCGCTCAGCAGATAGTAAAGGTCTTCACTGAAGGATCCCTGCATGACGAGTTTTTTCAGACTGACTCTGGAGGAGATAATCAGGCGTACGTCGACGGAATCGACCGGGAGAACGTCGTTCACGGTCATATAGGAAGGAAGCAGGACGCGGAGGATCTTCTGCTGCGCGAAAGGCGAGAGCTGCTCCGCACCCTGAATGTAGATCGTCCCGTGGTCAGCTTTCAGCATGGCACCCTGATTTCCGGCGTTAGAGATATCGTCTGCCATTACTCTCCGAAAGAGCATTTCCGTCTGTTCGTCCGCATTCAGATTGCGCAGATTGATACTGACGAATGGTCCCGCTTTTCGGTCGCTGTTGTTATGGATGGCCTCGGCGAGGAGAAGGTCTTCTGTGCCCGCCGGCGCGTAGATCAGGATGGGCTGATTCGAGAGTGCATATTCCATGGCTTTTTCCATCGTCTTTTTCATGGCGGGATCGCTGGTCCGGATATCCTGAAAGGTCGCTGTGGAGGTAAAACCTCGGAGCATCATGTCCTGCCGGCTGTGGGGAGCGGAAAGTTCGGCTATTTTCCGGAGAGAGATGACGGCACCATGGATTTCGTTGTAATATCGCACCGGTGCGGCGACGAGCATCCAGGCCTCATTCCGGAAGTTCAGCGAAGTGGTGACGCGCTCTGTCCTGCCGCCAAGCGTCTGCCGGATCTGGTCCATGTCGATTTCCGGGATGAGTTCGCTCAGGAAGCTGCCCACAACTGCGTCGTTCTTTTTTCCGAGTACATTCTCCATGTAGCGGTTGATGGACAGGATCTGTTCCTGAGCGTTGATGCGGATGACACCGGAAAAAGAGGTGT
This sequence comes from Bilifractor sp., assembly GCA_050944685.1. GTDB lineage: Bacteria > Bacillota > Clostridia > Lachnospirales > Lachnospiraceae > CADBRN01. The sequence continues at coordinate 17,354 of JBMNRP010000004.1, forward strand.
CAAGGATTGTGGCCATCTGGGCCGCGCTTTTTTCCTTCTGATCCAGGGCGTCTGCGAGCTGGACGGCTGTTTTGACCGCTTCCCGGACAGACTCGGCCGTCGAGCGATAGAACAGAGAGAGGAGACCGAGCTTCTGGGCCATATCGCAGCAGACGCTGCCGCCGATCAGAATATCCGGACAAGTCTTTCTGTCCCGGCTGAGTTTGCTGATAATGTCGCCGGCATCTTCCGCCCGGTCGATATAATAGATGTCAAGGGCGACGTCGAAAAGACTGCCCATACTGGAGAGATCCGGCAGCATGTTCTGGAAACCGATGATCGCGATGTGCGGGTGCGGATTATCGGTCATTTTTTTTGCCTGCTTCAGCAGCAGGCCGATTTCCTGAGCCGTGAGACAGACTTCCACGATGGGGATCTGAACATATCTTTTGATGACGCTTGCCTGGTATCCGCGGGCGACAATGATCTGTGCGCCTTCTTCAATGGCGCTGCGCGCCTCGTTCACGGCGTCCGCGGTGGCAATCGTGCGGCAGACGGCAAGATCCGCTTGAAATTCTTCTGCGGCCGCACGGCCGTCATGAGTCATTTGTTCCGCTGGAAATAACAGAGCAATTTTCGCCATGATACACCTCCTGTCTGTTTCATAGTAACAGACGGATTGCAGGAATTGCAATAATTTTGAAAAATCTTTTCATTTGTCATAGAAAACATATGAGTGACAAAAAAGTACAGTGAAAATACGAAAAAATTGTCATTTAAGACATATGGAACGGAGAGGTTTCTGTCTATAATAAATACAGATAACGATTTTTTTCCAGAAATGAACAGCTGCAGGAGGTTATTGTCCTATGAAATTTTTATTTGCTTCCGATTCTTTTAAGGGATCCCTTTCCAGCGAGGATACGATCCGGCTTCTGACGAAGGCTGCGAAAACCGTATTCCCGGACTGTGAAACGGAAGGGATTCCGGTTGCGGACGGCGGAGAAGGGACGACGGAAGCGGTCGTCCGCGCGAGAAGGGGAACCATCGAGCAGGTCCCGGTTCACGGTCCGCTCATGGAGAAGGAACAGGCTTTTTACGGGAAGCTTTCCGATTCGGAGGCGATTCTCGAGATGGCTTCCGCGTCCGGCCTCCCTATGGTTCCGAAAGGTAAGCGCAATCCGCTGAACACGACAACTTACGGCACCGGAGAACTTCTGAAAGCCGCTCTTGACGCCGGATTTTCCAAAATCAGCATTGCGATAGGCGGCAGCGCGACCAATGACGGCGGCATGGGATTTGCCAGAGCACTCGGAGTCCGCTTTCTGGATGCGTCCGGAAAAGAGCTCGAGGGGTGCGGGAAAGATCTGGAAAAGGTTGCGGACATCGACGTGACAGGCATGGATCCAAGAGCCGCGAAAGCGGAGATCACCGTGATGTGCGATGTGACCAATCCGCTCTGCGGTCCGGACGGAGCGACCTTCACGTTCGGCGCTCAGAAGGGCGGCACACCGGAGATACTTGATCGTTTGGAGAAAGGCATGCAGAATTACCGCGATGTCATTCGGCGAAAATTCCGGATCGATCCGGATCAGGTACAGGGAAGCGGCGCGGCAGGAGGACTTGGCGCGGCGCTGAAGGTGTTTTTTCATGCAGAGATGAAATCCGGCATCGAGACCGTCCTGGATCTGATTGATTTTGACGCCCGCCTCGAGGGGGTCAGCCTGGTTGTGACCGGAGAGGGGCGCACCGACTGGCAGAGCTGCTTCGGAAAAGTGATGCAGGGAGTAGGAGACCGCGCGGCGGCGCGCGACATCCCGGTTGTGGCTCTCTGCGGTTCTCTCGGAAAGGACTATGAGAAGATATACGAGCACGGAATCCATTCGATTCTGACGACGGTGGACGCTCCGATGCCGCTCGCCCGGGCACTTGACAATGCGAAAGAACTGTACCTGAAAGGTGCCGTTCGGCTGTTCCGCTTCGTGAAGGCCGGAATGGTCGCGGGAGCGCACGAGAAAACCTTCCGATAAATTGAGGAGGAGACGAACACGGAATGGCTTCTACACTGGTTCTGATTCAGAAACTGAGCTCTATGATGCTCGAGATGGTGGCAGGCTTTCTGATCGTCCGGCTTGGAATTTTTCAGGTGAAAGACACGAAAATCCTGTCAAAGCTGGTCGTTCAGATTCTGACGCCATGCCTGATTCTCGATGCGTTCCAGATCGATATCACGCCGGAGCAGGCCAGAGGATTTCTGGTGGCACTGGTTGTCGCGAGCCTGTACTATCCGGTCGCGATCCTTTTTACCAAGTTGCTGGAGAAACCATTTCACCTGGATTCGATCGACAGGACTACGATTATTTATCCGAATGTGGGAAATCTGATTCTGCCTCTCGTCAGCATGGTGCTCGGAGACGAGATGGTGTTCTATGCGAGTGCCATGCAGATCCCGTTCAACGTTTTCATCTGGACGCACGGCATGTCGGCTGTTGAGGGAGAGAAACGGATTCATCTGAAAAAGGCGCTTCTGAATCCGAATATGATCTCCATTTTTATCGGAATCCTTTTTCTGTTGACGGGATTTCGCACGCCGGACGTGATTACGACGGCCATGAGCAGCTTCGGTTCTATGGTCGGCCCGCTCTCCATGCTGGGAATCGGCATGCAGATCGCGGACAAAAAGCTTACGGAGGTATTCCGGTATAAGAGAGCTTACCCGGTGGTTTTTGCGAGGCTCCTCGTTCTGCCGTGTCTGGCCCTGCTTCTCCTGTATGCGACCGGCATTCTGAAAAATAACCCGGAACTGGTTCCGGTTCTGCAGGTTACTTTCATGGCGATTGCCGCCCCGCCGGCGGCGACCGTCTCACAGCTGGCGATTCTGTCGGACAATCAGCCGCTGAAGGCGAGCGTCTGCAATATGCTCGGATGTATTTTCTGTGTCGTGACAATCCCGGCGGTCATTCAGCTCTACAGCATCCTTTTTGCGGGGTGATCTGCACCGGATAACAAGAAACAGCCACCTGTAAAAAATATACGATAAACCCGGATATTCGGAAACTGTGATCTGAATATCCGGGTTTTTGCTTTTCCAGCCGGATTATTGCCTGAAAATCGGCGCGAAGATTTGTGTGATTCTTCCAATGACGCAAAAAATGAAAGAAATATTGCACTTTCTGCAATAGATGATTTCGGATGTAAAGGAAATGTAAACGGAATAGATGATCGAAATGAACGATATTTGAAATATTATTGAAATAAATTATTCTAATTTTGAAATTTTTTTCAGGTTTTACAAGATTCAGGGATTTCTCTTGATGAATCGGTCAATAGTTTTTCTGCAATGAAAATTATATTATGGTCACAACGAAAGCGAATGGAAACCAAAAGGAGATCGGGGAAAAGATATGCGGCGCGAAGTAATTCGAATGACGGATCGAGATAATGTGGCAGTCGCCATTCACGACATCCCGAAAGGGACGGAAGTTCTGCCGGGCGTGGTCACGACGGAAGATATCCCACAGGCACATAAGGTGGCGCTGACGGATTGCCCCAGGGGGACGGAAATTATCCGCTACGGTGTGGTGCTCGGCACGACCGACCGGGACCTTCCCAAAGGGAGCTGGATCAATGAGACCAATCTCGTCATGGCTCCGGCACCGGACCTGGACAGTCTGGAGTTTGGGACGAACATCCGCACGGATCTTCCGAAACCGAAGAGGACGACCTGGATGGGATACCGCAATCCGTACGGAGGATATGCCGGAACGCGAAACATTCTCGGCATCAACACGACGGTACAGTGTGTGACAGGGGTCCTCCAGGTGGCAGTAAAAAGAATCCGGGAAGAGCTTCTTCCCAGGTATCCGAACGTCGACGATGTGGTTGTGATCAACCATCAGTACGGATGCGGCGTTGCAATTGATGCTCCCGAAGCTTATATCCCGAAGAAAATTATTCGCAACATCGCGCGTCATCCGAATTTCGGCGGCGTATTCATGCTGGTGTCTCTCGGATGTGAAAAATTTCAGCCGGAGATGTTCTGTGAGCCCTATCCGGAACTCAACACACCGGAAAATGTACTGGTCCTTCAAGACTGCAGAGGGTACGACGCCATGATGCATGCGATCCTGGACATGGCAGAAAGGAAACTTCGGATCCTGAATGAGAGAAAACGTGAAGAACTTCCGCTGTCCGACCTTCTCGTCGGCATGCAGTGCGGAGGTTCCGATGCCTTCTCCGGAATCACGGCAAACCCGACAGCCGGCTATGCGGCAGATCTCCTGGTGGCAGGCGGCGGAACGGCCATGTTCTCCGAAGTCACTGAGGTGCGTGACGGGGTCCAGTTCATCGCCCGCCGGTGTGTCAGCGAAGAGGTCGGAAAGCGTCTCGTACAGGAGATGAGGTGGTACGACAGCTACCTGAAGAAGGGCGGTGTTGACCGGGGAGCGAATACTACGCCGGGTAATCACAAGGGTGGCCTCTCCAATATCATTGAAAAATCGATGGGCTCCATCGCGAAGTCGGGAAGTTCCCCGATTGTCGAAGTGCTGTCGCCGGGGGACCTCCCGACAAAGCACGGTGAGATTTTTGCCGCGACGCCGGCATCCGATCTCTTCTGCGGCCCTTCCCAGCTGGCCTCCGGGATGGGACTGGAAGTCTTTATGACGGGGCGCGGAACGCCGTACGGACTCGCTGCCGCACCGGTCATCAAGCTCTGCTCCAGAACCGAGATGAAAGAGCAGTGGTTCGACATTATTGATTTTGACGCAGGTCCTGCGGCACTCGGCGAAAAAACTATCACTGAGCAGGGCGAAGAGCTGTTCAGCTACATGCTCGATGTCGCATCCGGGATCCGGAAGCCCTACACGGAGCAGTACGGATTCGGCAATGATATATGCATTTTTAATCCGGCACCGATCACCTGATTCCTTACCGGCCTGAATGACAGGCTGCTGAACCATATTAATATTATTTTTTCAGAGGAGGAACAACATGACACCGACCATCACAAAAATGGAAGTCTTTCCGGTAGCCGGAAAGGACTGCATGGAACTGAATCTCTCCGGAGCGCATTCCTGCTATTTCACGAGAAATATCGTCATCCTTCATGATGACGAAGGACGTATCGGCGTGGGCGAGGTTCCGGGAAGCAAAAAAATCACCGAGACCCTTCAGGAAGTAATCCCGCTTGTCGAGGGCACAAAGGTTCCGGAGTTCAAGCAGACGCTGCTCAAGGTCAGGAAATTTATGGACAGCAAGGGCGAGAAGGACGTCCGCGGGAACCAGACTTTCGATCTCCGCACCGGCGTTCACGTTCTGACCGCGATCGAGACTCCCTGCCTCGACCTTCTCGGTCAGTTTCTCGAGGTTCCGGTCGCTGCGCTTCTCGGTGACGGACAGCAGAGAGACAGGGTTAACGTCCTCGGATATCTGTTCTTCATCGGCGACCGCAGGAAGACAGATCTCGCTTACGATGAGGAGCCGGATTCCGATTGCGCGTGGTACCGTCTCCGCCATGAGGAGGCGCTCGACGCAGAGCATGTCGTAGCTCTCGCGAAGGCTGCCTATGAGAAATACGGCTTCAGGGATTTCAAGCTGAAGGGAGGCGTCCTTCCGGGAGACCAGGAGATGCAGGTCATCCGCGAGCTGAAGAAAGCTTTCCCGGATGCGAGGATCGACCTTGATCCGAACGGTGGCTGGCTTCTCGAGCAGGCGGTCGAGTACGTAAAAGATATGAAAGGGATTCTCACTTACTGCGAAGATCCGTGCGGGGCCGAGGGCGTCTATTCCGGCCGTGAGATTATGAGTGAATTCCGCCGCAGAACCGGATTCCCGACGGCGACCAGCATGATCGCCACGGACTGGCGCGAGATCGGGCATTCTCTTGAATCTCAGGCAGTCGACATCATCCTCGCCGACCCCCATTTCTGGACGATGGAGGGATCGGTCCGTGTCGCGCAGATGTGCCATGACTTCGGTTACACCTGGGGTTCCCACTCCAATAACCACTTTGACATTTCGCTCGCGATGATGACTCATGTCGGAGCCGCGGTTCCGGGCTTTTATAACGCTCTGGATACGCACTGGATCTGGCAGGAGGGTGTTGAGCGTCTGACAAAAGAGCCTCTTCAGATCGTCGACGGCGCGATCGAAGTCCCGAAGAAACCGGGTCTCGGCATCGAGATCGATATGGAGCAGGTCCGCAAGGCACATCAGCTGTATGTCGACCATAACCTCGGAACCAGAGATGACGCAAAGGTCATGCAGTACCTCATTCCGGGATGGAAATTTGATGCAAAACGTCCGTGCCTCGTCCGCTGATACTGTCAGGCGGCCCAAAATAAATGTATAATGTCAGGGAGGAAACGTAAAAGATGGGTGAAGCAACAAGAATGATTCTCGGTCTCGTGATCGGAATTCTCGTCATGATTATTCTGGTAATGAAGACCAAAGTACACACTTTTATCGCGCTGCTGATTGCGGCCATGATTACCGGCCTGATCGGAGGAATGCCGATCAACGATATTACCGCAGCCGACGGGACGGAGACGACAGGTCTGATCAGCGCCATCACGCAGGGCTTCGGCAATACGCTGAAGAGCACCGGTATCATCATCGGTCTCGGAGTCATGATGGGCGGCATTCTGGAAAAATCAGGAGCCGCAGAGAGACTGGCGTTTACTTTTATTAAGAAACTCGGCAGAAAGCATGTCGACTGGGCTCTCGCCGTGACGGGCTGGGTCGTGGCCATCCCGGTGTTTGCAGATTCCGCTATCGTTATTTTTGCACCGCTTGTCAAATCAATTTCTGCTGTGACCGGAATTTCCGTCGTGGGGCTGGCTCTGGCACTTGCCTGCGGCCTTCAGCTGACGCACTGCCTTGTACCTCCGACGCCGGGTCCGCTGACCGCGGCAGGCCTCCTGAATGTCGATGTCGGTCAGATGATCGCGCTCGGCGCAGCCGTATCGGTTCCGATGCTGATCGTCGTCATGTTCTATGTAAAATATATTGAAAAGGCCATCTATCAGGTACCGAAGGAGGGCGGCGGATTTGAGCGCAAGCCGTACAAAGAAGAGTACATCAAGACCATGGATCAGGTCGAGAAGCTCATTGCGGAGAAAGATCTTCCGTCCTTCGGAATGTCGATCGCACCGATTCTGCTGCCGATCGTATTCATCTTCATCAAGACCTTCTGGGATATGGCAAAGTCCAGCGGTGTCGTTGCCGCAGGAACAGTGCTTGACAGCGTAATCAGCTTTATCGGAGCGCCGGTCGTGGCCCTGATGATCGGCACATTGATTGCAATCTACGGCCTCGCGGGAAATCGTCCGAGGAAGGAAGTTCTCGGAATCATGGACAACTCCATCAAGGATACCGGTATTATCATGCTGATTACGGGCGCAGGCGGATCTCTCGGTAACGTCATCAAGGTCGCCGGCATCGGCGATGTCCTCGGCGGAGCGATTGCCAAGACCGCGCTTCCGGCTATCCTGATCCCGTTCATCATCGCAGCATGTATGCGTCTCGCACTCGGGTCCGCGACCGTCGCGATCACGACGGCAGCTTCCCTCTCCGCGGGACTGATGGGAACGATCAGCGTCTCCCCGCTGCTGATGGCGATCTCCTGCTGTGTCGGTGCGATCTCGTTCTCTTACTTCAACGATTCCGGATTCTGGGTGTTCAACGAAATGTTCGGTGTCACGGAACTGAAGGATCAGGTTCGCTGCAAGACAGCTGTTTCCCTGATCATGTCAGCTGTAGGTATTGTGGAACTGCTTCTTCTGCAGTTCATCATCCACTGAAATGGAAACAGACGCAGGCGGCCGGAGAGACCGCCTGCAGCTGAAGGAGGAAAATAATGAATACAGATTTTATCAAAGGTGTCGTAGTGCCGATCATCACGGTAATCGACGACGATGAGCGGATTGACGACGCCGGTATGCGCAGGCAGGTCGATTACGTCATCGACGGAGGGCTGCAGGGAATTCTCGCCTTCGGTTCCAACGGGGAATTTTATCAGATTGAAGAGGATGAGATGGAGCGCGGCCTCAAAATAATGGTCGACGAGGCGGCGGGACGTGTACCGGTCTACTTCGGAATCGGAGCGATCAGCACGAGGAAGGCGGTCCGCCTGGCCAGGATGGCTGTCGCAAATGGAGCGGATGTCATTTCTGTCCTTCAGCCGATGTTCCTGAAGCCGACACACGATGAGCTGATCCGTCATTTCACAGCGATCGCAGACGCTGTTCCGGACACACCGGTTCTTCTGTATAATAATCCGGGAAGAGTCGGATACGGCATGACCGCGGATCTTGTCTGTGAGCTCGCCCACGATGTGCCGAACATCGTCGGCATGAAAGATACTTCCGGCGATATCACACTGACGGAAGAATGTGTCCGCCGGAACCGGGATGTGGGGTTCAGGGTTTTCGGAGGCAAGGACACGTTGCTCTATGCCTCGCTCTGTGTCGGCGCTGTCGGAGGCGTCTGCACGGCAGGCAACTTCATGCCGGAGCTGATAGAGGATGTCTATAAGAAGTTTGTCGAGGGAGATCTGGAGGGATCCCGCGAGGCTCAGTTCCGCCTCAATCCGGTCCGCCTTGCGATGGACAGGGCTTCCTTCCCTGTTGCCGCAAAGGATATGGCAGCCATCCGCGGCAATCAGGTCGGCGTTCCGTATCTCCCGTCTCTGCCGACGACAGATGAGAAGACGCTCGATTACTTCCGGAAGGTCATGAAAGAAGCCGGCCTGATCTGAAAATTATTACTGACGGAGGAAAGTGCCATGCAACATCAGGTCACACTGAAAAATGGAGATGTCCTGCCGGCAATCGGCCAGGGAACCTGGTATCTCGGAGAACATCCGAACCGCCTGGAACAGGAAATGGATGGAATCCGGAAAGGAGCGGCGGCGGGTCTCAGGCTGATCGATACGGCGGAGATGTATGGAAACGGAGCCGCTGAAAAAATGGTTGGCGGTGCCATCCGCACACTGGACCGAGGCAGTCTCTATATCGTGTCGAAAGTTCTGCCGGGCAATGCAGGCGGGAGAGCGCTGGAACGAGCGCTCGACGGAAGCCTCGCGCGCCTCGGAACCGATTATCTGGACCTGTATCTTTATCACTGGAGAGGAAGCTATCCGCTCGAAGAGACGGTGGCGGGCCTTGAGGCGATGAAGAAAAAAGGAAAAATAAGGGCATGGGGTGTTTCAAATTTTGACACAGACGATATGGAGGAGCTCTGGTCGGTGCCGGGCGGCAGAAACTGCCAGGTCAACCAGGTCCTGTATCACGTCGGGTCGCGCGGGATTGAATACGATCTGATTCCGTGGATGAGGGCACATCAGGTCGCCCTGATGGCTTACTGTCCGCTGGCGCAGGCCGGAACACTTAGTCCCGGGCTCTTCCACAATCGCACGCTGGAGCAGATTGCGGAGAATCACAAGGTCCCGGTGACTGAGATCTTGCTCTCCTGGGTCATCCGGAACGGACATACCATTGCGATCCCGCGAAGCTCAAGGGCTGTGCATACACTTTCAAATGCCCATGCGGATACTGTTTTTCTGACGGAGCAGGAGCTGACGGAGATTGATGCCGCCTGTCCGGCACCGGACAGGAAGGTACCGCTCGATATTCAGTAAACAGAAGATAAGATGGCAGCAGTTTGACTTATTTATTCCATAAAAGCATTTTATTCACACAATCTAAGGAGGAAATGACATGAAAGTAGGATTTATCGGACTCGGCATTATGGGGAAACCGATGGCGAAAAATATTATGAAAGCCGGACATCAGCTTGTTGTGAACACACACAAAAAAGAGACGATCGAAGAGTTTGAAAAGCTCGGTGCTGAGGGCGCGGCAACCGCTGCCGAGGTCGCTTCCAAAGCGAACGTCATCATCACTATGCTCCCGAATTCTCCGCAGGTCCGCGAGGTCTGCCTCGGCGAGGGCGGCATTATCGAGACCGGTACGGACAAGACGGTTGTCATCGATATGTCTTCCATCGATCCTACCGAGTCCAAAGCAATTTCCGCGGAGCTCGCCAGGAAGGGCATTGACATGCTCGACTGCCCGGTTTCCGGCGGAGAGCCGAAGGCAATCGACGGCTCTCTCTCCGTAATGTGCGGCGGCAGGAAGGAGACCTGGGACAAATATTACGATCTGCTGATGAGCATGGCAGGTTCTGTCGTCTATGTCGGACCGATCGGTTCAGGGAATGTCGCGAAGCTGGCGAACCAGATGATCGTCGCTTCCAATATCGGCGTTGTCGCTGAAGCACTGACCTTCGCCAAGAAGGCCGGAACGGATCCGGAGCTGGTCTATCAGGCAATCCGCGGCGGGCTTGCAGGCTCCACCGTTCTGGACGCCAAAGCGCCGATGATGCTTTCCGGAAACTACAAACCGGGCTTCCGCATCAACCTTCACATCAAGGACCTCACCAACGCCTTGAACGCGGCTCACGCGATCAATATGCCGGTTCCGATGACCGCCCATATGATGGAGGTCATGCAGGAGCTCATGAATCACGATGAGGGCGCCTGTGACCATGATGATGTTGTCAGATATTATGAGAGAATGACGGGCACATCCATTGTAAAGGATCAGAAGTAATTCAAGGCCAACGGAATATTATTTTCGGAAAAACTCCTTCTGCTGCGGCGGAAGGAGTTTTTCCGCTGCTATTCCCGCCATTTTTTCGGGAAAGAAGGTGGAGCGGCGAGAGGAAAATAAGAGAAACCATATCAGGAGCAAGGAAAAGACGAGCGATGGCGTCCGCATAATGTTGATAAATTTCGTCAATTTCAGTTTTGTATAAAAAGCAGGACAAATAGACCGCAAAAAATGTGGTATTGTAAAAATGTCAACGCTTTTTCCGATTATCAGCGAAAGGTCTTTTTTGGCTGCATGCAATTTGATTGCAAGTTATTGTATACAAAAAAGATCAAGAGTGATAATATATGCAATGGTCAAAAAAAGCCGACCATTTTTTATTTGTATCGGATCGGGAATGATATTGAGCGGCTGAAAGCATTCCTGAAAAATATTTTGAATAGAAAGCTTGCGAAAAAGAAAATTTCGCACAGTAAGGGGGAAGTCACACGATGAGGAAGAAAAGTACAAGCAATAAAATCGTTGCATTTTTACTGATGCTGGTTCTGCTTCTGCAATCGGGGGCTTCCTTTGTTTCCGCGTCCGCCGGGTCATCCGAACCGCAGCCGGAGCTGACTTTTCTGTATCAGGGGTCACCGGCAGAGGACAGTCTGACCATCGAAATAGAACCAGATGAAAAAATCACGACCGATGCCGCTTCCCAGGGCATTACGGTGTCGAGCACCTACGATGATTCCGCTTACGATGTGAAGCTGGAACAGACCGAAGGAGACACGGAGATCCGGCTGACAGCCGGTGAGTCAGAAAAAGCTGTCTATACCGCACAGGCGGTGCAAAAGGATGATCAGTCAATAGCAGCAACAAAGACGCTGACCGTTACTTATCAGGCACAGGGCGCAGAGAGCACGGCAAATACGGTCAGCACGCAATCGGTCGACAGTTCGTCGGAGGCTTCCGGAACATCGAGGACTTCCGGCACATCGGAATCTGCGGCAGAAGAGTCTGAGCAGATTGACGTTTATATCAGGGACCTTGCTGCACAGCTGGTCAGGGGTGCTTCAATGAAGGACGACGGGACATATGTGTGGGATGTGCCGACGACCGGAAGCAATGCCTATGCCGCGGGCCATCAGTTTGTTTTTCGTGTGAATTTTTCCACTTCCGGAGAGGGCACCATCCCGGCAGACCGCGTCCATGTGACGATTCCGAAGAGCATCCTGACGAAAAGAGATGGCACAAAGGGCGATACGATGGAGCTTTCCGTTCCGTCTGAGGCGGATGTGAAAGCCGCGGAAGAAGGAACGGGCGAAGAACTTGACGACGACATCGACTGGGCGTGGAGAGAAACGGATGACGGCATTGAAATTTATAACTTCCGTGAAGTGGATGCCGGAACCAATGCCTACATCGAAGTCGGCTACAGCACGAACGACACGTCGTTTGCGTATAAAGATACAGAGGAAAATACGGATTTCACGGCGCACATGGAAATCGTGAACGGAAATCCGGACGAGACGATAGAGAAGGATGCCGATCCCATTTCGACGTCGATCGATACGACGGCGGAAATCAGCCGCACAAACAAGAGCCTGCCGACCAAATACAATGAATGGCAGTCTGTGTGGGATAGTGCGGACAAGCCGGAAAATCCGGACGACTATATCTATCTCGTCTGGACGATCACTTCCGACATCACCGCGACGCAGCCGTACAATTTCACCCTTGCGGATACGGTGAAGGGTTACCACGGCACATCAAAACAGGATGCGGTGGAAAGCACCGATCCGATGAAAGTCATCGGTTACCGGTTTTCCGGCGGTGTATGGCAGGAGAGCGGAACTGTATTGAATCAGACGCAGACCAATACCCGCTACGACTATGTCCTGACGTCAGTTCCGAAGGAAGAGTATGAGCAGTATACCTGGTGGCAGGCGGTCAACAGCATCACTTCGACGGTCGACCCGGTCGATCAGGCAGATAACGATACCAGCAAGACGGCAAGGCGCGAATATGTCTGGACAAGGCCGGTGTTTTCTCCTCCGATCGGATATGTGAACGTGTACAAAAGAGGCGATGCCTCCTACCGCGCAAAAAGAGACTGGCCGATACACCGCAGCTCAACGCTGGACTTTCAGAACGGAAACTACTCGAGATACGACCTCGAAGCGTTCAACGGCTACGATGGCAAGACGAAGACACTTGACACCTATGACGGGTTTGATTACGCTTCCTGGGCGGTCGGCTATACTTATCCGTGGACGACGGATACGACCGATGATTCATCGAGCTACGGTCAGAAGAAAGTCACGACGACGCTGATCGATGAAGGCTTGTACCTTGCGCCCGAAGAAAACCTTGAAACGCTCGTCAAGAACGGCAGTCCCTATACGAAGGGCACAAAGCTGACAAGCGACGATTACCGCATCGACACGCTGGAATTCGCCTATTATGAGATGGACGGAAAGCTGGATGAGGAGACTCAGCGGTTTACCGGCGTCGAGGCAGATTATTCAAAAGGCGATAATGTCATTACATTCTACGGCAAGTTCGGTACATCGGATGAATGGGTGAAGTTCGGCACATTTACCGTCACGGGCAAGAATACCGGAACGGCGGATTTTGATTCAAGCTATGTCAAATCTTCTTCCGCTGACAAACTGGTTTTTCAGGATAACGTGGACCTGACCGCCTACAAGCTCGAAACCTCGAACGCGAGATATTACACCGAGCTGTACACGGTTCCTTTCGTCACGCTCAAAAATTCGGAAACGGTAAAATCTGTTATTAATTCTTCCGTATCGAGCATGGCTCTGGTGAACAACAACTCTGCGACATGGACGAAGGAGGATGGCACAGAGATCGCGACGGAGTACGACGCAGACATCGACTATGCCTGCGCGGCGCAGAGGGATTCTTCCCTGACAAAAGAGGTCGTCTCCACAGCCAACAATCCGCGGAAGCGTACCTATACGATTACGTGGAAGCTGCAGGAAGAAGAGACGGTGATCACAGGCGAGGACAGCGAGCCGTCCTATGTTCCGCAGGCATCCGGCGTTTTCTACGATCTGTTGCCCGAGGGGGCCGTGCTGGACAGGAAGTCTGTGCAGGTGAACGATCCGGAGGGCAACGAGATCAAGGCGTTCAAGGTACAGACCGAGGACAACTACAACGGGACCGGCCGGACGATGGTGCGCATTACCGTCAATGCCCCGGCGGACTATTATACCGTGTATTTCGATACAAAACATACCTGGAACGCGATCAAGGACTATGGAACGGACGTGTACAATCCGCTCGCGTACGAGACCGGAAACGACGAGATCGCGGACGGTTTCGCCGACAACGGCGGATCGGTCAATTCGGATGGAACAGTGAATACCGACGCAATTCAGGATGCCGAGCTGATGAGCAAGCTCACGCCTTCTACGGATGATGACGACGTGAGCACGACAAAGAAGTTCATCTACGCGGAAGAATCCTACGATATTTCCGCCTTGACCTCCGCATCGGCGGGCCTTGCCAAAAAGGTGAGGGCAGACCGGGATACGAAGTATGAGACCAGTACGATGACGACGGTCAACGGGGACTATTCCTATCAGCTCCGCTATCAGAACAGCACGTCGAGCAAGGTCAGGGACATGATCCTGTACGATTCGCTGGAGAATTACGACCTGACCGGAACCTCTGCCTCCGAGGCGGTCGGTGAATCCGGATGGCGCGGAACGCTCAAGAGCATCGATGTGAATCAGCTCGTATCCATGGGTGCGGATCCGGTCGTTTATATCAGTACAAAAGACCGGCTCTCTCTTCAGACCACTTCCGGGAATAAGCCGACAGCTCCGGATCAGGATACGGACACATGGATCCGGGTCACAGACACGACGGATCTCTCCGGGGCAAAGGCTGTAGCGATTGACTTCCGCAAGGCAGAGGACGGATCGGATTTTGTTCTCGAACCGGGGCAGTCCGTGACGGCGTATCTCTATATGAAAGCGCCGGATACGGCTCCGGCAGCGGAAGCAGGCACCATTCCCTATGCATACAACAACGTCTTTGCTCAGAACTACTTATTTGATGCCGATGATCCGGAGAACGGCCAGGAATTCTACATTCATCAGGATTACACGAAAATCGGTCTGAAAGCCGTCGGCAATTTTTCTCTCGAAAAGGTATCAAGTGAGAATGAAAACACAAAGATTGAAGGCGTATCTTTCCGTCTGCGCGGCACGAGCAAATACGGAACCAGTGTAGACCGCATTGAGACAACCGATGCGAACGGGAATATCGACTTTACTGAAGTCGAGATGGGCGAATACGTCCTGCAGGAGTACGAGAGCGTACCGGATTACCTGCTCGATACGACTGAACACAAAGTAATTGTGGACAATAAGGGCAAGGTCACGATTGACGGAACGGACTATACGGACGGCGTGATCCGCCTGACGGATCAGCCCCGTGTCCATGGTGATCTGACCTTTATGAAAAAGAACTACGATGGTTATACCATCAGCGGCGTGCAGTTCCACCTGTACGGCACATCCTCCTATGGCAATGACGTCTCGAAGTACGCCGAGTCGGATAACGGCATCGTCAGAATCAAGGATATCGAACAGGGAACATATACGCTGGTCGAGACAAAGACCACGGACGCCTATCTTCCGGGAGAGGACACGTATCAGGTCGTTGTGGACGAAAACGGCCTGGCCTCCATTACCGGTATTCTGAAAGACGGAGTGCTGATTTCCGATACGGAAACGGATTCTCTCGACGTGAAGAAGCAGGTCGTGTACAACTACGACCGCTACTGGCTCGCCGGCCTCCGCAAAGAAGATGCGGACACGCAGGCATACCTTTCAGGCGCGGAGTTTTCGCTGAAAGGTATGAGCGACGCCGGTACAAAGGTAGACGAGACTTATACGACGGATGGAAACGGCCTGATCGTATTTGCCAAGGACGGGAAAGCCTTTCTGGAAGCCGGGAAATATGTCGTCAAAGAGATAAAAGCTCCGACGTATAAGAGCGAGGACGGCACGAAAGACCTTTCTTACCTGCAGGATAACAATTCCTATATTCTGACGATCACAAAGGAGGGTGAGATCACCCTGACGAAAGAAGA
The DNA here is from genome assembly GCA_050944685.1 of Bilifractor sp. Classification (GTDB taxonomy): domain Bacteria; phylum Bacillota; class Clostridia; order Lachnospirales; family Lachnospiraceae; genus CADBRN01. Next base: position 33,062 of record JBMNRP010000004.1, read on the forward strand.
CGGCACGGCACTGGAAACAGAGGATCAGACCGGGTATTTCATCTTTCCGAACACGAAAGCGAAGGAAGGAAAGGTCACCATTATCAAGAAATGGGACGACGGCCTGACCGGAGATGCTGCCACGAACAGAACGCCTCCGGTGATCCATCTGCGCACGACCGAGCCGGAGATACAGAGCGATGAAGCAGGCGAAAAGGCAGGATTCTTTGAGGAAGAAACATCGTCTTCCGCTTCGGCGTCTGAAACAGCGGCAGATAAAGAGAATGCAGAAAATCCTCTCTTATCGGTCTGGGATAAATTAACGGGTGCGGTAGAAGCGGAAGCGGCGGAGATCACTGCGAGCGGCACCTGGGGAACCTGTCCGTGGACGATCGATTCGGACGGTGTGCTGACGATCGGAGAAGGGACAGGAGCGGAACAAGATGCTAGAAAATTCGTTTCTCCATGGTCCGAATATGCGAGTGAAATTACAGCAGTAAAGACAAGCGGGAAAGTTATAGCGCCGCAAAATTGTCATCATTTGTTTTATTGTTTGAATAATGTTACCTCAATGGATCTGACCGGTTTTGATACGAGCAATGTGACAAAAATGAATGCCATGTTCAGTGACTGTTCCGGATTGACAAGTCTGGATCTGTCAGGCTTCGACACGTCGAAGGTGACGAGTATGAGCAGTATGTTCAGTAACTGTAAAAGTTTGACGAATCTGAATCTGTCCAGTTTCGACACGTCGAAGGTGACAGGTATGCACTATATGTTCCAAAATTGCTCCAGCCTGACGAGCCTGGATCTGTCCAGCTTCGACACGTCGAAGGTGACAGGTATGTCTCAAATGTTCAATGGATGTTCCGGATTGACAAGTCTGGATCTGTCCAACTTCGATACTTCCAGTTTAAGGGACTCCACGGGCATAGAGTACATGTTCAATGGCTGTTCCAGCCTGACGAGTCTGAACCTGTCCAGTTTCAATACTTCCGGTGTGACGTCGATGCGATCTTTATTTCGGGGTTGTTCCAGTCTGACGAGTCTGAATCTGTCCAGTTTCGATACTTCCAATGTGAAGTATATGACTTCAATGTTTGAAGGCTGCTCCAGTTTGACAAGCCTGGATCTGACAAATTTTGACACTTCCAACGTGAAAAATATGTATGGTATGTTCAAGGATTGTTCCGGCTTGACGAGTCTGGATCTGTCAAATTTCAATACTTCGAATGTGACAGGTTCGCCGAATACGGATTCAGGTATGACTTTTATGTTCTCTGGCTGTTCCGGCTTGACGAGTCTGGATCTGTCAAACTTCGACACTTCGAACGTGCAAACAATGAAATATATGTTCCAATACTGTTCCGGTTTAACGAGTCTGAACCTGACAGGAAGTTTCAACACTTCAAATGTGAAAAGTATGCGTCAAATGTTTTATGGCTGTTCCGATTTGACGAGTCTGGATCTGTCAAACTTCGACACTTCAAACGTGACGGATATGTCCATGATGTTTAGCTCAAGTTTAGAAAAAATTACATTTGGGCAAAAATGGAACAAGGTGTTGAAAAAGACGTCTATAGATGGAAGCAATAAAACATGGATAAAAACCAGAGATGTCAATGGAAATAAATTAACAGACTCTCCGGCAACAAAACTTTCAGCAATAACGGATGTAACCGAGCTCCCCGGCACATGGACTGTGGAGGGTTATATCGAGCACAACGTTCTTCCGGACGGTGGAATCGAATATGTCTCCGAAGATGACAAGTGGACGAAACTCGACGACGGTACGTGGACGTATACCTTTGATGTCTATGATGACACGGTCGATTACTGGGTTTACGAAGAGGCGATAGAGGGATATACCTCCGACGCTATGTACCCGTCCTACGTTCTGGTCGATGAAACGCAACCAAGGCAGGCTGTTATCACCAACAAAGCAACAAATCCGCCGTCAGAGCCGGAAACCGGGAGCCTGACGGTCGGCAAGAGCGTTTCGGGCGGTACGACAGACCGGAAGTTCACCTTCCACATCACGCTTTCCGACACCGAAGCGGCCACGGGAACGAAGATCTATTCGGATATCGTGTTCACAGACGGCGAGGCGGACGTGATGCTGGGGAATGGCGACACGCTGACTATTTCCGGTCTGCCGGAAGGTACGAAATATACCGTGACGGAGGAGGAAGATACGTCGTATGACAGCAGCGGGGAGAATGCAGAAGGCACGATCAGTACGAGTGGAAGCACAGCCTCCTTTACCAACACCTACGTCCCTCCGACAGAAGAAACCGTGCCCCTTCATCTGAAAAAGAAGGTTACGGGGCGATTCACGGAAAGCGGCAGCTATACGTTCCGAGTGGCGCTGGAAGGCCTGAAGCCGGACGCTTCCTATGAGAGCCCGGACGGACTGTTTGTGGCGGATGCATCCGGCAGAGCGGATCTGGAAGCGAAGCTTGCGGACGGTGAGACGTGGAGTCTGGATCAGCTGCCGAAAAACTGTACGTACCAGATCACCGAGGTCGGGGCGGAAGACTGCACTTCCTCGTATCAGATCACAGGTTCTGCAAATACGTCATCGGATACTTCTGTCCGGGAGGATACGGATCTTTCTACCGCCCGAGAGACACTGGATGAGGAAGAGACGGTCACATTTACGAATGATTACAACCCGAAGCAGGATCTGACGATCGAAAAGGTTTATCAGGATACGGCTGGAAACGAGATAGAGTCAAATGAGAGGTTCGCTTTTTCTATCCTTTTCTCGGGTCTGGAAGAGTCGGACAGTTTCTCTTCCTCTGTGGGCAGGATTACGGCGGACGAGCTCGGTGCGGACGGCACGTATCAGACGGAAAAAGAGTTCTACCTGAGAGGCGGCGAGAGCGTTACCTTCCGCGACATCCCGGTCGGCGTGACGTACCGGATCACCGAAGAGGGCGAAAATAACAGCAACACGGCTTCCTACAAGGTCGAGGGCACGGCGGTGGAAAAAGAATCGGATGCCGTGACGCATACGCATCTGGATCTCACGACGGCAGCCGAGACGGTCGATCAGGGAGAGAACGGAGCCGTCACGTTTACCAATACAAAGCCGGATACGGCATCCCTGCAGATTAAGAAAACCGGAGCCGATGGCGAATCTCTTTCCGGAGCGGAATTTACGGTCAGGCTCGGTGATAAGCTGATCGAGACGATGGAGACAAAAGAGGACGGCACAACGGATGTACTGGACGGTCTTGAAGTCGGAAAGATGTATACCGTATCCGAGACGAAGGCCCCGGATGGATACATGTACGCTGTGCCACAGAGTTTTACTGTGGCGGCGGAGCAGGCCGGTACAACGATCACGCTGACATTCACGGACAAAAAACTGGCAGAACTGCCGGACAGCGGCGGATCCGGGAGAAATCTGGCGGTTATGATTATTCTTACCGGATGCGCGATGGCGTGTGCGTGTCTGTATATCCTGCTGGCGGACAGAAAAAGGAAACGGTATTGAACTCAGATAATAACACAATTCCCTGCAAGTCTGGAATTAAGGCTTGCGGGGATTTTTTTACGCTTATTGTGTTCATTGAAATGCTGAATGCAGAACATTTTTCAGAATCTATTCGCTAACCTACATTTGCAGTGCTTTTGCTCCTTGAATTTGAAAATGAAGTGGCATAATAATTAATACGAACAAATTGTTCGGTAACATATATTTTATTCTTCCGCCTGTCGTTTTGAAATGAGAGGAGAAAAATAATATGACCAGACCGCTATATATTATAGCAATTGCATGTGTCATTATCTCATTCTGCAAAGACAAAACAAAAACGAAACAGGCATTGCTGAAGGGGTTACGTTCGTTTGAAAATATTATGCCACAAATGCTTTTCATCCTGCTCTTAATCGGATTTATTCTGTCCGTTCTGACGCCGGATCAGATTTCCGCTCTGCTTGGTTCACAGTCCGGCTGGTTTGGTACAGCAGGGGCTATTTGCCTGGGGGCAGTAACGTTAATCCCTCCTTATGTTTCATATCCTCTTGCAGAACACCTGTTACAAAATGGAGCCGGTATCATGCAGGTCTCCGGTTTCATTTCTTCGCTTACCACTGTGGGAATTGTGACATTGTCAATGGAAAAAACCTATCTTGGCAGAAAAACCGCCTATCTGCGAAATGCCCTGTTTTTTGCCTATTCCTTTCTGCATGCGGCCTTGATGGGGGTGATATTAAAATGAGATGTTGTTGTTTTATATTAAAGCGATACAAATTGTTTCTGACAGCCCTGCTTGTTCTGCTTATCTTACATTTTTTCAATCCCTCTCTTGCTCGGGACACAGCATTCACTGCCTTGGATAGTTTTAAGGAAATGCTCAGCCTGCTGCCACCCATTTTTGTGTTACTCGGTCTGATTGATGTGTGGGCACCCAAAGAAGTAATGATGCGATATCTTGGAGAACATGCCGGCTTCAAAGGCGTCGTCATTTCTTATTTATTTGGAGCAGTGGCGGCAGGCCCTCTTTACGCGGCATTCCCTGTGGCAATGATGCTGGTCAGAAAAGGATGCAGTTACCGCAACCTGATGATTTTCATGGGTTCCTGGTCCACCATAAAAATTACCATGCTGCTGTATGAGGTATCTTCGCTTGGCGTCCGTTTTATGCTTGTTCGTATGGTTTTGAATATAATCGGGATTTTCATTATAGCGCAGATCATGAATGCAATTGTTGATAAGGCTTCCAAAGATGATATATTGGAAATAGCAGAAAAACAATAAGCAGTGATTTGAAAAGGTGGTGTTTGAATGGATCGCCGGAAGCGAAAATGCAGACAGGCAATCTTCGACGCCTTTGCGGCATTACTTGTTCAGAAAGACTACAGTAAAATTACAGTTCAGGACATCATTGACAGAGCGGATGTCGGAAGAACCACTTTTTACGCACACTTCGAAACCAAGGACGCATTGCTGCAGGCGTTGTGCGAGAAATTGTTCGGACATATTATTCAGGTTCCCGAAGACTGTCCCCATACAAAAGGGCAGGATCCGAACGGAGAAACGATTCACTCCGTTTTTCTGCATATATTAAGACATCTGCAGGAAAATGACGATAGTATCGCAACGCTGCTTGCCTGCGATAATAATGAGCATTTCCTGCGTTACTTCAAAGCAAGTCTTAATGATTTTATCAGACAGGAATATGGCAATTCCTTCAAAAAATTTAAAGATATTCCGCAGGATTTTCTTGTCAACCATATTTCCGGCAGTTTTGTAGAAATGGTTTTATGGTGGCTGAAAAATAAGGAAAAATATACTACAACAGAATTAGATTACTATTTTCGTTCGGTTATCGGACCGTTATTATGAAACAAATAATAAACACGGACTTTAATTCAGATTCAGCAGTTTCCGCTGAACAGTATGGGTCATGTAAAAAATCTGGTCATCCGGCACCCCGTTTTGTGCCAGATAGTCTGTGTAGTGCACAAGTTCCTTTGTCCACTCGGGATTTTCGACCTGTCCTCCGTCGGTGGATATCATGACGTTGCGATAGCCGCAGACGCGGACGGCTTCAAGGTTTGCCGGAAGATTGCTTTTGTATGTGTTGTCGCCCATATTCTGCGCGTAGCAGTGCTCGAGGATGACATCATAATCATGTACCATCCGCGCCTGGTCTTTCAGGCTCATACCGACCAGCCACCACTCCGGATGTGTTATGACGATTTTTTTCACTCCTGCATCCCGGGCGGCTTCGACCACAATGAAACATTCCTCCGGCGATAAATGTCCGGTTGCGAGAACGACGTCATAGTCCCGGATCAGCTGGAAGATGTCCTTCATTTCCGGAACCGGCGTTCCATCCTTCACGACTTCCACACATCCGTCTGTCGGACGATGGAACTTTTCCAGTGTATTGCGTGCGGCCTGTGTCGGGAGCCAGACGACCTTTGCGCCCATTTTCAGCGCACTTTCGACAGCAGCAGGGTTCAGACCTCCGACCTGCCGATTCAGTGTAATGCTTCCATACATGTGAAAATCGTTTTCTCCATGCATCCGTATATTGTACTGATTGCACAGATATGCACGATCCGTCGTCGAACCCTGATGAGATTTCAGAACAATTCCGGCTGCGCCTGCCCGGACAGCTTCCTCCAGCAGCTCAAAATCGTCATAACGGCGCATACGGACATCCGGTCTGGTGTGTACGTGCATATCAATAAGTCCCTTCAGCATTTCCATGGACATAATAATTCCTCCAAAAAAGAGGCAGCCTGCACGCTGCCTCTCCCTCAGTTATGCTTCTTCAATGTAGTCATCAACGATCTCGTAAAACTCTTTCTCTCTGCGACGATCGGCTTCCAAAGCTCGTCTGTCACGATCCCCCTGAGCCGCCGTGGAATACTGCTTCACATAAGGCCCGAAAATACCCGTCAACAACATTGCCCAGTTCGAAGTGCTTCTCGTGTTTACAACCGTTCTCATTGCCTGCATCTCCATTACTTGCATCTCCCTCAACAATTGAATAACTGACAACTTGTTGTCGCTCTTCAGGAAGTTTTCTTCCCTCTCTGAATTCATCGTAACAGCAATGGGCGAAAAAATCTAATACTCTTTTTGAAGGTAAATTATAACGTTTAGTAATAATTCTCCGTCATGGTTTTCCGTGTGAAAAAGTTCCAATGTCATTCCTTGTTTTTTCCATCATCCAGTATCTCCACACGGGCATCCTCAAGATGGAACATTCCGGCAGCTACCACCAGGTGATCCTTTGATGAGGGGTCTGTTTCCCGGCTGCTTTTCAGTACTTCCCGGATTTCTGCGGCCGCGTACCGCGCATTCAGCGCTGCAATGCGTTCCTCATTCTTTTCATTACCGGCTGCTGCACGTATTTTCGTGATAATATCGCTGATGAGAGGACTGCCTTTCCCTTCTGCGACAGATGCAGCCACGGCGCCGCAGTGGGTATGCCCGAGTACAAGAATCAGACGCGTGCCCAGATGCTCAACCGCGTAGGCGATACTGCCGAGAGCCTCCGCCCCGATTGTATTGCCTGCCGTCCGGATCACGAACAGATCTCCGCAGCCCGCATGAAACATCGCCTCCGGAACGACACGGGAATCCGAGCAAGTCACAATAACCGCGTAGGGCGATTGTCCATTAACCAGATGTTCGACTTTTGCTCCGGACAAATCTCCGGTGCTCCCATTATCTCTCCAGATCCGGTTGCCCTCCATCAGCTTCTTCATTGCTTCTTCTGCTGTCATCATTAAAAATATACCTCCTTGCCTCCGTCCCTGCAGCGGACGGACAGAACCAGTTTAAAAAGAAATCCATTGTTATGTGTTTGCTGACTGATCGGCATCAGCCGCCGGCCTCGGGTTATGCAGGAAAGGCATGCATCTGTGCAGTTTTCTGCCGTATTTCCTGAAAATCTCTGTGTTATACTAATATTAATGTTTTTCAAAATAGAACAGGAGGTGCCAGTGAAAAACAAAAAAGCGCTCCCCGGGCTGTTCCGTGATTTTTTTAAATTCGGCTGCTTTACTTTTGGCGGCGGATGGAGTATCGTCGCGCAGATGCAGGAACTATACGTGGAAAAACGACATACCCTGACGGATGAAGAACTGCTCGATCTGACCTCGGTCGGTCGCAGCCTTCCCGGTACGATGATCGGAAACATCGCGGTGCTGTACGGCAGCCGCATTGCCGGCTACGCAGGCGGCGTAACGGCACTTTTCGCCATGGTGCTCGCGCCGTTTTTGATTCTTTCGGTCATCGCCGGATTTTACCAGCTCTTTCAGAGCAATCCGGTTGTTGCCGATGCCATGATGGGCGTACGTGCGTCCGTTGTGCCGATCATCGCCTGTGCCGCACTCCGAATGGTCAAGGGAGCTTACCGTTTTCCGCCGTGTATTTTAGTCACGATCGCCTGTGCCGTATTGTATATCTTCTTCGACGTAAGCTGTGTCTGGCTTGTCATTTTCGGTGCCGTCAGCGGTTTCCTGATTACCGCTCTCTATGAGAGAAACGGAGGTACCATGTCATGATCTACCTTCAGCTTTTCTGGTCGTTCGTCAAAATCGGATTTACCAGTTTCGGAGGTTTGTCGATGATTCCGCTGATCACAAGTGAAATGTCTGCCCATCATTGGATGACGGCTTCTGAAATCTCGGATATTGTCGCGATTGCCGAGATGACCCCCGGACCTCTGGGACTGAACTGCGCTACCTTTGCCGGAATAAAGGCCGCCGGCATTGCCGGCGCCGTCTGCGCCAATCTCGGGGTTCTGCTTCCGAGCTACTCGCTCTGCGCCGTTGCTGCGATCTTCTTCAACAAATTCAAAAACAGCCACGTGATGCAGCATATGCTCGTCGGTATACGGCCGGCGTGTATCGGTATGGTCGCCGGCGTGCTGGTCACACTGGCGCTTTCCAACTACACAAGAACACTTCCCGGCAGCGCGTCCGCCGTTCTGAACCCCTTCGCGATTGTGATCAGTCTGATTGATTTTGTCCTTTTGCTGCGCTTCCGCTGGAGTATTCCCAAAATCATACTGCTGAGTGCCGCGCTTGGCATTCTCTTTTTCGGGATCCTCGGCTGGTAAAACGGCAGGCGGTATGCCTTGCACTCCTCCCGGAATCCCTGATGCACAAACAGACGCCCGCGGGGCGCCTGTTTGCTTTTTGTACGGTGTATCTAATTATAGCGGAATGATTCCGATAATGATCGAAAAGATCATACAGATAATCGAAAACGCCCATACATACAAGAACGAGTTCTTTATGTGATCCTTGATACTGACGTCCGCCAGACCCAGACCAAGGAGTGTGGCAGGAACCATCGGGCTGATGAATGTCGCACAGTTACGGCAGATAACCATCGCAATCGCGATCGGCAGAGCATCCACTCCGTAGGAAGCACCGATACCAATCATGACCGGAAGCATTCCGTAGAAGTAGGAGTCTGTGTCAAATGCAAGTGCAAGCGGTACGGACAATACGCCGATGACGATCGGAAGATGCTTTCCGAGGAAATCCGGGAGAATCATCGTGATGACATCTGACATACAGGTGACAACGCTGGCCGTCTCAGTACCCTCCGGCAGAGCCAGTTTTGAAGAAATCGCAAGGTTCAGTGTGGTCGCTCCGTCCGCCGGAACAGCTTTGACCATAATGCCCATCAGAACCGCAGCGCCCATCAGCGTCGTGCACATCATCATAGACGCTTCTGCGTGAGAGTTCAGGACCTTTTTCATCAGATTCAGATGTCTGTAATTGACCAGAAGCGCAATCAGAACACCAAGCATGAACGGATAATAGCTCGGGAATTTATCCCAGATCAGCATCGCGATGACCGCGATAGTCAGGATCAGATTGAATGCAAACAGTTTCGGACGAGCCAGTTCATTCGCGTTCTCTTTTTCTTCATCAGAAAGAATAACTTCTCCCTCTTCTGCCGCCAGTTTTCCGTGAAGACCTGCGCCTCTCGTCTTTTCCTGAAAACCGGTGAGCACGGCATGTGCCATGGCAAGGATAATACCGAAGATTTGAACCGGCACAATGGTTCTCCAGAGAGAACCGGCTTCCATTCCGAGCACGGAAGCCGCACGCATGGTCGGTCCTGCCCAGGGCATCAGATTCATGACACCCATGGAAAGGACGGCAATACGAAGCAGAGAAGTCGCGCGCATATGCATTTTTTTATAAATCGGAAGCATCGAAGGAACGACGATCAGGAATGTCGAGGCACCACCGCCGTCCAGATGGCCGATGATCGCAAGCACACAGGTCATGATTGAAACTCCCATGACACTGTCGCCTACTTTTGACATCAGTTTATTGATGATGACGTCAAACATGCCTGCATCCGTCATGATGCCGAAGAATGTGACGGAAAACACGAACAATGCAGCGGTTGGACCGGTACTGGTGAATCCCTGCTTGATCAGTTCACCAATGTCATCTACGCTGTAGTAACCAACCAGAACCAGAATCAATGCGAGAATGGACGGGTAACAGATGAACGCCAGTGCCGGCGTCATTTTGCTTTTAAATAAAGTCACGACTATCGCGACAATCGTTGCGAAGCCCAGAAGTCCTACGACTATCGAGTTCATGTAAAATCTCCTTTAGTTTTTGCCTTGATTAAATCCTTCTCCGTCATATGCTCAGGCGTCCAGCGAGAACGGTTTCACCTGGCGAACGACATCCATGACCGTTCCATCGCGCGCTTCGATAATTCCGACGATGCGGTCTTCAAACTGAACTTTTTCCGGCTCACCTGTAATAGAATAGGCAATGTCCCGTAAATGCTCGATCGTCGTGATTGGCAGGTTCGTATTTTTCGTCGCGTCTATGAGATCCTGTCTCTTCGGGTTAATCGCGATACCGTAATCGGTAACAACTACATCCACATCCTCGCCCGGCGTCGTGATCGTAGTACATTCCGTGCAGATTGTCGGGATCCTTCCCTGCATAATCGGAGCAATGATAATCGTGCACTTCGCACCGCAGGCAGTATCCGGATGACCGCCCTGAGCACCGGTGATATAACCGTCGGACCCTACCACAACGTTGCAGTTAAAGTGCGTATCGACCTCCAGTGCCGCAAGGATGACGATATCCAGCCGGTTGACATATGCGCCTTTTGTAAGCGGACTCGCATATTCTCCTGCCATGATAAAGTGATGATGCGGGTTCTCGGCGACGGATCTGACCGCTTCCAGATCGAAGTCCTGTGTATCGACCAGCTCACGAATCAGTCCCTCATCAAGCAGATCACACATCGGCTTCGCGATACCGCCGACGCCAAGCGACATATGAATGTTGCGTTTGCGCATCTCGTCAGCGAGGAATTTCGTCGATGCTATCGACGCACCGCCCACACCGGTCTGATAGGTAAAACCCTCCTTAAAATACGGACTTGCCACAACAAAATCCGAGCAGTATTTTGCTATCAGCAGTTTCCGCTGGTCTGTCGTCGGTTTCGCGGCACCCGTCGCAATCTTTGTCGGATCTCCGATGCTGTCGACAACAACCACGTAGTCCACATAGATTCCCTTGATCTGCTGCGGAAAGTTCGGGAAGGGTACCAGGGTATCGGTGACAGCGACCACTTTTTCTGCGTGCAGCGCGTCAGGCGCTGCGTAGGACAGGACCCCGCAGTCTGCCTTTCCGCCGTTTGCGCCGAGGTTTCCATAATCATCCGAAGTCGGCGCACCGATAAAAGCAATATCAATTTTAACTTCCCCGGATTTAATCGCGCGCACACGGCCACCGTGGGAAGCCATAATGGCCAATCCTTTCAGATGTCCTTCCGAAATGGCTTTGCCGATTTTTCCGCGGACGCCTGAAGAGCGGATATTGGTCACGGTTCCATCGTCGAGATATGGAACGATCGGATCATTCTGCGCACCCATGGAGGATGCCGCGATCGTCAGATTTTTGATACCCATGCGGTGACATTCTTCAATCACCATGTTCAGGACTTTGTCACCATTTCGGAAATGATGATGAAAGCTGAGCGTCATGCCGTCTTTGATACCGCATTTGACCAGTGCGTCATGAATCGAACCGAGAACTTTGTTTTCAGTGGAGTTGATCACACATTTAATTTTATGCGATTCTGTCTGGATCTCCGCACCGTCATAGTAGTGCGAGCCATGAAAAACTTCTTTGCCTGTCTGTTTCAGGATCTCTTCCGGAATATCTCTTCCAACTGCATTAATCATTTTTACAGATCTCCCTTATATACGCCGGATGCTTTTGCGAGTGCAATAGTTCTTTTCGCGCCGTCATAGAACGCTATATCAATCATCTTGCCGTCGACCGTAAATACGCCGATCCCTTTTGCCTTCTTGTCATCAATCTCGCGGATGACCTTCTCGGCAAAAATGATGTCTTTTTGTTTTGGCGTAAAGATATCGTGGACAATGTCGATCTGACGCGGATTGATAATCGACTTGCCGTCAAACCCCATCATCTTGATCGTTTCTACGTCCTTGCGGAATCCTTCCATATCGTCCAGATTGGTCCAGACCGTGTCAAAACACTGTACACCTGCTGCGCGGGCAGCTATGACCATCTGCTGTCTCGCTCCCATCAGCTCGACACCGGTACCGGTGATTGTGGTGTGCAGATCTTTTGTATAGTCCCCGCCGGAAAGTGCGACGCCGATCATGCGGTTGGAAGATTTGCAGATTTCGTAGCAATTCATTACGCCTTTTGCCGACTCCAGTGCAGCCATCAACAGAGTCGATCCGACAGGACGGCCGAATTCCTTCTCCGCCGCTTCAACTTTTTCTTCAACCGTTTTGACCATTTCAGCGTCTTCCGTCTTCGGGATACGGATTGTGTCTGCTCCGCACGCGACTACGCAGCGGATATCTTCTTCCCACAGATCTGTGTCCAGACCATTGATACGGACAACCTTTTCAGCGCCTCTGTAATCGAGCGTGGTCAGGGCGTGGTACAGGGAGAAACGGGCGGTATCCTTGGAGGTCACGGCAACCGCATCTTCGAGATCAAACATCAGTGAATCTGCTTTATATATGTACGGGTCCTTCAGAAGCGACGGCTTCTGCGCGTTCAGAAACATCATGGATCTTCTGAGCCTGTTTTTATTTGGATTATTGCTGGTCATCTGATCACTCCTCCCCAAGGCAGATCCTTGTACTGATCGACAGATCGAAAAACCGCACCTTCGATTCTCGCTTTGATCGTGCAATCCAGCGCACCTTTGTCGACGATGGAAATTTTCACATTGTTGATACCGAGGCGCTCCAGCGTTTCATATGTGACCTTTCGGATCTGATGACCGAACTGATTGGCTACGGAACTCTCAAGCGAGAAATCGATCTTTCCGTCTCCCGGTTCAATCGAGACCAGGCAGTCGCTGGATTCCACCGTTCCCGCAACAGCGGGTTTTTTAATATCCATAAGTACCTCCTTTTTATTATGAATTTTCAATTGTTGTGGTTCACACGCCTGCTGTAACGACGAACGTGAATACGAGCCAAAATTGTTTTCACGCGCTGCTACGTAAATTACCTTCGGCCCAGTGTATTTATTCTGTGCGTGTACGACGGACCTGCGAGCCATAACAAATGATTTCACTGATATCTTCCGGTCCACACCGTTTTCCGGAGAATTTTCGAACGGTTCCTTTGCCATGCTTATTCCTGACTTGCCGTCGCGATCAGTCGGATCAGCTGTTCGACTGCCCCCTCAATCTGATAATCTTTTCGGCACACGGCCACAACATCCCAGAACACCGGTTCTTTTCCGAACGAATACGCACTGATGCGGTCCGCATCCGCATGTTTCTCCACCCGTTTGCGATTTGCGAATGCAATGCCATATCCTTCTGCTACCAGTGCCAGAATTGTGTTAATGGATCCAAATCTGGTGATTTGCGCATTAATTCCAAAGCTTATTAATAGTTCTCCCGCATAATGTCCAAGCCTGAGATTTTCCTTCAGCAGCAGAAAGCTTTCGTTTCGCAGAAGCGTGAGGTCAATCCAGGGGTTGTCCCGGTTTGGGATATGCTGTGCAAGAATGCTGTAACGCTCGTCTTTTGCTGTACAAACTACGATTTCCTCCTTCGCGAGAGAAGAGTACTGAAATTCGTTCCTTTTGTAGTCGCCCTCATCGACGGCCGTAAAAATAGCCAGCTCGATGGTACCGTCCCGTAAGTACTGTTCGAGCGTTTCCACATCTTCTTCACAGAGTTTCAGACGGTAATCCGGAAACGCCTTGCGGAACAGAGGAAGAATCTTGGGAAGAAGCGTTCTTCCGCGTCCGGGGGTGACACCCATAGAAATCTCGCCGCTCTTCGCGTTTTTAAAACGATTCAGCTTGTCTTCGAAACTCTGCTTTGCTGAAAGTACCGTTCTCGCCATGTCCAGAAACTGCTCGCCGATGTATGTCGGCTCATACTGTCTGTTCTTGCGCACAAACAGTTCCGCTCCCAGTTCGTCTTCGATGCGGTGGAGAGAACGACTCAATGCCGGCTGTGTGATGAATAGTCGTTTCGCGGCTCTGGAAATATTCTTTTCTTGCGCAATCAGCAGAACGTATTCCAATTCGTTAAAATCCACTTTTTCCTCCTGGCGACAGCGTCGCCTGTCTAAACCGGGTGTCAATGGTTCCAGACATTCTGTCGAAAAAAATAATCACAAATTTTCATAAAAATTTTGCACAAAAAATATTGATAATTGCTGTGTATAATGCATAAACCGGATTTGCTTTATGCATTCTCACGTAAAGCGTTTGTAATATTTTTTACATTTTCAGTGTAATTGACAACAGCCATAAAGTGAAATGCTTATTCGTCGAAATTATTATTACATGATGTAATAGTATGTAAAAAAGCTATGGGGACGGCAGATTTCTGTTCCGGCATTGTTCCATACAGCAGAAGGGCGGGAGAAATGCATAATTTCCGTTTCTCCCGCCCTGTTTCTTCTGTTTCCGCTTTTTTCAGATGTATCCCAGATTCTTTATGATGGTGATCCAGACGGTAAGGGTGATGGCGCTGAAGGCCGTTGTCAAGGCAACAATTGCCCCCGTCATGTTCCCTTTGTGGCCCATGGTTTTTGCCATGACAAAAGAACTGACTGTGGTAGGAGCCGCCAGCATCACCAGAATAGCTACAAGTTCTTCTTTTTTAAATCCGCAGGCAACCGCTGCCGGAACAAAAATCGCGGGCAGGCCGATCAGCTTCAGAAAAACAGCGGAACAAACCGGTTTCAGATCATCCGTGATATGAGAAAAACTGAAAGATGCCCCCATAGCGATCAGGCCCATCGGAGTAGCCATGTTGCTCAGACTCGTACATACACTGCTCATCCATTCCGGCTCTTGAAAGCTCAGAGCAGACCAGAGAAAGCCTGTGACGATACCGATGATCAGAGGGTTTTTGATCACCTTAAGCAGGGTCTGACGAAGAAAGAATCCGCCGATTTTCTGCTTCTTCCCATCCCTGGCCGGCTCCGTCGCCGCCAGTATGATGACAGCCATGATGTTATAGATCGGCGCTGCCGCGAGAATCATCATCGGGGCGATACCCTCTGTTCCGTAAATCGCCTTGACGAACGCAGCTCCGAGCAGCGTGGCGCTGCTTCGGAACGAACCCTGAATGAACTCGCCTCTTCCCTCGCGGTCTCTCATCAAGAGAGAGAGCACGGAGACGATCGCTACGGAAAGCAGCGTTGCGAGGACGCAGAACAGAACAAAATCGCCGTCCCAGTCCTTTTCGATGTCCGTTGTCGCAAGATCCTGAAACAGCATGACAGGAAGAGCAATGTTGAAAACAAATTTATTCATGTACCCGGCAAATTCATCGTTCACGACATGAATCTTCCGGAAGAACATGCCGAGTACCATGAGAAGAAATACGGGAGCAACCGCATTCAGGCTGAACAGAAAACTACTCATTAGCTTTTCCTCCCGTCTTCCTGGCGCTGGGGAGTTTTTAATGTTGCTGCGCAAATAATTTTTTCCGTCCCATTCGTCTGTCCCTGGAAAAGCAGAAAGGTGCTGTCTCAGGGGATCTGGTCTGGTGAAAAAACCAAATTCATAATAAGCGCCAACATTTTTGCTGAAATAACTATTATTTAGTATAAATGAAATAAACTTTTTTCTGAAGTGTAATTCTGGAATAGTTAATATGCCAAATTTGCATACTTTTCCCAGAAAAAATCTTGACATTTTGAATTTTGAGGATTCAAGGTATTCAGATAATTATTTTTTAGTTAAAGAAGGGGAGATGAAATGATTGCAAAGGCGAACGTCGTTAATGATAATCACAATATTCCCGATGGATTGACAGATATCATTTGCTGCTTTTCCAGTTATTGATTATTTCGTCAACTTTGTCCTGCATTTCTCTGACGGAATGAATTCTCCTGCTTGCACAGTCCTGGGCCTTCCTGCCGCATATGATGCATTTGCGCCATGTGCCGCGGGAAAGCTTCTGCCCGTTGGAATCAAGCACGTCGATATCGAAGAGTCTTCCGACCGGGTGCGTTTCTTCAATCCGGGTTGTCTTTTTCTTAATCTCCGCAGGATCGGCATTTACGGCGAGAATCGCCTCGTCCCCTGTTTTTTCGTGAATACATTTTTCGTCACAGACCTGCCAGCCGCTTGACCGGATCATCTCATCAATGTCCTGTTTTCCTGCCTCAAAAGCGCAGCGAATGTCCGGGTTTGTCTTGACCGGTCCCGGAATATTCATGCAAAAAGATATGATCGCACAGTGATATTTTTTTATCATTTCATGTTGAATCGCCGCGCGGCGTTCCCGGCATTTGAGCATATCCGGAAGTTCCACTGTTTCACCCGTCATAAATTTTCCTCCTGATCCGTCTGCAGACAGAGTTACAGGTCAAAATAATCTGGCATCGATATCCGGTTTTTTGACCTGTATTCATCACCAGATAATAACAGTATAACACAAAACATTGGACAGGCAGATAGGATTGGATTAAGCTTGTGATGAGTGCAGGGAAAAGCCCGAGAGCGTTCCGAAGGGCCGTCGGCCGGCAGATTTATCGAATTTCGGATGGATGATTGATCGGACAGACAGGGAGAGTTCTATGAAGCTTCGAGAAATTGTGAGCGGAAAATCAGTGACAGAGAGAGAGCTTGAGGGATCTTTTTTTCTGATTCAGGAACAGGAGAGAGCCATGGCTCTTCAATACAGGATGCCGCTGATTGTTTTCTCGCTGAATATTGTGGGAAAGGTCAGGGTATTTCCTCTTTCCGTACGTACTTTTGAAGAAGGATGTACCTTGATCCGGACATACTGCAAGGTGACGGGGATTCCGCTGTCGGCAGACACATCGATTCGAAGAGAAACGGGTTATGCGGAAGTTTTTGCCGCGGATGCAGATCCGGTGAGGATCAAAAAGGCTATGGTCACGCTGGAAGATGAAAATACGCTTGGGGGGCTTTTTCATATTGAAGTGCTGAGAGAGGATTGTACTCCTGTCACGAGAGAAGATCTCGGCCTTGCTGAGAGGACCTGCATCCTGTGCGGGAGACCGGCCGGAGAATGTCAGAGAGAAAACCGCCACACAGAGGATGATATGCTGATGAGGATGGCGGAGATCATGACCGATTATTTCTCGGAGCGTTATTCGAAA
Organism: Bilifractor sp.; assembly: GCA_050944685.1. GTDB lineage: Bacteria > Bacillota > Clostridia > Lachnospirales > Lachnospiraceae > CADBRN01. The sequence goes on from JBMNRP010000004.1 coordinate 50,176, forward strand.
GAAATTGCGCAGACAGCCTGTCGCGCCCTTCTCTACGAGGTGCATGCGACACCGAAGCCGGGTCTTGTTGACCGCCATAATAATGGAGCACATAACGATATGGATGTCTTCACATTTGAGACGAGCGCCCTTTCGATTCTGTCGTACTTCAAGGCATTTGTCTCCTACGGGATTTTGCATTCGGAGGAGGATCTTTCGACGATACTTGACGGGGTCCGTCCGATCGGTCTGGAAGCGGAGATAGAGATGCGCCGTGCCACCGGAAATGTAAATACACATAAAGGCGCGATTTTTTCCATGGGCATACTCTGCACAGCATTGGGCATCCTGTATGGAAGGGGAATTCCTTATGACCGGGATATACTCTCCCGGGTCTGCGCATCGATCTCTTCCGGACTTATGGATGAGTTCTCTTCTGACGCAATTGACGGAGGAAGGACCGGTTCAGCCGATATTACCGCCGGCAGAAGAAGCTGGAAGAAAGCGGGAATCGGAGGGATACGGCAGGAGGCTGCTGCCGGTTACCCGACGGTTTTCAGAACGGCTCTGCCCAGACTCTGCGGTCTTCTGGAACAGGGACTCTCGCTGAATGATGCGGGGATACTGACCCTGATCGATATAATGGCGGAGACGGATGATACGAATATTATCAACCGCTCCTCGGTCGGCAAAATGCGGAGTATCCAGTCTGAAATGCATGCTCTGGCCGCTTCCTGTCCGGAAAAAAGAAATTACAGACAGATTCTGACGAATCTGGATGATGAGTTTATCCGTCAGCATATCAGCCCCGGTGGTTCTGCGGATCTGCTGGCAATGACCTATTTTCTTTATTTTGTCGAGAGCAGCAAAACACCGAGCAGAATTTGAGAGTGTCGGAATATTGAGGTAATATTTTTGGAAAGTTTGATATTCGATGGAAAAGGGCATCGGATTTACGGAGAGCTTATGATGCCTGATGTCTGTGATAATCCGGTTCCTGCCGTGATCTGCTGCTGCGGTCTCGGCGAAAATCTGGAAAAATGTCAGAGGGATTTTGCGGAAAAGGCGGTGGAATCCGGCGCGGCTGTTTTCTGTTTCGATTTTTACGGGGGATGCGTGAACAGCAGAAGCGGAGGAGAAATGACAGAGATGTCTGTTTTTACGGAGATGAACGATCTCCGCACCGTAATATGCGGACTATCAGACCGATCAGAGCTTGATGCGAATCAGTTATTCCTGATGGGAGAAAGTCAGGGAGGATTTGTCGCCGGTGCGGTGGCTCCTGAGTATGCTGACCGGATCCGCGGTCTGCTCCTGTATTACCCCGGATTCTGCATTCCGGAGATGGCGGGTATTGCATATGAATCAGAGGATGAGGTGCCGGACCGGTTCACTGTCGCGGGGTGGGAAGTCGGAAAAAAATATTTTCAGGGCATTTTCGGTTATCCGGTTTATCAGGTGATCAGAGGATATAAAGGCCCGGTTTTGATTTTTCACGGAGAAAATGACGAGATCGTGGACATTTCATACAGCATGCGGGCAGCAAACGCCTATGAAAATGCGAAGCTCATCACGCTGCCATGGGAGGGGCACGGTTTTTCTCCCGCAGGGAACCGCAAAGCAGCAGAATTCAGCTGCCGCTTTATCCGAGAACATTGCTTCAATCGTGGATGACATGTTCGGACTGCCTTATTTTTCCATTCTCTCGAACCTCAAAAGGGAAAAGTGCCCCGGATTGGAATCTGGCTGTCAATACGGAAAGGATTGTTTATGCAGGAAATAGAAATACGGGAAATTCTGCCGGGTGACGCAGAGCAGACATTGATTTTCACGCGAAAAACGGGAGGGGAATCCGATAATCTGACATTCGGAGAAGAAGGACTTCCGATTACACTTTCAGCAGAACAGGAATATTTGCAGTCTGTTCATGAGGATGAACATTCTGTCATGATGGGTGCATTTGCGGGGAAAAGACTGATCGGCAGCGGGAGTCTCTCCGGAATGCCGCGAAGAATGAGTCACAGAGCCGAACTTGGCCTTTCTGTGAGGAAAGAGTACTGGAATCAGGGAATCGGGAGCCGCCTGCTGGAGTCTCTGATCAGATATGCCAGAGAGAACAGAATTGAGCTGATCTACCTTGACGTGAGAAGCGACAATTCTTCTGCGATTCATTTGTATAAAAAATATGGATTCAGGAAGACTGGAAGTTATCCTGCGTATTTCAAAATCGGGGATGCATACTATGATTTCGATCTGATGGTGCTGGATCTTCGAAACATCTCAGATGGTCATTTCGGAAAAGCCGGACAGGCATTCCGGCGGGGGTTATTGTGAGCAATATTAAATGGAATGCAGATGATTATGCAGATCATTTTTCTTTTGTGGCGGAATATGGCCATTCATTAATAGAGATGATTGACGTCCGGGAAGGAATGACCTGTCTTGATCTCGGCTGCGGGAATGGATCGCTTACCGCAAAGTTAAAAGAATCGGGGCTCGAAGTAACGGGTCTGGACGATTCGATGGATCAGATCAGAAAGGCGAAACAGGATTATCCGGATATCCGTTTTATTCAGGGGAATGCCTGCGATTTTTTTCTGGAAGAGCCGGTGGATCTGGTTTTTTCCAATGCCGTTTTTCATTGGATCGATAAGGACAGGCAGCGCGATATGCTCAGATGTGTATATCAGGCGTTAAAATCCGGCGGACAGTTTGTGTTTGAGTTTGGCGGGAAAGGAAATAATGCGCTTATCCATGGAAGTCTGCGGAGAGCATTTTCCAGACGCAACCTTGAATATAAGTTTCCATTCTATTTTCCGACGATCGGCGAATATACTTCCTTAATGGAATCGGAAGGTTTTGACGTCAGAACGGCTCTGCTTTTTGACCGCAAGACAAAACTCAGAGGATCGGATGGACTTCATGACTGGATCCGGATGTTTGTCAAGAAACCGTTTGAAGAAATTTCCGAATTGGAAACCGAACAGATCCTGAATGAAGTGGTGGAAGAATTGAGACCGCGTTTGTTTCAGAATGGAAGCTGGTATGCGGATTATGTCCGTCTGAGATGCAGGGCATTGAAGTAAATACCAAACATTACGAAAGGACAGGGGAGATCATGAGAAGGACAAGCTATAGGGAAAAAGATGCCGTTATTTCAGGGATATGTTTTCTTCTGCACGCCATTTTTCTGTTTCTGGCAGCATTTCTGGTGCTCATTCTGCATTTTTTTCTGGCAGATTCCTTCTTTGGCGATATACCGAATGACAGCAGTATCCGCGGATGGTATTTTCTATTCGGTCTGTTCGCAATGCTCTTTCTGGGCGCTATTGATGTTATAGTGCTTGGCGTGATTCAGTTTGCTATCATTTATCTGGTCATGGGCATCCTTGTTCTTCGGAAAAAGTGTGGACTCGGTCTTGCTGTCGTCACTTTCCTGCTGGCTGCCGTTCATCTTTTCTGCTGGATTCAGCAGACTACTGCATCGGATGTCACATTGTCTGCCATTAATCCTGTATCCATAGCAGGAACGGGTTTTTTCGCTTCCTATGCTCTGATTCTCGGATTGCCGAAACTGTCTTCCGGAAGATGGTTTGTAAGAAAGTACTGGTGGGTACCGTGCCTTCTGCTGATGGTCTCGTTTTTTGTCGCTCCGTTGCAAAATGCCTGGTTTTCAGTGACGGGTTCTGCTGTTTCTTCTTCCGGTAATTCCTTTTTTCTCATCGGTATTATCAGGGGGATTTTTCTGCTTCTTACCTATTTCTATGGTTGCCGGTGGATGAAGAAAGAGGCTGAAGACGATTTCTGATCTTCCCGGATGACGGACACCAGCAGGCGAAAGTGGTTTTTCTGGTAGTCGAGAATGCCTTCCTTTTTCAGCTTCGATAATTCATTCGAAAGTGCGCTCCGGTCCGCATTCAGATAGTCGGCAAGCTGTTGACGGTCAAACGGAATATCAAAATAGGATGATTGCTGACGTATGGATTCTGCGGAAAGATAGGACAGGATTTTATCACGCAGGGTATGCTGCGTGACATACGTCAGTTTTTCATTGAGTGTCAGATTCCGTCTGGCAAGAAGCGATACCAGGTTGTCGATCAGACGGGCGTGAAAAGGGCAGGAAGAGGAGCACATGTGCAGAATTTTTGAAAGATCCAGAAAGAGAACCGAAAGTTCTGCATCCGCCTGTACGCTGACATTCATTGTGCTTTGCGGGGAAGCGGCATAACTTTCTCCGAAGATATCTCCGGGCAGAAGAGCGCTGACGATATGACGGCCTCCCCAGTAATCATACCGTTCGATGTGAGCACTTCCGGACAACAGCAGACCGACGCTTGTGATCCGGTCGCCAGCCCGATAGATCCACTCATCTTTGGAATAATTCTTCTTCAGGTCATGCAGGCACGGGAGCAGAGAGAGAAGCTCTGACCTGTCGATTCCGGTAAAGATCGCAGATGCCTGGATTACATCCATGTCTTTCCTGCTCAGTGCATTTATTATTTGGCTGCCTGTTTTCCTGTTTTCCATCGGTTTCTCCTCGAAATATGGCTATTGCCCGAATTCGTTGTCTGCACAACATACATATTATCATATTTGAAGTACTCTGAATACCGGAAAGAGGGAATCTGCCGGAATCAGTAACACGGGTTTTGCAGTGTGTTCCGGCAACTGAAAAATGATGATTTGCAGAAAAGGAGGCAATGCCTATGAACGAGATGTTCTGTTTTCAGTGTGAACAGACAGCGGGCTGCAGAGGATGCATGGGAAAAGCAGGAGTCTGCGGGAAAACAGCCGATGTGGCAAAACTTCAGGATCAGCTGACGGGAGCGCTGATCGGGCTGGCACGTACAACGGATGTCGAAGGAAAGATTCCGGATGAAACGTGGCAGCTCCTGATCGATGGACTTTTCATGACGGTGACCAATGTGAATTTCGACGGGGAATCAATCCGGAGAATGATCGGGAAGGTACACAGGCAGAGAAACATCATGGTGTCGCTCGGTGATACGCGTTCGGATTCCTGTGGCAGCAGTGAGGACTATGACATGCAAAAGCTCTGGACTGCGGATGAGGATATCCGTTCGCTGAAATCCCTTATCCTGTTCGGACTACGCGGCATGGCCGCTTATGCGCACCACGCGAGAATGCTTGGGTTTAAGGATACGGATGTGGATCATTTCTTTGCCCGGGGCCTGTTCGCCATCGGAGAGGAAAAGAAGGCGGACGAGCTTCTTCCGCTTGTTCTGAAAACCGGAGAGATCAACCTGAAGTGCATGGCTCTTCTTGACAAGGCAAATACAGAGACCTATGGAAATCCTTCGCCGACGACGGTTCCCCTGACGATTGAGAAAGGGCCGTTCATTGTGGTGACGGGACATGATCTGAAGGATCTGAAGCTTCTCCTCGAACAGACAAAAGATAAGGGGATCCATGTATATACCCACGGGGAGATGCTCCCGGCTCATGCCTATCCGGAACTGAAGAAATATCCGCAGCTGAAGGGTAATTTCGGAACCGCATGGCAGAATCAACAGAAGGAATTCGCGGACATTCCGGCTCCGATTCTGTTTACGACGAATTGTCTGATGCCGCCGCGGGATTCTTATAAAGACCGTGTGTTTACGACCGATGTGGTTTCCTTCCCGGACGTACAGCATATCGGGGCTGACAAGGATTTTTCGCCGCTGATTGAAAGGGCTCTTGAGCTCGGCGGATATCCGGAGGACCACGCCATGACCGGAATCAACGGCGGTCATCAGGTTACAACCGGTTTTGCGCATAATTTTGTCCTGGATCATGCAGGCGAAATAGTGAATGCCGTAAAGGACGGGAAGATCCGTCACTTTTTCCTTGTCGGAGGATGTGACGGGGCAAAAGCCGGAAGAAGCTATTACACGGAGTTTGTAAAGCAGACTCCGAAGGATTCCATTATCCTGACCCTTGCCTGCGGAAAGTATCGGTTTAATGATCTTGATCTTGGAACGGTGGCCGGATTTCCGCGCATCATGGATGTCGGACAGTGCAATGACGCCTACAGCGCGATCCAGATCGCAGCTGCCCTGGCCGATGCATTTGGGTGTTCCGTGAACGAGCTTCCGCTTTCATTTGTTCTCTCATGGTATGAGCAGAAGGCTGTCTGCATTTTGCTGACGCTGCTGCATCTGGGCATCAGGAATATCCTGCTCGGGCCGTCGCTTCCGGCCTTTATTTCGCCGAATGTCCTCAAAATTCTGGCCGATCGGTATCAGATCGCTCTGATCAGCACCCCGGAAGAGGATATTAAGAAACTGCTGTCCTGAAACTGTGGAAAATGCGAGGAAAGAATTACAGAGGATGGCCATTGATGGCGTGTATGGAAGAGCTTCCGGATCGGCATGAGCAGAATAAAAAGCTTCCGTCTTTGCTTGATGCCAATCTGCAGCATATGATCAACTGGGACACATACTGCCGGCGATATCAGAAAGAAATAGCGGAATCTCATGCAGTTGATCATTTTCAGAATGAGTATAAAGATTACCGGCATATATGTATTCTGGGGACAGCTACGAGAAAGAGGAAAAGTCACAGTGAAGTACTTGTAAGATTGCTGAACGCGAATCCGCTGTAGTTTTTATCTGGAATTTCTTGAAACACGGCATCGAAAATATTACAGCCCGGGAATGGCCTGAAAAGCCGTTCCCGGGCCTTTTACTAAATTATTAAGCTGTGCCCGGAAAAAAAGCGCGGACCGCATTGTATGTGTACTCCGTAACGGCGGTGCCGTCGTGGGAGTAGCCGTCTTTTACGCGGAAGGCAAAGTTCCCGTTTTCCGGATCTTCATCGATGCTGGTGAAATAATCAGAGTCTGCCATTTTCTGTGTGCGGTCGCTGTCGTAACTATAGGCGAAATCATCTGTCCCGGTCATGACCAATACAAAGTATTCGGACGGGTCATGATCTTCAGCGGCCTGCCATATTTTTTCGTCATCCAGCGACGTGCCGCAGCTCATCGGTGAGAAATAACGGAACTCATCCAGGCAGTACTCAAAGGTGCGCCATGTGGTCACGGAACCCATGGAAAAACCGACGAATGCCCGATGGTCGCGGGATGCCTCCAGGATCTCTGTGGTAATCGCAGAGCTGCCGCCTGTTTCTTCCTGCGCATAGGTGTGATATTGGCTCTCGACAGCCGGCATCAGATCGTTCAGAAGTTCGTTATGATAATTTTCCGTGAGCTCCAGAGCGAGACTGAAATCGGCCGCGTCATCTTCGCTGGTGTTGTTATAAGTCGGGCAGACCATGATCAGCGGTTCGATCTCGCCGTTCGCGATGGCGTTGTCCAGGATGTTTTTGAAGCCGGAAGGGTTGCTGACGCTTCCGAGCAGCGTGTTCTCCGTAGACCACCCGCCGTGCATGTTATAGACGATATCGTATGGCTTGTTTTCATCATAATCATAAGGCAGGTAGACGATCGCATGTTTGGTGAGCGGCGTCGACTTGTCATCGTACGAAAAAGATTCCCAGGTGTCGTAAGAAAGATCGACAAGCGTGCCGGGCTGGTCGGAACGATCCGTGTATTCGTCCGGTACGGATTCGATTTCCTCCGGAATCTGTACAGCTGTCGAAGACGAATCCGGGGAGGAAGGTGTGGTCATATGATTCTCCCAGAACGAAACAGCATGGTTCACCCATCCTTCTGCGACTGTACCCTGTCCGAGACCAAATCCGTGAGGCAGACCGTCAAAAATTTCAATCTCAGCATCGGTACCATTTGCCCTGATGGCGTCGATCCGGTCCTGCATCACCTGATCGTCAGCGATGCTGTCAGCTGTACCTACATTTGCATAGGTGGGCGGCTCGCTGCCGGTGACTTCGGAGAGACCGGTGTACTGTGTCACAACGATCGCCGGCTGCGGATATGCTTTCTCGCCATAAGCAGCTGTTCCTTCGGCCCCGACCCAGGCGGCCATACGGGCGCCCGCGGATCCGCCCCAAAGAGAATAATCCGTCATATCGATCTGCATGTCACCGGCATGCTCCTCCAGAAACGCGATGGTATGCGCGAGATCTTCACAGGCAGTCTGTGCTCCCGGACGGTAGATCAGCGCAATGGCGTTATATCCCATCTTCGAAAGCTCCAGTGCGACGGGAAAACTGTCCTGCATCGCACCGACATAGGCAAATCCGCCGCCGGCATTTACGATGGCCGTTTTCGCCCCGGGATTACCGCGGAAGAAAAAGATCCCGGTGTCCGCTTTCGCAGGATCTTCCGCTTTCTCTTCGTCGGAATAGATATCGTAGAAGACCGGATTTCCCTGCTGCGTATTCTGATAAAAATAATTGACAATTTCTACCGTTTTTTCCGGATTGATGTCGTTGTACCAGGTGAGCTGCAGTTCCCCCAATGTGTCTCCGCTGTAATAGCTTTCGTCTGTCGGAAAAATCAGTCGCCCCCAGTCATCGAAGGAGGGCTCGTTTATCACATCGCCGATGGGTGTGTTTTCGGTAAACGGGCCGCTGGACACCTCTGTATCATCCGGGTTTTCAGAAGCAGAAGATACAGAGATATCCTGGGATCCGGATGATGTTCCTCCGGCTGTCGCGGGTTCGCCACAGGCCGTCAGAAGAACGGAGAGCACAAGCGGCAACGCAATTTGCGCCATTGGCTTTTTCCTCATATGCATTCTCCTGTCCGGGTGTTATTATTCCTGTGCGTCAAAATCAGGTGCCATGTGAAGGTATCCCTGAAGCGCGGCCTCCGTCTGCGTGTAGTAGCGTTTATTTTTATTGACGGCGGCTATGGCTGCCATATCCTCAGGGGTCAGGGAAAAATCAAACAGATCGATATTGTCCCGGATATGCTGCGGGTTGCGTGACCCCGGGATCACGATATGTCCGGACTGAATGTGCCAGCGGAGAATGATCTGAGCGTTGCTCTTACTGTATTTTTTACCGAGTTCTGTAAAGACGGGTTCGTTCACAAGATTTTTGTCGCCGTGTCCGAGCGGATACCAGGCCATGATAACGGCGCCGATGGTTTTCAGATATTCTTTCAATTCCGTCTGAGGGTAATAGGGATGCGCTTCAACCTGTATTACCGCCGGTTTGATTTCTTCCGTTTCTGCAATCTCGCGGATTTCTTTGACGGAGAAGTTGGAAAGACCGAGAGAGCGGACTTTTCCGGCTTTCACGGCATCCTCCATCGCACGATAAGCTCCTTTTACGTCGCCGACAGGCTGATGCAGAAAGAGCAGATCGATGTAGTCTGTACCGAGACGCTTCAGCGTCGAGTCGATTGCGTTGGCCGCATCGGTATAAATGCTGGGCCAGAGTTTTGTGGATACATAGATCTCTTTGCGATTGACGCCGGCTCTTGTGATTCCGCGTCCGACCGCTTTCTCGTTCATATAGGCATTCGCCGTATCTACCATCGTGTATCCGTCCGTGAAAGCATGGAATACGGCTTCCTCGGCATCTTTCGGCGACATCATGAAAGTTCCGATTCCTGCCGCGGGGATGATTGTTCCATTGTTCAGTGTAAAAGTTTCCATTTATTAAATACCTCCTTGTTTGAGATGATTATACCGGCGGAAACGCGGGAATAACAGAATCAATCCTGTATAGTTCTATTCATAGTATGAATGGCAGATTGCAGAATTGATTCTGTACCTGCCGGCTGATCAGGACCTATACTTGGTTCATACATAGCGAAAATGAGTTTGTTGAAAAAAGATGATTGAGACAGGGAAAACATGATGGAAGAATTTTTCACAGTAGATTCGACGGTGGGCGATGTCGTACGGAATCCGGTTTTTGACGGGTTCGGGCGGCTTCTTTTTCCCGTGGATATCAATATTCCGGAAACGATGACACTGCGTGAAGTAAGTACCAGCCGAACATTTCTCTGGTATTCCGATATTCATCCGGACAAGACGGTGGAGATTGTTAATGAGCTGTATTACAGAGTGGAGAACGGAGAAAGGATATATTATCCAATCTATTCGGAAGATGAAATACGGAAAAATCCTGAAAGGAGAAACACCGGCCTGTTCTTTCTCAGGGGAAATCCCAAAGAAAAATTTGCAGTACTGAATGCGGGCGGCGGATTTTTTTATGTTGCCGCGATGCATGACAGTTTTCCGCACGCTCTGGAGCTCTGCCGGAAGGGATACAATGCGTTTGTGATGATCTACCGTCCTGAAACACCCTGGCAGGATCTGGGACGCGCTATCTGCTTTATCGAAGACCATGCAGAGAAACTCGGGGTCGATCCCTGCGGGTATTCCCTGTGGGGCGGTTCTGCCGGAGCCAGAATGGCAGCCGTGCTTGGAAATTCAGAATATCAAAGGCAGATCACCGGAAGAGAACTTCCTCGTGCCGGTGCTGTGATTATGCAGTATACGGGGTATGATGCGGTATCTCGTTATGACGCACCTACTTATGCGTGCGTCGGTACTTCCGACGGAATCGCATGGTGGGGCGGAATGAAAAAACGGCTTCAAAAGCTGAACCGTCTCGGTGTGCCGACAGAATTTCATGCCTACTCCGGACTTCGGCACGGTTTTGGCATCGGGACGGGAACCGCTGCCGAGGGATGGATTGACGATGCTGTCCGTTTCTGGGAAAAGAATGCATAAAGCGGAAGATTGCGCGAAGCAGAAAGCTTACTATACATTTCATGAAATCTGTAATTCAGAATTAATATTGTACAATAACGCGTAGCCATTTTATGATGTGGATGTAATCGAATGAGAGGCCCATGAAAAGTCATGGACAGATAGTAAAAAAATGGAATCAGAAAGGATGAGCAACATGAAAAAATCTGCAACAGTGATAACCAGTTTTGTTATTGCAGCAGGTCTGCTGGCCGGATGCGGATCTGCATCCGGCAGTCAGAGCAGTACTTCTTCCTCAGCTTCTTCTGCCGGAACGTCACAGTCCTCTGAAACAGAGATAACCGATGTGTCTGGGGAATCCAATGCCGTCTCTTCATCCGTGAATACCCGATCTGAAGCGTCATCGGCTGACGGAGCGGGATCGAATGTCCTGGTTGTTTATTATTCGGCGACCGGAAATACAGAAGGCGTTGCACAGGTGATTGCCGATGCGACAGGAGCGGAAATTTTCGAGATCACACCGGTTGAGCCTTACACGGAGGATGATCTGGACTGGTCGGATGATAACAGCCGTGTATCCCAGGAGCATAATGACGAATCCCTTCAGGATCAGGTAGAACTGACCACAACGGATGTGGACAACTGGGATTCTTATGATACCGTCTTTATCGGTTATCCGATCTGGTGGGGAATTGCTGCATGGCCGGTTAATCAGTTTGTCCAGAATAATGATTTTTCCGGCAAGACGGTAATTCCATTCTGCACATCGGCATCCTCCGGAATCGGTGAAAGCGGTGAATTGCTGGCAGATATGGCGGGTACCGGCGACTGGCAGGACGGTGAGCGGTTCTCTTCCTCGCCGGACGAATCCGAGGTGACATCATGGGCACAGAGCGTTATCGGAGAGTAAAAAGAACAGGCTGAGAAGCAGATGAAATAATCTCTATTAAATTCAGATGGAAAGAATCAAATCCCGTGGATGACCTGACGTATAATAATTGATCGTCCGCGGGATTTTTGCTGTTTCCGGAATGCAAAATCAGAATAGTGAACTTTCTATTATTCCAGGACTGAGTTATACTGATTTCGTATCGAAAGATCAGATGAACCGTGCGCAGCGATCATGAATTCCGGTGGAACAGGAAAGGAGACAGCATGCTTACCTACGAGGAACTGCACTATTTTGTGGCATTTGCCGAGTACGGAACCCTGACCGAAGTAGCGGAGAACTATATGATCTCTCAGCCGACGATCACACGGGCGATGAAAAAGGCAGAAGAAATGTTCGGGGTTCCGCTATTCAACCGAACCAAAAACAGTATCAGCCTGAATGAAAATGGTGAACTGGCAGCGGAAGAAATCAGACGACTGTTGAAGCAGACCGATGAGATGATCGAACGCGTGCGCGCCCATGACAGGGCCGGAAGAACGATCTCGGTCGGCACTGCGGCTGCCGTCGAACTGCCCGGCCTGATCGGAAAAATCTCACGCGCTTTTCCCGAGAAGGCAATCTCGACCGAACCCGGTCTGCCTCACGATCTTGAAAATGGATTGGAACAGGATCGATATCAGCTGATTATTCTTCCTTATGATCCGACAGACAGCGTTAATCATGAAGAAGGAAGTGCTGCTCTGTATGCCCGGCGAATCGGGGAAGAGCATCTGATGTTCTATCTGCCGGTAAATCATCCGCTTGCGGGAAAGAAGACGCTGCGTTTGTCCGATATGAACGGGGAAAACCTCCTCCTGTTTTCAGACATCGGATTCTGGGCGGAGATTGTGCGGAAAAAGATGCCGGATTCCCGTTTTCTGGTGCAGAGTGAGAGATATACTTTTGAAGAACTGATTGAGAATTCCGTTCTGCCATGCTTCGTCACAGATCTTACCGTGGAAGGAATGCAAGGTAACGACAGCCGTGTCGCCGTGCCGATCTCGGATCAGGAAGTCAATGTCACATACTATCTCACCTGTAAAAAGAACAGGCTGCAACAGCTGAAGGCCGTTTTCCAATAAAAAAGCGGAGCCGCACGATTTGATTTGCGGCTCCGCTTTTGTGCGAGATGACCCGATACATCCTTTGTGCGGGATGATCAGATACATTCGGTCAGAATTTCGAAGATCTCGTCCGGCGTCATCCGTCGCGCGCATCCCCCGGTTATGACGGTACTGTCCGCTACCTTCCGCAGCAGTTTTCTGTCGGTCGGGTCCGGACTGCCCGGACGCATGCGGGCTTTCAGCTCTGTCAGAGTGGCGGGCAGACTGATTTCGCGTATAAAGTCTGCGAGTGCCTGAATTCCGGAGAGAGCGAGTTCTTCATCGGTCCGTCCGTCCGCGGATATGTGCCAGACTTCCCGGGAAAAACGGACGAACTTTGCGGTGTTGTCTTTTACAAGATGGCGATAGACCGCCGGGTGGATCACTGCCAGCCCCTGACCATGATTGCAGTTTGTGTAGGCGCCGAGCTGATGCTCAATCATATGATTCTGGAAATCCGTCTGTTTCCCGATCTTGAGAATTCCGTTTTCAGCCATGGAGGAGTCCCACATGAGCTCCGAGCGGACGGATACATCTTCCGGGTTCCGGATCATGGCGCGGATATTTCTGATTACATTTCTCATTACAGCTTCGTTGATTTCATCAGAGACATTCGTTTCCGATGGTTTTCCGAAATAAGTTTCCATGCAGTGGGAGAGAGTGTCGAACGCTCCGGATACAGCCTGACGCATCGGGACAGTAAGCGTGTAGGACGGATCCAGCACGGCAAACCGGGAGAGGGCTCCGCTCATGCCGTTTTTCTGTTTTGTCTCTTCATTGGTGATAACGGCGCCACTGTTCATTTCCGATCCAGTGCCGGAAACGGTTGTGACGGCTCCGAGCGGTATGAATTCGGTCGGGTACTGATGGTCTCTGAATTCGGCTTCCCAGATATCCTTTTCCATCTTTGCCTGTGCGGAGACGATTTTGCAGCAGTCGATAACAGAACCGCCCCCGACAGCCAGGATAAAATCGATCTGATTTGTCCGGGCGAGCGCTGCCCCTTCCTGAACCTTGGCATAGGTCGGATTGGCCATAATGCCGGAAAATTCAGTGATCTTTTTGCCGGCTTTTTCCAGCAGATCCCGGACTTTTTCATAGATTCCGTTCTTTTTGATTGACCCGCCGCCATAGGCGAACATTATATGGTCTCCCATATCCGGAAGTTCCGCTGACAGAGCCGTATCCAGCGCGCCTTCTCCAAAATATACTTTTGGCATTCCCGCATATTGAAATGTTTTCATGAAAGTTTCCTCCCGGATCTGATTGATTCTAGTTCAGCATTGATGTTGTGAAATCCATCTCTTCGGATTTCGTCTTACAAATCGGATTATAAGCAGGAATATCGGAAAAGTACAATATTGAATCAGAAAGGATGAATTCATCTGATGAATAGCGGATTACAGAAATAATATTGTACTTGGAAGCAAAGACCCTGTAGTATAAAAATCACAGAAGACAGAACAGCAGCGCACGGGGATTCTTGTGTGAGATGGAAATGAGGAGAGAGCACAGTGATTTTTTATTTTACGGCGACAGGGAACAGTTTGTATGCGGCGAAGCGTCTGGATGAAAAGATTCTCAGTATTCCGCAGGTGATCGATCGGCCGGATCTGCATTTCAGGGCAGAACGGATCGGGATTGCGGCGCCTGTATACGGACATGAAATGCCGCAGATGGTGAAGGAATTCATTCGGAGAGCAGAATTTGACACGGATTATATGTTTCTCATTCTGACGTACGGGAACCGGCACGCGAATGCGGTCGAGCTTGCTCAGAATGTATTCGAGAATGCGGGGAAACGGGTGGACTACATTCATACGGTCCTGATGGTGGACAATTTCCTTCCGGCTTTCGATATGAAAGAACAGACCACATTGAATAAACATTTGGAGGAGCAGCTGGCGGAAATAAAGAGGGATATTCATGAGAAAAAACGGAAAATTGAAAAGGTGACGGAGCAGGACCGGAAGGCTCATGCAGAATATCAGAATCTGGTGAATCGTCAGCCGGAAACGATCTGGGCGGATTTTGATTTCACGGATCAGTGTATCGGCTGCGGAATCTGTACAAAGGTTTGTCCGGCAGGGTGTATTCATCTCGAAGAGGGCCGGGCTGTTCGAACAGGAGAGAATTGCCAGGCGTGTATGGCATGTGTGCATGTCTGTCCGAAAACGGCGATACGGGTCAATCGGGTACTCGGGTTCGAAGAACCGAATCCCGAAGCCCGCTATCGCAATGAGAATGTAAGTCTGACGGAGCTCGTCCGCTCGAACTGCAGAAAAATTCTGCAGACAAGCGGTTGAACACAGATGTGTCGGTGAATGAATTGACAGAAATGATGGGGCTGATAAGGAGGAAGAATGAAAGTATTACTGGTGAACGGAAGTCCGCACAGGAAAGGCTGTACCTATACAGCGCTCTGTGAAGTCGGAGCGGCGCTGGAAAAAGAAGGAATCGAAGCAGATCCTTTCTGGATCGGGAACAAGCCCCTGACGGGATGTATCGGATGCGGGTATTGCATGAAGAACGGCAGATGCCACTACGATGATTCGGTCAACCGGTTTCTGGATCTGGCGAAAGATTATGACGGATTTGTTTTTGGCGCACCGGTTCATTTCGCGTCTGCGGCGGCGTCGATGATCGCGTTTATGACAAGAGCTTTTTTCGTGGATCAGTTTGCCGGACTTCATCGTTTCATGTTTAAACCGGGGGCCGCGGTCGTATCCGCAAGACGTGCCGGAACCACGGCGGCGCTTGAGGAACTGAATAAATATCTGCTGTACGCGCAGATGCCGATCGCGTCTTCCCGCTACTGGAACATGGTACACGGACAGACGCCGGAGGATGTGAAAAAGGATACGGAGGGCATGCAGATCATGTGCGTGCTCGGGAAAAATATGGCCTGGCTATTAAAGTGCATCGAGGCGGGGAAAAATTCCGGCGTTGCACTTCCGGAGCAGGAAAAGCGGATCAGCACAAATTTTATCGGTCAGAAGTCGTAAGGAGAGAATGGATGACAGGAAAAAGAATATTGGGAAAGGATCTTGCGGTGTCTCCGCTGGGACTCGGCTGCATGGGGTTTTCTCACGGGTACGGAGTGGCGACGGATGAAAAGGAAGCGGAGAGACAGATCCGTTCCGCCTTTGATATGGGATATACCTTTTTTGATACGGCGGAAATCTACGGTACGCCGGAGGACCCGCATCACAATGAAAAGCTGCTCGGCCGCGCACTGGCGGATGTCCGGGACCAGGTGGTTATCTCGACAAAATTCGGACTGTCGTTTGATCTGGAGAGCGGAAAGGTCCCATATCCGCTGATCCCGGATGCCGGCGCGGAAACGATCCGAAAGTCCGTGGAAGGGTCGCTTAAAAGGCTGAATACGGATCATATCGATCTGTATTTTCAGCACCGCATCGATCCGAACGTGGAACCGGAAGAAGTGGCGGGCGTTATGGCGGAGCTGATCCGGGAAGGGAAGATCACGCACTGGGGGATATCGGAAGCGAACGAAGAGTATCTCCGCCGTGCCAACGCGGTCTGCCCGGTCACAGCGGTGCAGAATCGCTATTCCATGATGGCGAGGAAATATGAGTCCCTGTTTCCGGTTCTGGAGGAACTGGGGATCGGGTTTGTCGCCTTTTCACCGATGGCAAACGGGTTTCTGACGGGAAAGTACGGCAAAGAATCTCACTTTGACGGCAAGGTGGATTACAGGGCTGCCATGCCTCAGTTCACGGATCAGGCGATTGATCAGAATCAGAAGCTGCTGAAGCTGCTGCAAAGCATCGCGTCCGATAAGAATGCGACACCGGCGCAGATCTCCCTCGCCTGGATGCTGAATAAGAGACCGTGGATCGTACCGATTCCCGGAAGCCGCAAGGCGGAAAGAATGAAGGAAAATTTTGCTTCTTCAGAAATATATCTGACGGAGGAAGAAGTGGTTCGAATCGATCAGGAACTGGATGAATCGGGGATGTCGGCGGTTTTCGGCGGAAGTGCTGTCCGTGGAAAAAAGTCCTGATTCATGCGGTTTTTCGGGGAGGTGAAGGTTCATGCGAATCTGGTTTATTACGGGCTGTTCAAGCGGTCTGGGGGCCGGGATCGCCAAAGCGGTTCTGAAAAGCGGAGATGCCGCTGTTGTGACGGCAAGGGCCAGAGAACGTGTCCGTCATTTTGAGATGGAATACCCGGACAGAGCCCTTGCGGTTTCTATGGATCTGGCAGACCGGGAGACCATGAAAGAGGCTGTACAAGCCGCTTTTGAGAAATTCGGGAGGATCGATGTTCTTGTCAACAATGCCGGACACGGATATCGCGCGGCGATTGAGGAAAGTGAGCCCGGACAGGTCCGTCAGCTGTTTGAGGAGGATTTTTTCTCGCCGATGGAGATCATCCGAATGGTGCTTCCGAAAATGAGGGAAGCGCATAACGGACTGATCATCAATGTGACATCGATCGGAGCCGTGAGCGGTGCTCTCGGAAACGGGTACTATTCCGCGGCAAAGGGAGCGCTGGAACTGGCGACGGAGGCCCTGAAAAAAGAAGTGGAGCCGTTTGGCATTCGGACGATGCTCATCGAACCGGGAGCGATGCGGACCGGCTTTTACGGAGAGCGCATGGTCGGGACAAACACGACCATTTCCGCCTATGACGACATCGCGGTCAATTACCGGAAAGAAAAAATCGTCAATCGACATGATCAGATCGGGGATCCTGACCGATGCGGTAAAATCATCGTCCGGACCGCGTTTGCGGAAAACGCACCGTTCCGGCTTCTTCTCGGCAGCGATGCGGTCACGGCGGCCGAAGCGGTTCTTATTGACCGGATCCGCGAACTGCGTACCTGGAAATCCGTGAGCATTCAGTCAGATTATAAGTGAACAGGGAAACGGATAAGCAGGATGGAGGATGTGAAAGATGAAAAGAAAAAGTCTGGTAGTTATTCCGCTTCTTGCGGCGCTGGCATGTGTTGTAGTTTTTATGACGGTAAGCTGGAGCCGGAAGGCAGAGACCAGTGAATCGTCGGATCAGAGTCCGGATACAGCGATTTCTGAAACGGCGGCCGGTCATCTTGAAACAATATCCTATCCGATTTCGTACGAGGGAGCTTCCTATGACAAGGAAGCTTCTGTTTACGTTCCGGCTTCTTATGATGAATCCGAGCCGATGAACATCCTGTATCTCATGCACGGGTCGCAGGGCAGTGGAGAGCAGCTGGCGGATGCGATGAAGCCGCTGTTTGACCGATGGATCCGGGAAGGAACGATGCAGCCGATGCTGGTCGTATTTCCGACGTATTATCCGGATCGGTCCTTTGTTGTTTCCGATTATTCGGAAGACTATCCGCTCAATCATTTTTTTGCGACAAATGAAGTGCTTGAACTGATGAAAACAGCGGAAGGGCGATTTCATACCTACGCGGACAGCACGGACGACGCCGGACTTTCCGGGAGCAGGATGCACCGTGCATTCGGAGGATATTCCATGGGAGGCGTGACAACATGGGAGATCCTTGCCAGTCAGTCGGATTATTTTGCGTATTTTTTGCCGATGGCAGGTGACTGCTGGCTGAACCGCATCTCTGATGAACCTGTCGATCAGCTTCTTGTGCAGGGGCTGGAAGACGGGGGATACTCTTCCGGGGATTTCATGATCATCGCCATGGTCGGAGGAAGCGACGGGACAAAGAGCAGCATGCAGCCGCAGATCGCGGCACTTCGCGAGAATCACTCAGACCTGATCACCGACGAAAATCTGATCTACTGGGAAAACGAAGGCGGAGGTCACAGCCAGGAATCGTTTGAGATTGAGGTGGAACACGGAATCCGGTATCTGTGGACTTGATCGTAAAGGTGTGAGCCTTTGCTTTACTGCAGTGCTGATCGGGCTTACGCCTGCGTATTATCGGCCGACCAGAAGATAGACTTTGCTTTTTTGGCCTCGGAATAGTATGCTTTTTTCAAGGCTATTGTTAATAAATGGTTTCTTGCGGAAGGAACAGGAATATGAAAAAGGCAGTCCGTATCATATTTGCAGTTCTTGCTTTATCTGGATTTATCCTTTTCGGGTTTCCGGTGTTTCGACATGTGCTGAATGTCGGGAATGTGGCAGGACTAATCCTTTCTCTGATTTTTCTGCTGGTTGCGATTTTTTCTCCGTCGATCGTAAACTGGTTGAAAAAAGCTGTTCGCAGCACCGGCGGAAAAGTCGTCGTCGGCATGATCGGAATTCTGATCCTTGCAATCATCGGACTTTGTGTGATAACCGGAACCCGGATCATGGGCGCCTGGTCCGTCAAGCCTGATGAGAATGCGACAGTCGTTGTACTCGGATGCAAGGTTAATGGCACAGCGCCTTCGCTTGCATTGTCTGAAAGGATCCATGCGGCATACGACTATCTGAAGATTCATGAAGATGTCCCGTGTATTGTCTCCGGCGGACAGGGGGACGGAGAAGATATCAGCGAGGCGCAGTGCATGCGCGACGAACTCGTCTCCCTCGGGATTTCCGAAGACAGAATCTATATGGAGGATCAGTCGAAGACAACGGAAGAGAACATGGAGTATTCGGCGGAGATCATTCGGCAAAATAATTTTTCTTCCGATGTGGCGATCGTGACGAATGAATTCCACATGTACCGAGCGGAAGAATTCGCGAAAGAAGCGGGTCTGCGTCCGGGAACGGTTCCGGCAAAGACGGCCTTCTGGCTGTTTCCGACCTTTTTTGTCAGGGAACAGATCGGGATCCTGTATGGCTGGATTTGCGGATGATGAATAAGAAAGAAGGGCGGGTTCTCGAGTCCTTCAGAGGCATGTTGGAAACGGAAAAAGGATATTTCCGAAAATTAAGATCACTCCCAAGAAGTTCGGTCAGATGTTGATCGCATTATAGTTGTATTTCCGGTTCGATTTGTTTATAATGAGAAAAAATCAGAGGTAAATCTCTGAAAATTCAACGGTTTTCGTTGTGAGTAGAAATTAATTCTTATATGTAAAGGATAGTTAGATAAAACTCCTGGTTTTCTATTATAGAAAAGCAGGAGTTTTATCTTCTAATAAAAAATATCTCTAATTATTATATGTAAAGAAATATTGATTACTTGTTCAAAGAGTGGTATAGTCAATATAGCAATAAATATCAAATTGGAGGATAAATGAATTATATCGCACATATCAAAGAAAATATAGGGCAAATTAGAGAAAAGAATGATAAGTTTAACGAAAAATCTGTGCAAACAGTCCAAGAACATCTTGAAAGTACAGCTGAATTAGCGGAAAATTTTTCAATCCCTGAGTTTAAATCACTTCTGTATAACTGTGGTCTGTTGCATGATATCGGGAAGTATCAAAAAGAATTTCAGAACAGGATCCGGGGGTCGATGATCCGGGTAGATCATTCCACCAGCGGAGCGATCGAGGCGGGGAATCTTTTCCAATCACCGGCAGCATGGATCATGCAGTATATCATAGCCGGACATCATTCTGGAATTCCTGATGGCGGCACAATGGATTGTTCAGATGAAAGCAGTCTGTCAGCAAGGGTCCACGCTGAACTTCCAACAGACGTCATTGTATACAAAAAAGAGATTACTCCAAGACCATTTTCTGAGACGGATAATCGCAAACTGGCCGAATTTCTGACTCAGCACATTCAGGAAAAAGATAAACAGAAATTATTAGAATCCATGATTGATGAGTTTGCTTTTGCTGTGCGGTATTGCTATTCATGCTTAGTTGATGCAGACTCCCTGGATACGGAACATTTTTGCAGGGATATAGAAAGAAAGACTCTGCACAGTGATTTTTCGCTCTGTCTGGACAGGCTCAACAGTACTTTTAATGCTTTTTCACTTAGAAAAAAGCAGACGCCGCTTCAGAAAGCACGGACCAGACTGCAGAAGCAGGCTTAT
Organism: Bilifractor sp.; assembly: GCA_050944685.1. GTDB lineage: Bacteria > Bacillota > Clostridia > Lachnospirales > Lachnospiraceae > CADBRN01. The sequence goes on from JBMNRP010000004.1 coordinate 70,699, forward strand.
GAAAATATCAGAAAAGACGCGGATATTTATCTGATGAATATGCCTACCGGAAGCGGGAAAACTTTATGCAGTGCGAAATGTGCTCTGATCAAAGCACTTGCAGAGAAGAAGCATCACATCATTTACATTATTCCATACAACAGCATTATTTCTCAGACGGCAAATGAATTTGAAAAAATTTTCAATCCGGATGGTAAAGAGAAGGCTGCAAATATTCTGCGGCACCAGTCGACCTATTCAATCGAGGATGATGAAAATGCGGATGATAATTACAAGATGCGCGTAAATCAGGCGACGGAAAATTGGGACGCGGATATCATTATCACGACAGCAGTTCAGTTTTTTGAGACAGTTTTTTCGAACCGGCGCGGCAAATTGCGCAAGATGCACAACATGGCCGACAGTGTATTGATTTTTGATGAGGCGCATTTAATGCCTGTTGAATACTTCCAGCCATGTCTGGAGAGTATTGCCTATCTCACAAAAATGTTCAGAAGCAAAGCCATTATGCTGACTGCCACTATGCCGGATTATAAAAATCTCCTGACGCAATATACCTTTCATGACTTGAAGGTCATCTCCCTCATACCGGATCATTCGGACTTCGCCCTTTTTAGAAAATGTGAGTATCACGATCTTGGGAAAATAACTTTTGAGCTCCTCTCTGAAAAAGCCCGGACGGCATCCTCGGCTCTGATTGTTGTTAACAGCCGGAATACGGCCCGTGAACTTTACAATTTTTTTGGAGGAATACAGAGAGAAAACCTGTATCATTTGTCGACTTATATGACGAAATATGATCTTGGAAGGACGATCGATGAAATCAAGAGCAAACTTGAAAAGCTCAATTGCGAGGATGGAAAGCAAAAATCTGCGGAATCTCTGCTGGTGATATCCACTTCTTTAATTGAAGCGGGCGTTGATCTGGATTTTCAGACAGCGTTTCGTGAGTATGCTGGAATCGACAGCATTCTTCAGACAGGGGGCAGATGTAACCGGGAAGGGAAGAGGTCATCCGGAAATGTTTACGTTTTTGAAGTGGATCAGAACAGGAAACGGGCAGACGATATCAAGACGGCAGTTACGAAGGACCTCATGAAAAAGGAAAAGGATATTGCGTCAATGGAGTGCATTCAGGAGTATTTCCACCGTATCTACGAATGTAACGAAGATGAATTAGCAAGGAATTCCATGCACAGCTTTATGGGTAATCCGTTGGATTTCGCGTCCATTCCTTTTCGAAGTTATGAAGCCCGATTGATTGATTCGACAGATGAGTCGATTCTTATTCCGGAAAACGAGGAGGCAGTTTCCTTGATTCAGCAGATGGAATACCAGGGCATCAGCCGTACTTTGATGCGAAAAGCACAGAAATATACCTGCAGCGTTCCTCAAAAGGCAATGGCGGATCTTCTGCAGCAGGGGGTGATTCAGGAAGTATCCGGGGGAAGTCATTCAGGAGGCGTCTTTGCGCTGACGAACCCGAAATATTATAACGATTACACAGGGATACAATTTGAAGGAGGTGATTATTTCATATGAGAAAGATACGAGTGATGGTGACTGGCAAGCGTGCCTGCTTTACACGTCCGGAAATGAAAGCGGAACGTGTCAGCTATGATGTTCCAACACCCGGAGCTCTGGAAGGCATGTTCAAAAGCATCTATTGGAAACCTGCCATGGAATATAAAATCGATCGTATCGTGGTATTCAATCCGATCCAGTTTGAGACCGTCCGAAGAAATGAAGTGAAGTCCAAGGTGAAGTTCAGCAAAATGAAAAGTCAGATGCAGGAGGCACAGCGGCTTGCGAAGAGAGATGGCGATCTGATCAGGACAAATCCGCGAATTTATACGTCGGAAGGAGATGAAAGAACACAGCGATCTTCAATGATATTAAAAAATGTGCGCTATGGAGTTGAATTCCACATTGAACTGACCGGCCTTCGAAGTGAGCGGGAGTCTGTGGAATGTAATCCGCAGGTAAAACATGAAGAAGAATTTTGCCGCAGATGTCGAAAAGGGCAATATTTCAGGCAGCCCTGTCTGGGCTGTGCCGAGTTTCCCGCGCAGATCAAACTGGTAGATGATTTTCCGGTCACCGAAATCGATCCGGCCAATATGGGGGAGCATGATCTGGGATTCATGCTGTACAAAGTTGCATTCAAAGATCAGGGGCATCCGATCAATGATGACTGGAAGAAAAATATCTACTCAGATGAGGCCGACAGCCTTTTCTACAGACCATCAATGATAGATGGAATCATTGATGTGACAAAATACAGGGAGATGATGAAATGCTGATCCAGGCATTAAATGATTATTATTCTGTGTTAGAAAGTAAAGGAAAGCTAAAAGAAGAAGGATATGCATCATGTGATATCGGTTATCTGATCCGGCTGACAGAAGATGGAAAATTTACAGGATTCGTGGACAATCATCGTGAAGAACACATTAAGAAAAAGGATAAGGTAACGACAATATTTGTTCCGAAACCCATGGATCTTCCGGAACGAGCAAGGTCAACAACAGTTCGTTCCAATTTTGTCGAAAACCGGCCTGGTTATATCTTTGGTCTGGAATACAGAGCTAAATCAGAGGGACAACCGGAATACTTATCGCCTGAGTCAAAAGGAAGCTCAGACAAGACAAAGGCGAAGCTGCGATTGCAGCATGAAAGCTTTGTACAGGAAGTAGAAAGAGATTTTGGCGATATCGATTCTCCAATTGCAAGGGCATATGTCAATTTTGCAAAAACGTGGAATCCGATTGATGAGGTTCAGAACGAATATCTGCTCAACCTAAAAGCGGATTTGAATAAAACGAAATTTGCGTTTTGTCTTGACGGACATCCTGAAATTCTGCTGCATGCGGATCCTATGGTCCGGCAAAAATGGAGTGAGCTGCGTGATCAGCCGGAGGAAGAGACCGGAGGTATTATCTGTCAATGTGCAGTTACCGGAGAAATGCTGCCGGTGGCGGAAGTACATGATACCATGGCAAGCGGCAAGGGGATAGGAATCGCCAATGCAGGCATCAATCCGAGCCTGGTGAATTTTAAGCCAGAATCCTTCCTATCGTATGGGCACCAACAGGGAGAAAACGCCTGTATTTCGGCGAAGGCAATGAAGCGATATACAAAGGCCATGAACTGGCTTCTCGCAAGCCCGAAAAATCATTCGTACATTGACAATCTGACTGTATTTTTCTGGTCTTCGGATGGAAATACGTCTAATGACCAGATGGCCATGGATATGCTCTTGAATCCACAGTCTTCCGATTTTTCAGAGCTTTATGACAGTGGGGTCAGATCTCTGATGCGGGCAGCAGAGAGAGGGGCAGTGACAGATAAAAATCTGGAAAACATGTCAGAGGGTCTGACCCCGAATGCGCAGTTTTTCATTGTCGGTGCCGAGCCAAATGCTTCCAGAATTCAAATCAAGTTCATTTACAGACAGCAGTTTGGCAGACTTCTGAAAAATATCGCGCGTCATCAGCGCGATATGAAAATCCGGGAGAATATGCGGCCGGTTTCACTAGCAAGAATAAAAAAGGAACTGATATCACAAAAAATAACAAATCCAGAGAAGCGTGTACTGGCACCGTTTAATTCATTGTTTCAGACGATTATCGAAGGAACGGAATATCCATTTTGGTGTCTCAACACGGTAATGACTCGTATCCGGACTGATTTCAATACGGATGAAAATCAATACATACGTATAAATGATGTCAGGGCCGGTCTTGTAAAAGCGTGTCTGATCCGACATACAAAGGAGGAGATTTCAATGGCATTGGACTACAATAATACAAACCAGGCGTATCTGTGCGGCAGGCTGTTTGCCTGCCTGGAAAAAATTCAGCAGGACGCAGCAGGAGCAAAGCTTAACAGGACAATCGGCGATGCTTATTTTTCTTCAGCGATGACAAAACCGGCGGCTGTTTTTCCAAATTTACTTTCCCTTTCAAAACATCATCTGGCAAAAATCAGAAAAACCCATGAGGACTGGGCAACGGTTGACTCGAAGTGGCAGCTTGAAATCATCGGAAAGCTGGTTGCAGAATTCCCGAAGACACTCGATATTTACGATCAGGGCAGATTTGTCATTGGCTATTATCAGCAGAGGGAAGAATTCTACAAGAAAAAAGATACTGCGGAACGAAATAATACAATAGAAGATGCAGAAACTGAGATCAATAAATGAGTGGAGGAGGTTCTAGTATGATTCAGAACAAATATGATTTTATCTACCTTTTTGACGTGACAAATGGAAATCCGAACGGTGATCCGGATGCAGACAACGCTCCGCGAATGGATGCGGAAACGGGCTATGGCTATGTGACAGATGTATGCCTGAAGAGGAAAGTCCGTAATTATGTAGATCTCGTGAAGGATGGAGAAGAGGGATTCGGAATCCTGATCAAAACAGATATGCCGCTCAACGAAAAGTTTAAAGCGGCATATGAAAAAGAGGGATTACCGGTCGACCAGACAAAAAAAGGAACAAATCCTTCAGTGGAACAGCAGGCGAGACAGTTTATGTGCAGAAATTATTATGACGTGAGGATGTTCGGAGCAGTCATGTCTACAGGCAAGAACTCCTGCGGCATTGTCCGCGGTCCGGTGCAGTTCAGTTTTGCCGATAGTCTGTCGCCGATCTATATCAATAATATTTCCATCACGCGTCAGGCAAAAACGGATCAAGAGCGCGCGAAAAAAGGTGAGACAGAAATGGGTGCCAAACAAATCATTCCGTATGGTTTGTATTGCATGCATGGTCACGTCTCTGCTGCGCTGGCGAATAAAACGACGAATCTGACAGAGGACGATCTGGAACTCCTCTGGCAGGCACTCGATCATATGTTTGAAGAGGATCGAAGTGCGGCACGAGCAGATATGGAAGCACGCGGACTCTATATTTTTAAGCATGACAGCATACTCGGGAATGCAAAGTTCTCAGATCTTGAGGAAAAAATACAAATCAGATTAAAAGACGGGGTTACTGTGCCCAGAAAATTTGAAGATTATGAAGTACAGATTGACAAAGAAATGCCAGATGGCGTCGAGCTGATTGTCAGATGATTAATGATCTTTCCATCAGTATCCGTAATTTGCAGCATTTCATGTACTGCCCTCATCGGTGGGGCCTGATTAACATTGAGTGTTCCTGGGCAGAAAACTATTTTGTAACAAAAGCTGATCTGATGCACCAGAGGGTGCACAACCCGGATCATTCTTATGTTTCAGCGAAAAAAAGGGTGCTGACAGCAGTGCCAGTTTATCATGATGAACTTGGCTTATTCGGTGTTACTGACTGTATTGAACTGAGAAAAGACAGGCATGGTGTTCCGATTAAAGGCTATCCGGATACGTATGATTTGACGATTGTGGAATATAAGCCGAGGCAACCATCTGGGACCGATTATAAAGCCGAAGACGTTATTCAGGTGTTTGCTCAGAAAGTATGTGTGGATTTTATTTTTAAATGTGATTGTCGTGGAGTAATCTATTATGGTGATACCAGAGCCAGAAAGGAATTACCATTAAGAGAAAATTACAGACAATACTATTCAGAACTGCTTGAGCTGATCGCGAAAATTCGCGAAAATACTGTGAATGGGACTATTCCCCCCATAAAAACAGGGCAGAAATGTGGCGGCTGTTCCTTTCGTGACTTGTGCCTTCCTCAATTGTCAAAGACTAGAAAAAAACTTACGTTCCACGATCTCCTGATAGAATCCAATAAACCAGAAGGCGAAGAATGAGAAAACTGTTAAATACGATTTATGTGACAAATGAAAATGCATACCTCACACTCGAAAATAACAATCTGGTATGTAATATTGAGGGAACGAAAGCTCTGAAGGTTCCTTTCGATAATATCGAGAATATAGTCTGTTTCAGTTACCTTGGCTGTTCACCTGCTTTGATGGGTGAATGTGTGGAAAAGAAAATTCCAATCAATTTCATTTCTCCTGCCGGAAAGTACTGGGCAAAGGTATGTGGTGAAACAAAAGGGAATGTATTTTTACGGGTGGCGCAGATTGACAGGTTTCGCAGAGATGGTCTTCAATTGGCAAAAAGAGAGATGGAGGCAAAATTTAGTAATTGCATCAGAATATATCGGAGATCCCTTCATGATTATCCGGAACTAAAAAATGATACTGATGTACTAAAAATAATTGACGCCTTGAAAAATGGCTTAATAAAAGCAGAGGAATGTACGTCAAAAGAAAGCCTTCTGGGGATTGAAGGAAATTGCGCAAACGCATATTTTTCCGGTTTTCCCAAAACGATGCCCAACCGTGCGCTGGCAGACACTTTTCATTTCCGGAATAAAAGACCTCCTCTGGATCCGATAAATGCGCTGTTGTCATTTTTCTATACCTTGGCGATGGCCGATTGTTCGGCTGCACTGGAAACAGTCGGTCTGGACAGCTATATTGGATTTTACCATGAGCTGCGCAGTGGCAGGGTTTCACTTGCCTGCGATCTGGTAGAAGAGATGCGAGGGATCGTTGAGCGATTTGTGATTACTATTGTAAATCTACGAATTATCAACGAGAAGGATTTTGACCGAAAGATAACAGGTGCTGTCTGGCTTAATGACGTGGGGAAAAAGAAAGCCTTGCAGAAATGGCAGGAAAAGAAAAGAAGCGTAATTTATCACAAAGTCATTAAGGAGAAAATCCCGTTGGGATTGTTGCCGTATGTACAGAGTAATTTGCTGGCAAAATATGTTCGGGGAGAAATTGAAGAATATATACCGTTTTTGCAGATTGAAAGGTGAAAAGCCATGATGGTGATAATTAGCTATGATGTCTCTACCAAGACGGAAGCAGGAAAGAGGCGGTTGCGAAAAGTGGCAAAAGCCTGTGAAAAACATGCTCAACGCGTGCAGAATTCTGTATTTGAGGCAGATGTGGATTACTCTACATTTTTGCGTCTGAAAGATCAGCTGGTAGAGATTATGGATCTCGAAGCAGACAGTTTGCGGTTCTATTATCTGGGAAATAATTGGCATCATAAGGTTGAGCATATTGGCGTAAAAATAGGATATGATCCTGAAGGGAGCATCATCATTTAACAAATATGAAATGTTTTTTCTTTGCCATTTTTAAAGAGCAAACATTAGGTGTAACCTGATTTACGGTTCGGTTTACCAGCTTTTTATTGAAAAACAGGTTGCTGAATAGGAACTATTAGTGACTTTAATTCCGCTCCTTGCTAAATATGGCGTGATTGCAATCCATCGTTACAAGATATTGCGGTCGCGCCCCGCGAGGGGCGTGTGAGTAGAAATTACAAAAATTTCCAAGGAAGATTGCGAGAAGCTGTCGCGCCCCGCGAGGGGCGTGTGAGTAGAAATCATAAGGGCCGGGGGATTCATCATAATCACCCACAGTCGCGCCCCGCGAGGGGCGTGTGAGTAGAAATTTTCTGTGGCATTCCGATCAAAACAGAAAGCGGTCGCGCCCCGCGAGGGGCGTGTGAGTAGAAATCGCGCTGTTTCGCCGCCATTTCTACCGCCATACGGTCGCGCCCCGCGAGGGGCGTGTGAGTAGAAATCATCCACGTTCTTGAATTCAGGCATTGAAGTTAAGTCGCGCCCCGCGAGGGGCGTGTGAGTAGAAATTGCGGTCTGCCGCCCGCACATAACCTGTGTCCCGTCGCGCCCCGCGAGGGGCGTGTGAGTAGAAATCTTTCGTGAGCATTTTTCTAATCACCACCTTAAGTCGCGCCCCGCGAGGGGCGTGTGAGTAGAAATCTTCCCGGAGAATAAACATCTTGGCGGCATGTGGTCGCGCCCCGCGAGGGGCGTGTGAGTAGAAATTGCTACAGTCCAGACGATGAGCAATCTGGATTTGTCGCGCCCCGCGAGGGGCGTGTGAGTAGAAATTAAACTGGGCGGCATTTCTACTGGAAGTATTAAGTCGCGCCCCGCGAGGGGCGTGTGAGTAGAAATATACAGATGGCACAACCAAACCAAGTTATTCTGTCGCGCCCCGCGAGGGGCGTGTGAGTAGAAATTCTTTGGTGTTACCTTTGCCGGTTGCGGTGTCGTTGCGCCCCGCGAGGGGAGTGTGAGTAGAAATTGAGGCCACAGCAAAGGCAGTGCAGAGGATTCCTGTCGCGCCCCGTGAGAGGCGTGTGAGTAGAAATGTTATGGATATTGCGGAAGCCCTTGATGATATGGTCGCGCCTCGCGAGGGGGTGTGAGTAGAAATCTGACGATTACATCAGTCCTGACGACACTGATCCTCGCGCCCCGTGAGGGGCGTGTGAGTACACGAGTACCAGATCCATGAGTAGAACTATCATCAAGCAAATATCACCTATTAAGACGGTCTGCATAAAGTTTGTATCCGTGTCATGAAGAAAGAGGAAGAGACCAATGCGATGTATGATGAAGTCTGCTACAATGATCACTTGAAGAATCTGACGATTACAAACCGGTATTATTTCCGGTTTATTCGGTTACGCAGGATTATGGAAAGTCCCGGAACTTTGGTCAGGTTTCGCCAGTCGATAATTCAAACATGATTGGTTATCTGCTGCTGATGCTGCTTTTGATCAGAACACTGACCGGTCTCGGTCTGTTAACATTTCAGAAAATGGAAGAACAAAAAAGTGTGACGGTGCTCTTAAGACGTCATAAAGCAGTTCTCTGGGGAACCCTCCGGGAGCTGCTTTTTTCATGGGATGAAACCCGGAGGGAAACATACTTACTTTTTAGGAACTATGGCACAAATAAGTGCGTACTTACATTTTTTATTTGAACTATGTAAATTGTAACTAACAGCAGCAGGGAATTCCGGTTGCGAAAAAAAGCACAAAGAAAGAGAGGTTTCTGAAATGAAAAAAGTATTAATGGCATTAACCAATGTAGATCATTACCTTGAGCATCCAGAGAGAAAGACGGGAGTATGGCTGGAGGAAGCGGCCACGTTTTATGATGTCCTGACAAAGGAAGGATTTGAGGTTGTGTTTGCGAGCACGAAAGGCGGTCGGATTCCGGTGGATCCTGCAAGTGCGGATGTCAATGAAAACATTCGGAAAATAGTGGATTCGGAAGGCTTTTCCAAAGGAATGCAGCAATCCGTCCCATTTGCCAATATCCGTCCGGGGGAATACCAGGCGATTTATTTTTGCGGCGGTCATGGAGCCATGTGGGATTTCCCGAACAATAAGGAACTGATTTCCCTGGCAGAATCAATTTACGCCGGAGGCGGATACATCGCCAGCGTATGCCATGGAGAAGCGGGACTGGTCAATCTGAAGGACGCGGACGGAACGCCGCTTGTTCGAGGGAAGAAAATCAACGGCTTTACCAATGAAGAGGAAAAATTGAACGGAACGGATCAGATGGTGCCGCTCTCCCCGGAGGATGAATTGAAAAAGGATGGCGCGGAGTTTGTCAAAGGAGATCCGTACACAGAGTTTGCCGTTGAGGATCATCGTCTCATCACGGGACAGAATCCGATGTCGATCCGAAAAGTGGCGGAAATGCTTGCAGGGGAGCTGAAGGAGAGATAAACATGCAGAAAGACATTGGGGCAGTAATGGGTTTGTATCCGATGCCGACAACTCTGGTCGGTACGGTTCTGGAGGACGGGAGAGTGAATTTTCTTCCGATTGCCCATGTGGGAGTGGTGGAACATGGCCATTTCCTGATCAGTGTGGATCAGGCACACAGGCTGGATGATGCAGCCATCCGAAAAAATGGAGTTGTCTCGGTCAGTCTGATCAATCATGAAATGCTGAAGGCAGCTGACTGGTGCGGCATTGTGAAGGCGGAAAATATGGATAAGTCGGATGCGTTCCCCTGGCATTTTGATGATCTGGAAAAAGCTCCGGTCGTTGAAAATGCGCCGGTCTGCATGACCTGCAGGGTAGAGCAGATGGTCACGGTGGGAGCTTTTCATAATTACATTCTGAAGCCTGTGCACACTTATGTACAGGAGGAAAATCTGAATGAACGTGGTAAAATAGACTATGAAAAGGTCAGTCCGGTACTGTTCGAGTTTCAGAGCGCTCAGTATCTGTCAACAGGAAATGTTACTGCAAAATGCTGGAATTATGGAAAGGATTATAAGAAATGAAAGACTTTTTGACGTTGGCGGAAGAACGATTTTCTGTTCGAAAATATCAGGATAAGGCGATTGAACCTGAAAAAATGAAAAAAATTCTGGAGGCAGCCAGGATTGCACCGACGGCTGCAAATCATCAGCCTTTCAGAATTTATATCCTGAAAAGTGAGAAAGCTCTCAGTACGATTCGAGAAATAACTCCCTGTGCTTTTAACGCACCGATTGTTCTGCTGATGACCTATAACGTGGACGAGCAATGGAAGAACGCAAAGGAGCCTGGTATTGCCTCCGGCCAGCAGGATGTGAGTATTGTCGCAACTCATATGATGCTGGAAGCCTGGGATCTCGGGATTGCCTCCTGCTGGGTCAATGCGTTTCCGAACAGCAAAGCCGCAGAGGCATTTCACATTCCGGAGAACGAGAAGGTTGTTCTGCTGATGCCGCTCGGTTATGCGGATCCGGGAGCCGTACCGGCACCCATGCACACGCAGTATCGCGCGATGGAAGAGGTGGTGAAAGAACTTTGAAGGATACGATGTTTCACTGTCCGGTCGAAGCGACACTGAGTCTGATCGGAGGAAAATATAAACCGATTATTCTCTACCATCTGATCGGTCAGACACTGCGATTTTCAGAACTGCAGCGGATCATGCCGCAGGCAACGCAGAAGATGCTGACGCAGCAGCTGAGGGAACTGGAAGCGGACGGACTGGTCCATCGTGAGGTTTTTCCGGTGGTTCCTCCGAAGACGGAGTATTCTCTGACGGAGTACGGACAGACTCTGGCACCTGTTCTGAAGGCAATGTGCGACTGGGGAAAAGAACACCTCTCAAAATATATCCTTCCGCCTGCAGAGACAGAAAAAGGGGAACGAAAATGCCGGAAACAGGGAGGGTGAATACCGTCAGGGAAAACCCTGCAGAAAATAAAATGGCAGTGATGCCTGTGCCGAAACTGATTCTGAACATGGGGTTTCCCATGATGCTTTCCATGCTGGGGCAGGCTTTGTATAACGTCGTGGATACGTTTTATGTGTCCAGGATTCCGGATTCGCCCGGTGTGACGAATGCCGGAGAGATGGCAATCAATGCGCTGACCCTGGCGTTTCCTGTCCAGATGCTGATAATGGCGCTCGGGGTCGGGACAGGTGTAGGGGTGAATGCGCTGGTTTCCCGGCTGCTGGGGATGAAACAGAGAAGGCAGGCGGAAAATGCCGCGGGAAACGCCCTGTTTGTCACCCTTCTGTATTTCCTGGCGATGTTTCTGTTTGGAATTTTTGGTGCGGAGGCGTTTATCGGGAGCCAGACCGATAACAGTATCATTGCGTCTTACGGAACCACTTATGTCAGGATCATCTCGACCTTTTCGTTTGGCACACTGGGATATATGTGCCTTGAGAAAGTAACGATTGCGACCGGACGGACAAAGATTACCATGATGACGCAGATCGCGGGCGCCCTGACCAATATCCTGCTGGATCCGATTCTGATTTATGGGTGGATCGGTTTTCCGGCAATGGGAGTGAGAGGAGCAGCGATCGCAACGGTTGTCGGACAGTTTGTTTCTCTGATCTGGATCGGATCATTTTATCTCGGAAAGAAACGGATTTTGTCTGTCCGTCGGGCGGATTTCAGACCCAGGAAGCAGATTCTTGCAGAATTGTACCGGATCGGAATACCGGCGATCGCCATGCAGATTCTGGTTCCCATCATGTCGTATGTCATGAATCTGATTCTCGGAAGCATCTCAGAGGCGGCGGTGACCGCATACGGCATTTATTATAAACTTCAGAACTTCATTTTCATGCCGGGATACGGATTAAATAACGCTTCGATTCCGATTATTTCTTTTAATTTTGGTGCGGGGAAAAAAGAAAGAATTGCCCAGGCAGTCCGCTGGGCTTTAACAGATGTCACTGTGATCATGCTGATCGGCGTCATTCTTCTGGAAGGCTGGACAAAACCGATCGTCTCGTTGTTTGCTGTCACATCAGAGACAGAATCGCTTTGCGTCGCGGCGCTTCGGATCATTGTCTGGGGCTTTTTCTTTGCCGGGGTAAATATCATTCTGCAGGGAGTCTGCCAGGCACTGGGGAATGGATTTTTTTCTCTGATCATTTCTCTTGTGCGGCTGATTGCCGTGCCATTGCCGTCAGCATTTTTTCTGGCGCGGCTGCCGCAGGCAAGTTCAGTGGTCTGGTTTTCTATTCCGATGGGAGAATTATCTGCCTGCGTTATTGCGGTAATTCTGACGATGTATCTATACCGGAGAAAAACAGGGAAGTTATAAGCAAAATAATAAAGAGATGTTATAATCGGTGGGTATCTCCCCATTCACACATTTGATCAAGGATAGGCATGAGCGACTTCCCGCGGTCTGTGAGAGAATATTCCACTTTGGGAGGAATCTGCGGATATTCTTCCCGATGTACCAGCTGATCTTTCTCCAGTTCTTTTAATGTGGAACTGAGTGTCTTGAAAGAGATGCCGCCGATATAGCGCTGCATCTCATTAAAACGTACTACTCCGAATTCCATCAGCGTGTACAGAATCGTCATTTTATATTTTCCGTTGATCAACGATAACGTATAGCTGAATCCGGTTGTCTCCAGTTTTTCATCAGCAATGCTTCGTTTGCTCATATACTTACCTCAAAGATAGTACATTACCTGAATGTGCGTACTTGCTATTTCTATACTTGAAATATATTATTAACGAAGAGAGTTGTCAATGATTTGTTTGCTGCCTGAGTAATTGCATGGAGTTCCATATGGGATCCGGACTGATAGACTGTCAGGCAGTCGAAGAAGCAACGATGAAATCAGAAGTAAGGAGTGATCGCCAATGACAAAAGATTTAGGAATAGTGCCGTATCTGTTTCCGATGCCGACCTATATGATCGGTACCTACAATGAGGATGATTCCGTCGACGTCATGATGATGGCATGGGGAGGAATCTGCGCAAGGGACATGGTTGCGCTGAATCTTTCGGCAAATCATAAGACTGTCGCAAACATCAAAGCCAGAAAAGCCTTTACACTGGCCATTCCGGGAACGGATACGCTGAAAGAGTCTGACTTCTTCGGCATCGCCACCGGAAATAAGATGAAAGATAAGTTCGAGCGCAGCGGTCTTCATGCCGTGAAAAGCGGTCGGGTTGACGCACCGGTCATCAGGGAATATCCGGTGACGCTGGAATGCGAGGCAGTTGATTTTCAGGACCAGCCCTACGGTCTCCGCATCCTGGGAAAAATCGTGAACGTTATCGCGGATGAAAAAGTCCTGGATGAGAAGGGCAGAATTGATGCCGGAAAGATCCATGCATTCGCTTTTGATCAGATGCAGAACGGTTATTATGCCATCGGAGAGAAAGTCGGTCAGGCATGGCAAAGCGGTACGGAATATATGAAAGAGGAGGAGTCTGAATGAGCAGGAAAATCGTAATACTGAACGGAAGTCCGCGGAAAAAAGGCAATACGTCAAGTTTGACAGCATCTTTTTCAGAAGGAGCCAGAAGTGTCGGAAATGAAGTGACAGAGTTCTTTATCAATGGCATGGATATTCATGGCTGCCGGGGATGTTTCGGCGGACACAGCAGCAAAGACTGTCCCTGTGTTCAGAAAGACGATATGGCTGCCATTTATCCGAAAGTGAAAGAGGCAGATGTCGTGGTTCTTGCCTCGCCGCTCTATTACTGGACGATCAGCGGACAGCTGAAAACGGTGATTGACCGGCTGTTTGCCCTGGAGGAAGGCGACGGGCAGAAGCTGCGCGGAAATGGGAAGGCGGGTATTCTTCTCATGGCCGCGGAAGGAAATGGTTTTGAAGACAGCCTGAATTACTTCAATCATTTAATGGAGCATCTGCAGTGGAAAAATCTCGGGTCCGTACTTGCCGGAGGCAACATGGCTGTCGGAGATATTGCCGGAAAGCCGGAACTGCAGAAGGCATATGATCTCGGAGCATCGATTCAATAAGAAAGCATGAGAGCCGTATAAGAGGAAGATCAGCTTTTCAGCTGTGATCTCTTATCCGGCTCTTTTTCAAATTTCCTGTTTTCATTCACCCTTCAGAAGTGTGACACCGTAACTTACAGCGGCTGTGACCAGGAGAATGATGCCGATCACGAAAAGCGGAGCTGTCATGGGAGAAGAGGTATTGGCAATCTCAAATACTCCGAGCAGAGCGCTGTGTACGGTCAAAGTGGCAACTCCGGATGACCAGAGATCTGAGACAAAGATCGGTACATCCCGGTTCAGCAGCATGAGCACGAGCGCCGGGACCGCCCCGAGAAGAAGGGGCCACAGGCAGAGAAAGCTCATATAAGGCGATGTAACTCCGTGTGAAAATTGATTGTATATCGTGGAAAACAGCAGACAAAAGGCTGTCACGGCTAAATAGATAATCAGCCTGCGGCGCTGCTGCACCCGAATGAATTGTTCATGCGACGTATACAATATCACTCACGCTCCTCTCTTTGATTGTCTTTCCGTTTGAGGTCGGATTATTGATGACTTCTCCGTTGAAGTACATTGTGGTTGATCCGCCACCGTCGAGGTTATAGGCAACTGTACAGCCAAGATCCTGCATAACGCTTGCCAGCGATGAGAGACTTAAGCCGGTGCTCTCGCTCGTTCTTCCGTCTGCGACTACCATGACATAATGTCCGACGTCAATCATTCCGATTGCGGTTCTGGGGTTGCTTTGCTGTGCCCGTTGAACTTCATCGCCGGAATCGACGGCTATTTCACCATCCTCAACAAGTCCGGGACCGAAGGAGTAGATCTGAACGGCTCCATCTGCCTCAAGCTCCTCTGCGGTTACTTCGGATTCCTGGATGATATCCATGGTCCCATCCTCGTAGATTACCAGATCTTCCTGACCGGAATCGCTGCTTTGCGTACTGCGGTACAGATAGCCGTTTCGCATGACGTAGCCGCTGTTGCGGGAACCGTAGTAGTCGCCGTTAATTGCCAGAATGGCTCCGACCTCGCCGGCAATTTCAGATGTCGTTTCGGTTACATTTCTTCCAAAGCTTCCGTTCGCAAGACCGCTCATCAGCCTCGAAGGATCATCCAGGACGATGTCCGCGATGTAAACCGTCGTATTATCTACCCTTTCTGTTGTGATTGATATGGATACCCCGTCCGCCTCGTACGACGTGTCCGTAACCGTGGCTGTGTCTGTGCTGCTTGTGCTGTCCGCGCTGTCGGAACTTTCGGCAGCAGATGTATCCGACGAAGAAGAAGTGTCGGAAGAGGTCCCACCGTCACTGGATGTATTGCCAGCCGTTGCGGTAACATTCGTATTTCCCGTGGTGGTGGCTGTGGTCTGTGTTATTTCATCAGCGGAAACGACATTCGAAGGCAGGACGAATGTCTGAAGCAGAGTCAGCATCGTATATCCGATGAGAAATACACTAAACAAGACCGCCCAGAGTTTGTGACGCGTGTTTTTTCGACTTGCTTTCCGTTTCATGAGAAACCCCTCCTTTTCTTTGAAACACATAGCGGTGCTGGATTCGATAACTTACAAAAAAGAGCGTAGTGTCAACAATCAGTTTTGCCGCGAGCGGCGGAAGAGCGGCAGACAGAAGCGTAGTTCCGACTGTGCTGCTGCCCATCAGAGCGAGAAAAAGAATTCCGTACCGCACAGCTTCCTGCTTTCCATCGGAGCGGGAGTGAAAACTCCAGTATTTGTTTAACAGAAAATTGATGACTCCGGAAAGCAGTCGTGCGCTGATGGTGGATCCGGAAATAACGGCTGCTGCCGTAAGATCGCTTCCACTCGTCAACAGCGAAACAAAAATCGTAAAAAAGATCAGATCGCTGGCTGCTCCGATCAGGGAGGCAGCGATATAGCGAACAAATCTTCCAATGACGCGAAGCGAGTCGCGAACCGGGCGATAGTGCGAGCCTTTGTTCCCATTCTCGTATATGGTAGAGATCGGAACAGAAACCAGCGTCGTTCTGGTTACAGCATCGGTAAGGAAATTCATTTCATACTCGTAGCGGTCGCCATCTTCTTCCAGCGCAAGATCAAGCAGGTCGTTCGGTATTCCGCGAAGTCCGGTCTGTGTATCGGTACAGCGGACACCGGTTGTTAATCGAAAGAGTATGGAGGAGAAACGATTTCCCCATCGGCTCTTTTTGGGGACGTCACTGCCGTTAAAATTTCGTGTTCCAAGGATCAGCGATTTCGGATGTTTTTGAACTTCCCGGGCGATGCGAACGATATCCTCCGGACGATGCTGTCCATCCGCATCCGCCGTGACGATTGAAATGCCGGCTCCATATTTCTCTACCGAGGCTCGGATACCGCTTCGTATCGCCGCACCCTTGCCGCGGTTTCTGCCATGATGGACAAGAAGCGCGCCTTCATTCTGCACGTCCTGGAATATCGTCTGGCAGGATGCGTCGGAGCCGTCATCGACAACCGTAATCTGATCAATTCCAAGAGAGCGGCATTCACGAACCAGATCCAGAAGCGTGGCGTTCGGATTCCAGGCCGGGATCAATAAAACGATAGATTTCATATAATCACCTCTTCAATTCCTAGGCAATCTGCTTGTGGAAGAGACTAAAAAAAACGAGAAGAATAAAAAGTGCTGCAAATTTCATGGTATCCTCCTTTCTGAAGATCCTGTCAGATCACAGGGTCTCTTCACCAATTGCGGGACGACCGCAGGATATTTCCAGATTTCCGTTTCGCGTGCGGAGTTCATCAATCATTGCTTTTGTTGAACTTCCGGGTTTTAATTGAAGCTCATACGTGATACGGTACAGGCTTCCCAGATTTACCGTTCGTACCTGAAGAAGACGAGCGGAGGTGGTATAGTTTTTCAGAATGTCCTCAAAGGCGTTTTCGTAATCTGTTTGTTCGGGTGCGGTGATCTTCAAAATCTGAGTCATGGAGTGCTCCTCGCCAAACGGGGAGAGAGTCAGGATAACGTTGACGACTGTAACTATAACCGCGAAAACTGCGGCCGCCATCAGGTATCCCATTCCTGTAGCCAGGCCGACGGCCATGCTCAGAAAAATTCCAGTGATCTCTTTTGCGGTGCCGGTCGCGGAACGAAAACGCACGAGGCTGAAAGCTCCGGCAACAGCGACGCCGACGCCGAGATTGCCATTTACCAGCATAATAACCATCTGCACAACGGCCGGAAGCAGAGTCAGAGCGATCAAAAAGCTCTTTGTGGATAAACTGCGGAACCGATACATGATTGCAATAAACAATCCAAGACCGATGGAGCACAGTGTACAGATCAGAAAAACCGGTCCGGTCATGCCGGTTGACGGAATAATCGTTCCAAATAAATTCATAGTATCATCTCCTTGGCAGGGGCACCGGATGTTGCAAAAGATCTTTTCGGAAAGCGCTTCCGGATCGTCTGCGTACCCAGCCGGGTCGCAGGTGCAACGAGGGAAAGATATCCGGTGCCATATTTTGAATACGAACTTTGAAAGATCGAAAGGCGGCTGAGCTCCTTTGAAAGCGGAAGGGGGACAGCACCGTCCACCTTTATTTCCATTAAGTGGCTTCCTCCTGGTAAAAGCTCTTCTCCTTTTCTTCCGGCTTCCAGTGTAAGTTCTGTAACCCGGGCAGTTATATCTGAATCAAAGGTGATTCGGAAATCCGGATCATCCCTGCCAACGAGAGCAATTCTTCGGTAGCTGATAATCATCGCCGGGCGCAAATTCGGATAGAGTCGGCAAAAGTTTTGAATTTCCCGATGGATCTGAGCGGAATTTTCATCCTCTTCAGAAAAGGAAGCCGAATCTTCCGGATGGTTCAGAAAACGTATTGCCTGCCCGTACGGAAGAGAAATTCGCCGTTTGTAAACTATTCCGTTGAATTTTTTCTTGAGCTCCACAAATGCGGGGGAGTTTTTATCCGGAACGCAATAACACCGGAGTCTGAGCTTTTCTTTATACATGGGCTTCTCCAGTGAAGTCCGGATGATCCGGCTGTCCGGAGTGTCATAGTAGATGTTCAGAATCTCACTCTTGCCGTACTGATCCGGAACGGTATAGTCAGCGAGGTATTGACGAAGAGAGAGATATTGAAATTCGTTCAACATATATTTGATTTCAGCTCGTTCAAAGCTTTGCTTGTATGTTTTCATGATTTCTCACTCCTGATTTTCCGATTAATTGGGCCATACGATTATTCTCGTATGCAGAGTATCAAGCCCTTCCGTTACCGGCCCCTCTTCCCATACCGTTTCCACCGCGCATGCCTCCTCCGCCCATGGTCTGATTTGTGAGCGTTGTGACTTCTTCGCCGTTCACAGTGACGGTTGCACCATCCAGAGTGCCTTCGCCGACGTAATCAAACGGCGAATTGGCTGTGATGGAAATTGTGCCGCCGGTGAGAGAAAGATCTCCGTTCGAGTCGATGGCATCGGTATCGCCGCTTCCCATTTCAATGGAAATATCGCCACCGCTTATTACAACGGAGACATCAAGAGAGGTTGACTTTGCCGTGGCATTGATACCGTCGTCTGATGCGGAAATTTTCAGCGTCCCGCCATTGATCTCGATCTGTGTCGCCTCAATGGCCTCCACTGCGGTCAGATCAAAGCTTCCTCCTTCAATCTGTACCGTTGTTGTTCCGTGGATTGCATCATTTTCCGCATTGATTGTAAATGTACCGCCCTCGATGTAAATAAATCCAACGGTGTCATCTTCATCGTATTCGGCCTTCAGACCGTTATTCGCTGTCAGATTAAACACTCCATCGGAGACTGCGATGCTGTCATTCGCTTCGAATGCATCTTTTGTACAGGTAAATGTGTATGTGCCGCCGGTGATCGTCAGTTCATCTTTCGAGGAGACTCCGTTTGCGGTTGAGTCAACGGAAAGCGATCCGGAACCGTTCAGAGTAAGATCTGATTTGGAAAAAATCACGGCATCCGTATTTGTGTCGCCATCCGCTGTAAATGTTCCGGTTACGGAAAGCGAATTTGTCGTTCCGTCCGCCAGTGTGACAAAAACTTTATCCGCCGATTTCACGTAAATGGCAGGAGCGTCACTGTTCGTGATGGTGGCATCCTGCAGTACAATCTGTACCTTTGCGTCATCGGCAGCTTCGACGGTAACGGTAACGTCCGATGCTTCGCCTGAGAGAACATACACACCTTCTTCTGTGATGGTGATATCCTCACCGTCCTTCACCGTATAGCTTGTAGCGGAACTTGTGTCTGCACTTTGCTCCAGATCCCGGTCACTGAACAGATCCGAGGCAGTATAAGATGTAGTTTCTCCTGTCGCGGTACTTTCCGAAGAGGAAGCAGTCGAATCAGAACTGCTCGAACTCGTTCCGGAAGTATCTGCAGAACTACCTGTGTCCGCCGTGGAGGTCGAAGTCGTAGTCGTTGTATCGGTACTTGTAGAAGTGGAAGAGCATCCTGCCAATGCAGCTGATCCGGCAAGCATCGAAAGCAGGAGCATCATTACGATTTTTTTCTTCATTATAAGTTCCCCCTTTCTTCTTGTTTCCTTTTGATAAGGTGAGTATAAAGTCGACTCTTAAAATGAACCTTAAAGGAATAAAAAAAATAAATGAACAAAAAAAGGGACAAAAAAATCCCGGTTTTAACGGGACATTGGATGCAGATAGCAGCTTGATATTGCCGTAAAAATACGGATACATAGTCAGAAAAGTCTGGCCCTATGGCATACGACCATAGAGCCAGACCGGGAAGATACGGAATATGGATTAGGAATATAATAAAGGCTGTTACAGATCCATTCTCAGAACGGGTTTGATGCAGCCGTCTTTTTTTGCGCTGGCGATGACCTCGTTAATCTCTTCAAACCGGTAGAAGTGTATCAGACGGTCAAACGGGAACAGACCTTTATGATAGTAGTCGATCAGTTTCGGGATGAATTCCTTGGAAACCGCTTCTCCTTCAATGACGCCGGTCATGGTTTTCGCTTCGGACATCAGATCATCGTAGACATTCATGCGGATTTCACCGCCGACGCTGACGATCGCTTCGGTTCCCTTGAAGCAAAGACAGCGGAGTCCGGCAAGGATGAAGTTCTCAGTGCCGGAAGTTTCTACGGAATAATCTGCTCCACCGCCGGTAATTTTTTTGATTTCTGCCGGGATATCCTCACAGGTCCTCCGGTTGATAACATTTGTAGCTCCCAGTTCTTTTGCCAGTTCCAGAGATTTCGGGTTGCCGCCGACAGCGATGATATGGGCGCAGTTTGCGATTTTTGCCCCCATGATGGCACTCATACCTACAGTTCCACAGCCGAATACGGCAATTGAGGTACCAAATGATGGCTTCAGGAAATTCAGAACCGTGCCCGCTCCGGTCTGGATACCACACCCAAGGGGTCCGACAAGAGCCAGATCGATATCATCATAGGGTACGCGGATGACATTGCTGATATGGACAATGGCATGTGTCGCGAAAGACGACTGCCCGAAAAAGGTAGAAATCGGCTTTCCGTTTTTGGAGAGTCTTGTCGTATGATCCGGCATGACACCGCCGAAATTAATATCATTAAATTCGTCACACGCATAGGGCATACCATGACGACAGTTGTCACAGTGTCCGCAGTAGGCGTAGGAAAAGGCGACACGGTCGCCCGGCTTGAATTCGGTTACACCTGGACCGGTTTTCTCAACCACACCACACCCTTCGTGACCCAGGACGGCCGGAAGCGGGACCGGTATCTGCTGGGTGCGTGCGACCTCATCGGTATGGCAGATGCCGGAAGCTGTTATTTTTACCAGTACCTCATTCTCTTTCGGATCAGCCAGATCCACTTCCTCAATCCTGTACGGACCGTTTTTTTCGAAAACAACGGCTGCTTTGATTTTCATACGAATTCCTCCTTTGCAATTGGATGGATGCCGGACTGGCAGATGTTCTGAAAAATAGATACATTAATTATATATTACAGTCAGGGAAGTTCCTGCTCAAGTTGTATTTTTTCCGGGGTGTGAAAAATACAGGTGGTATTGCCGGCAAAATATTCGCCGAAAGCGGTTGGATTATCGAAAAAAACCGATATAATGGATGCATATTTCGGAATCTGTGCTGACTGACGGAAGGAAGCTGCAAATTTTTTTCCTTTCAGATTCGATTTTTTTATAAGCTAAGCTTCATTTATGTTTAAGGGTTTAGAATTTGTTCAGCTGCACGGAAAGTTCAGTTTATACCTGACTTTTATATTTATTTCAATCCCGAAAAGATATTTCAATACGGAGGATGGTATAATGGGTACAGAAATACAGATATTGAATGCGATTCAGTCGATCCGATGTCCCTTCCTGGATGTTCTTATGCCTCTGATTTCGAACTGCATAGTTCTGTGGGTTCTTCTTACGGCAGTAATGATTATGCGCAAAAATACGCGGAAAGCGGGCTGGATTATTATTTTGTCCATTGCACTGGATCTTATTCTCTGCAATCTTGTGCTGAAGAACGCGTTTCATCGTGTAAGGCCGTTTGATGTCAATACAGCTGTCACGTTACTTGTAAAAAAGCCTGTAGATTTTTCCTTCCCGTCAGGGCATACGGCGTTTTCCTTTGCGACAGTGACCGGACTCTGGCTTTCCGGGGCACTGAAAAAGCTGAGAATTCCGGCGCTGATATTAGCGTGCCTGATCGCCTTTTCAAGATTATATCTTTATGTTCATTATCCTACGGACGTTCTTGCGGGAATTGCAGTCGGTGTCTTCTGCGGATGGGCGGCATATAAACTCTTCCAGACAATTTCAGAAAAAAGGGGATCACAGGCAGGTGAAATCCATGATCAAGAAGAATGTAAGACAGTCCTCCGTTAAAAACCGGATTTTTTATTCGAACGCGCTTATGATTCTGGTCACGATAGCGATATGTGCCGTGATCGGGGCCGTCGGCGTCAAAATATACTGGGACAGAGAAGAAGCGGTTCTTCAGGAAATGCTGGGAAGCCGCGTAGCAGGTGCGGAGGCAGAGAAACTGATTGAAAACCTGACCGTACACAATGACCGGTTTATTTTGATGGCGGCTCTGGTAGCGCTGTTCTCTGTGATCACGCTGATTCTTGTGAGCCGTTTTTTTACCAGAATCCTTACGAAGAAGATCATGCAGCCGCTTGAACTTCTGGAGCAGGGAGCCGGACGGATTCGGAATGGCGATTATTCTACACCGGTTCTCTATGAGGGTGATACAGAGTTTGAACAGGTCTGTGCCGCCTTCAACGGGATGCAGCGGCATCTGAAGGAAGAAAAAGAAAAGAACGCCCGCTACGAAAAGGCAAGACAGGAGATGATCGCCGGAATTTCCCATGATCTCAGAAGCCCGCTGACCGCGATTCGGGGCTCCGTCAAGGGGCTGCTCGACGGAGTTGTCAGCGAACCGGAGCAACAGAAGAAATTTCTGCGGGCCGCTTACAGAAGAAGCGGCGAGATGGATGCACTTTTAAGTGAGCTCTTTTATTTTTCAAAACTGGAAACCGGAGGGATCCCGGTGCAGGTACAGAAACTTGACCTTTCCGAATATCTGAGCAATTATTGCCGTTCCAAAAAAGAACTGCCGGATTATTCGGAGGTAGAATTTGTTTGCGAGATCCCCGGGCAGGGAATGAAACCGGTGCAGGCAGATCCGGAGGCACTGCAGAGAATCCTGGACAATATTCTTTCAAACAGCAGGAAATACGCAGGCGTATCGCCGCTGCGTTTCTTTGTGTCACTTCAGCAGGAAAACGGCTATCAGAAAATTATCCTGCAGGACAATGGACGTGGCGTACCAAAAGCTAAACTGGATCGTATTTTTGATGAGTTTTACCGTGTGGATGAATCCCGCAGCCGGAAAGAGGGAAGCGGACTCGGCCTTTATATTGTAAAATATCTCTGTGAGGAGATGGGCTGCCGCGTGAGCGCCGATCTGGACAGCCATCACGAGGGCTTTGCGGGGCTCTCTGTAAGCATCCTGCTGAAGGAAGGAGAAAAAACAGATGGCGAGGAAGGACAGAATTCTCATCGTTGAAGATGATGCGGACATCAGCATGATTGAAGAAACCTATCTTCAGTCCGCCGGGTATGATACCGATGTTCTGACGGATGGGGCAGATATCCTGGTTTATCTGGATGAGCATCCATGTGATCTCGTCCTGCTGGATCTGATGCTTCCGGGAAAGAACGGCTATGAGATCTGCGAAGAGATCCGAAAAAAGTATGATCTGCCCATACTGATGGTGACGGCGAGGAATGAATCGGTGGATAAAGTGCGCGGGTTCAATTCCGGCGCAGACGACTATATTCCCAAGCCATTTGATCCGATGGAACTGACTGCTCGTGTGCGGGCAAACTTAAGACAATATCGCCGCCTGAAGGAATCCGGCTCAGACTCCGGGACGCAGCAGGGGGCCGTGCCGGAGATCCGGATCGGCGATCTGCGCATACAGCCGGACAGCTGGCGCGTGTTCAAGAAGGACCAGGAGGTTCGTCTGGCAAACCGGGAATTTGAGCTGCTGAAGTTCATGGCGCAGAATCCCAATATCGTTTTCAGCCGGGAACAGCTGATGGAAAGAATATGGGGCTATGACTATGTCGGCGACACTTCTACGGTGATGGTACATATCAACCGGCTGCGGGAAAAAATAGAAGATGATCCGAAGAATCCGAAAATACTGGAGACTGTATGGGGAGCCGGATATCGGCTGAACCGCAAACCCGGATGAGGATTCGTTTTCTTTTTCTGCCGGTCCTTCAATCAGGAATAGTTTAGGATTTATTTAAATCTCCTCCTACAGGCTGTTTAGTTCTGATTGTTACGATTCGGATAGTCCGAAAACAAGGGGGTTTCGGACCGGAATCAGCAACATCGGAAAGAGGTCTTAGGAGGAGATTTTATGTTAAAAGAAGCAGCAGACGGATTCTCTATGGCACTTGCAGACAGTGTTCCCGGAGTTTCCGGAGGAACGGTCGCATTTATTCTGGGATTCTATGACCGCTTCATCGGTTCCATAAACCAGCTGGTATTCGGAAGAAAAGAGGAGAAACTGCATGGGCTGAAATACCTGCTGAAGCTGGGGATCGGATGGGCGCTGGGAATGGGGCTTGCCGTGATTGCCCTGAATGCACTTTTTGAACAGCACATATATTTTGTAAGTTCTCTGTTTGTCGGCTTTATCATCGGTGCACTCCCGGTGGTATGTATCGAAGAGGCGGATACGGTCCGGGAATGGAAGAAAGGATTTCTGTTCCTGCTTCTGGGCATGTTTCTGGTCATCGGGATTACCGTTCTGAATACGAAAGTCCCGTCTGCGTCCATGAATCTGTCTGCTTTTACTCCGGGCCTTGCCGTAAAGCTCTTTCTCATCGGTATGGTAGCAATCAGTGCGATGTTCCTTCCCGGCATTTCCGGCTCGACCATGCTGCTGATTTTCGGCGCCTATTTGCCGGTGATGAGTGCGCTGAAGGAACTGATGCATTTTCACTTTGCGAGCCTTCCGGCGGTTTTGGTTTTTGCCCTGGGCATTCTTGCCGGCGCTGCCAGTGTGGTGAAGCTGATTCAGGCGGGTCTTTCCCGCTACCGTACGCAGATGATTTACTTTATCCTCGGAATGATGGCTGCCTCTCTGTATGCGATTGTAATGGGACCGACAACGCTGGATGTACCGAAGGCAGCGCTGAGCCTTTCCAATTTTGATGGAATTGCCTGTGTGATCGGGATAGCGCTTGTCATTGGCATGCAGGCGGTCAAGATGCATGACGGCAGGAAACATATTGAAATGGCGGTTAAGGGAACTGAAAAATAACAGCTTCTCCGCTGCAGTAACGGGCCGGAATTCTCTTACTTGTAATCTTTTGCCGGGTAGGGCATAATATTATTGTCATCGACAGTACAAGCCGCAAGACCGGAAATAAGGAGCGAGGGTATGAGTAAGGGAAGACTGGAGGCATTCAGTGATGGAGTACTCGCCATCATTATTACAATCATGGTTCTGGAAATGAGCGCGCCGGAGGACAACACCTGGTCTGCACTGGCGAGTCTGTTTCCGACCTTTCTCGGGTATCTGATCAGCTATGTGTATATCGGGATTTACTGGGTGAATCATCACCGTCTGCTGGCTGCCTCAAAGAAGATCAGCAGAAGGACACTGTGGGATAATCTCCTGTGGATGTTCTGTGTCTCTCTGATCCCGTTTGCAACATCATGGACATCGAAAGCCGGATTCGGAGGCACGCCGGGTCTTCTGTACAGTATCATCCTTTTTCTTTCGGCGATTGCCTATCACATTCTGGCCGTATCCGTTTACCGGGCCAATGGCAGAAAAGAGAGATTAATCAGCTTGATCTGCAGCGACATGAGAAGTCTGATTACTATTCTGGGCTATGCCGCGGCGATGCCTCTGTCCTATTACCTGCCGGTTGTATCCTACATCATGTACGTCGTCATCGCTTTTTTCTGGATCCTGCCTGATTTCGGGAACGGAAAAGATCATCCGGAAAGGACACCTTTGAAGCAGGATTCATAAACAGAATCAATGAAACCATTATGGGAACGGTATGTGAAGACATGCCGTTCTTTTTTTGCAGGAGATGTGGAAAAAGGCAGATTCAGTTTCAATTTCCTGATGTATGCCTCCGGAAAGACAGGGGGTTGACAAATATATCTAATTAGAGTATATTTACATCTAGTTAGATATAAAGGAGGCGGAAACGATATGACAGAGGATAATTATATTTTGATCAAAATGCATCGGATCATGAACCAGATAGACCGTCAGTCGGCGCATATTGCAGCCGCACACGGGCTGACTCTGAGCCAGTTCGGTGTCCTGGAAGCCCTTTATCATATCGGGGATATGACCGTCGGCGAGGTAAAGGAGAAGATACTCTCTTCGGACGGAACGATTCCCGTGGTGATAAAGAATCTCGAGAAAAACGGTTTGCTGAGTCGAAAGCAGGATCCGGATGACAGGAGAAAAAGCATTCTGTCTCTGACAGAACCGGGAAGAACACGAATTGCGGAAGTATATCCCGAAAACGAGAGAATGATCCACAATCAGATGAAAGTCTGGTCAGAAGAGGAGAAAAAAGAGCTGGCATCTATCCTGCGGAGGTTCCCCTCGGGGGAGAAAGAAGATTCTTAGAAAGACAGGTGATACGATTGACGGATTTCGCATCAATCATCGGGCAGACGGTGAAGCGGCCCGCGGATTTGCTGGATCTCGGCTGTGGTCTCTGCGAAGAAGGAGAAGATCTGATCCGGAGGGGCTGGGCTCTGACCGGTATTGATCAGGACGGTGAGACCATCAGACAAGTGCGGAGCAGACTGCCGGACGGCAGATTTATTACTGCAGATGCCGCACACTGGCTTTTGAGGTGTGGAGATAAGTATGATGTTATTTTGATACGCAGACCGGACCTGGCACACAGGCCGGAAAACTGGCTCCGGATTTTTCAGGCTCTCGGCGGTTTACTGAAACCGGGTGGTGTCGTATTTGTCACGACGCCCGGCGTGCAGGAAATGAGCCTGTGCCGAAGATGGCTGCGGGAGGCTGGCGGCCATACGGAAACTGTTTTTCTCGGCCACAGAGAGGAGGAATATCTTGTGAAAGCACAGGGGTTACATGAAATTCACAATAACAATGAACCGATGGACCGTCTGATCAGCGAGCTTTCCTGGGAAGATGACCGGCCGCATATGGTCTGTGATCTTCGCACCGGACGCTGCACGGCGGTGGAAGAAAGCGATTCTGCAGATCAGAATAAACAGGAATAAGTTATTCGGAACAGGAGGACACATATGAGTGATCAGATAAAAGAAAAAAACACAACGAAGCTTGAGGTAATGGTTTTTACGGATCCGTACTGCTCCTGGTGCTGGGCAACGGAACCAATGATCCTGACCATGATGGAGAAATATCGCGATCAGCTGCATTTCCGGTATGTTTTCGGCGGTCTGATCAAAGATTTTGATGACTTTTATGATGAGCAGAACGATATCCGGGACGCCGCGGCGACCAAGCCGCACTGGAAGATGGTTTCTGAACGAACCGGACAGCCGATCGATGAAAACCTCTGGGTAGACATTGCGCCGATCCGGCATTTCTCTACGTGGCCTGCCAATGTGGCGGCGGAGGCAGCTTTTCTGCAGTCCGAGGAAGTCGGCTTTCGCTATTTGAGACGTCTTCGCCGTGCGGCGCTGACGGAACGGAAGATTATTTCGGATAAAGAAATATATGAGGCGCTCGCAAAAGAAACGGAAGGACTTGATTTTGCCCGGTTCAGGAAAGATATTGATGACGGGACAGCCGGCGAGGCGTTTATGAAGGATCAGGAAACATGTATGGAATGGAGGACATTCGGATTCCCGACGATGATCTTTTATAAAGCAGGTGCGGATGTTCACCATCTGAATCGTCACAACGCGGTTTATGTCGGCGGCCACAGGCCTATGGATACATATGATCAGGTGATTCATACGCTCTGCCCCGAAATCGCGGAACATACGCCGCGCGCTGAGAAGCAGCTTCTTGAAGAATACGGGCCGATGACAGAACGGGAACTGGGTCAGGTACATAACAGAACCAAAGACGAGGAATTGTCCGTGATGTCGGAGCTGGAGCGGAAAGGTGAGGTTCAGCGCAGCGCCAGGACCAGAGGAAATATCTGGTCTGTATGAATTCGCAGTGATCAGACCCCCACTTAAACATTTCAAAAAATATCGGCATAAATGCCTGTCCGGCTTCTGTCAGAGAATATTCTGTCCGGACAGGCATTTCTTCGTATTGCCGTCGGATTAAGAGACCGTCGTTTTCCAGTTGTTTCAGAACGGAAGATTCATTTTTCTTTCTTCCCTGCCAGAGGATAAGAAATCCCTCAACTGGTGAGATGATTTTTACTTTTTGTAAATGGATTTGATATGAGCCGAGACTGTTTGATTTCTTCAATTGCTGCTGCGGCGAGGGGGATGAGCAGAACGATAGCGGGCATGCAGTACCGGGATTTGGACTCCCAGAACAGCTGGAAACAGAAAATACCCGCGAAATACACGGCAGGCAGGAGCCGGCAGAACATCTCCGGAGAGATGGACTTTCCCTTTCGCCGGAACAACAGCGAGAGAACAAAAAGAAGTGCCAGAAGCAGGACCGTTGTTCGAAAGACCACCAGAAGCGGTTCCAGCCTCGCAAGGAGAGTGAGAGAGACGGTCGTCGCTTTGGTTCCGGCGGCGACATGACGCATGTGTGCCAGTCTGTTGCCCCGCTGCACGAGCGTCAGAGTGAGGCTGCCAAACCAAGGGTCTGTCCACTGGTAGAGGGTTTTCTCCACAAAGAAGAAGAGGGAGCGGGATCCGGAAAGATATTCGGAGAGAATCGTCTTCAGAGTGGAAAAAAGACGGGCACTCGCTTCTGCCGTGGTCTCTCCCTCCTGTAAAACCGTTTCGGGGAGCTGATTATAGCTGCCCGGTCCGGCGACGGTATTATTGCTGCTCGAGAGGCCCATCACGATCCAGGTGAGTGTGGGCGCTGAGGTGTTTGTGCTGCCAATGCCGGTGAGCGCTTGAAAAACAGAGGGAACCAGAAGCATTGCGGAATACGGAATCAGAATGGGAAGAACTGCTCCGGCAAGGAGAGTAAAAGCCTTCTTTCGATCCGTTCGAAAGAGCATAACACTGCATGGCAGAAGAATCATCAGGACTGCGAGAGAACCAAGCCAGGCAGCAGAATACATGAGAACCATGAGGAGAGCGCAGAGTGTTTCCGGAAGAAGATAGCGTACCTTCCCGGTCTGTACCAGACGGACGGCAAAGTAAAAGGTTCCGACCGTGAGGGAGATAGACGGGATGGTACCATAAACGAAACAGGTATAGAAGACAAGAGGGGTAAACAATACGGTGAGAAGAGCACAAAGGCTTCCCGCCTCTTCTTTTTTTGTGATTCGAAAGGCAAGAAGCGCATTCCAAAGCACAAGGAGAAGGAGAAAAACGGCATTCAGAGGACGGATGGAGGTGTCATAATCTGTTCCAAACAGCTTTGCGACCACGGCGAAGCAGAGTGCCATCGCTTTCTGTCTGGGAAGCAGGATAAAGTAGGAGGCATTGTTCAGATTCGTCCCCTGCGCAATCGCGACTGCAGCATTCCAGACTTGATTCTGGTCTGCAATAGGGGCGTTGTCGTAGTGGGTCTGCCAATAGATGCACAGATATGCCTCAGCTGCCAGAAGCAGGAGAAGAGAAAAAATAAAGCGGCGCTGCCGGGTTTGCCGGGCCGTTGCTCCCGCATAGAGAAATCGGGCTGCCAGTATCAGGCACAGGATCAGGATAAGTATTCCCGGAAACAACAGCGGACTGGTATGTGTCAGGGTTACCTTTTCATTAAATGTAGAAAAATTCACCGCGCCATACCAGATCAGGCACGGGATCAGTGTCAGAACAAGAAGTACGCCGCAGATGCCGGCAAAAAGTTTATATATTATCCGCATAAGAATCCTTTCCTGGAAGATCTGTTAAAATCATCGTAGCAGGAGATTCCATAGGAACTGAGACCATCCTGTGAGAAATCTGTGAATCACGCAGAAAAAAACCTTCCTGTCCGGGAAAAATTATCGGCCAGGGATTTATGAGTGGCAAATGAAAAAGAAAACAGAAGCATGATTTGTGGCCTGTTTACAGATATGGAGACATATCATAGTCTTTCGCAAATTCAATGAAAGTATTGGCCTGTTTGCGGATTGGCCCCTTTTTCCATACGAGTCCGAAACGGTTTGTCATGAGCGGCCTGATCGGAAGCGCGACAAAATCACGTGGATTCAAGGCGATAGGTGAGAACAGGAAGGCACCGCAGTGGCCGCCTCGCACGAAATTCAATATGGTGTAGAGCTGACTGGACTCCATCAGAATCCGGGGCGTCACACGCATACCTCTGAAACGTGCCAATACCGTCTGGTTGAGTACGGAATCCGTATTTAAAAGAACCAGATTTTCGTCTTTCAACATATCAAAACTCACCTCTGCTTCTCCGGCATATCGGTGTGTTCGGGACACGCAGTAGATACATTCGGCATTCATCATCTCAAAACTGTCAAAACGATCCAGCGTATAGACGTCCATATTAACCAGCGCCAGATCCAGATCTCCGGAAGCAACCAGGTCGCAGGCCCGTACAGAGCCATACTCAAGAAGCTGGACAGGCGTCCGGCTGTTTTCATGAAAAGCGTCAATCATCCGGGGAAAGAATACGGTGCTCATGATCGGAGGAACACCGATGCGGACCGGTCTTGACTGGCTGCCAAGCGTTGTGAAGTCGTCATGGAGCGCGCTCGCCTCGTCCAGTAATTTGGATGCCTTTAAATAAAATGCTTCCCCGTCGGAGGTGAGGTCGATTCTGTTTTTCCTGTGGTTGAAAAACTGCATGTGAAATTCTTTTTCCAGTTCGCGCACGGCGACCGATATGGTCGGCTGTGAGACATAGAGCTGTTCCGAAGCGCGGGAAATGCTGTGAAAACGGCATACCGCGCAAAAATACTCAAGCTGATTCAGAGTCATTTTCAATTCCTTTCCGGATGGGATTCCCAGCGGACATTTCATACTACATTTAATTTATTATAACAAAAAAATTCCCTGTGAACGCATCAGTATAAAAAAAACTAAAGCTGAGCGTAATTATTATCAAATGTACAAAACCATAGATCCCGTGTATGATGACAATAGATAGAAGAGAAAAGCGCTTTTCCTTTAAGGAGGTTGTTGAAAAGTAGCGTACAGAAGGAGAAAAATTTATGAGTCCGGCAGTAATTACCCTGCTGTTTCTGGCGTTTGCCATAGTCATGTTTGTTCTGGAAAAAATTCCGCTGGGCCTCACATCCATGATCGTTTGTGTGGGCCTGACCGTTACGGGAGTTCTGGAACCTGCCGATGCGTTTGCGGGTTTTATAGACGGCAATGTGATTCTGTTTGTTGCGATGTTTATCGTGGGCGGTGCTCTTTTTGAGACGGGTGTTGCGAATGATATCGGCGGCATCGTGACGAAATTTGCCAAAACGGAAAAAGAACTTGTTGTTGCCATCATGTTGATTGTCGGTCTGATGAGCGGCGTCCTTTCCAACACCGGAACCGCAGCGGTATTGATCCCTGTAGTGATCGGTATTGCGGCAAAATCGGGATATAACCGATCCCGCCTTCTCATGCCGCTTGTCTTTGCGGCAGCAATGGGAGGAAACCTCACATTGATCGGGGCACCCGGAAATATGATCGCTCAGTCGACGCTCAGTACGATCGGCCTGAAGTTCGGCTTCTTCGATTACGCGATAGTCGGGCTTCCGATTCTGATCTGCGGAATTATCTTTTATGCAACGATCGGTTTTAAACTTCTTCCGAACCATGAGGCTAAGGATGGAGATTCCGTCTTTGATTCCGGTCATGACTTCGAACATGTTCCGAAATGGAAAAAAATCATGGCGCTGGCTGTTCTGATCGGTACTCTGCTTGCGATGATATTTGAGGATCAGATCGGCATCGAGCTATACGTCAGCGGATGCATCGGGGCGATCATTCTGGTCTTCACAGGAACTATCTCGGAAAAAGATGCGTTGAAGTCCATTGATCTGAAAACGATTTTTCTGTTCGGCGGTACCTTGTCTCTCGCGGAAGCCCTGGAGAGCTCCGGGGCGGGCAATATGATCGCGGATGCGGTTCTGGGAGTTCTGGGCAGCGATCCCTCTCCCTATCTGCTCACTTTCATTGTCCTGATTCTCTGCTGTGTTATGACGAACTTCATGTCGAACACAGCCACGACGGCCCTGATGGCGCCGATCTGCCTCTCCATCGCGCAGGGAATGAACGCGGATCCGAAAGCGGTTCTGATGGCGTGTGTCATCGGCGGAAGCTGTGCATACGCGACCCCGATCGGAATGCCGGCCAATACCATGGTTCTGGGGCCGGGAGGGTACAAGTTCAAGGACTACGCAAAGGCCGGTCTTCCGCTGATCGCCATTGCGCTCCTCGTGAGTATGATTATTCTTCCGATTGCGTTTCCGTTTTTCCCTGAGTAAGGAAAATCGTACGTAATAAGAAATAAATGCAGCAAGTTTACGCGAACAGGTTCATCCCGAAAAACAATTAATATGAAAAATGCAGGAGGCGTTATTATGAAAGATGAGATGAAAGTGAATCAAATGACGGATATTATGGCGCAGTTCATCGGCTTCACAGCGAAAAAACTTCCCGATGATGTGATTGCGAAGCTGAAGGAACTGCGGGACAAAGAAACCAGTCCGATGGCGGGTGTAATTTACGAGACGATGTTTCGAAACCAGGAACTGGCGGTAGCCTTGAACCGTCCGTCCTGTCAGGACACCGGTGTTCTGCAGTTCTGGGTAAAATGCGGAACCAGATTTCCGCTTATCGACGATCTGGAAGCTCTCCTGAAAGAAGCTGTTGTACAGGCCACGATCCGCACGCCTCTGCGCCACAACTCCGTTGAGACCTTTGACGAGTACAACACGGGGAAAAATGTCGGAAAAGGAACGCCTACCGTCTGGTGGGAAATTGTCCCGAATTCGGATCAGTGTGAGATTTATACCTACATGGCAGGCGGCGGATGCACACTGCCTGGCAATGCAACCGTTCTGATGCCCGGCGAAGGATATGAAGGAGTGACGAAGTTTGTAATGGACAGAATGACGAGTTACGGACTGAATGCCTGCCCTCCGCTTCTTGTCGGAGTCGGTGTCGCCACCAGTGTCGAGACGGCGGCTCTCCTCTCGAAAAAGGCGCTGCTGCGTCCCATCGGCTCGCATAATCCCAATGAGCGTGCCGCGAAGATGGAGAAACTTCTGGAAGACGGAATCAATGCCATTGGTCTCGGCCCCCAGGGAATGGGCGGAAATTATTCCGTCATGGGTGTAAATATTGAAAATACGGCACGTCATCCCTCGGCGATCGGTGTCGCGGTCAATGTCGGGTGCTGGAGCCACAGACGCGGACATATCATATTCGACAGAGACCTCAATTATAAGGTGACGACGCACAGCGGTTTTGAATACAGAGAAGAAAACTGAAGGAGGACAAAGCGATGGTAGAATTAAAAGATGGCAAAAAAATTCTGACGACACCGGTTTCGGCGGATGATTTAAAAGATATTCATGTTGGAGATATTATCTATCTGACCGGGGGCCTTACAACCTGCCGCGATGTCGCGCACAGACGTGTAGTAGAAGAGAACAGACCGATTCCGGTTGACGTAAAAGACGCTGCAATCCTTCATGCAGGTCCTATTATCCGTCCGCTCGAGGGGGATCAGTACGAAATGGTATCCGTGGGTCCCACGACATCCATGAGAATGGAAAAATTCGAATATGAATTTGTGAAAAAAACAGGAGTCCGCGTCATAATAGGGAAAGGCGGAATGAAGGAAAACACAGCCAGAGCCTGCCGTGAATTCGGTGCGATTCACTGTGTGTTTCCCGCGGGAAACGCTGTGGTGGCAGCGACAGAAGTGGAAGAAATCGTCGAGGCCCAGTGGAAAGATCTCGGAATGCCGGAAACCCTCTGGCACTGCCACGTGAAAGAATTCGGCCCGCTGATCGTATCCATTGATTCTTACGGACGCAATTATTTTGAAGAAAAGAAAGTAGAATACAACAAAAGAAAAGACGAACAGACGGCTGAAATAAGCAAACAGGTCGGCTTCATCAAATAATGTCAGAGATCTGTGTATTCTCATTAGGACGGATCCCCCTCCCATTCAGAAAACTGAGTTCGCTCAGTGATCTGCATGGGAGGGGGATTTTCGTTCAGTTGATATGTGTTTATAGAAGGCCGGCTATTAATTGCTCCACGTCTTTCATATCATGGGTCGGCTCGAATCTGGCTACGACATTCCCTTCTCGGTCACATACAAACTTTGTAAAATTCCATTTGATTTCCGGGTTGTTTTTATAATCGCTGTCGATCTTTTTCAGCATCAGACTCATTGCCAAAGCCTTCGGGCCCTTTCCGAATCCGGAAAATCCTTTCTGAGATTTCAGATATTTATACAGATCTAAGGCGTTTTCGCCATTTACCTCTGATTTTTTGAACTGCTCAAACTGTGTGTTGTATTTCAGTGTACAGAATTCGTGAATCTCTTCATCGGTTCCGGGCGTCTGCCCCGCAAATTGATTGCAGGGAACATCGATGATTTCCAGTCCCTGATCGTGATATTTCTCGTACATCGCTTCAAGATCTTTGTATTGCGGCGTGAATCCGCATCCGGTTGCCGTATTGACAATCAGGAGCACTTTTCCGGAGTATTCCTTCAGCGATATGGTTTCGCCGTTGGCTCTTGTCAGATTGTAATCATAAACAGACATAAGCACCTCCATTAATATTGCACAAAATTATATTTTACACTATTTATATCATTGAAAACGCCGCCTGTCAATGCAATACGATAAATTTTCCTGTATTTCCGGTCGATTAAAAAGTCATTTTTGCCGTCCGTGTTCGATAACTCGCTCGTCCTCTTTTCTGACCGGCTCTTCCGTGATAGACTCCTGTTCAACAGAAAAAGTTAAAAATAATTAAGTTTTTCGGGTCGATCCCGAGAAAGAAAGGAGTCCTACATGGCACAAAAAACTTATCCGCTTGCAGGCGCACAAAAGCTCCACGAGCGCTGGATCCGCCGCTATCACACCCAGCAGGTGGCCGGGATCAGCACCCTGGCGGCGCTCCAGGCTCCATTGGACTTCGGCCTGTTAAAACACTGTATCCAGCTGGAGATCCAGCGGGCAGGCTGCCTGCGGCTTCGATTTACGACGGATGAAAACGGAGAGCGCCGCCAGTACCTGGCAGAGAGCGACCCAAGAGATATTCCGCTGGAAAACTTTCAGGACAGAACCTGGGATGAGGTAAACGAGATCCTGCAGCAGCGCGCCTATCAGACGTTTGACGGGGATGACATTCCTGAGATGGAATTTACCATGCTTCAGCTCCCTGATGGCTACAACGGATTTTTCCTTCACATTGACCATCGGCTTGCGGATTCCTGCTGTCTCACCGTTCTCATCAATGACCTGATGCAGCTTTACTGCCATTTTCGCTTCGGCTCCGAAGAACCGGCGCCGCTTGCCGATTTCGAGAAGCAGCTCCAGAAGGATCTGGAAAAGAGCAGCAGCGGGAAGCGTCTGGAAAAGGACCGGGCGTTCTGGAAAGAGGTTTTGGATCAGTACGGCGAACCTCTTTACTCCGATATCCGGGGGCCGAAGGTTCTGCAGGAGACGAGAATCCGCCGGGGTGACAAGAAACTCCGTGCGGCAGAGATCGAGAAGGACAACCTGATGGTTCGCGTCAAAGACTATCATCTGGATCCGCAGGCATCCAAAAATCTCTTTGACTTCTGTCTGAATCACGGGATTTCCTTCAATAACCTTCTGCTTCTGGGACTTCGGACTTACCTTTCCAAAACAGGAGGCGGGCAGGAAGACATCTCTCTCCAGAACTTCATCTCCAGGCGAAGCACGCACAGCGAATGGACAAGCGGAGGAAGCCGGACGGTCTGCTTCCCCTGCCGGACCGTGCTATCCCCGGACACGGAATTTCTGGACGCGGCCTTTGAGGTTCAGAATTTTCAGAACCATGTCTATCTGCACAGCAATTACGATCCGACGGTTCTGGAGGATGAGATCAAAAACCGCTACCATACTCCGGAGGACACGGAATATGAGAGTGTCTATCTCACGTATCAGCCTCTGCCGGTGAAGATTGAGAATGAGCATCTCAAGGGAATCCCGGTCAAATCCGTCTGGTACGCAAACGGAGCCGCGACCAAGAAGCTTTATCTCACCGTCTCCCATACTCCGGACGGAGGACTCAACTTTTCGTTTCATTATCAGGAGGCGGTTTACAGCGAGAAGGACATGGAGCTTTGCTATTACTATCTGATGAAGATCCTGTTCCGGGGAATCGCGGAACCCGATATCACTCTCGGTCAGATGATCAGCGAACTGTAAAGAAAAGTTGGAAAAAACGTAAAGTAACGCGAAAAGGAGCATTATTATGAGCGAAAAGAAGGAAGCACAATTTCTTGATATTCTGAAAGAATACTGTAAGGTTCCGGAAGGAGGTCTTACCAGAGATCTTCGCTTTCGCGAGGATCTGAAATTTTCAAGCCTCGATTTTATGGCATTTCTGGGGGAACTTGAGGATGAGTTTGACACCGAGCTTGATGAGAAAGAACTTGCAAAACTGAAAACGGTGGGTGAGGCTCTTGATCTGTTTGACGCATGCATGAAAGAAAAGGAGGTTGTCGAATGATTAATCAGATTCGGGATTTACTTCAGCCTTCCATGGAAGCAAACGCAGATGTCGTAGCGCTCCGCTGGCCGGTGAAAAAGGAAACGGAAGAGTGCACATACGGGAAACTCTGGAAGAACGTCACGCTGGTGCGAAGCGCACTGCTGAGACGAAACCTCGGGGGTTTCCGCATCGCGATGACAGGCGCGGCAAGTGACTCATGGATCACCGCGTTTCTGTCCGTTGTGACAGGCCCTATGACGGCGGTCCCTCTCGATGTGAATCTTCCGTTGCAGGAGAAGATCGAGCTTCTTCAGCGTTCCCATGCGGCGTTCCTGTTTCTCGGGAGAGAGCTGGCGGGAGATGCAGAAGCGATCCTTTCCGCCTGCCGGGAACTGAAGGAAATCGTCATCCTGGATGGGGAACCGGCTCCCGATCACGGCGGAAAAACCGTGGGGGATCTTGTTCAGGAGGAAACCGGGAAAGAACTCTTTGACGGTGTACCCGAAGAAGAGGGAATCGCTGTTCTTCTCTATACATCCGGTACCACCGGGAAGAGCAAAGGGGTTCTTCTTTCTCAGAAGAATCTTTCGGAAAACTGCAGGTATACAAAAGTTCACTGCCATCCGGGTCTTGTGCTTCTCTCGGTTCTTCCGGTGCATCACGCGTTCTGTCTGGTGCTGGACTACCTCAAGGCCCTGTCTCTTGGCGCAACCGTTGTCATCAACGATTCCCTGCTGCATCTCCTGAAGAACATGAAGCGCTTTTCTCCGGAGATAATGCTGATGGTTCCTTTGATGCTCGAGACGATCGGGAAGAAACTTTCATCCGTGGATCCTGCCCTGCCGGCGGAGGCCGTAAAAGCAGAGGTCTTCGGTCCGAATCTTCGCGTCATCTATTCCGGCGGCGCTCATCTGAATCCCGCTTACGTCACTCTTTTTAAGCGGTTCGGAGTCGATGTGCTGGAAGGTTATGGCATGAGCGAGTGCTCCCCTGTTATCAGTCAGAATACGGAGGAGGAACATCGGACGGGATCCGTCGGGAAGCCGCTCGAAAATGCAAAGGTCCGGATTGAAAACGGTGAAATTCTGGTGCAGGGAACCAGCGTCATGAAGGGATATGATGAGATGGAAGAGGAGACCAGAGAGACGCTGCGCGGAGGATGGCTTCACACCGGCGATCTCGGATACCTCGACGAAGAGGGGTATCTGTATCTGACCGGACGCTGTAAAAATCTCATCATTCTCTCAAATGGCGAGAACGTCTCCCCGGAAGGAATCGAAGCGGAGCTCTCGAAGAACCCGCTGATCGGCGAGGTTGTCGTGAGCGGAGAAGACGGAGCCCTGACCGCCCGGATTTATCCCGATCCGGATGTTGCCAATGCCATGGGGCTGAGCGGTGATGCCGTATCGTCAAAGCTCCAGGAACTCGTCGACGCCTTTAACGAATCTCAGCCGTCCTGGCGGCATTTAAACCGTCTGGTGGTACGTCATTATCCGTTTTTGAAAAATACCACTCAGAAGATTCTCCGGGCAAAGGCAGAACTGGACATTCCTCCGGAAGAGGCATAAACCGGCTCACAGATAGGGAAGCACACCGCCGGAAAACAGGTCCGAAAGAACCCCGGCGGCCTGCTCTGCTTCCAGGGAAAAACCGTCGTTCGACCATTTATGCAGGAATCCGATCGCACCGCCGATCGCAAACGCGATGCCGTAGGAGCGGCGCTCCGATTTCTTTTCATCTGTCTCGCCTTTCACAACGCCCCGCACATACTCGTGAAACATCCGGATAATCTTGGTGATAAAATCGGGAGCGCTCGGTGATCGCAGAACACTTGACAGATAGGCGTTTTTCCGGGCATACAGACAGAGAGACAGAAAAAAGCTCCTGGTGAGATCGTCGTTTCCCTTTGGACGGAAGGCCTCCATCATCGAAAAGATATGCTGGATCGTCCGGTCTTCCACATCCGTCCTCAGAGACGGGAGGTCCTCGTAATGATTGTAAAAGGTGCTCCGCACGATTCCCGCGCGGGAGGCGACATCTGCGACCGTAACTTCCTCCGGACTTTTGGTCGAGAGAAGCTGCAGGTACGCGCCGGTGATCGCGTCCTGTACCTGTACATAACGTTCATCATGTCTGTTTGCAGCTGACATGTTTTTCCCTCCTGTTGTTTATATCCTGTAAAAATTATATCAGAGTCGGGAAAATCCCGCACACGTTTTTCTATCTCAAAGGAGTTCTCATGCAAGTCGTTAGCAGCCTGACCATCCGCGATAACCGTTCGTTTTCCTCCCTCATTGATTTCCGGGAGGACTGTTCTGATTATGAAATATGCGTTCCTCGCGATACCTTCGGCCTCCTGATCCAGTCAGAGTATGATCCAAATTATTACCTTTCCATCACCGCTGACCGCGACGCCGGAAGATATCTTTTTCCTGACATTGACCCTTCAATGGGAGATTACAGTGCAGGGAGCGAGGTTCCTTACTATGATTCCGTGAAGGGATATGTCGTCCGTCTCGACAAACGCCCGCTCTCCCTGACAAAGCCTCTCGAGGAGCGGATCACCCTGACCTTTTCCGGGGCGCTGCTCGAACCGGTTGTTTACCGCATTCACGTCCGACGGGAGGCAGATGAACAGATTCAGGCCTGCTTCCGGACCTTTTCCTATCCGGATCAGGAATTCGGCATCGAGCTTCCCTATGAGCTCTATGTGCCGACTTCTTATGATCCGCGGAAACACTACCCCATCGTGATCGCT
This sequence comes from Bilifractor sp., assembly GCA_050944685.1. Taxonomy (GTDB): domain Bacteria; phylum Bacillota; class Clostridia; order Lachnospirales; family Lachnospiraceae; genus CADBRN01. Next base: position 109,783 of record JBMNRP010000004.1, read on the forward strand.
TTGCACGGGACAGGAGAGCGGACGGAGGACCCGAGAACCCTGATTCAGACCTTTGCCATGGCTACTGCCTTTGCAAAGGACTCAGAAGAAGGACACAACGAATGTTTTGTCCTGGCTCCCCAATGCATTCTGAAATACGACGAGGATGACAACTGGACCAGCGTGAATCAGTTTATCCACGGCAAATCGAACAGTCCCTTCTGGCCGATGCCTCAGATCAAAATCGTCTGGAAGATTCTGAGGGATCTCGAGAGCCGTTATTCGATCGATCCGGCCAGAAGATATCTGACCGGAATTTCCTCCGGAGCCTTCGGGGCGTTTGCGCTTGCTTTTCTTTACCCCGGCGAGTTCGCCTGCCTGGCGCCTCTATGCGGTGCGGGGGATCCGTCAAAGCTTTCGCTTCTCCGTGACACGCCGCTGTGGCTTGTCCATGCGGAAGATGATCCCGTGATGAAACCGGACTGGTCCTTAAACCCCCTCCGGCATTCTCTTGAGGAGCAGCACATTCCCTACCGCCTCACATTGTACCCGAAAGGACAGATTTTCTGGCAGTCAGGGCATTTCTGCTGGGAAGTCATTTATCACAACCGAGAGTTCCGGGACTGGTTCTTTTCCAACCGGAAAAAACAGCATTAATAATAGAAAAGGTATTGATGTTGCATAACCAACTCGTAAATTACTAAATAAATCTGGCATATACTTCTCGAAGGACGTTTTTCAATTCGCTCACTTGAGCAGGGGCACATTTGAGAGTTTCAGCATTTCGTTTGAAACTCTTAAGTGGCGGCTTCGCGCTTTTCCAGAACCGTGTGAGCCGGTCCTCCGTGCAGCTCTCGGTAAGAATGACCCGATCTTCTCCGTTGACATATCCGGCGGCAAACTGATAGATCTCGGCAAATATCTGATCCGATGTTTTTTTTCGTCAATTGGATCCTCTTTTTCTGAAACTTTGGAAGAAAAAAGGACATCTGTTCAAAAATATTTGTCCTCCCTCGGCATCCGAAAAAATCTTCCTGTCAGATATACTGAAAACAGCAGAATCCATACAAGTCCAAATCGGGCGCTGCCGGCATTGCGTGGAGGTATAAAAATGAAGAAAGAACCGAAAGCAGTAACAGAACTGCGCAGTCAGTTAAAAAAACGAGAGCAGGTTCAGGTTGTTGTAAAGTTCAGCGGATTGCGCTGGATGATATTGTTTTTTGTAGTGGCAGCAATTTCCTTTGCTGCAGGACGCATCTGGTCGAACCACATCGCCGCGCTGGTTATTTCCAATGTCCTGTCCATCTGGATGATGATCGACGCCGCACAGGTTCTGGTATCATCGCAGGGTTCCGCCGCCCTTCTGACAAACCGCAGAATATTCGGAACAAGCTCGTCCAGACCATTTAACATCAGTTATAGTTCAATCGTCGGAATACACCCGATCCGCGGTGGTATTTTTATCGATACTGGAGATCCACACAGCAGCACCGTTTTAAAAAACGTGCAGAACAAGAAGGAAATTCTGAAAATATTGGAAACAACATGTTCAGGAAAGCTGGCGTTACATTAGTCTGGTTAGAAAAAATTCGGGCCGTTGCATTATGCAACAGCCCCATTTTCCGTCTCAGGACGATGAGCGGATGGCCGCGCAGAATGTTAATTTCCTCGTCTTTCCTGACGTCTGACGAAAAGGACAATTTTCGTGTGTATTCTGTCTATTTCCGGAATCGATTTCAATTCAATAAACGGTTAATATTAAGACGATAACATTCTATGCGCAAATAATGTTCTTCCGAATAAAAAAATCAAACGGAATGGATTATCAAGGAGGTATTTTTTTGAAAACATTATGTGGTGTATATGTCGGGGACATGAAGGATCCTAATCCTGAGACCCGCGGCCGTGTAGACCTGGTTGATCTTCCGATGCCAAAGATGGGACCGCAGGATGTCAGAATAAAAGTGGCTTACTGTGCGATCTGCGGTTCGGATCCCCATTGTGTAGCAGGCTGCTTTGGAGAAGCTCCGGGGTCTACGAAACCGATTCCGCTAGGGCATGAAATCTCCGGCGTTGTTGTTGAATTAGGAAAAGATGCGCATCATAAGGGCTTGAAAGTTGGAGACCGTGTTGCAGGAAATTTTTTGCGTTTCTGCGGAGGGTGCTATTTCTGTCAAAATGGACAGCAGCAGTTTTGTGTCAATAGTCAGGAGTACAACCGCCCGGGATATGCATCTGAAATTATCTGGCACGAGGATCAGGTATACAAACTGCCGGATTCTGTGAGTCTGAAAGAGGGCTGTCTGCTGGAACCTATGTCGATCATTGTCCGAATGATGGACAAATCCAATATGAAAGTCGGAATGCGCGTCTGTGTCAGCGGGGGCGGTCCCATCGGTTTGCTGGCGCTCCAGTGTTACAAGATGTTCGGAGCAACGGATCTCACTATTATTGAGCCGATCGAGGAAAGACGCAAGATTGCCCGCGAATTTGGAGCGGATCACACAATTGATCCGACCAGCGAAGATGTTATTTCAAAGGGTATGGAATATACGAATGGTCTCGGATACGATGTGGTTCTGGATGCCTCCGGATCGGTTCATGCGGTGAAACCGCTTCCGGAAATCGCGGCAAAAGGCGGAACGCTGATTTACGGTGCCCAGTATCCAAATGACTATGAGATGCCCTTTAATATATCCAAATACTGTTATTTTAAAGAACTGACGATCACTGGCGTATTTGTAGCACCATATTCGTATCCGCGCGCGCTTCAGATGCTTACCAGAATGAATCTTGAGCCGCTCACCAGAAAAGTTTTCAATCTGGAAGATGGCGTAGAAGCCTTTCAAGCTCAGCTGAGCGGAAAATATCCAAAGATTCTCATCAAATGTAATCCGGATCTGGAATAATCATTTTCAGATTGGCAGAACATTGTTCTGAAAGAAAAAAGGACTGCCCTACAATGCGGTATTCTGCGTTTTCGAAATTTTTCTATCTGGACGAAACGAAAATGTGAAAAACGCAGGCAAATCCATTGTGTGGCAGTCCTTACTGAGCATCACTTTTTACTTCTTTTTTCCCCTCTTTCATGGCAGACCGGACCTTGTTCCGGTATTCACTGATATTAATTCCTTCTAATTGCTTGAATTCCCTGGACAGTGCGCTTGCGGATGAAATTCCAACCATTTCAGCGATTTTTTCAATGGAAAAATCGGTGTCGATCAGATAATTTTTGGCATAGCTTATCCGGTAGCGAACCAGAGTTTTTTTCATGCTGGTTCCGAAATAATCTTTGAAAATCCGGGTCAGATGTCTTGGCGTAACGTAAAAATAATCGGCCACTTCCTGAATGGAAATGGGTTTGTAGTAGTTCGCGTGCAGATATTTTGTGATGGCGATCGGGAGATTATCCCAATTTTTTTTCGCGTCCTTCTCTGATTCGCTGAGAAAATTTCGAAGACACAGGATGATAAATGACTGATAGCAGTTACGAACAACGGCTTCCCAGCCGGATCCCTTGTTAAGGGATTCATCGTAGATGTGATCCACGATGGAAAGAGCGTTATACCTGTCATTTGTTATTGCATAAGCCTTAGAATCTATGAATTTGCGGAACTTCTGCACCCAAGCGTTTTCTTCACTGACGCCCAGACTTCCGGTTGGATTGTCTTCGTTTCCCTTAATATTAAAGATCATGACAAAATATTTTTTGCTTACTTCAGGTGTGTAAACCGTTCCGTGAACGGTTCCCTTGTTTAGAAGGACTATATCGCGATTGTTCAGAGTGATTTTTTTATTTTCCAGATTAAATAGAAGCTGCCCGTCTTCAACGTAATAAATTTCATAATATTTTTCGTGCAGGTGCGGAAATTCAACAGACATCTCATTTAATTGATCAACATAGTTGATTATGATGGAATGCTGATACAAACGGATTGTTTCCGTATTAGGATGACAGAGCAGGCCAATAGGTTGATGATATTCCATTTTCCGCCTCCTTTTAAAAGTTATTTTGCCATCATGATAGCACGCGAAATCTAATACCGCTCTGGTAATTATTCACAAAAAAATACTGAAAAAATTGTGATAGAAGGATTTTTCGTGTTCATTTTTTGCTGCCCTAGCTACCAGGAGAGGAATTTTGACAGTAAAAACTCGATATTCTCATGCAAATATGGACATTTTTGTGCTGACTTTTGTCCAATACAAGAATCGAAAGAAAAAGCGGAGTTATTTACAATAACATCATATAACATGGTTTGCGCATACTGTGTTTTCAGAGTGTAGATATAAATAACTGAAAATAATATCTCGCATGTGGCTGATGGAGGCGACTGCAGAAATGGAGGTTTACGTATGGCAGACAAACAGGAGGTTCAACGTCTGACGGATATCGCATATAAAATGCGTACAATGCTGATCGATTTGTGTGGAGCCTATGAGGGCTCTGTTCACATCGGAGGCGATCTTTCCATGACTGATCTGCTGGTAGGGCTGTTTCATCACGGCCTGAATGTCGATCCGAACGATATTCGCAATCCAGGGAGGGATCGTTTTATTCTCAGCAAGGGGCATGGCGCTGTCTGCATGTACATCGCCATGAGCCTGAGAGGTTTTTTTGATTATGACGAAATCGTAAAAACATATGGAAAACTTGACAGCAAATATGGAATGCATCCCTGCAGAAACCAGCTGCCCATGCTGGAATGTTCTTCCGGGTCCCTCGGACAGGGATTATCCATGGCGGTCGGTATGGCGATCTCCGGTAAACGGAAAAAAGAGGATCACAGAATCGTCTGTATGCTTGGAGACGGAGAAACGTGCGAAGGCTCTGTCTGGGAAGCGGCAATGACGGCAAGCTCTTATGAGCTTGGCAATCTTGTGGCGGTGATTGATCGAAACAAGCAGATGATGTGCAGTTATCTGGAAAAGGATTTCATCAAACAGGAGCCCTATGCAGACAAATGGAAAGCGTTTGGCTGGAATGTTATTGAAATCGATGGTCATGATATGAACGCCATCGTCGATGCGCTGGACAGCCTCCCGCCTACATCATCTGCAAGGCCGACCGCTATTGTCGCTCATACCATTAAAGGAAAAGGTGTAGATTTCATGGAACACAATGTCGGCTGGCATGCAGGAAGCCTGAATGAAGAGGATTATAAGGCCGCCCGCAAGTCGCTGGCTAAAACATACGGAAGGGAGGAGTAACGATGGCAGGTTCTTTTAACTTCGGAGAATGGATCTCCGCCAGATCTGTAATCGGTTCATCTCTTTATGAGATTGGTCAGGAAAATGAAAAGTTATACGTTTGCACACCGGATGTGGGCATGAGTCTTATCGAGTTTAAAAATGCGTTCCCGGAGCGCTATGTGGATGTCGGTATTGCTGAGCAGAACTGTGTTGGCGTTGCAGCTGGTCTCGCTTTAGAGGGAAATATACCGGTTGTTATGGGAATGCTTCCATTTCTTTCAATGCGCTCCTGCGAACAGGTTCGTACGGCAGTGTGTTATCAGAATCTTTCGGTTCGTATTATCGGTACTGGCGGGGGACTGACTTCAGGAGGCGGTTCTACCCACAATGCCATGGAAGATCTTGCGATCATGAAATCATTTGTCAATATGACCGTATTGTCAATAGGTGATCCGAATATGATTCGTGATATTCTCAAACTTTCCATGGATTACGAAGGACCGATGTATATTCGTCTTTCTCAGGGGAAACATGACCGGCAGCTTTATGAACCAGGCACGATTCCGTTTACGATCGGAGGAAGCGTCACAGCAAGGAACGGAAAAGATGTTACCGTCTTCGCGCATGGCGAGATGGTCGGAGAGTCTCTGTATATGGCTGAGGATCTCGCCAGAGAAGGAATTGATGTCCGTGTTGTAGATATGTATACGATTAAACCTTTTGATGAAGAAGCGGTTAAAAAGGCCGTTGATGAGACCGGAAATATCGTGGTTTGGGAGGATCATCTGATGAGCGGCGGACTTGCCAGCAGCCTGTCGGATTATTTTATCGACAACAAGATCACACCGAAGACATTCAAGCGATTTGGTATTCCGCAAGTTTACGCAGGATTTGGTGATGCTGAAAGTCAGCGCGAAAAATATGGATATTCCCGAAATGATGTAAAGAAGTATATTGAAAATCTGATGAAGTAGCCATCAGTACCCAAGAAATCAGAAAAGAGGAAATCATGAGCGATAATGTTAGTTCCGCGGCGGCTGCGTCCGTGGATGAATATACAAAACTGAGTGTACCACGCAAAATAGGTTATGCGTGCGGCGATTTTGCCTGTAACATGTCCTGGTCTCTGGTTGGGTCTTATCTGGTTTTCTTCCTGACAGATGTTGCCCTGATCAAGGCCTCTACTGTCGGCCTGGTAATTTTTATTTCAAAATTCTGGGATGCGGTTAATGACCCTATCATCGGATCTCTGGCGGATAATACCCATTCCCGCTGGGGACGGTACCGGCCCTGGGTGATGTTTTCCTTTGTCCCCATGCTGGTTTTCAACGTTCTTACCTTTACCACTAATCTGGAGTGGTCCGAGACGGTCAGAACGGTCTGGGGTCTGGGCATGTATTTTATTCTGGTTCTGCTGTACACAATGGTGAATGTCACCTACTCAGCGATGCCTGCAATGATGACGCGTGATACCGAAACCAGAAGTTCTCTGTCCAGCTACCGAATGACCGGAGCTTTTCTTGCGATGGTTATTCTCTCTGTTCTGACTTTGCGTATTGTAAATTTCTTTGGCGGCGGAGCTGCGGGTTATCGTAATGCTGCTATTGTTTTTTCTCTCATTGCGGTACCTTTCTTTATTATTACCTGTGTTTCCTGTCGGGAAGTTGTCACAGTGAAGGAAGAAAAGAGAAAACATGTCAGTTTTATCAAACAGTTCGCGATATTGAAAGGAAACTGGCCTGTCTGGCAGATCGCTATTGCGTATCTGACATGGGGTGTTATTCAGGGCGGATTCACTCTTCGTCTGTACTATTGCACGTATAATGCGGGAGACAGCATCCTCTATTCCAATACGCAGACGGTCTGGTCCGTATGTGGTATGATCGGCGCGTTCAGCGTTACTTTCCTGGTAAAAAAAGTGAAAAACAAAGGCACACTGGGCGGCTGGGCATTTACGCTCGTCGCAATCGGCTCTGCGATCAGCTTCTTCCTGCCCATCGAACAAGGCTGGGCGGTTGCATTATATTATGTGATGAACGCGGTCGTCGGTTTCGGCTCCGGAATGATGCTGGGCAATGTCTTTGGAATGATGCCGGATACTGCGGAATATACCTATTATAAGACCGGTGTATATGCGGCCGGTTTTCTGTCTACAGTAATCAATTTTATGCTCAAAGTAGGTCAGGCATTTGCTGTATCAGGTGCGTCTGTCATCTTGGATAAAGTCGGATATGTGGCAAATGAAAAGCAGACCGGTACCGTGCTGTTCACAATGAATTTTGGTGCGCATATGCTTGTTGCAATACTTGCAGTGATCGCTGCTATAGCAATGTTTTCTTATAAACTGGATAAGGATACATATAACGATATTGTGGCACATTTGAGAGAAAAGGGAATGGCAAACTGATTATTAATAAATAAAAGGAGAAGAAAATGGCTACAATGAAACAACTGTGGTGGACGGAGAAAGATCATATCGAGCTGAAGGATGTAGAAATCCCGGAAGTTAAGCCCAATGAAGTAAAAGTAAAAATTGCATATGCGGCGATCTGCGCGTCAGATGTGCATCAAGTGTCCATGGGTGTTATGGGGGCGAAGCCCCCGGCACCGTTAGGACACGAGGCTTCAGGAACGTTGGTCGAAATCGGAGAAGAAGCAGCGAGGGCAGGCTACAAGGTGGGAGACAAGGTTACGATGTTTCCTGTTTCTCATTGCGGCCAGTGTGAATGGTGCAAGAGAGGCATGGAGCAGTACTGTACAAATGCCAAGGCAACCGGGGCCTTTGCGGAATATGTTGTTACCGATGTTAAGACGGTTTATAAATTGCCAGATGATGCGGATATGATGAAGTATGCGCTCGTAGAACCCACAACCTGCTGCCTTCGCGCAATGGATCTTGCCCCGATACGCCACGGAGCTACAGTTGCGATTGCGGGCGTCGGAGGAATCGGCAGCATTATGCTGAATCAGATTGTACTCTCAGGAGCTTCCAGAATTACTGCTATTGAACCCGTGGAAGATAAACGGAAAATGGCGCTTGATATGGGAGCACTTCATGTCATTGATCCTTTTAATGAGAATGTGGTCGAGCGTGCTATGGAAATCACGGACGGATATGGCTTTGACTATGTATTTGAGATGTCCGGATCGCCTAAAGCAGCACAGACTCCTCTGGATATCTTGGCCCGCTGTGGAACTGCCGTATATTTTGCCGTATTTCCACCGACTTACGAAATGCCACTCAATCTGCATTCACTGTACATGAAAGAAGGGCGAATTCAGACAGTTTTCACATCCACACAAATTGTCCCTCGTGCCATCAATCAGATTGAGCGTATGCAGACGGAAAAAATTATCGGAAAGGTAATGCCTCTCAGCCAGGCGGTAGAGAGCTTTGACGTTTTTAATACACACCAGTATTGTAAAATCCTTCTGGATTGCAGTAAGCCGTAATAAGAGCATCCAATAACCTTGGTCTTCATCAAGAAGTGGCTGTTGCATTAAGCTGAAAAGTACAATGCAACAGTCCTTTTTTTGTCTCCAATCGTTATTTTACATCAGCAGGTATTTACAGTTTAGGAATTGTTCAGCTGTGTGGAAACGACAGTTTATACCTGCCTGTTATATTCAATACAATTCCAGATATGATTTGAATACGAAGGTTCGTACATAGATACAGAGCAGACAACATTCAAAATGATTCAGTCATTTACTGGTGGCACAGGAGGTATCGCATGAATGCAGCAGTTCTGATTCCGGCCTATCAGCCGGAGACAATTCTGAAAGATCTGGTTGAGAAACTGCTTTCCTATGATTGCAGGGTCATCGTTGTAGATGACGGAAGCGGTGTCCTCTATCAGAAGATGTTTCAGGAACTGGGAAATCGGTGTACGGTGCTTCACCACGATGTCAATCTTGGGAAGGGTGAAGCAATCCGGACCGGGCTCCGCTACATAGAAAAGGGAATGGAAGACTGTTCCGTTATCGGAGTTATGGACGCAGACGGTCAGCATATCCCGGATGATATGCTGCGGGTTCTGAACCGGGCCAATATGCATCCTTATGCGTTCGTTCTCGGCTGCCGGGACATAAAAAAGATGCCGTTTCGCTCCAGAATCGGGAATCATCTGACCCGGAAAGTTTTCTATCACCTGTATCATCTGAAGATTTCCGATACGCAGACCGGCATGCGCGCTTTTTCCAGATCATTCATTCCCAGGCTGCTTGAAGTGGATGGCAGCAGATATGAATACGAAATGAATGTGCTGTCTGAGATTGCGAGACAAAAGATACCGGTCGAGGAGGTTCGGATCCATACGATTTACAGAGATTCCCATAACTCTACTTCACACTTTCACATTATACGGGATTCTTTTCTGATCTATAAAAAACTGCTTCTGTTCGCGATGTCGTCTTTGTCGGGATTCGTTATCGACTATAGTTTGTTTGCTGTTCTGACCCTGGCGTTTCCCAAAACCTCTTCATTTTTGCTGACGGCGAATGTCATCGCCAGAGTGATCAGCGGATTCTGCAATTATCATATCAATTGTCGTCTGGTGTTTCATGAGAGAGGGGAAGCGTCAACGGCGTGGCAGTATTTTCTTCTGGCATGCGGAATACTGGTCATGAACAACTTCATTTTAACAGCCTATACACAGACATTGCGGATTCCGGTTTATATCGCAAAGCTTTTGACGGAGATCACATTGTTTATCTTCAGCTGGCTCATACAGAGTTCATTGATTTTCCGGAAGAAAATGAGGATGCAGGCGCATGTATAAAGAAGGCGGCAGGCGGATGATGAAACGAAAAGCATTGATGATGATATTCGATCTGATCTGTGCGGCTGTGCTGGTTCTTGCTGTCTGGATTGGCTGCTATAAAATTCCACAGGGCGGAATACAGGCGAAAACCATTTCGGGACTTACGGCTGCAGCGGCTCAGAATACGGGGTCGGCGGTAAATACGGCCAACTGGAGGACAAAGTTTGCGGACAAGTTTACGGATACCGTCGTGAAAACGGATAACACATATACCAGTCCGGATATTGCTGTTTTTCTGAGCAGAAAACATTATGATACCGGGAAAATGGATGTGGCGGAATATGGGAAACATCGCAAATACGGAACGCAGATTTCATACGTTCTTGCCGATATTTATATTGCGGATATCCGCTGCCTCCAGACCTCGTTTGCGCAGGACACCTACGGTGTAGGATATACCGAGAAACTTTCCGGGATGGCGAGCCGTCTCGGAGCGGTTCTTGCAGTAAATGGCGATTCTTACAGCAACAACCGTAACCGTGATAACGGAACAATTATTCGAAACGGTGTGGTTTATCGTTCTGCTCAGACGGATACGGAAACATGCGTTCTGAATAAAGATGGAACGATGCAGATTTATCAGCCCGGAACGGTCAATCTCGACACATTGCTTCAAAACGGAGCGTATCAGAGCTGGGTTTTCGGGCCGAGCCTTCTGAACGAGGACGGAACAGCCAAAACAGATTTCCTGACACGGGATTATCTGAAAGAGTCTCATCCGCGAACGGCCATCGGTTATTATGAACCGGGACATTATTGCCTGCTGCTGGTGGATGGCAGACAGAGTACTTCAAGGGGCATGTTCCTGGATGAAATGTCCAGACTGTTTGCGGATCTGGGATGTAAGGTTGCTTACAATCTCGACGGAGGCCATTGCTCTTTCATGTATTTTAACGGAGGCATAACCAACAATCCGTATAAACCGGAACACGAGATATCGGACGGAATTATCCTGAAACACACGGCATAATACGGGGTATCGTGACATGAAAAAATATAAAGAAACCATTCGTGCGGCAATGCTTCACATCGCTTTGATCTGCGGGATCGTTATTTTGACGGCGGGCATTCTGGACTGGTTTAATCCATACATGAATTTTTCCGGACAGATACGTCCGATTGAAATCGTACAGGTTGGTGCTTTGATGTTTCTGGTGTTTACAACAGAAAATCGGGAGGTCAGAGTGAAACACAGGAATGGGAAAACCCATATGAAAAGACAGTTGAAATCAAGGGCGGCAAAGGAGAATAGAGCATGAAAGTTCTGATTACTACAGACTGGTATCTTCCCGCCGTTAACGGAGTCGTGACCAGTGTGGTGAATCTCCGGAAAGAGCTGCTGGCCCGCGGAGTGGACGTAAGGATTCTGACATTGGCGGATGACGGAGTATATCACACGGAAGGAAATGTTCTTTATCTTCCATCTGTCGATATGTCCCGGGTCTATCCCGGGGCGAGGGCTCGTCTGCGGACGGATGGAAGAGCCGTGCGTGAATTGATTCAATGGGATCCGGACATCGTTCACAGCCAGTGTGAGTTTTCAACCTTCCATGCCGCCCGGATAATCGCGAGGGCATGCGGCTGTCCGCAGGTTCACACCTATCACACATTATATGAAGATTTTATTCATTATTTAGTACCGAGTACCTTACTGGGAAAACGAGGTGCCAGAATCCTGACGTCCAGTGTGTGCCGGAAAGTGAGACATGTCATCGTTCCTTCGGAAAAAACGAAAGAACTGCTTCAGCGATATCATGTAAAAACGCCGATTACCTGTATTCCGACCGGTGTCGAAACCGATCCTTTTTCTGAAGACAGCGCGGAGCAGGAAAGAGAACAGCTCCGCTCACGCTACGGGATATCCAGAGAGGATGTTGTTCTTTTATACGCAGGACGTCTCGCGATGGAAAAGAATCTGGACGAAGTGCTTTACCTGTTTTCGCGCTGGGCGGCTCCGTCAAACAAACTGGTTTTAGTGGGGGACGGACCTTATCGTCCGGAATTGGAATGTCTTGTCCGGAAATTGAAACTTACAGATCATGTCATTTTTACAGGAATGATTCCTCCGAAGGATATGGGATATTATTACAGGATGGGAGATATCTTTGTCAGCGCTTCCAGAAGTGAAACACAGGGGCTGACCTATTTTGAGGCGATGGCATGCGGGCTGCCGCTTCTGTGTTTTGACGATCCCTGCCTTGATCATGTTCTGATTTCAGGAAAAAACGGATTCGCTTACAGCAATGAGCGTGAATACGCGGAATCGCTTCAAATGCTCACTGCGTCCGCAGCGCTGAGAAAAATACTGGGGAACCATGGGAAAGAGATCGTGCAGTCGAATTATTCCGCGGGGGCCTTTGCGGAAGCCGTTCTGAATGTGTACCGGCAGGTCTTAAGTACACGAAGGCTGCAGGGAAGAAGGAGCTTCTATGGAGCAGCGTCGAAACAGGTCGGTTAGAAATATTATCGCGATCGCCGGTCTGATTATCTGCCTGATCGGCTGCTGCTGGCTTTGGAAAGGCGGATATTTGTCCTCACGGCAGAAGATTGAGCAGAGTCTGCAGCAGTTCGGTATACTTGCCCCGCTTGTTTTTATCGCGCTTCAGGCAGTACAGGTGGTGATTCCCATTATGCCGGGCGGCATCAGCTGCCTCGTCGGTGTTCTGATGTTCGGAGCATGGAAGGGATTTCTTTATAATTACATAGGGATTTGCATCGGCTCCGTGCTTGCCTTCCTTCTTGCGAGAAAATGTGGAATGCCTCTGATCCGAAAGCTGTTTTCCGAGAAACTGTTTGAGCGGTATCAGAAATGGACGAATGAAAATAACAGATTCACCAGACTGTTTGCCATTGCGATCTTTCTTCCGGTAGCTCCGGATGATTTCCTGTGTTTCCTGGCAGGAACCACGACGATGCCGCTGAAAGTGTTTACGTGGATCATTCTTCTGGGCAAGCCCGGAGCTATCGCGCTGTACAGTCTCGGCCTGACAGGAATTTTCAACCGGATTTTTCCGGCTTTAGCAGGCTGATTGATTACGCCGGGAAGCAGCCGGGAAATAAGAGAGGTGAGGAAATGAAAGTATGTGTTTATCAGGGCGCTCTCGGGATTGTCGAAAAGAGCGGTGTGGGTCAGGCGATTCATCACCAGATCAGGGAACTGCGGCTTTCCGGTGTTCAGATGACGGAAGCCGGTGATCCGGAAACCGAAATTATTCAGATCAATACGGTGTTTCCCGATTCGGTGATAACTGCGCTCAGAGCCAGACGACAGAATAAGAGAATTCTGTGGTACGGACATTCTACGGAAGAGGATTTCAGAAATTCGTTTCGGCTGTCCAATATCGTTTCACCGCTGTTTCGAAAATGGATTGTAAGGTGTTATTCCATGGCGGATGCTATAATCACACCGACCGATTATTCCCGCAGTATCATTCAGGGTTACGGCGTCAAGACTCCGATATTTGTCTTATCCAATGGTGTAGATACCGATTTTTTCAAACCGGATCCGGCAAGGCGGGCCTCGTTCAGAGCACGCTATCATATCGGGCCGCGGCAGAAAGCTGTTCTTTCGGTCGGTCACTATATGGAACGCAAAGGGATTATTGATTTTATCGAGCTGGCGGCGAAAATGCCTGATGTGTTATTTTTCTGGTTCGGGCATACCAATCGGATTCTGATGACGGATGATGTCATGAAAGCAATAAATAGTGCCACGCCGAATGTGCTGTTTCCCGGTTATGCGAGCCGGGAGGAACTTTGTGATGCCTATTGCGGCTGTGATCTTTTCTGCTTTATGAGTCATGAAGAAACCGAGGGAATTGTGGTACTTGAAGCGCTTGCTTCCCGGATTCCGGTGCTGGTCAGAGATATTCCGGCCTATCAGGGCTGGCTTCATGACGGGTTTAACGTTTACAAAGCAAATACGCAGGAGCAGTTTTTATCCCGGGCAGAGTACATTCTCTCAGGCGAGCTCCCGGATCTCACTGCGGCGGGAAGAGAGTGTGCAGAGAGTCGTTCCCTGCAGAAAGTTGGAGAGAAACTGATGGCTATTCAAAAGAAAATGATTGGGGCGGATAACGATAAACTGCTCTGACAGTACATTTTTGCTTTCTGTCAACGAAAAAGATCTGGCTTTTCCGCCAGATCTTTTTTCGTGAAATGATTCAGAATAATATGGTGATTTTATAGGTATAGTCCTTTGCCTCTCCCGGATTGGCATACTGGACGTTCTTTTTGTGTTCGAAAATATTATCCTCGTCTGTCGTGGTGGAAAGACCTGTCCACGGCTCAATTGCCAGGAAGCGGCCTCTTTTGTTGTTCCAGAGCATCAGATACGGAAAATCTTCAAAATCCATCTGAATACCTCTTCCGGATCTTGCAGAAACCAGTTTTACGCTGCGCGATTTCAGTGTGTCGAGTGCGCGGACATCATGAGCAAAATAAGAATAGGAAAGCTGCAGATCGTTCGTGTCACTCAGCAGCGGAATCCGCCGGTGCAGATCCTGAAGACCATCCGGCAGCGGTGTGGATGGAGCGCAGGTCTCCTTTTCCGGGAAAATCAGATGATAATCTTCAAATGATTCTCCGTCTTCCAGCGGGCAGCAAAATGCAGGATGTCCGCCCACGAAGAACGGCATTTTTTCGTTGCCTGTATTTTCTACGCGGTATGTGACGGAGATAGTATTTTCCTTCAGGCCAAATATTGAGGACACTTTGAACTCATAGGGAAACTGATTCAGCATTTCCTCATTGGAAGTAATGGAAAAAATGATCTCATCGGGAGACTGCTTCTCCATCGTGAATTCTTTCTTGCGGATGATCCCGTGGCGGGGCATGTGCGTAGTCCTGCCATTGCCGATGATCGCGGTGTCATTCCGGATGCTTCCGCAGATCGGAAACAGGACCGGCGCCTGCCCGCTCCAGTATTCCGGATCACCCTGCCAAAGATATTCAAGACCATTCCTGTCACGGATCGATTTCAGCGTACCGCCCTTCGTCTTGAAGGTTACATCCAGACATCGGTTATTTAATGAATATTCCATGATAATCTCAATCGGCTTTCAGCACGTCAAGGATTTTCTGCTCGGTTTTTTCAACCCCGATGCCGGAGATAAACGGCATGCCGGTGATCAGCGGGATTCCGTAGTCTCTCTTGACCTTCGAGGTGGGAACGATGAGAACGGCGTTATCCAGGTTCGAAGCAATCTCGGAAATTCTGCACTGGCAGATTTCGACGTCAATGTTGTTCTTTTTCGCGAGATCTACGATATGGTTTGCCGCGATTGTTGAAGTGGCAACTGCTCCGCCGCATGCTACGATAACTTTTTTCTTCATGATTTTTCTCCTTTTTTGATTTGCTTTTTTCACCGCCGCTCCGGCGGTTCCGGTTTCATTTGTTAATTGTATGGTAGCGCAAACCGGGCTGAGAAAACAGTCAAAGGTCTTTCATAAAAATGTGAAAGGACCTGAATGGTTTACCCGAGTGTGTATTCGAACGACTCGATGATTCCTGCGGCCTCCTCCGGAGTTTTCGCTTTCATCAGTCTTTCCTTGAAATCGTTCTGACGGAGCAGATTGACCAGATGAAAAAATGCTTTCAGATGAGTCTTATGGTCGACTGCGCTCAGAGTGCATACGAACCATACCGGATCCATTTCTTCATTTCCGAATTCGACCGGATTTTTCAGGCGGATCAGATTCATTCCCGCCTTGATGCTTCCTTTTTCGACCCCTTCGTGAGGAACGGCAAACCCTTCGGACAGAACAACATAAGGACCGTTTTCTTCAATGTTTGTGATCATGGCGTCTATGTAGCGATCTTCGATATAGCCGCGGGTAACCAGGTTTTCCGCGGATTTTCGAACCGCATCGCGCCAGTCGCTGCATTCAACATCAAGCTGAATGTGTGAGGCCGGGAGCATATGATGAAGGGCCGGAGCAAACAGGTCGGTTTCCTCATATGGCTCACTGAAAAAACGGCTTACGACTCTGCGCAGTTTCTTCTCCAGTTCCCGTGCCTGGTCAGGGACACTTTCATACAGTATCGGGCTGATTTTTTCCATCAGAGCTTTCGGAGAGCTTTCCTCCGCCGTGATCCGCGACGGCAGATTGCGGCTTGTGCGGAGCGCGTCGATTTTGCTTCCGATTCGGATGTAATCTTCGTCATTGAGCATCGGGGATACAACGACATAATCCAGCCTGCAGTTTTTCAGATCGACCGTGGAAATGATAAAGTCCGCGGCTCCTTCCTGCAGCTTTTCCGCTTCATGGGCGGAGATGATATCAACGATCTGGAAATTAAAATGCTCCTTCAATCTGGCCAGGAGAAGCTGCGACGTTCCGACTCCTGCGTGACAAGCCAGAATGACGTGAAAGGAGATTTCTTTTTGTTTCTGCCGTTCCAGAGCAGCACAGATGTGGACGCCGATGTATTTCAGCTCGTCTGAAGTGATTTCCCTTCCCGCGTAATTTTCCAGCATGTCGTGCAGCTCCTGAACAGACGACATGACTTCCTCATTTTCTTCCAATACCTCGTTGACCGCCTCGTTCTCAACATAGGTGACCGGTGCGGAGCTGAATACCGAATAGAGGTGATTCGACAGATTTTCGAAAAAATCATAATCCTGATTCAGGTTAATTCCGAGACTGTCGGATATCCGTTCAATGAAAAGACGGGTGAACATCTGGGTTCGGACGACGTCACCTTCGTAATCGTCCGCTTTCATATAGCGGCAGGAGCTCAGTAATTTGCTGAGATGGCGGACCTCATCCTCTGTCGTTTTTATATGACAGTACTGGGATACATATTTCAGTATATCCTGTGCCATTCGATAGTGGTGAAATTCTTCATCATCCTGCGGCTCCATGTATTCGCCCTGCATGTTTCGGTTTACCATGATGCCGAGGTACATGACGAGCCGCTGGAAAGAAGTGTCGGTCAGATGACTCTTGTAGGTATGTTCCTGCTCCTGCACGATTTTCTGAATTACGACGCGGTCGCCGGCCTGAATGCTGATATATCTGGAGAGCATATTTTCCTTCATTGTTCCCAGGTCGGGCATGATGACATGGAGAAGAAAACGCCGTTTTACGCTTTCCTTACCGAGCGCGCGGAGCCCCTTATTCGAGTGAGAGTCAACCGTCATGCCATGTATGGTGATATATTTTTTGATATCTTCCAGATCGCCGATCACGGTAGCACGGCTGACAAACAGAAGTTCTGCCAGTTCTGCCAGCGTGACAAATCCTGAGGCGTTGACGATGACGGCAGAAGCTACTTTTTTCCGCTCGTCTTTTGAAAGCTTGTAATTATAGAAGTCTTCCTCTGTGAAAAGAGAGACGGCCAGCGCAAAGTCGGCATTTTTTTCGATCACGCCGTGACTGCCCAGCGTGAGCGGATGATAACCGTTCTCGCCCAGAACCGCATTGATCGAATGGATGTCATTTCGTATGGTCCGCTCCGAAACCTGAAATTCTTCTGCGAGTGTGGATAAGGAACCGGGTATGCCTTCACGGTTCAGTCTGCGGACTATTGCGATCGTTCTTTTATTCATCGGTTTATGATCCCTCCTGCTATTTCCCGGAAATATCCCTTTCTGCTTTTGATTCTTACATACATAATAAACCAAAAGAGAGTTTTTCATTAAAACAGTTTTTTGCAAAAAACGGTGAAAGACCTTTGACTGTTTTCTGGACATTCCTTTTGATACGATGAGTCCAACAGGAAACAAGTACGAAATACAGGCGGATAAAAAAACCGCGGTGGGTGGCAGAAACAGAGGAGGTTAAATAAAGATGTCATTAGTAACTACCAAGCAGCTGATGCTGGATGCACAGGCAGGCGGATATGCAATCGGCGCGTTTAATGTGGAAAACATGGAGATGGTTCAGGCGGTCGTAGCTGCTGCCGAGGAAATGAATTCTCCGGTTATCATGCAGACAACACCGGGGACCGTCAAATATGCGAATCTTCGCTATTTTTACGAGAACGTCAGAACCGCTGCGGAAGAAGCTTCCGTACCGGTCGTGATGCATCTCGATCACGGAAGCAGCTATGAGCTGGCGATGCAGGCCCTGAGAACCGGTTATACATCCATAATGATCGACGGGTCCAGAAAACCGTTTGAAGAGAATATCGCGCTCACAAAAGCGGTCGTGGATGCCTGCCATCCGTCGGGAATTCCGGTTGAGGCGGAGCTCGGAAAGGTCGGAGGCAAGGAAGATGACCTGGAGGGTGCGGACGATTCTCCATATACAGATCCGCATGAGGCTGCCGAATTTGTTGAACGCACAGGTGTTGATTCTCTGGCGATTGCAGTCGGAACCGCGCACGGCGTTTACAAAGTGACACCGAAGCTTGATGTAGAGCGGATCACGGCGGTTCGTCAGTATGTGAAGATTCCGCTTGTTCTTCACGGCACTTCGGGGGTTCCGGATGAGCAGGTAACGGAGTGCGTGAAGCGCGGTATGTGCAAAGTTAATTACGCGACAGATCTCCGAATCGCATTTACCAGAGGCGTGAGAAAAGTTCTGAACGGGGATCCGGATGTCTTTGATCCGAAGAAATACAATGCCGTCGGAAGAGAAGAGGTTAAAAAATATGTGATGCAGAAGATGCAGGTCGTAGGAAGCGTCGGGAAGGCGGAGAAATACAAAGCCGCTATAGTATAATAGTGGAAAACACTATTTAAGAGATGCGCTCCGGCGGTCTCATACTGGAGGGAAAAATGATCTGGGAAAAATTACAGGACTCACTGATTTTCACAAATGAAGAAGCGAAGACGTCTGCTGACGTATTCAGAATTATGGGCGGAGAATTGATCCGCCAGGGTTATGCGAAAGATTCTTATATCGATGCGCTGAACGCACGGGAAGCTGAATATCCGACTGGCCTGGACATCGACGGAATCGGGGTGGCTCTTCCGCACACGGATATCAGCCATACTTCCAGGACGGCAATCGCGGTTGCCACGTTGAAAAACCCTGTCGTGTTTCACGAGATGGGCGGGGATGATGAAGACACCGTTGATGTCAGCGTCGTATTCATGCTGTGCGTATCGGATCCGGGCGGACATATGGACGTTCTGCAGAGAGTCGTCACGGTGATTCAGGACAAGGAAGTCATGGCAAAACTTCAGAGAGCAACGGATAAAGATGAAATAATCTCTATCATCCGGGATAAAGAAACCGTCCTGGATGAGGAAGCTTCATAAAGCTTATCGGGGAAGCAGAACAAGATATAGGAGAGGGTATTATGTGGCAAGCAATTTCAGCTGTTATTCAATATATTATCGATATGGGAGCATCTGTTATGCTTCCGATCGTGATCGCGATTCTCAGTATTATCGTAGGAGTCAAGGTCGGAAAGGCGATCCGCTCCGGTCTGATGATCGGTGTCGGCTTCGTTGGCCTCAATCTGATCGTCAATATGATGAATGAAAACCTCGGACCAGCCGCGCAGGCGATGTCGGAGCGGTTCGGATTTTCACTCAGCGTCGTGGATATCGGATGGCCCGGAGCTTCTCCGATGACATGGGCTTCTGATATTGCAATTGTAGCGATTCCGGTGGCTATCGGCGTCAATATCCTGATGCTGGTGCTTCGTATGACACGTACCGTTAACATCGATATCTGGAATATCTGGCATATGACGTTCACCGGCGCGATCTGCTACGCAGTGACCGGTAAGTACTGGGCAGGAATTGTCGGCGTTATCGTGCACGCTGCGATCGCCTACAAACTCGGTGATCTCTGGGCTCCTGTCTGCGAGGATTATTTTGAACTGGACGGTCTGACGATCCCTCATGGTACGTCGGCTTACATGGCACCGTTTGCGGCATTTGTCGACTGGATATTCGACCACATTCCGGGTGTTCGCAAAATCAACTGGAACATGGATGAACTCCAGGAGAAGGTCGGAGTTTTCGGCGAGCCTGTCGTGATCGGATTTATTCTCGGATCTGTCATCGGAGTTCTCGCCGATTATGAACCGAAGGACTGGCTGGCTCTTGGTGTCGATATGGCCGCGGTTATGGTTCTGATGCCGAAGATCGTCAAATGCATCATGGATGGCCTTATGCCGCTTTCCGAGCAGGCAAAGCAGATGATGACGAAGAAATTCAACGGTTCCCGTTTCTATATCGGACTGGATCCGGCAATCCTTCTCGGAGATTCTCAGGTTGTTACGGCGGGACTTATTTTTATCCCGATCACCCTGATTATCGCAATTCTGGTTCCGGGCAACCGTGTTCTTCCGTTCGGTGATCTGGCGACCATCAGCTTCTTCATCGCTATTGCGGTAGGTATTCATGAGGGCAATCTGTTCCGCACGCTGTTCTCCGGTACTCTGATCATGTACATCACGATCTGGATCGCAAATCAGACGATTCCGTGGGTAACCAAGCTGGCGACTTCGACCGGAAGCCTGACGACATCCGGGCAGGTGGCAGCGCTGGATCAGGGCGGATCTCCGATCACATACATTTATACACAGCTGTTTACACACGAAAATATTCCGGGAATGCTTTTTATTCTGATCTTCTATATTATCTGCACGATTTTCTCGATCCGGTATTCCAGAAAGGTCAGAGCAAAGCTGGACGCCGCTGAGGCGGAAGAGTAATAGAAAAAAGACAAGTCAGAAAACGATCGTGATTCAATCATTACAGGAGAGAAACCATGGCAGAAAAAATGATGGCCGGTGTTGTACACGGCATAAAAGATATTCGATATGAAGAAGCAGACAGACCGGAGCCGGGTCCGGGTATGGTTCAGATCAAGGTAAAGTATACCGGCATCTGCGGATCGGATGTACCGCGTGTCAATCAGGGAACCGCGCATTATTTCCCGATCATTCTGGGGCATGAATTCTCCGGTGTCGTCTCGAAGACCGGAGAGGGCGTCACACGGCTGAAACAGGGAGACCGGGTTGCCGGAATCCCGCTGGTTCCCTGCATGAAGTGCGAGGACTGTCAGAAGGGCAACTATTCACTTTGCAAGCATTATGACTTTATCGGATCCCATTCGAACGGAAGCTACGCCGAGTATGCCTGTGTTCCGGAGATGAACGCTGTCAGATTTTCCGATTCGGTCAGCTTCGAGGAAGGTGCATTGTTTGAGCCGGCGACGGTCGCGCTGCATGGCCTGGAGCGGACGGATTACAAGGGAGGGCGCACAGTCGCCATTCTCGGAGCGGGAACAGTCGGTATGATGACGATGCAGTGGGCAAAAATATTCGGTGCCAGAAAGATCGTCGTCTTTGATATTGTCAATGAGCGTCTGGAGCTCGGCAAGAGACTCGGAGCAACGAGCGGCATCAACACGCTGGATAAGGACTTCATGGACCAGGCGATGAATATCACCGACGGACGCGGATTTGATTATGTATTTGAGACGGCGGGAAACGTGATTACGATGAAGCTTGCGTTTGCGCTTGCCGCGAATAAAGCGGATGTATGTTTTATCGGAACGCCTACGAAGGATCTCTCATTTTCCGTCAGTGAATGGGAGCAGATGAACCGGAAAGAATTTCGGCTGACCGGATCCTGGATGTCTTATTCTGCACCGTTCCCGGGTCATGAATGGGATTGCGTCGCTCATTATTTTTCCAGTGGCGAGCTGAAAATTGATGATTCTTTTATTTTCCGCAAGGTTCCGCTCAGCAGGATCGACGAAGCGTTCAAACTGTATCTGACACCCGGAACCGTAAAAGGAAAAATACTGATTGACAGTGAGGCATGACCGATGATTACGACAGTTACATTAAATGCGTCTATCGACAAGGCGTATCATATGAATGAGGCGATCGAAAACGGCCGCGTCATGAGAGTCGCTTACTGCAGCAATACAGCGGGCGGAAAGGGGCTGAATGTAGCGCGCGTCGTCGCACTTTGCGGAAGCGACGTAAGAGCGACCGGCCTGGTCGGAGGTTACAATGGTTCTTATCTGGAATCGCTTCTTGACGCAGACGGGATCCGCCACGGTTTCGGTCATGTGAAGAGCGAAACACGGAGCTGCATCAACATTCTGGATCCGAAATACGGATCTACGGAATATCTTGAACCGGGACGGAAAATTGAAGCGGAAGAGATGCGGAATTTTCTGGATCGTGTATTTCCGGAACAGATAGAGGAAAGTGATGTCGTTGTGTTTTCCGGAAGCGCACCGGAAGGCGCGGGAAAAGATATTTATGCCAGACTGATTGAAAAGGCTCGTGGAAACGGGCGGAAAGTGATTCTAGACACGAGCGGTGATCTTCTGATCGAGGGGATGAAAGCCGGCCCGGATCTGGTAAAGCCGAATCAGGAAGAACTGGGAGCGTTGTTTCATGTGACCATCGAATCGGAAGAGGAAATTATCCGCTATGGCGAAAAACTTCACCGGACAGGAATCCCCTTTGTTGTAATTTCTCTCGGAGGAAACGGTGCGGTGATGATCTGTGAAAAAGGGGTATTTCATGCGAAATCACCGAAAATTCAGGTCGTGAATACCGTCGGATGCGGAGATTCTATGGTGGGTGCTTTCGCGGTGGCTTTCGAGCGGAACATGGATCCGCAGGAGGCTCTGAAATTTGCGGTCTCCGTCGGATCGGCGAACGCGATGTCCCCGGATACCGGAAATTTTGATCCGGAAGTCCAGAAGAAGCTGTTTTCGGAAACGACGGTGGAAAGAATCTGAAAATTCCGGACTTGTCACATTTCGTTTGACTTAAGAAAACCTGCGGGTGCTCCTGCAGGTTTTTCTGATGCTAAGATATCTTCGTTGACGGCTGTGCTCACCGATGTTTGAAAAAATCTGTGCCGTTCACGGATATGCTTTCCGGTACTGACCCAAAGCAGGAAAATTGTGATAAACCAGGAAACCGGAAAAATCATATAGAGCATCTGAAGTGTGTGAAAGTGGCGGAAACCGGTGAAAATCCACAGGATGCGGACAAGACAGGTTCCGATGATGGTTTCCACCGCAGGCAGCAGAGATTTGCCGTAACCTCTCAGATATCCTGCGGGGACTTCATAGAGGCTGCAGATCGGTGTAAGCATCAGAATGATACGGATTCGCTGGCACGCGGCTTCGATCACTCCCGTGTCGCTGGAGAAGAAGGAAGAAGCCGGATGGCAGAACAGTGTGATTGGAATGCTGATCGCAGCACTGAAAAGCAGGGCAAAAAGTATGCATTGCCTCAGAATTTGCAGGCATCGTCTGTGACAGCCCGCCGCCTGATTCTGGCTCGTAAAAGTTGTGGCTGTCTGGGCAAAAGCGGTGATCATGTAATAGGTTATGTACTCAAAATTCATGGCTGCCGCCGCTCCTGCTGTGGCAGTCGCTCCGAATTCATTGACGGCAGCCTGTACAAAGATGTTCGCAAAGCAGAATACGGCACCCTGCAGTGCCGCCGGAGTGCCAATCCGAAGGATGGACGAGATGTATTCTTTGTCAAGAGAAACATGGCGGATCGAAAAGCGAAAATCCTCATCCGGATCCGATGAAAGCCAGTGAAGCGTGAGGAAGCCGCTGAACCCCGTCGATATATCGGTGGCCAGTGCGACGCCTGCTACATTCAGCTTGCAGATGATGACAAAAAAGAGATTGAGTCCGATGTTCAGAATCCCTGAGATTACGAGGGCAATCATAGGTCGCCTGCTGTTTCCGCGCGAGCGTTCAATCGCGCAGGCGAAGTCGTACAGCAGAAGAAAAGGCAGACCTGCCGCGTAAAGACGCAGATATAATACAGCCTGGCGGAATGATTCTTCCGGTGTCTGGATCAGGCGCAGTACCGGCTCTGAAAGAAGAAATACGCTGACGAACAGAAAGCATCCGATCAGAAGAGAGAGTCCGATGCCTGAGTGTATGACACGATTAATTTCGGACTGTTTTTTCTGACCGATTTTCCAGGCGACCAGGACGTTTAATCCGACCGCCAGCCCGGACGAGATACTGACCAGAAGTGCCACGATTTCAGCATTCGTACCGACAGCAGCCAGTGCGGAAGTGTTTGAAAATCGTCCGATCACTGCCGTGTCGGCTGAATTGAAGAGCTGCTGCAGAATGCTGGTCGCCGCAATCGGCATGGCAAACCGGACGAGGTTCTTTCTTAAGTCCCCCTCGAGAATGTTATTTTTTGCGGGTTTCTTTTCCATAATGGCACCTCTTGTCTGTTGCTTTTGAATTTTCCTTGAGTAAGCCTATCACAGCTGTTATAATCATAAAAGAGAATTTTTTCGATAATATATATCGAATAATACGATGGATTAAGAACGCGATGGATAGAAACATTCAAAAATATGAGGCACTTGTATCTGCAGCGGAAGAGGGAAACATCACAAAGGCGGCGCAGAAACTTTCCTTTGCACAGTCGTCTGTCAGCAAAATGATCTCAGATCTCGAGTCGGAGTGGCATATTCATCTTTTGACTCGAAGCAGGAGCGGAGTGAAGCTGACAGAGGAAGGAAAGATGCTGATGCCTTATATCCGCAGACTCCTGGCCGCGTGCGATCAGCTGGATGAGAAGGTCGGGGAGATCAGCGGGCTGGAGTGCGGAGAAATACGGATCGGCGTTTTCTCGAGCGTGGCGGAGCATTGGATTCCTGGAATCATTTCTGTTTTCCAGAAGGATCATCCCGGAATTCATTATGAGCTTCTGACAGGTGACTATGATGAAATTGAAGCATGGCTGGAGGAAGGACGGATCGACGCCGGGTTTTTAAGGCTTCCGACACAGCATCCGTTTGATACGACAGCGATTGCGAAAGATCCCTATATGGCTGTTCTTCCCAGGGACCATCCGCTTTGTAAAAAGCAGACGATCGAGCCGGAAGATCTGAATGACCAGCCGTTTCTTGCTCTTGAGCATGGAGGCAGGACAGAGGTTTCCGAATTTTTGGAAAAGTACCGGATACATCCGGATATCCGGTTTTCAACGTGGGATGACTATTCGATTATGGCGATGGTAGAGATCGGACAGGGGATTGCATTGCTCCCCGGACTGATCCTGCAGAGAATACCGTATGAGATTGAAATCAGGCCTGTGGCAGTTGAGTTCTGCCGCACCATTGGAATAGCAGTAAAAGATAAAAATACGATGTCGTCAGCCATGAATCAGTTCATGAAGTATGTGATACATGAGATATCGGGGTTTGGGAAACCGGAGAAAACATGAAAACATGTTTCTCCGGTTTTTCTATGGGCATGAAAACCATCCGTCCGGGGGAAAAAGATGTAATAAAATTGTTGACATCAATGATGAAACATGATATATTACAACAAGTAGATGAAATGAATCCTGTTTCATCAGGAGGCAGAAATGTTCAACTATTTTTTTTCAGACAGAATATCCGATGGCATAACACGGAACCCGGACGAACAGATCCGGATTCTGAAGGAACAGCTGGAAAGCGCGGATGCCGTTCTGATCGGAGCGGGTTCGGGACTTTCGGCGTCAGCAGGTTTTTCTTATTCCGGAGAGAGGTTCCAGAAGTATTTCGGTGACTTTGCCGAGAAGTATGGCATTCAAGATATGTATTCCGGAGGTTTTTACCCGTTTCCGGACAGGGAGACATACTGGGCGTGGTGGAGCCGCCATATATATTTTAATCGATATGTAAATGCGCCTTTCGATGTCTATCCGGCGCTGCTGTCTCTGGTGAAGGACAGTGATTATTTTGTCCTGACCACCAACGTGGATCATCAGTTTCAGATAGCGGGATTCGACAAAAAGAGACTCTTTTATACGCAGGGAGATTACGGCCTGCTGCAGAGCGTGAATCCGAAGATTAAAAAGACCTATGACAACGAAGGAATCATCTGCAGGATGATGGAAGCACAGGGATTTGTCAGAGGTGAGAACGGCGTTTTTCAAATGCCGGAAGATAGGAAACTGAAAATGCAGGTTCCGTCCGAATTGATTCCGAAATGCCCGGACGACGGCAGTGAGATGACCATAAATCTGCGCTGCGATGATTCTTTTGTCCAGGATGAAGGATGGTACGAGGCACAGGATCGATATCAGGATTTTATTCGCCGTCACAGGCACATGCATGTCCTGTATCTGGAACTTGGTGTCGGAATGAACACCCCGGTCATTATCAAGTATCCGTTCTGGCAGAATACGGAAGAAAATCCGAATGCTTTCTATGCCTGCATCAACAAAGAAGAGGCCTACTGCCCGGAGGAGATCGCTGAGAGGGCCATTTGCATTGACGGGGATCTTAAAGAAGTGCTGGACAGGTGTTGTGTATCATCATAATTTCATGGGAAAAAGTGTTAATGTAAGTGAAAAACACATAGAAAAAAATGTTGATCTAGAAATAAATCTCGTCACAAAAAGTGTGAGATTCAATTGAAAAGTCGCCGTAGAAAATGTATCCTTAAAGAGGACTTGGCATTTCCGCCACAGAAATAGTTGCATGAGCTGCAGAAAATAGCAGGAGGAGAAAGCATGCGTAGAAGAATTTACGACGAACTTTGCAAATGGAAAGACAATCCGGACAGAAAACCTTTAGTGATTGAAGGTGCAAGACAGGTTGGGAAGACCTGGGTTTTGCAGGAATTTGGACATAATGAATTTGCGAATATGGTATATATCAACTGTGATAATAATCCGCAGATAGCAGGATTGTTCAGAGATTTTGATACGGAACGGATCATCAGATATCTTTCAGCGATATCAGGACAGACAATTGTTCCAGGCAAGACATTTATTTTTCTCGATGAAATACAGGAGATCCCTCAGGGACTTACATCGCTGAAATATTTCTGTGAAAATGCCAGAGAATATCAAATTGCAGTCGCGGGAAGTCTTTTGGGATTATCTGTCCACGAGGGAACAGGCTTTCCTGTTGGAAAAGTAGATGAGCTGAAAATGTATCCTATGTCGTTTGTGGAATTCCTCTGGGCTATTGGCAGAAAAAATCTGGCAGATCTGATGTATTCAGAAAAACCTGAGAATATATCTGATCTGCAAGATACATACATAGAGTTACTGCGTCAATATTATTATGTCGGAGGAATGCCGGAAGTGGTTCAGGCATATGCAGATACGCAGAATCTTCAAAATGTGCGGCACATTCAGAATCGCATTATCTCCGACTATGAAGCTGATTTCTCAAAGCATATTCCGTCCTCACTTCTTCCCAGAGTCCGAATGGTATGGAGATCGATACCGTCGCAGCTGGCGAAAGAAAATAAGAAATTTATATATAGTGTGATTCGAAAGGGAGCAAGGGCGAAGGAGTTTGAAACTGCAATTGCATGGCTGAAAGATGCCGGACTGATATATCAGGTAACAAGAATCAATAATTTCACGAAACCATTGAATTTTTATGAGGATTTCTCGGCATTCAAGATTTTTGCACTGGATCTGGGACTGCTGGGGGCAATGGCTCAGACAGATCCGGCAGATATTCTTACGAAGAATATGGGATTCGTTGAATATAAAGGTGCTTTTACGGAACAATATATTGCCCAGCAGATTTTATCGGTGGGTCAAAATAAACTCTATTACTATTCACGCGATGACTCTAAATTAGAGATTGACTTTGCTTATCAGACAGACAAGGTGTATGCCATTGAGGTAAAAGCAGAAGAAAACCTGAATGCGAAAAGCTTAAAATCAATACTGGCTAAATATCCAGATGTTATCGGCTTGAGATTTTCGATGTCCGGATATCGTAAAGAGGAACGCTTCTTCAATATTCCTTTGTATATGGCAGAACCATGGTTTCAAATTCTGGAGAAAAATTAACGATAGATGTGACACCTGTAACAATGGCGCGCAATAAACAAAACACCCCGGTCATTATCAAGTATCCGTTCTGGCAGAATACGGAAGAAAATCCGAATGCTTTCTATGCCTGCATCAACAAGGGCGAAGCCTGTTGTCCGGCGGAGATCAGCGACCGTTCCCTTTGTATCGACGGAGATATCGGAAAAGTACTGCAGAGTTTGATGTAGAACTCATATACCGAATGAACGACCCTGGAAACGGTGAAAGTCCTGCTTTAGAAATATCAGACTATTCCTGCAGCGTGTATTTTTCATAGATGGTCAATGGACCGGAAAAATAAAAATAAATCTTGACGAGTGTGAACATCACCCTATAATTATTTTATAAAACTGGTCCAAGAACCATTTATATAAAACTGGAGGAGCTCATGCGTATTGAACGGAAAAAATATCTCAACAGGCTGATTTCCAGAATGGATAACGGGATGATCAAGGTGATCACCGGTGTAAGACGGAGTGGAAAATCTTTTCTGTTGTTCCATTTGTTTTATCAATATCTGATCGCGAACGGCGTTCCGGAAGACCACATCATTGCACTTTCGCTGGATGATTTCGCTAACAGAGAATATCGCAAGCCGGAGAATCTGTATGCATTCCTGAAAGAGAGAATCCGAAGTTCTTCCGAGCATTACTTTGTTTTTCTGGATGAGATTCAGCTTGCGATCTCAAGAGAGGAACTGAAACAGAAAGATACAGACGTTGCCTTATATGGAATTATGAATGGACTGCTAAGAAAGGACAATGTAGATGTCTATGTCACTGGCAGCAACTCAAAACTGCTTGCAACCGATGTGCTGACGGAATTCCGCGGAAGAGGCGACGAGATACACATATTGCCGCTTGCCTTCTCGGAATATTTTCCTGCTGTCAGTATCTCCAAGGAAGATGCCTGGCGGGATTATCTGCTCTATGGAGGGATGCCGCATATTCTTTCTCTGAACAATGAGGAGCAGAAAACGCAGTATCTCAATGCTCTGAACAGAGAAATTTATATGCGGGATATTCAGGAAAGATACGGCGTAAAAAATCTGACAGGGATGGAAACGCTGATGAAGGTGATTGCGTCATCTGTTGGATCACTGACCAACCCTAAAAAAATTTCTGATACCTTCAGCAGCAGCGGCACGAAAGGAATTTCTGCACCCACGGTCGCAGAATATCTCACCTACCTTCAGGACGCCGGTCTGATATCCAGAGCGGAACAATACGATGTCAAAGGAAGAAAATATATCTCCACACCGATGAAATATTATTATGCGGATACAGGACTCCGAAATGCGCTTCTTGGATTCCGCCAGTTTGAGGAAACGCATCTGATGGAAAATGTAATTTACAATGAGCTTCGCTATCGCGGGTATTCTGTTGACGTCGGAGTAGTCCCTATTCGCGTGATGGAGAACGATTCAAAAGTCAGAAAAAGACTTGAGGTCGACTTTGTCGCTAATCAGGGCAGTAAACGTTATTATCTGCAGTCAGCATTTGCAGTTTCGGATCAGGAAAAGCTGGACCAGGAACAGGAATCGCTGGTTCATATTCCGGATTCGTTCAAGAAGATTATCATAACCGGTACGAATTCACCTCTTTGGAGAAATGAACAGGGAATTACGATTATGTCTGTTTTTGACTTTCTGTTGAATGAGAACAGTCTTGAAATGTAGTGACATAGAGGAGTGCGGCAAATGTATCGTCTGTCATCGCTCATTATGTATTGAGCGGGATATTGCCGACGTTCTGCATTCGGAAGCGGAAATAGTTTCTCAGAGGAATTGAAAAGAAGTATATTCAGGAGGAAAATCATGAACGCACAGGATTGTTTACAGATGCTCAGAGAGATCAGGGATGTCTCATTTGCCACCGTGGATGAAAACGGCATGCCGCACAACCGGATCATCGATGTCATGATCGTGGAAGAGAACCGTCTGGTCTTCTGTACCGGAAGAGGAAAGGATTTCTACCGCCAGCTGACATCCAATCCGCATGTGGCGATCAGCGGCCTGAACAAAAACTGGCAGATGATCCGGCTGACCGGTGCCGTGAAGAAACTGGAAGATCAGAAGAAGTGGATCGACCGCATCTTCGATGAAAATCCATCGATGAATGATGTCTATCCGGGCGAATCAAGATATATCCTTGATCCGTTTGCGGTTGAATCCGGGAACCTCGAATTTTTCGACCTCGGTACAAGCCCGATCCACAGAGAAAGCTTCAGTTTCGGGGAAAGCAGGCGATCCGAAAAAGGCTTCTTTATCACAGACGGCTGCATCGGCTGCGGGACCTGTCAGTCAAACTGTCCGCAGCAGAGTATTGATGAAGGAACACCGTTTACCATCCGGCAGGACAGCTGCCTCCACTGCGGATTATGCTTTGAAAATTGTCCCGTTGAGGCTATCGTGAGACGAGAGGAATGAATCGATGTTTAAAGAAATCTTTGAACTTCTGGTATCGCGATGGGATTTCTTTGGGAATCTTCTGGTGGAGCATCTGGAAATTTCCTTTCTGGCGATTGCAATCGCGATCGTATTTGGGAGTGTCGTCGGTATTCTGATCAGCGAGTATCAGAAATCTGCTAAATGGACGCTTGGTGTCATCAACTTCATTTATACCATCCCGTCCATTTCCATGTTGGGTTTCCTGATCCCTTTTTCCGGAGTCGGCAACGCGACCGCTGTCATTGCCCTGACAATCTATGCGCTTCTTCCGATGGTACGATCGGTACATACCGGCCTGACCAATGTTGATCCCGCGATCGTGGAGGCAGCCAAAGGCATGGGAAGCACCCGAAGGCAGATCCTGTTCAAAGTAAAGCTGCCGCTGGCTATGCCGGTTATCATGTCCGGTATCCGGAATATGGTGACGATGACGATTGCTCTGGCCGGTATCGCATCCTTTATCGGAGCCGGCGGTTTAGGGGTTGCCATCTACCGGGGCATTACCACGAACAATACGGCCATGACGGTCGCAGGCAGCCTGTTAACAGCAGCACTTGCCCTGATTGCCGATCTGATCCTCGGCATCGTGGAAAAGAGAATGCAGAAGCATTCCAGAAAAGCAAAACGTCAGAATAAGATTGCCGGGATTGTGGCTCTTGTCCTGGCCGGCTGTCTGATCCTGACAGCCGTTGTCTCGCAGAACAGAAACAGCCGAACGATTCAAATCGCCACCAAACCGATGACGGAACAATATGTTCTCGGTGAGATGCTGGATATTCTGATCGAGAAGGATACCGGCCTCAATGTAAAACTGACGCAGGGTGTCGGAGGCGGAACTTCCAATATTGAGCCGGCAATGGAAAGCGGGGAGTTTGACCTGTATCCGGAATATACGGGAACGGCATGGAATACTGTATTAAAGAAAGACAGTGTCTATACGGAAGACCAGTTTGAGGAACTGCAGTCCGAGTATGAAGATATGGGTATGACATGGACTTGCCTGTACGGTTTTGAAAATACGTATGGGCTGGCTGTCCGCAAAGAGATTGCGGAGCAGTATGGTATTGAGACGTATTCGGATCTCAAAGACATCGCATCTGGCCTGACTTTCGGTGCGGAATATGATTTCTACGAAAGAGAAGACGGATACGATGCGTTATGTAATACATATGGTTTCCGGTTTGGCAAGACGATGGATCTGGATATCGGTCTGAAGTATCAGGCATTGGAAGAGAAGCAGATCGATGTCATGGTAGTCTTTACGACTGACGGTCAGCTGTCCACTGCGGATGCCGTGGTACTCACCGATGATCAGGATTTCTTCCCGTCCTATCTCTGCGGCAATGTTGTAAGAAACGAAGTGCTGGAAAATTTTCCGGAACTTCAGGATGTTTTCGACAAACTGACCGGACAGATCCAGAATGAGGATATGGTCCGAATGAATTATGAAGTAGAAGTGGAAGAGAAGGAACCGCGCGACGTGGCGGAAGAGTTCCTTAAGGAACGCGGTCTGCTCTGACGGAAAATAGGTGCAGGAAACTCGGATGAGGTGGTAAGTTGTTCATGAAGAAAAAAATGAAAGCGGTCGTTTCAGAGATTTTTACCAGAAAGGGATTATCTCCCGGCGTTCATTTCCCGAGAATTCTCGGAATTGAGTGTACGGGAACGATAGCCGTATCATCGGATGAGAGAAGGCTGCCTCCCGGCCAGAAAGTGATTTCCATAATGGGAGAAATGGGGAGGGCTTTTGACGGGAGCTATGCGGAATACGTCCTGCTTCCGAATAAACAGGTTTATCCGGTCGAAATTGAGGAGTACCGGATTGATATCAGCCCGGCCAGAAATTTTATCGGACTGGATCAGGTGGCGGAGGCACACAGGTATCTGGAAAGTCCGGGGAGTTTTGGGAAAACCGTTGTTCGCATTCCGGACTGAGACCGGGGTTTTGTGTCGATGACAGGCAGACAGGGTCAAACAAACGGCAGGGTGGTTGAAATGAAAGAAAATGCAATTGAGTTTCGGCATGTGAAGAAAGCCTACGGAAAAAATACGATTATTGAAGATCTGAATTTTTCTGTTGAAAAGGGTGATTTTGTGACCATGCTCGGTTCTTCGGGCTGCGGAAAGACGACAACGCTGAAGATGATCAACGCTTTGACCGTTCCGACTGCCGGTGATATTCTCGTAGAAGGAACCAATATCCGGGACCGCGATCCGGTTCAGCTGCGCCGTTCCATCGGCTACGCGATACAGGGCAGTGTTCTGTTTCCGCATATGACCGTGGAGCAGAACATCGCCTATGTCCCGAATCTTCTGAATAAAAAAGATAAAAAAAGGACGTCGCAGGCAGTGGATAAATGGATGAAGATCGTGGGCCTTGAGCCGTCTATGAAGGAGCGCTATCCCAGTGAACTGTCAGGTGGTCAGCAGCAGAGAGTCGGAATCGCGAGAGCTCTGGCTGCATCCCCGGAGATTCTTCTGATGGATGAACCGTTCGGCGCGGTCGATGAGATTACCCGTTCCACTCTTCAGGATGAGATCAAACGGATCCACAGGGAAACGCATATTACAATATTATTTGTGACGCATGATATCCGGGAAGCATTGAAACTGGCTGACAAGGTCTTCATCATGGACCACGGGGAAATTCAGCAGTACGATACGCCGACACGGATCCTTCAGCATCCTGCGAATGAATTCGTTGAAAAACTGGTGCGGCGGGAGCGCCATACCTGCCTGCTTCGAGAAGACCAGATCGAAAGCTGTGAATTCAGCCGGGCGGCGTGCGGAATGAAATCGGGTGTGGGCGATCAATGAAGGAGAAAATAACGATGACACAGGAAGAAAGAAGGATTTATCTGATCCGGGGACTTCAAAAAGAGATGCCTGAATTTGCCCGGTATCCGGTTCCGGAAGAGGAACAGGCGCAGCGGGATTTCCTCCGGGGGCTTTTCAATGTCCGCCCGGTGCAGCCGACATCGGAAGAGTTCATCAAGATACAGGATGAATATCTTCAGGAGAGAGCACGGGAAAAGGGAATTACAGATGCTCTGAAGCTTCCGTCGGTTCCTTCCGATTCACGTCTGACTCTCTGGCAGGGAGATATCACAACGCTGAAATGCGATGCGATCATTAAT
Source organism: Bilifractor sp. (assembly GCA_050944685.1). Lineage (GTDB taxonomy): Bacteria > Bacillota > Clostridia > Lachnospirales > Lachnospiraceae > CADBRN01. The sequence continues at coordinate 143,122 of JBMNRP010000004.1, forward strand.
CCGGCCAACTCATCGCTCACCGGTTGCTGGAAGTTCTGTCACTCCTGCGCGGACAACATTATCCAAAGTTATTCGGGCCTCGAAACACGTATGGCGGGATATGATTATATGGAAAAACAGCGGAAGATCTATGGCGCCGATTACGAGCAGCCGACAGCAGTGCCGATGATTACTTCGGCCTATAATCTGCCGTCAAAATATATTATTCATGTCGTTGGCCCGATTGTATCTCCGTATCTGACACAGGAGCATAAGGATCAGCTGGCAGAGTGCTACCGTGCCAGTCTTGATCTTGCCGCAGAGAACGGATGTGAGAATATTGCCTTCCCCTGCATATCCACGGGAGTTTTCATGTTCCCGCAGGACAAAGCAGCGGAAATCGCAGTTACTGCTGTAAAGAAGTGGCTGGATGCACATCCGGAAAGCTGTATGAAGAAGGTGATCTTCAATGTGTTTAAGGACAGCGACTTGAGGATCTATCAGAGATTGCTCGGATCAGAGAATAGTAAGAGATTCAAAAAGATTATCGGGAGGTGATCGGAATTGCAGATATCTACCAAGTTCACGATAGCCGTACATATCCTCGCGGCAACGAAATTCTTTGGAGAAGATCAGAAGATTACAAGTACATTCCTTGCCGGAAGCATCGGCAGCAATCCTGTGATTGTCCGGAATATTATGCAGCAGCTGCAGGAGGCAGGAATTATCTTTGTAAAACGAGGACCGGGCGGCATTACGATTACCCGTCCTTTATCAGAGATTACTTTTCTTGATATCTACAAAGCTGTCGAGACGAACAGCGAAGAAGACCTGTTCCGGTTCCATGAGAAGCCGAATCCGCAGTGTCCGGTCGGAAAGAACATTCATAAAGCGCTGGATCAGTCACTTGCTGATATCCAGAAGGAGTTTGAGAAAGAACTGGCTTCTCATAACCTGCAGGAAGTCTATGACAAAATTGAGGCAGCACAGATAACGGCATGATGTTGCAGTAAAAGAAAATACAGATGTGTGGAAGACGTTTATTTA